>NZ_JAOXHF010000007.1:0-314681 GCF_025780115.1 Rhizobium sp. TRM96647
GCGCCCGGCCCGCGCCGGCGCCGGGCGCGGGCGGGGGCGGGCGCCACGGCAACGCTGCCGTGCCGCGGCGAAGAGAGGCAGGACCGGAGAGGAGACACCCATGACGGGACAAGCGACGGGTCGAGCGACCACTCGCGCGCATCCCGGGCGGCCGGGCCGCCTGACGCGCAACCTCAGTGCCAAGATCGCATCCATCCCGATGATGCTGACCGCCGTCGTCGTCTTTCTCGGCGGGACGCTCTGGACGGTGCTCTATTCGTTCACGAGCTCGAAGCTCCTGCCGCGCCTCAAGTTCGTCGGCCTCGACCAGTACGAGCGCCTGTGGGCGGCGCCCCGCTGGCTCGTGTCGATCGAGAATCTCGCGATCTACGGCATCTTCTCGCTGATCTTCAGCATGGTGATCGGCTTTGTGCTGGCCGCGCTGATGGACCAGAAGATCCGCTTCGAGAACACGTTCCGGACGATCTTCCTCTATCCTTTCGCGCTGTCCTTCATCGTCACCGGGCTCGTCTGGCAATGGCTGCTGAACCCCGAGCACGGCGTCCAGTCGGTGGTGCGCGCCATGGGCTGGGCCGGCTTCTCCTTCGATCCGCTCTATAATTCCAGCATCGTCATCTACGGCATCCTGATCGCCGCACTCTGGCAGGGGACCGGGCTCGTCATGTGCCTGATGCTGGCCGGACTGCGCGGCATCGACGAGGACATCTGGAAGGCGTCGCGGGTGGACGGGATCCCGATGTGGAAGACCTATCTCTTCGTCGTCATCCCGATGATGCGGCCAGTCTTTGTCACTACGCTTGTCATCATCGCCAGCGGCATCGTCCGCGTCTACGACCTCGTCGTCGCCCAGACCAGCGGCGGGCCGGGCATCGCCTCGGAGGTGCCGGCGAAATACGTCTACGACTACATGTTCCAGGCGCAGAACCTCGGCCAGGGCTTTGCCGCCTCCACCATGATGCTGATCACGGTTGCGATCATCATCGTGCCCTGGGCCTATCTGGAATTTTCGGGAGGGCGCAAGCGTGTCTGATCGTGGCCAACTGAAGAAGACCGCTCACCTGTCGGAAATGCCCGCCGCGTGGGAGGCCGGGCCGAGGGGCGCGAAGCCCCGCCGGCTGGTGTCGACCCGCACCATCGTCGTCTACGGCACGCTGTTCGTGGCTGCGGCCTACTATCTACTGCCGCTCTACGTGATGATCGTCACCTCGCTGAAGGGCATGCCGGAGATCCGCGTCGGCAACATCTTCTCGCCGCCGCTGGAGATCACCTTCGAGCCCTGGGTGAAGGCCTGGTCGAGCGCCTGCACGGGGCTGAACTGCGACGGGCTGTCGCGCGGCTTCTGGAATTCGGTGATGATCACCGTGCCGTCGACGATCATCTCGATCGCTGTCGCCTCGATCAACGGCTATGCGCTGTCCAACTGGCGATTCAAGGGCGCCGACATCTTCTTCACGATCCTGATCGTCGGCGCCTTCATCCCCTACCAGGTGATGCTGTATCCGATCGTGATCGTGCTGCGCGAAATCGGGCTTTACGGCTCGCTCTCCGGCCTCGTCATCGTGCACACGATCTTCGGCATGCCGATCCTGACGCTTCTGTTCCGCAACTATTTCGCCGGCTTGCCGGAGGAATTGTTCAAGGCAGCGCGCGTCGATGGCGCCGGGTTCTGGGGGATCTACTTCAAGATCATGGTGCCGATGTCGCTGCCGATCTTCGTCGTGGCGATGATCCTGCAGGTCACCGGCATCTGGAACGACTTCCTGTTCGGGGTCGTGTTCACAAGGCCGGAATACTACCCGATGACGGTGCAGCTCAACAACATCGTCAACTCCGTCCAGGGAGTGAAGGAATACAACGTCAACATGGCCGCGACGATCCTGACGGGCGCCGTTCCGCTCCTCGTCTACTTCGTCTCCGGCCGGCTGTTCGTCCGCGGCATCGCCGCCGGCGCCGTGAAAGGCTAAGCGCATGACCAGCGTTTCCGTGAAAGACCTGAGACTGAGCTTCGGCCAGGTCACCGTCCTCGACCAGCTCAATCTCGATATCCAGGAGGGCGAGTTCCTGGTGCTGCTCGGCTCGTCGGGCTGTGGCAAGTCGACCCTGCTCAACTGCATCGCCGGGCTGCTCGACATCACCGACGGGCAGATCTTCATCAACGGCCGCAACGTCACCTGGGACGAGCCGAAGGACCGTGGCATCGGCATGGTGTTCCAGTCCTATGCGCTCTATCCGCAGATGACGGTGGAGAAGAACCTGTCCTTCGGCCTGAAGGTGGCGAAGATGCCGCAGGGCGAGATCGACAAGCGGGTGGCGCGCGCCGCCGAGATCCTGCAGATCGCACCGCTGCTGAAACGCAAACCCTCGGAGCTTTCCGGCGGCCAGCGGCAGCGCGTGGCGATCGGGCGGGCGCTGGTGCGCGACGTCGACGTGTTCCTGTTCGACGAGCCGCTCTCCAACCTCGACGCCAAGCTGCGCTCGGAGCTGCGCGTCGAGATCAAGCGGCTGCACCAGTCGCTGAAGAACACCATGATCTATGTGACGCACGACCAGATCGAGGCGCTGACGCTCGCCGACCGCATCGCGATCATGAAGGGCGGCGTCATCCAGCAGCTCGCCGATCCGAACACGATCTACAACGCGCCCGACAACATGTTCGTCGCAGGCTTCATCGGCTCGCCGTCGATGAACTTCCTGAAGGGCGAGATCGCCGCCGGCGCGGACGGCAAGCCCGTTTTCGCGGCCGGCGGCGTCACGTTCTCGCTTCACGGGTACAAGGCCGGCGAGGCGCTTGTGCCCGGCCGCAAGGTGGTCCTCGGCGTGCGGCCGGAGCATGTGGCGGTGGACGAGGCGGCAGCGGGCGGAGAACTGCACGAGGCCGTGGTCGACATCGAGGAGCCGATGGGGGCGGACAACCTCCTGTGGCTGAAGCATGCGGGGCATACGATGGCCGTGCGGACCGCCGGCGCGCGCCGCTTCAGCCCGGGCACGAAAGTGCGACTGACGTTCGACATGACGCTCGCCTCGCTGTTCGACGCTGCGACGGAGGAGCGGATCTGAGGGGGAGAATTACCCCCCCTCTGCCCTGCCGGGCATCTCCCCCTCAAGGGGGGAGATCGCGAGAGGCGCGCGATCACCGCTCCTTCTCATTATCGACGCGTGGCGAGGCAGTGCCACAGTCCGATCTCCCCCCGTGAGGGGGAGATGCCCGGCAGGGCAGAGGGGGGCGGACTTCCGCAGGAAAACAAGATTCTTGAGACCGAACCGATGACCGTAAGACCTGACATCACATCCATCGACCTCTCCGGCACTTGGCGGCTCTCGACGGTTGCGGGCGAGCATGCGGCTGCGATTGCCGTGCCCGGCGACGTGCATTCGGCGCTGATGGCCGCCGGGATCGTCGCCGACCCCTATGTCGGACGCAACGAGCTGGAGGCGCGCTGGGTGGCGGAGGCCGACTGGGCGATGGAGCGGACCTTCCTGGTGCAGCCGGAGATGCTGGAGGCAGGCTGGTATCTCGACATCGGCAGCATCGACACGGTGGCTTCCGTCTATATGAACGGCGTTCTGGTGCAGGATACCGACAACTGCTTCCGCCGCTACCGGCCCGACGTGACCGAGGCGCTGAAGGCCGGCGAGAACCACGTCCGCGTCGTCATCCACTCGGCGGTGGCGGCAGCGGCGGCCCGGCAGGCGGAACAGCCCTTCTTCGTGCCCTGGCACGAAGGCAATTCGCCGATCGCCAACGGCAATATGCTGCGCAAGCCGCAATGCCATTTCGGCTGGGACTGGAACCTCGCCATCGCCCCGCTCGGCATCTACGAGCCGATCGTGCTGCGCAGGCTGGAGATCGCGCGCATCGAGCACGTGACCACCCGGCAGTTCCACCATGCCGATGGTTCGGTCGATCTTTACGTCACCGCCACCTTCCATGCCGAGGAGCCCGGCATCCTGCCGGTGCATTTTTCGCTCGACGGCGAGCGGGTACGGCTCGACATCGGCGTCAATGCCGGCGAGACGGTGCTGACGCACCTCTTCCACGTCGACGATCCGGACCTCTGGTGGCCGGCCGGCAGCGGCGGGCAGCCATTGTCGCGCGTCACGGTGGAGACGCCGACGGAGACGGTGTCGCGCACCGTCGGCTTCCGCCAGGCCGAGCACCTGACCGACCGGGACGAGGCGGGGAGCCGTTTCGCCCTGCGGATCAACGGCCGCGAGGTCTTCTGCCGCGGCGCCAACTGGATCCCTGCGGACGCGCTCTTTTCCCGCGTCACCCGCGAGGGCGTGCGCGACCTGCTGCAATCGGCCGTCGATGCCAACATGAACATGATCCGCGTCTGGGGGGGCGGCTTCTACGAGCCCGACTGGTTCTACGATCTCTGCGACGAGATGGGGCTGATGGTCTGGCAGGACTTCATGTTCGCCTGCAACCTCTATCCCTCGACGCCGGAATTCCTCGACAACGTGGCCGCCGAGGTCGACTACCAGGTGCGCCGGCTGTCGTCGCATCCTTCGATCGTGCTCTGGTGCGGCGACAACGAGCTCGTCGGCGCGCTTGGCTGGTTCGACGTCTCGCGCAGGGACCGCGACCGCTACCTCGTCTCCTACGACCGGCTGAACCGCACGATCGAGCTGGCGCTGAAGAAGGCCGCGCCCGGCGCGACCTGGTGGCCGTCGAGCCCGGCCTCGGGCCCTATCGATTTCGGCGACGCCTGGCATGCCGATGGTTCGGGCGACATGCACTACTGGTCTGTCTGGCACGAGAACAAGCCGTTCGAGGACTATCGCAGCGTCCGGCCGCGCTTCTGCTCGGAGTTCGGGTTCCAGTCCTACACGTCGATGCCGGCGATCCGGACGTTTGCCGCAGATGGCGACCTCAACATCGCCTCGCCGGTGATGGAGTGGCACCAGAAGAACGCCGGCGGCAACGAGCGGATCGCGGCGACCATGTTCCGCAGCTTCCGGTTCCCGAAGGATTTTCCGGGCTTCGTCTATCTGAGCCAGATCCAGCAGGGGCTCGCGATCCGCACCGCGGTCGAATACTGGCGCTCGCTCAAGCCCCATTGCATGGGCACGCTCTACTGGCAACTCAACGACACCTGGCCGGTCGCCTCCTGGTCGAGCCTCGACCACGGCGGGGGATGGAAGGCGATGCACTACATGGCGCGCCGCTTCTTCCAGCCGGTGGCCGTCGCCGCCATCCCGTCGAAGGACGGCAAGCGCATCGATGTCTCGGTGGTGAATGACACGGCAGAGGCGGTCGAGGTGTCGTTCGTAAGCCGGCTGGTCAGCCTTTCCGGAGAGGCGAGCGCCTTCCGGACCGTTTCGGGGACCTGCGGGCCCGACCGGGCGGAGACGCTTCTTTCGATCGATGCGAGCGACATACCTCAGGACGCGGTGCTGTTCTGGTCGTTCCAGGCATCGAACGGCATGAGCGGCAGCGGACACCATTCGCCGGTGCCCTACAAGGCGCTCGACCTTGTACCGTCCGGCCTGGCGCTCACCGCCGCGCCGGGCGTGGACGGAACCTTCGACGTCACGGTCTCCGCGCAGGGGCTCGCCCTTCATGTGATGGTCGAGGCAAACGTTGCAGGGCGCTGGTCCGACAATGCCTTCGATCTTCTCGCAGGCGAGGAGAAACGGCTGGCCTTTTCGCCCGCGCAGCCGCTTGCGGCCGGCGAGAGACCCGCCTTCCACGCCTTGGATCTTCATTCCTGCCAGTCCGGTTCGGACGGCTAGACTTCAACCTGTGCCGCGTCCCCGCGTGCCATTCCCAGGAGCAAACCCAGTGCAGAAAGTCAGCTTCCAGCTCTATAGCGCCCGCAATTTCCAGCCCTTCTCGGACGTGTTCCGCCTCGTCTCGCAGGCGGGCTACAGCCAGGTGGAGGGATACGGCGCGCTCTACGCCGCGCTCGACAGCGCCGCGATCGCCTCGACCAAGGCCGAGCTCGACCGGAACGGGCTCGCCATGCCGACCGCCCATTTCGGCATCGACATGCTGGAGAACGAGCCCGAACGGGTGCTGGAAATCGCCCGCACGCTCGGCATCAAGGCGATCTACTGCCCCTATCTGATGCCGGAGGATCGCCCGAGCGAGGCGAAGGGCTGGCGCGCCTTCGGCGAGCGGCTGCAGAAGGCGTCGGTGCCCTACCGCAAGGCAGGGCTCGATTTCGGCTGGCACAACCACGATTTCGAGTTCGTCGCGCTGCCGGACGGCAGCTTTCCGCAGGACCACATCTTCGCCGGCGGGCCGGACCTCTCCTGGGAGGCCGACATCGCCTGGATCGTTCGCGGCGGCGCCGATCCGGTGGCGTGGATCAGGAAATATGCCGACCGGATCACGTCCGTCCACGTCAAGGACATCGCACCGGCGGGCGAGAACGCGGAAGAGGACGGATGGGCGGATGTCGGCCACGGCACGCTGCCCTGGGGCGAACTGATGAAGGTGCTGGCGGGAACCACGGCGCGGTACTTCATCGTCGAGCACGACAATCCGAAGGACCTGAAGCGGCTCGCCGAACGGTCCATCGCAACGATCAAGGCATTCTGAGGATGGACACCATGACCCAACAATCCGGGACCCAACAATCCGGGACCCAGCAACACGGGACGGAAGAGTACGGCGTCGGCATCATCGGCTGCGGGAACATCTCCGGTGCCTATTTCAAGCTGATCCCGCTCTACCGGAACCTGAGGCTCGTCGCCTGCGCCGACATCAATCCGGCGGCGTCGAAGGCCCGGTCGGAGGAATTCGGCGTGGCCGCGCAGGAAATCGACGATCTCCTGTCGAACCCCGCCGTCGACGTCGTCGTGAACCTGACGGTGCCGGAAGCGCACTATCCGGTCTCCCGGCGCGCGCTGGAGGCGGGCAAGCACGTCTATTCGGAGAAGCCCTTCGTGCTGACGCTGGAGCAGGGCGAGGACCTGCGCCGCATCGCCGAGGCAAAAGGCCTGAAGGTGGGATCGGCGCCGGATACCTATCTCGGCGGCTCCCATCAGTTTGCCCGCTACCTGATCGACAGCGGCAGCATCGGCAAGATCATGTCGGGTACGGCGCATGTGCTCGGCCCGGGCATGGAGAGCTGGCACCCGAACCCCGACTTCTTCTTCGCACCGGGCGGCGGGCCGATCCTCGACATGGGACCCTACTACGTCAACAACCTCGTCAACCTCGTCGGACCGGTCAAACGCGTGGTGGCGCTCGCCAACAAGGCGCGGGAGGAGCGGACGATCGGCAACGGTCCGCGTGCCGGCGAGAAGGTGCCGGTGATCGTTGCGACGAACATCCATGCGGTGCTCGAATTCGAGAACGGTGCGCAGATCTCCCTGATGAGCAGCTGGGACGTGTGGGCGCACCGCCACCAGAACATGGAGCTCTACGGCACCGAGGGTGCGATCTTCGTGCCGGATCCGAATTTCTTCGGGGGCGCGGTCGAGGTTGCGGGCATGGACCGCGAGCCGAAGGCGGTCGAGGTCTGGGATCATCCGCTGACGGCGAAGAACTATACCTTCGACTGGGGCGTGCAGGCGAACTACCGCGGTATCGGACTTGCCGACATGATGGCGGCGGTCGCGACCGGGCGCGACTATCGCTGCTCGCTCGACCGTTCGCTGCATACGATCGACGTGCTGACGGCGATCCTGCGCTCTGCGGAGGAGGGGCGGGCGATCGACATCGTCACCACCTGCACCCAGCCGGAAGCGCTCGGCATCGAGGAGGCGCGTGCGCTCCTTCGCGACGATATCGCCGCGCCGGCCGTCGAAGCGGCGGCGGAATAGCCGGGCTGCCAAGTCTGCATCTTGCGGGAACGACACGGGCGGGAGTATCCATTCCCGCCCAAGACATGAAATGGAGGACAGCCATGGCCTGGCAGCCCGCGGAAAACCGCTACGAGACCATGAAATACAACCGCCTCGGACGCTCCGGCCTGAAGCTGCCGGCGATCTCGCTCGGCCTGTGGCACAATTTCGGCGGCGACACGCCGCACGAGCGCAAGGTCGAGATGTGCCGCACCGCCTTCGACCTCGGCATCACCCACTTCGATCTCGCCAACAATTACGGGCCGCCGCCGGGTTCGGCGGAAACCGCCTTCGGCGAGATCCTGCGCACCGACTTCGCGGGCTATCGCGACGAACTGGTCATCTCGTCGAAGGCCGGCTACGACATGTGGCCCGGGCCCTATGGCGAGTGGGGCAGCCGCAAGTACCTGATCGCCTCCTGCGACCAGAGCCTGAAGCGGATGGGGCTCGACTATGTCGACATCTTCTATTCGCACCGCTTCGATCCGGAGACGCCACTCGAGGAGACCTGCGCCGCGCTCGACCATATCGTCCGCTCGGGGCGCGCGCTCTATGTCGGCATCTCGTCCTACAATTCGCAGCGCACGCGCGAGGCGGCGGCGATCCTGAAGGCGCTCGGCACGCCCTGCCTGATCCACCAGCCGAGCTATTCGATGCTCAACCGCTGGATCGAGACGGACGGGCTCGTGGATACGCTGGACGAACTCGGCATCGGCTCGATCGTGTTCTCGCCTTTGGCGCAGGGCATGCTGACGACGAAGTACCTGTCCGGCATCCCCGGCGACAGCCGGGCGGCGCAGAACCATTTCCTGAAGAAGGACTTCATCCGGCCGGAGACGATCGAGAACATCCGCAAGCTGAACGCGATCGCCGAGCGTCGCGGCCAGACGCTGGCGCAGATGGCGATCGCCTGGGTGCTGCGTGGCGGCCGGATCACCTCGGCGCTGATCGGAGCCAGCCGCGCCGCGCAGATCGTCGATTGCGTCAGGGCGCTGGACCGGCCCGACTTCACCGCCGAGGAGTTGGGGGAAATCGACACCTACGCCCGCGAGGCGGACATCAATCTGTGGGCGCGCTCGGCCGAACTGGTCTGACGGAAGCGAGAGGCCGCCCGGAACAAGTCGGGCGGCCTCTTTCAAAGACATTTCTGATGTACGTACAGCAGGCCGCATGTTGCCTGCCGGGGAGGAGAACCACGTGATCTGCAATCCGATCCTGCCGGGCTTCAATCCGGATCCGTCGATCTGCCGCGTCGGCGAGGACTATTACATCGCCACCTCCACCTTCGAATGGTATCCGGGCGTGCAGATCCACCATTCCCGCGACCTGGTGAACTGGCGGTTGGTACGCCGGCCGCTGGAGCGGGCGAGCCAGCTCGACATGCGCGGCAATCCCGACAGCTGCGGCGTCTGGGCCCCCTGCCTCTCCCATGCCGACGGACAGTTCTGGCTGGTCTACACCGACGTCAAGCGCTTCGACGGGAACTTCAAGGACGCGCACAACTACATCGTCACGGCGCCGACGATCGATGCGGAATGGTCCGATCCGGTGTACGTGAACTCCTCGGGCTTCGATCCGTCGCTGTTCCATGACGATGACGGGCGCAAGTGGTTCCTCAACATGCAGTGGAACCATCGCACGGAGAGCTACGGCGGCATGCCGAAGTCTCCCGCCTTCGACGGCATCCTGCTGCAGGAATGGGACCCGGCGGAAAGGCGGCTTGTCGGACCGGTGAGGAACATCTTCGCCGGAAGTCCGCTCGGGCTGGTCGAGGGGCCGCATCTCTTCAAGCGCAACGGCTGGTACTACCTGACGACGGCCGAGGGCGGCACCGGCTACGACCACGCCGTCACCATGGCCCGTTCGCGCAGCATCGACGGGCCCTACGAGATGCATCCGGACGTGCACCTGATCACGTCCAAGGACCATCCGGAGGCGGAACTGCAGCGGGCGGGGCACGGCCAGTATGTCGAGACGCCCGACGGGCAGGCCTATCACACGCACCTGACCGGGCGTCCGCTGCCGCCGAAGGGGCGCTGTACGCTGGGGCGAGAGACGGCGATCCAGAAATGCGTCTGGCGCGAGGACGACTGGCTCTATCTCGACGGTGGCGGGCCGGTGCCGCAGGTCGAGGTTGTGGCACCGTTCGCAATGCCGGCTGCCGGGCGGGCGTCCGAGGTCGCCTATCGCTTCGACGAAGCCGCGCTGCCGGACGATTTCCAGTGGCTGCGTACACCGAAGCCGGAGCGGCTGTTCTCGCTTGTCGAGCGTCCCGGCTTCCTCCGGCTGTTCGGCCGCGAGAGCATCGGCAGCTGGTTCGAGCAGTCGCTCGTGGCCCGGCGGCAGGAACACCACGATTTTTCCGCCGAGACGGTGCTGGCGTTCCGGCCGGCCAGCTACCAGCAGGTCGCTGGCCTCGTACACTACTACAACCGCCACAAGTTTCATGCGCTCGGGCTGACGCTGCATGAGACCCTCGGGCGCGTCCTGACCATCCTGTCCTGCCCGGGCGACCATGTGAACGGGCGGCTGGTGTTTCCTCTCGCCGGCGGCGTGCCGGTCGGCGAGGGTGCCGTCGCGCTCTCGATGGACGTGCGGGGAAACGATCTGCAGTTCTTCTGGCGGCAGGCCGACGATGGCGGCTGGAACGAGATCGGTCCGGTGCTGGATGCGGGCGTGGTATCGGACGAGGGCGGGCGCGGCGAGCACGGGTCCTTCACCGGTGCCTTTGCCGGCATGTTCGCCTTCGACACGTCCGGTCGCGCGCAAGTCGCCGATTTCGAGCGCTTCACGTATCGGGGCGGGGCGGCCAACGGGTAGGTATCATGTTTGTTCTCTACTCTATTTTCTGCTCGTAAACGGCTGATTACATTACATAAGTTTAATCTTATTTTCAGTTTCCGTTCATCGGCCGAGCCGTATCAAGGGGGTGTCCAGACGAAAGGAGACACCCATGAAAAAGCTCTTTGCAGCCCTGATCGCGACCTCGGTTCTCGCCACGTCTTTCTCGGTGGCGGAGGCCCGTGACAACCGGTATCCGGCCCAGCATCACCATGTCGACAAGCGCGTGGTGCATAAGAAGGTGGTGGTCGAGAAGCGGACGGTCGTCCGCAAGCGTCATTGGGCGAAGGGCAACAAGCTGTCGCGCGCCGAACGGCGGCAGATCATCAACGCCCGCGACTACCGTCGCCACCACCTGCATGCGCCGCGCCGCGGCGAGCAGTGGGTACGGGTCGACAACCAGTTCCTGCTGATCAGCGCCGCGACCGGCCTGATCGTCGGACTGGTCGCGGCGAACTGAACGGTCTGAATATTCGAGAGGGAAGGGCGGCTCAGGCCGCCCTTTTCCGTTTGTCAGCCCACCCGTTCCTTCGGCACTTCCTCTTCCTTCCGTCACCCCGGATTTGATCCGGGGGCCGGCAGTGCCGCGTCTGCGGCGCAAAAGATCTCTTCCTCACGCAAGGACTTGCGCGCACTGGAGTCCGGATCTCGTCTGGCATGACGCACACTATGCGGTCGGTGCGAAGGATAGGACGACTGGAACAAGGTTCTGCCAGCGGCCTGGGGAGACGGCACGTGCTGTCCCGTTCTCGCTGTCACGTCCTCTCAGCACTGCCGGCCTGTTCCGGCAAAAAGGGAGGGCGGTTCAGCGGCCGTGCCGATGCCGGTCAGCTTGCGGCGCCGACCACGCCGGCGTGGGCGGGGAAGAAGCGGTCCAGGCCGCGGCGCTTGCCGAACATGATGTCGTGCTGCAGGAAGCGGTAGTCGCGGACCAGCGGGTCGATGGTCTTTTTGCGCGACCAGTCGGTCGTGGCGTTGCCGTCGCTGCGGATCAGCTGGTAGCGGTCGATTATGTCGTAGCGCTCCTGCACCCGGCCGAGGAAGCCGGTGTAGTAGGGATGCTCGTAACCGGCTTCCTTGAGGATGTGATAGGGCAGCAGCGCAGGGCTGATCGTGCCGATCTCCTCCCTGACGCCGGTCTTGTTCGACCAGACGACGAGCGGCGTCTCGTGCTCGCGCTTCATCTGCTCGACCGGGCCGCGGCGCTCGGCCGTGATGTTGTTCATGTAACCGGTGGAGGTGTAGACCGTGTTGAGCGGCGGGAGGTGGTCGCCGAAGACCACGATGATCGTCTCGCGGTCGCGGTTCTTCGCCCAGTCCATCAGCATCTTCAGGCTGTCGTCGGCTTCCTTGACGCCCTGCGCATAGGTCGAAAGGATCTGGTTGTCGGCATAGGGAAGGCTGCCTTCGACCTTGATCGTGTTCTTCGCGTAGCGGTTGGCCTCGTAGGGGCCATGGCCTTGCAGGGTGACGGTGAAGAAGAAGAACGGGTCCTGCTGGGCATCGGCCTGGCGGATGATCTCCCGGGTCAGGTCCTCGTCGGAGGCGAAGATCCCGCGCTTGGTCATGGGCGGCATCGTCTCTTCGGTCTTGAAGGTCTCGAAGCCGAAGGACTTGTAGACGGAGGTGCGGTTCCAGAACCAGCCGGCGAAGGGGTGGATCGCGCGGGCCGTGTAGCCCTCGCCGCGGAAGAAGGTCGCAAGCGAGGGGATCGGGTCGCGCACATACTGCTGGTAAGGAATGCTGCCGGTCGGCAGGAAGGCGTTCGAGAAACCGGTCAGCGCCTCGAACTCGACATTCGCCGTCAGGCCGCCGAATTCCGGCGAGAAGATCGCCCCGGATTCGCTCTTGCGGATGAGCGGCATCGGATCGGGGCTGAGCTTGACGTTGGACAGCCGGGTCGGATCCCAGAGCGATTCGCTCATCACCACGATGACGTCCGGCTTGCCGCGGTGGCTGGTACCGGCCGGCAGCGGTTCCTGGTTGATGTGGTCGATCGCATCGGCGGAATAGCCGGCGGGCGCCTTCACGTTCGCCATCGGCACGTTGATGGCGAAGGCGAGCATGAAGCCGTTGTGGCGGTAGTTCTCGGTCTGGTCCCACATGATCGGGAAGACCTGCAGGCGGTCGCGCACCGGGGAATACTGGTTGTAGTCGAGGATGGAGCCGAAACCGGCCAGCAGCGGAACGGCGAGCGCCAGCCTGAGGGCGCGCTGCGTCAGGGTCAGCTGTCGGAAACGCTTCCAGGCGAAGACCCACAGGGAGATCAGGGCGCCGGCCGCCGCGATCGCCCCGATGACGATCCCGACGGCGGTCCAGGGCCGGTCGCGGACCAGCGCCGGCATCAGTTCCATGATCTGGCGGCCGAACAGGAGGTCCGTCGGATAGAGCGGGTCGGTCAGGAAGATCTGCTTCTGCTCGGAGGTCAGCGCCAGCAGGATGGCGAGCGGCCCGAGGATCAGGATCGCCTTGTGCTGGCGGCCGATCAGGCCGTCGAGCGCCAGGAGCGCCAGGAAGAACAGGCCGCAGGTGGTCCAGCCCGGCTGCGCCAGGGTGGTGAGGAAGGTGAACGTGGCGCCGGTGGACTGGCGCGTGATCAGTTCGACGGCGGCAACGGTGACGAAGGCGAAGACGAAGGTCAGCGCGACCGAGCGGACGGCGGTCGCTGCAATCGCAAGGCGGCGCGCGTCCGCGACCTCGGAAACGACCGTCTCTTGCACTGCTGTCACCGAAACGGCCGGGGCTGAGGTTCTCACGCGCTACTCCGAAATGTCATAAAACTTTCGCTCAATTGTCATATCGTTGTGATCTTGAACAGGGGATGAATGCCCGTTGTGTGGGGATAGCCGCCCCGGGCGGGCACGCCGCGAGGCCCCTCTGGACGCGGTCGCCGTCCGCGCGCGGCAAATCGAAAATCCCTTCATTTTCAAACCGCCCGTCATCATCTAAAGAACAGCCTTGCCCGAATGAACTTCGGACGATGCGGATCGAGGATCGACATGAACGGACAAAGCGACAGGACCACGCTTCGAATTGCGGTCGGCCAGCTCAACCCGACGGTGGGCGATGTTGCCGGCAACCTCGCCAAGGCGCGCGCGGCCCGGGCGGATGCCGCTGCGCAGGGGGCGGACCTCCTGCTTCTGACGGAGCTCTTCATTTCCGGCTATCCGCCGGAGGACCTGGTGCTGAAACCGGCCTTCCTGAAGGCGTGCCAGAAGGCGGTCGAGACGCTTGCCGAGGATACCGCCGATGGCGGGCCGGGCGTCGTCGTCGGCTTTCCCCGGCAGGGCGAGGCGGGGCGGCACAATTCCGTGGCCGTCCTCGACGGCGGGCGGATCCTCGTCTATCGCGACAAGCTGGATCTTCCGAACTATGGCGAGTTCGACGAGAAGCGCGTCTTCGTCGAGGGCGCCATGCCGGGCCCGGTCAATTTCCGCGGCGTCAGGCTCGGCATTCCCATCTGCGAGGAGATCTGGAACGACCTCGGCGTCTGCGAGACGCTGGCCGAGAGCGGAGCGGAGATCCTGCTGGTGCCGAACGGTTCGCCCTACTATCGCGGCAAGGTCGACGTGCGCCACCAGGTGGCGCTGAAGCAGGTGATCGAGACCGGCCTGCCGCTCGTCTTCGCCAACCAACTCGGCGGCCAGGACGAACTGGTCTTCGACGGCGCGAGTTTCGGGCTCAATGCCGACAAGACGCTGGCCTTCCAGATGAGCCAGTTCGAGGAGACGATCGCGCTCGTCACCTGGAAGAAGAACGCGGACGGCGACTGGTTCTGCGACGGCGGCCCGATGTCGAAGATCCCGGAGCGCGAGGAGGCGGACTACCGCGCCTGCGTTCTGGGCTTTCGCGACTACGTCAACAAGAACGGGTTCAAGAACGTGGTTCTCGGCCTTTCCGGCGGTATCGATTCGGCGATCTGCGCGGCGATCGCCGTCGATGCGCTCGGCGAGGAGCGCGTGCGCTGCGTGATGCTGCCCTACCGCTATACCTCCGAGGAATCGCTGAAGGATGCCGCCGCCTGCGCCAAGGCGCTCGGCTGCCGCTACGACATCGTGCCGATCGAGGCGCCGGTGACCGGTTTCCTCGACGCGCTCTCGGACATGTTCGAAGGCACCGAAGCCGGCATCACCGAAGAGAACCTCCAGAGCCGCACGCGCGGCACGATCCTGATGGCGATCTCCAACAAGTTCGGCTCGATGGTGGTCACCACGGGCAACAAGTCGGAAATGTCGGTCGGCTACGCTACCCTCTACGGCGATATGAACGGCGGCTTCAATCCGATCAAGGACCTCTACAAGATGCAGGTCTATGCGCTGTCGCGCTGGCGGAACACGACAGTGCCGCCGGGCGCGCTCGGGCCTTCGGGCGAGGTGATTCCGCGCAACATCATCGACAAGGCGCCTTCGGCCGAGTTGCGGCCGAACCAGACCGACCAGGATTCGCTGCCGCCCTATCCGGTGCTGGACGATATCCTGGAATGCCTGGTCGAGAACGAAATGGGGACGGAGGAGATCGTCGCGCGCGGCCATGACGAGGCGACCGTGCACCGCATCGAGCACCTGCTCTACATCGCCGAATACAAGCGCCGGCAATCGGCGCCGGGCGTGAAGATCACCAAGAAGAACTTCGGCCGCGACCGGCGCTACCCGATCACCAACCGTTTCCGCGACCGATAGGGGCAAGCATGCGCAGTTCGGTCGAGATCTACGACGTTGCAAGCGGGCAGGCCCGCGTGGTCTGGCAGACCGGGCAGCTCGTGGAGGCGCCGAACTTTGCGCGCGACGGACGCTCTCTGGTCATCAACGGCGACGGACTGGTCTATCGCCTGCCGCTCGACGGCGGTGCGCCTTCGCGCATCGACACGGGCTTTGCCGTCCGGTGCAACAACGACCACGGGCTCTCGCCGGACGGGCAGTGGCTCGCCGTCACCGACAAGACCGAGTTCGGCCGTGCGGCGATCTACATCCTGCCTGCGGACGGCGGCACGCCGCGGCTGGTGACGCCGCGGCAGTCGTCCTACTGGCACGGCTGGTCGCCGGACGGCAGCAGGGTCTGCTACTGCGGCATCCGCGACGACGTCTTCGACATCTACACGATCCCCGTCGAGGGCGGCGAGGAGATGCGGCTGACCTTCGGCGAGGGACGCAACGACGGGCCGGACTGGTCCTGCGACGGCTGGATCTACTTCAATTCGAGCCGCAGCGGGCGCATGCAGATCTGGCGGATCCGGCCGGACGGGACGGAGTTTGCCCGGATCACCGACAGCCCCTTCGGCGACTGGTTCGCCCATCCGACGCCCGACGGACGCGCCCTGCTGGTGCTGTCCTACGACGGCGATGTCTTCGATCACCCGCGCGACCATCAGGTCCGGATCCGGATGATGGATGCGGACGGGCGCAACGACCGGGTCCTGTTCGAGCTCTTTGGCGGGCAGGGGACGATGAACGTCCCCAACTGGTCGCCCGACGGATCGCAGTTCGCCTTCGTCCGCTACGCGCCGTAGGTTTCCGTCTTTGCGTGCAGCCGCCGCACGGTCTTTTCGGCCTGGAATATCCCCAGATTTGCACGGGTTAATTGTTTGGATACCAGTCCGGTTAAGTGAATATTCCTGCTTGCGCAATAACGTCCCTGCCAAGAACAACGCGGCGAACGGCCGCTAGCCTGTCAATGGGGATCGACATGGCGAATGCAGGGGCCGGCGTTCCGGCCACGCCCCGGGGGGGTGTCAGACTGGGGATCGGCATCGCATCGGCGGTGATCGTCCTCCTGTTCGCCAGCGCCAATTTCCTGGTCCTCGACTATTCCATCCGCCAGGCGAACGATTTCGTCGCCGAAACCGAAAAGACCCTGGTCAAGAGCGAGTTCCGCAACCAGATCGAACAGGTGGTGCTCTACCAGAGCGGCTTGTCGGTCTGGGACAAGAGTTTCGACGAACTGGCAAACGGGCGGCTCGGCGAGGACTTCATCCGGCGCGACCTGAGGGACTGGCTGTGGCGCGAGTCCGGCTTTTCCTGGCTCGTCTTCGCACGGCCGTCGGGAGAGACGGTCCTTGCCATGCACAACGGGATCGTCGTGCCGGGCGAGGAGGCCGACGGCGTCCGCTACTGGATGAGCGACCTCGTGAAGCGGGCCACGGAGAACTACTACGCCGCCTTGCGTCGTACCCGCGACGGCTGGATCGTGGCGAAGTCGATGTCCAACGCCAGCGCCAGCCATGGCGGCGTGCCGCAGATCAGCGCCACGGGCATGCGCGTGATCGAGCGGGTGATGAGCATCGTCGTGGTGCAGGCGGTGGTGCCGCGGCGGCTGTTCATTCCCGACGATCGCCGGAGTCCGGTCCTGATGATCACCGTGAAGCCGATCACGGCCGCCATGCTGGCGGATTCGGAGCGGCGCCTGGGGCTCACCGGCCTCGGCTTCTCGCCGATCACGACCGACGACGACAACCTGCTGACGACCGGCGTGGGCGGCGATGCCTATAACCCGATGGTGGCCTCCTGGCACCCCAACCGCCCGGGATCGTTCGTCTGGACCATGGCGGTGCCGCACATCGCCGCGCTGATTGCGATCTTCGTCGTGGTGATGGGTTTCGGCGCGCTCAAGTTCTCCTCGCTCGTGCGCGCGCTCGAGCGCAGCGAGGCGAAGAACGCCCATCTGGCCCGCCACGACGCGCTGACCGGGGTGCTCAGCCGTTCCGGGTTCGACCTCACGGTCAACGACCTTTCCGCGAAGGGGCAGAGGCCGTTCTCGATCATCGCCATCGACCTTGACCGGTTCAAGGCGGTCAACGACCGTCACGGCCACGCGGCCGGCGACGAGGTGCTGCGGGTCATGGCCGCCCGGTTCATGGCCCGGATTGGCGACCGCGGCGTCGTCGCGCGTCTCGGCGGCGACGAGTTCGCCGTCCTGCTGCCTGATATCGCCGACCGGGAGGACACCCTTCCGCTTGCGGAGAGCTTCGTGCGCGACGCGCAGGTCCCCGTACCCTTCGAGGGGCAGTTGCTCCAGCTCGGCGGCAGCGCCGGCATCGGCGCCTTTCCCGAACACGGCCGGACGCCGCATGCGATCATGCTCGCCGCCGACGCGGCCCTCTATGCGGCGAAGAACGCCGGCCGCAATCGCGCCCAGTACGGCGTGGCCCGCGCCACCGATGCGGCTTCGGACATCGAGGCCGCCTGAACGAGCGTCCCCACGAACGTCTCCTATGAACGCTCCCGCGGCACTGTCCGGCACACGCCGTCGTTCCGTCGCTCGCAGCCCTTGCGTCGCGGCCTGCGGCGTGTGCAAATGTATCTGCCAGGTGCCCCGCGAGAGAGCCGGGGAGAATCGGGAATCCGGTGGGGCTGCGGACGACGTCCGTGTCCTGAAGCCGGAACGTGCCCAACGCTGTGACGGGGACGGCAAGGCCGCGAGGGAGGGACCCTCGCCAGATCGCCACTGGTCGAAAGACCGGGAAGGCGGGCCCGGCCGGACGAACCGAAGTCAGAAGACCGGCCTGGCGCAATGGACCTGTCCGCGCGGACGGCGGAGGGGTCGCAAGCATTGTTGGGGAGTTGACGATGCGACCGTTCAAGCGGGACGAGCCAGTTCCCGTCCAGCCATTCACGCCGGCCGAACGGGCGGCCGTCTACCGCGCCATCGAGACGCGTCGCGACGTGCGCGACCAGTTTCTCGCCGATCCCCTGCCGGACGATCTGCTGGAGCGCCTGCTCGGGGCTGCCCACAACGCGCCGTCGGTCGGCTTCATGCAGCCCTGGAGTTTCATCGTCATCCGCGACCCGCAGGTGCGCGCCGGTGCGCACCTGGCGTTCCAGCGTGCCAACGAGGAGGCCGCCATGCTCTTTTCCGGCGAGCGGCAGGAACGCTACCGCACGCTGAAGCTCGAGGGGATCCTCAAGGCGCCGGTCAGTCTCTGCGTCACCTGCGATCCCGACCGGGCCGGCAGCGTCGTTCTCGGGCGCACGCACAATCCGCGCATGGACGTCTACTCGACGGTCTGCGCGGTGCAGAACCTGTGGCTTGCGGCGCGGGCGGAGGGCGTCGGCGTCGGATGGGTCAGCATCTTCCACGATGCCGATATCCGCGCGCTTCTCGGCATTCCCGAGCGGATCGAGATCGTCGCCTGGCTGTGCCTCGGCTTCGTCGACGCGCTCTACGAGGAGCCGGAACTGGCGGTGAAAGGCTGGCGGCAGCGGCTGCCGCTCGAGGATCTGGTGTTCGCCGACCGGTGGGGGCAGCGGCGCTGACACCGGCAGCGGATCGGCGGTTCAGTTCGTCCCGGCGGGATTGCGCAGGTCCAGCGCCGGCTGGTCGTCGGGCAGGAAGCTCGGCCCGACCATCCGCACCTTGTCCTTTACCGGATCGTAGGGCCGCTCGATGACCACCTTCTCGGAGGCCGTGGCGCTTGTGACGGGATGCATGCGGATCGTCGTGACCGACCCGACGTTCTTTCGGGTCGTGCCCGGCGCCGCGCCGGCGGTCGCTTCGGGCACGTTGCCGCCGCCGGCACCGGCCATCCTGCGGTGGTAGCCCGCAAGGTCGCAGCCGCAGGCCTTGTCGGCGGACCGGTCGCGGCTCTGGTAGGCATAGGCATTCGGCAGGGCGGAATAGGGCCGGCCGGTCAGCGTCGAGATCATGTCGCCGCTGCCCGGCGACTGCAGCGGCTGGTAGAAGAGTTCCGTCTCCGTCTGCGGGCACATCATCGAGCAGGTCCGCTGGTCGCGGCGGAAGTCGAGCGGGGTGGCGGCGGACGATATCGGGAAGAAGCCGCCGTCGCAGGTGCGCACGCACACCGTCCGCAAGGGACCCTCCTGCGGCGCTGCGCCCCAGTTGCCGAACGTCGTCGGCATCGCCGCATACGGATCGTCGGCCTCCGAAAGGTCGCCGCCCTCCAGGGCCAAACCGGCCTCCGTGGACGCCTCGAGCGCGACGGCCTGCCCGCAGCCGTTCTCCGACAGTTCAGCCAGAATACGGCTGCGCTCGGCCGGATCGCCGCCGACAAACGACATCTCGTTGCGCTTCTTCATCAGGACCTGGAGGTTGCGGTCCATCTGGTCGATCGTGGAGATGATCGAGGCACAGGCACCGGCGTTCTGGCCGCCGAAGACGGTGACGCTGCCGTTGCTGCAGCCGAGCCGGCGAAGGTCGCCTCTCGCCCGGCGAAGCTCCATGTTCTGCCGGGCGATCGCGCTCGAATAGCTGCGTACCTGCTCTGCGCTGTCGATCGCGCGCGGCAGGCTTGCAAGCTGTGACCGGAGATCGCCGCAGATCGCGGCCGTCGGGGACTGTTCCGCCGTCTGGGCTCGGGCCTGCGCGTGCGGCAAGGCGATCGCCAAGGCAATCGGCAGGGCCGTCGCAACAGCCCGAAACGCCACTTTCCCCCATCCCCACGGCACGTCGTCAACTCCTGTCGCGTTTCCTCTCGCGGCTCGGGTAACGCCGAATCGGTCCCTCGGTTCCGGCGGCGGACGGCAATCGGACGTTCCGCCGCAGCTCGGCGCTCCTGCCGGGCAAACCCGCTATCGATCATAGCTTCGAGGGGCGAATGAGCAATGTGCTCGTCGAAAAGTGATTAACGTCAATTATAGTTGAATTTGTCTTTCATGTTTTATGCACCGGAATTGCTATCGCCGTGCCCATGGTGTAGCAAATTGCTGGCTGCGGCGGCCCTGGGGCGGGTCATTTCGCCCGCCTTCCGGCGCCGCCATTCCGTCGAAAGCACCATAGGTTCCCGCATGCGCCTTTCCTCCGTTCTGCTCAGTCCGTTCTATGCGCTTCAGCTCGCCTCGGGGGCCAAGTCCTTCGCGGACAACCCGATCATCGGCAGCAAGACCCTGAACAGGATGGGCCTCCATGCCAAGCGGGTGTCGATCGCCATGGACATGGCCGACTGGCGGCGCAAGTCGCTGGCGCGGCTGGTGACGGCCGAACAGCGGCGCGAATACGACGAGAACGGCTTCGTGAAGATCGAGAACTTCCTGCCGCCGGAGGTGTTCGCGCAGGTGACGTCGGAGCTGGAAAACAGCGACTTCGACCGTTACGACATGCTGCAGGGAACGACGGTCACGCGGCGCGCGCTGATCGACGACAGCGACGTGGAACGCCTGCCGGGCTTCAAGGCGGCGCGCAACGACCCGCGCATGACCAATCTTCTGCGCTACGTCTCCTCCAGCGACGGCCAGCCGCTGCTGGTGGTGCAGGTGGTGATGGCGCTCGCCTCGACGCCGTCGAAGGAAGCGTCCGCCGACCCGCAGACCGCGCTCCACAGCGACACCTTCCAGCCGACCGCGAAGGCCTGGTTGTTTTTGAAGGACGTCGGCGAGGAGGATGGGCCGTTCTCCTACGTGCCCGGTTCGCACAAGATCACGCCGCAGCGGCTTCTCTGGGAGCAGCGCATCAGCGAAAGCGCCGATACGATCGAGAACAAGTATTCTGCCCGCGGCTCGCTGCGCATCATGCCGCACGAACTGACCGCGCTCGGCTACAGCCAGCCGGTGAAGATGGTGGTGAAGGCCAATACGCTGATCGTCGCCGACACCCACGGCTTCCACGCCCGCTGCCCGAGCTACAAGCAGACGACGCGCATCGAGATCTACGGTTCGCTGCGCCGCAACCCGTTCCTGCCGTTTACCGGCCTGCACGTCGCCTCGCTGCCCGTCATCAAGTCGCAGATGAACCGCCTGATCATCGGCGCCATGGGCCTGCGCGGCAAGCTCGGCCTCAAGGGCTCGCCCTGGGTCAAGGCCGGCCTCGGCAAGGCCGGCGAGTGGTCGAAGCGGCTGAAGCAGCCGGGCGGCTGACAGGCGCAGTTGCGGGGCGCGGCTGCCGGCACGGAACACGTGCACTGCGACCGGTCATCAAATTTTGTTCATCGGGAAAATTCAACGGGAGAGGGGCGTGCGCTTTTCCATACGGCGCCGTTGTGCTATCAGCGCGGCCGATAGAATTTTCTGACCGGACCGGAAGCAAACACGCCGATGCCTGACGAAGGCGACAGTACCAGCGAAAGTCGATACCGATCCGGGCTGGCATCGTTCCTGCGATGCCAGCGGAAATACAGTTCAATTCATTCTCCTAGATGCGCCGCTCGCCCTGGATCTTCCGTCCGGGGTTTTCGGCGTTTCCCCGTTATTCTCTGACAGGTCTCATCATGGAATTCCTCGCAGATCCCAACATTTGGATCGGCCTCGTTACCCTCATCGTGCTCGAGGTCGTCCTCGGCATCGACAATCTCGTCTTCATCGCGATTCTCGCCGACAAGCTGCCGCCGCATCAGCGAAACACCGCAAGGCTGGTGGGGCTTTCGCTGGCGCTCGCCATGCGCATCGTGCTGCTGTTTTCGATCTCCTGGATCGTGACGCTGACCCAGCCGCTCTTCAGTGCCGGCGGCCTGTCGTTCTCGGGGCGTGACATCATCCTGATCCTCGGCGGCGTGTTCCTGCTGGCAAAGGGCACGATGGAACTGCACGAGCGGCTGGAAGGCGCGCACAAGCCCAAAAACGGCAAGATCGCCCACGCCGTCTTCTGGCAGGTAATCGTCCAGATCGTCGTGCTGGATGCGGTCTTTTCGCTGGACAGCGTGATTACCGCCGTCGGCATGGTCAACAATCTCTGGGTCATGGTCACCGCCGTCTGCGTGGCGATGGCGGTGATGATGCTGGCCTCCAGGCCGCTGATGGCCTTCGTGTCCAAGCATCCGACGGTCGTCATCCTCTGCCTGGGCTTCCTGCTGATGATCGGTTTCAGCCTCGTGGTCGAGGGTTTCGGGTTTCATATCCCGAAGGGCTACCTTTACGCGGCGATCGGCTTCTCTGTCCTGATCGAAGCCGCCAACCAGATCGGCCGCCACAATCGCGAGAAGCGCATCACGACGGGGGACCTGCGGGAGCGCACGTCCGAAGCCGTGCTCCGGCTGCTCGGCGGCCGGGTCGGGGAGGAGACGCTCGGCGAGGCTGCCGACGTGATGGCCGAACAGTCGGCCCAGGGCGCGCTGTTCAAGCCGGAGGAGAAGGAGATGATCCGCGGCGTGCTGGACCTCAGCGACCGCCCGGTCAGCTCCATCATGTCGCCGCGCAACGAGGTGGAATGGCTCGACCTCAATGACGATCCGGAAGAGCTGAATGCTGCGATCCGGAAGTTGACGCACAGCCGGGTCATCCTGGCGCGCGATACGGTCGATGAGTTCGTGGGCGTCGCGATCACCAGGGAACTGCTCGATGCGCAGATCGACGGCAAGGCGATCGACTGGGCGCGCGTCGCCCGGCAGCCGGTCATCGTGCACGAAACCACGGACGTATTGCGGGTGATGGAGCAGCTTCGCCGTTCGCCGGTCCAGATGGCGATGATCGTCGACGAGCACGGCGCTCTCGAAGGCATTGCCACCCCGACCGACGTGCTCGAGGCGATCGCGGGTGAATTTCCCGATATCGGGGAAGAGGCTGCGATGCTCGAAGAGCAGGATGACGGCAGCTGGCTCGCCGACGGTTTCATCGACATCCGACAGTTCAGCAGCGCGATCGGCCACGATCTCGTCGACGAGGCGAACCGATATTCCACGCTTGGCGGCGACGTGATGACGCAACTCGGCCATCTGCCCGTCGCCGGCGAGACGGTTTGGCCGACGGGCTGGATTTCGAGATCGTCTCGCTCGACAAGCGCAGCATCGGCAAGATCCGGGTACGGGCCGTGGAAGAGGTAGTCGGCTGAGGATGGCTGCCCTGCCTCGCCCGGGTCGGGTCGGGCAGGGCGCCACGACGACGGCAAGGGCCGTGGCCGTTTGCTCAGCGTCCGTAACGGTCGATGACTTCCCCCAGCGGCACATGGCCTTGGCAGGCGCCTGAGCCTTCCGCCGCTTCGCCGTTCTCCAGTGCAAGTGCGTAGCGGACGGCGGGATCGTCCTCGAGCCGGCGTCGGAGGGCTGCGATTTTCGGCCAGCGATCCGGCGATGCCGCCTGATGGACCTCAAGCCACCGGGCAACGCCGACGAACAGGCCATCGGCGAGCGTCGGCCGGTCGCCGACGAGGTATGGCGTCTCGCCGATCATCGCCTCCAGCATGTCATGCCGCTGCAGCACCGCCTCCCGGCCGAAGCGGCGCAAGGCCGCCTCGTATGCCGGGTCGGGCCGGCCCAGTTCCAGCGCCGTCCAGAGCGGGCTGAAGGCGCCGGTGAAGCCGGTGTTGACGAAGGCCATCATCTGGAACATGCGGTCCGCTTCCTGCGAGCGCGGCGCGAAGCTGATGCGGTGGTCCTCGTCGCGCGCCGCCAGCCAGTGGGCGATCGCCATGGTTTCGGTAATGACACGGCCGTCGTCGGTCACCAGAGCCGGTGTCTCATGCCTGCCGTTTATCCGGGCATAGGATGGATCGCGCATCTCGCCGAGCATGTCGACGCGGCAGAGGCGATAGGGTTTGCCGAGCCATTCGAGCGCGGCGACAAGGCCCATGGAGCTTCCCGCGGGGAAGCCGTAGATAAGGATCGGTTCCATTGTCTTTCTCCGTGATTTCTGTCGATCACGCTGCGCAGCGACACTGGACCTATCCCCTGCCATTCCCCATGTAAATTACGCACATTTTTGTCACCATGCCGGAGAACGCCATGAAGGATCTCGTCTCGCGCTGCCCGATCGAGGAGGTCATGCAGGTTCTGAGCGGCCGTTGGCCGACGCTTTTGATCTACTACCTGAAGGATGGCACGAAGCGTTTTGCGGACCTGCGTCGCGACAATCCGACGGTCTCGCACCGCATGCTGACGCTGGAACTGCGCAAACTGGAAACCGCGGGGATCGTGCAGCGCACGGCGTTCGAGGGCTATCCGCTGCGTGTCGAATACGACCTGACGCCGGCGGGCCTTGCGCTGGTGCCGCTGATCGATGCCATCTCCGACTGGTGGGAGCAGACAGAGCCGGCCCGTACCAGGGCTTCGGGCGTGGCCGAGGTGCCCGCGCCGCAGGTTGCTTCTTGAGCATGGACGTCCGTGGTGGTCATAAAGACAAAAGGCGCGCCTGCTTGTGACGCGCCTTTTCATGAATGCCAGATGCGGCGTTCAGGCCGGGTAGGACGCCTCGACCACCGCCAATGCCGCCATGTTGACGACGCCGCGCGACGTCACCGACGGCGACAGGATGTGCGCGGGCATGGCGGCGCCGAGCAGGATCGGGCCGACGTGCAGGCCATCCGTCATCGTCTTCAGGATTCCGAGCGAGATGTTGGCGGCGTCTAGATTGGGGAACACCAGCAGGTTGGCCTCGCCGGTGAGCGTGCTGCCCGGCATGACGCGCTGGCGCAGCACCTCGGAGATCGCCGAATCGCCGTGCATCTCGCCGTCCGCTTCCAGGTCCGGCGCCTGTTCGCGGACAATCGCCATCGCCTGGCGCATCTTGAAGGCGCTGACGGAATCGCGCGAGCCGAAGTTGGAATGGGAGACCAGTGCTGCGCGCGGGGTGATGCCGAAGCGGCGGATTTCCTTGGCGGCCATCACCGTCATCTGCGCCACTTCCTCGGCGGTCGGGTCGAAGCTGACGTAGGTGTCGGTGAAGAAGGTGGCGCCGCGCTGGGAGATCAGCAGGCTGAGCGCGGAGAAATCGGTCACGCCCTCGCGCAGGCCGATGATCTGGCGGACGTCGCGCAGGTGCCTGGCATAGCGTCCCTCGACGCCGCAGATCAGCGCATCGGCCTCGCCGCGGCGTACGGCGAGCGCCCCGATCACGGTCTGGTTGGTACGCACGATGGTGCGCGCGGCTTCCGGGATCACGCCCTGGCGGCCGACCAGCTTGAAGTAGTCGTCGACGTAGTCGCGGTAGCGCGGGTCGTCCTCGGGGTTGATCACCTCGAATTCGCTGCCCGGGCGGATGCGCAGGCCGTAGCGCTTCAGGCGGGTCTCGATGATCTGCGGGCGGCCGATCAGGATCGGCCTGGCGGTGCCTTCCTCGAGCAGGACCTGGGCTGCCCGCAGCACGCGCTCGTCCTCGCCCTCGGCGAAGATCACGCGCTTCTTCTCGGCATTCCTGGCGGCGACGAAGATCGGCTTCATGATGAAGCCGGAGCGCCAGACGAAGCGGTTGAGCTGGTCGAGATAGGCGTCGAAATCGGCGATCGGGCGGGTGGCGACGCCGCTTTCGGCGGCCGCGCGGGCGACGGCCGGCGCGATCCTGAGGATCAGCCGCTGGTCGAAGGGCGAGGGGATCAGGTAGTTCGGGCCGAACACCGGCGTCTCGCCGGAATAGGCGCGCGCGGCGACGTCGGAGACTTCCTCGCGGGCCAGCGCCGCGATCGCACGCACCGCCGCCATCTTCATCTCCTCGTTGATCGTCCGGGCGCCGCAATCGAGCGCGCCGCGGAAGATGTAGGGGAAGCAGAGGACGTTGTTGACCTGGTTGGGGAAGTCGGAGCGGCCGGTGCAGATCATCGCATCGGGACGGGCCGCACGCGCCTCTTCCGGCATGATTTCCGGGTTCGGATTGGCCAGCGCCATGATCAGCGGCTTTTCGGCCATGCGGGCCAGGAGTTCGGGCTTGAGCACGCCGGCGGCGGACAGACCGAGGAATACGTCGGCGTCGTCGATCGTGTCGGCGAGGGCGCGCTTGTCGGTCTCCTGCGCGTAGACGGCCTTCCACTGGTCCATCAACGCCTCGCGGCCCTTGTAGACGAGGCCTTCGATGTCGTGGACCCAGATGTTCTCGGGCCTGGCGCCGAGGGTAACGAGCAGGTTCAGGCAGGCGAGGGCTGCAGCGCCGGCGCCCGAGGCGACGATCTTCGCCTTGGCGATGTCCTTGCCGGCGAGTTCCAGGCCGTTCAGGATCGCGGCGGCCACGATGATCGCAGTGCCGTGCTGGTCGTCGTGGAAGACGGGAATGTCCATCTTCTCGCGCAACTGGCGCTCGACCTCGAAACACTCCGGCGCCTTGATGTCCTCGAGGTTGATGCCGCCGAAGGTCGGCTCCAGCGCCGAGATGACGTTGACCATCTCGCCGACGCCCGCCGCGTCGATCTCGATGTCGAACACGTCGATGCCGGCGAATTTCTTGAACAGCACCGCCTTGCCTTCCATGACCGGCTTGGAGGCGAGCGGGCCGATATTGCCGAGGCCGAGGACGGCGGTGCCGTTGGAGATGACCGCGACGAGGTTGGCGCGGGCGGTGTAGTCGGCGGCCGTCTCGGGATTGTCGCGGATGGCGAGGCAGGGGGCGGCGACACCCGGCGAGTATGCAAGCGCCAGGTCGCGCTGGTTGCCGAGCGGCTTGGTCGGCTGGATCTCCAGCTTGCCGGGGCGGGGATGACGATGGAAGAACAGGGCCTGCTGGTCGATGTCGCCGCTCGCAGGCGTGGGTTTCGCTTTCGGTTTGTCGCCAGTCGTCATTTTCTTCCTGCCCGATTCCAGTCGATGTGGCCTTCTGGCACGGATGCGACGCGCCGTGAAGTTTGCCGTAGTCATAAAGCCTCAATTGCCGGTGCATGCAACCGCCAAATGCCGGGGTGGCCCGGACGCGGCACGCGGGGCGATCCGATTGTAAACAGGCCCTGTCATTCCCCTGAAACACGAGTCTGGTTTTGAGCTAGCGCGAAAGGCACCCAGACCGAAGCTCGATCGCCGGAGTAGACGACCATGAACGCCCACGCCCCAGAAGCGAATGTCCGGCGCGTCCGGACCCTGTTCCTGTCGGACGTGCATCTCGGCTCGAAGGCCGCGAAAGCCGACTTCCTGCTCGACTTCCTGCGCCATCACGAGGCAGCGACGATCATCCTCGTCGGCGACATCGTCGATGGCTGGCGGCTGAAACGCAGCTGGTACTGGCCGCAGAGCTGCAACGACGTCGTCCAGAAGCTCCTGCGCAAGGCCCGCAAGGGCACGCGCATCATCTACGTGCCCGGCAATCACGACGAATTCCTGCGCGACTTCCCCGGCGTGCATTTCGGCGGCATCGAGGTCGCCCAGCAGATCGTCCACGAGGCGGCGGACGGAAAGCGGTATCTCGTCCTGCATGGCGACGAGTTCGACGTGGTGGTGCGCAATGCCCGCCTGCTCGCCTATCTCGGCGACTGGGCCTATGACGCGGCGATCGTCGTCAACATCGCGCTGGCGGCCGTGCGGCGGCGGCTGGGCCTGCCCTACTGGTCGTTCTCCGCCTGGGCGAAGCTGCAGGTCAAGCATGCGGTCAACTTCATCGGCGCGTTCCAGAAGGTGGTTGCCGAGGAGGCCCGCAAGCATGGGGCGGACGGCGTCGTCTGCGGCCACATCCACCATGCCGTCATCGAGGACATCGACGGCATTCGCTACATCAACACTGGCGACTGGGTCGAAAGCTGCACGGCGGTGGTGGAGCATTGGGACGGGACGATGGAACTGATCACCTGGCAATCGCCCGCGGTGCCCGCGCCGATCACGGTCCTTCCGCGCGGCCAGGGCGTGCCGGAGGCGGCCTGAAAGCCGCGCTCACGGCACGGAAACAGGGGCAATGAAAACGTGATCCGGCGACATCGTACCGCTGTCAATTGACGGATTGGCGTACGTGCCTCGCCGTGCTAGGCGTGCTGCGTCCCTCTGTTCAGGTTTTCCGGAAATGAATGCGCCTTGCGGCATGGTCGGGAGCGGCGCTGCGCCGCGCCATTTCGTCCTGCGGACCGCCATCGTCTTCTGCGCGCCGATGCTGGTCAACGGCATCGCATTGCCCTTCTTCCCCGTCTGGCTGAACTCGCTGTCGATGAGCGACTGGGAGATCGGGGTGGTTCTGGCCGTGCCGCTGGTGGTGCGGGTGATCGCAGCCCCGATCGCCGGCATGATCGCCGACAGGATCGGCGACCGGGCGATCGTCCTGGTCTGGTCGGGGCTGATGTCGCTCGCGACGGCGATCGCGCTCCTGTTCGTGGAGCACTTCTGGCCGGTGCTGCTCCTCTATACGCTGCAGGGCATCGTCTACGCACCCTACCTGCCGATCACCGATGCGATCGCGCTCAGCGGCGTCCGTCGCTGGAATTTCGACTACAGCCGGATGCGCTTCTGGGGCTCGCTCGCCTTCATCTTTGCTACGATGGCCGGCGGCTGGCTTTCCGGAATCTTCGGCGGTGCCATGGTGCTGCCGGCGATGACCGTGGGGTTCGTGTCGACGGTCGTGTGCGCCTTCATCGCGCCGCGGATCGGCAAGCCCCGGCGGCCGTCTCCCATCTCCGCGCTGGCGGTGGCGCCGGCAGCACCCGTCAGGCAGGTCGACGTGCAACTGATGATGATCGGCGCGGCGCTGGTCAATGCCAGTCACGGCATGTTCTACGCCTTCGCCGCGATCCTCTGGGGCGCGGAAGGCTATTCGGGCACCGAGATCGGCCTGCTCTTCAGCGTCGGAGTGGCCGCCGAGATCGCCTTCTTCATCTTCTCCGCCCGCCTGCTGCGGCGCTTCAGTCTGTGGGCGCTGATCGTCTTCGGCAGTTCGGTCGCGGTCTTCCGCTGGATCGTCTTTCCGCATGCTTCGGGGTTTTCGGGATATGTCGCGCTGCAATGCCTGCATGCGCTGACCTATGCGAGCGTTCATGTCGGGGTGCAGGGGCGGATCGTCGAGCGCGTCGCCGAGGAGCGGGAGGCCTCCACGCAGGGGCTTTATTTCTTCTACAACGGCATCCTGATGGCGCTGACCACGTTTCTGTCCGGCACCCTGTTCTCCTGGTACGGGGTCGACGGCTTCCATGCGATGTCGGTGGTGGCGGCGCTCGGACTGTCGCTGACGGTGCTGGCGCGGGCGCTTCAGCCCCAGAGGCTGGCCTTCGGCGGGAACACCAGCGAGCCTTCGTAGCGCAGCGCCGGTTCCCGGTCGCGCGCAAGCAGCAGCGGCCCGTCGAGATCGACGAAATCCGCACCCTGCGCGAGGAGGACCGCGGGCGCCATGGCCAGGGACGAGCCGACCATGCAGCCGACCATGACCTTCAGGCCGAGGCGGCGGGCCTCGTCGCGCAGGGCCAGCGCCTCCGTCAGGCCGCCGGCCTTGTCGAGCTTGATGTTGATGGCGTCGTAGCGATCGGCAAGGGCAGCGAGATCGGCGCTGAGATGCACGCTCTCGTCGGCGCAGACGAGGACCTTGCGCTCGACGTGGCGCAGCGCTTCGTCATTGCCGGCGGGAAGCGGCTGCTCGACGAGGGCGATGTCGCATTCGGCGCAGATTGCCAGGTGGCGGGCGAGCGTTTCCTCGGCCCAGCCCTCATTGGCGTCGAGGATGATCCGCGACGCCGGCGCCGCGGCACGGACGGCGCGGATACGCGAGGTGTCGTCCGCCGTGCCGACCTTGACCTTCAGAAGCGCGCGATGGGCGTGCTGCGCCGTCTGCGCCGCCATCGCCTCAGGCTCGCCGAGCGAGATCGTATAGGCCGTGACCTGCGGTTGCGGTTCGGCGTCATTGATCCGCGTCCAGGCCGGCTCGCCGGCGCGCTTCGCCTCCAGGTCCCACAGCGCGCAGTCGACGGCGTTGCGGGCGGCGCCGGCACGCATGGTGCGGCCGAGTTCCTCGCGTGACAGCCCGGCCTCGATCGCCGGGCGCGCCGCCTCGATCTCGGCGAGCACGCTTTCGACCGATTCGCCGTAGCGCGGGTAGGGCACGCATTCGCCCTGGCCGGTGTATCCGTCCGCCGTGAGCCTGCAGGTGACGACGACGGCTTCGGTCTTGGAGCCGCGCGAAATCGTGAAGCTGCCGGCAATCGGGAAACGCTCGGTGGAAGAGGCGAGTTGTCGGCGCATATCTTTCGGTTTCCTCGCAAATTCGCGATCGGCGTGGTTGTGTTCCGGCTTCCGGCGGTGACAGATGACGGTCGAGCCGGTATGAGTCGCGATCGACGGTTCAGGACATCATTGGTTACATCGCCCGGGAAGAAGCAAGAGCATTGAAGCCTTCGGCCATCCCCTCCGCAGAAATCGAGGTCGCAGACGATCCGCAACACGGCTCGGTCTGGCGGCTCACGGGCGCGTGGCGGGCGCAGACGGCCGTCAGCGCGAAGCGCAGGCTCGATCAGCTCCAGGCGGGCAATTCCAACCAGGCGCTCCAGATCGACCTCAGCGGGATCGAGGGCATGGATACGGCCGGGGCCTGGCTCATCCGCCAGGCGATCGGCGAGCGGCAGGAGAAGGGCGCGCAGGTGGATCTCGTCGATCCGCAGGGGCGGTTTTCCGACCTGATCAATGCACTGCCCGCCGAAATTTCGGAGCCGGAGCCGGAGCGCGCCCCCCAGAGCCTGTTCGTCCGCTTCTTCACGCCGATCGGCCGCAACGTTGTGGAGATCTGGGGTGATCTGGTCGCGTCGATGTTCATCCTCGGCTCGGCGGTCCGCGGGGCACAGCTGAAGCTTGGCCGCCGCAGCGGCGTCTCGCCGGCGGCGATCATCAACCAGATCGACCGGATGGGCGTCAGGGCGGTGCCGATCATCGTTCTGATGTCGTTTCTGATCGGCGCGATCATCGCCCAGCAGGGCGCCTTCCAGTTGCGCTATTTCGGTGCCGAGGTGTTCGTGGTCGACCTCGTCGGCATCCTGCAGTTGCGCGAGATCGGCGTGCTCCTGACCGCGATCATGATCGCCGGCCGGTCGGGCAGCGCAATCACGGCCGAGATCGGCTCGATGAAGATGCGCGAGGAGATCGACGCGCTGAAGGTCATGGGGCTGTCGCCGGTCGGCGTGCTGGTGTTCCCGCGGCTGGTGGCGCTGACGATCGCCCTGCCGCTCCTGACCATCATCGCCAATTTCGCCGCCCTGCTCGGGGCTGCGGTGGTGGCCAATGCCTATTCGGGCATCACCTACGACACGTTCCTGTCGCGGCTGCGCGAGGCGATCGACATATCGACGATCGTGTCGGGAATGATCAAGGCGCCGTTCATGGCGCTGGTGATCGGCATCGTCGCCTCGGTGGAAGGGCTGAAGGTCGGCGGCAGCGCCGAATCGCTCGGCCTGCACGTCACAGCTTCGGTGGTGAAGTCGATCTTCGTGGTGATCCTGATGGACGGCCTCTTTGCCATGTTCTATGCGGCGATCGATTTCTGATGGGCGGGGCAGGCGTGGACGAGAGCGGGGTTACGGGCACAGGCGCCGGCAAGGAGGAAGCCGGGACGGACCGGGAAGTCATCCTGTCGGTCAAGGACCTGACCGTCGGCTTCGGCGACCATCTGGTGCTCGACAAGTTGAACCTCGATATCTATCGGGGCGAGATCCTCGGTTTCGTCGGCGCCTCGGGTGCCGGCAAGTCGGTGCTGATGCGCACGGTGCTTCGGCTTTTGCCGCGCCGCGGCGGGACGATCCACATCCTCGGCGCCGATTTCGACCAGGCGAGCGAGGCCGAGCGCCTGGCGCTGGACATGCGGCTCGGCGTGCTGTTCCAGCAGGGTGCGCTGTTCTCCTCGCTGACGGTTCTGGAGAACATCCAGGTGCCGATGCGCGAATATCTCGACCTGCCGCAGGCGATGATGGACGATCTGGCCCGGCTCAAGATCGAACTGGTCGGTCTTGCGCCCGAGGCGGCCGAGAAGTTTCCCTCCGAGCTTTCCGGCGGCATGATCAAGCGCGCCGCCCTTGCTCGCGCGCTGGCCCTCGATCCCGACCTCGTCTTCCTGGACGAGCCGACATCGGGCCTTGATCCGATCGGTGCTGCCGAATTCGATGAATTGATCGCCAAGTTACGAGACACCCTGGGGCTGACGGTCTATATGGTGACCCACGACCTGGACAGCCTGTTCTCCGTCTGCGACCGGATCGCGGTCCTCGGCAAGAAGCGGGTGCTGGTGGAAGGCACCATCGAGGACATGCTGGCCTTTGACGATCCCTGGGTGCAGTCCTATTTCAGGGGCAAGCGCGCGCGGTCCATCGTCCGAAACTGACGGGGCGGCTGGACGTGAGGGGCAGGGTACGGTTGAATTGACGGGTCCGGGGACCGATTCCCGGCTGTAGGATGTAGAGATTGTCGGGGCGGCGCAGGGTGCGCGTCTTCGACGAATGCGGGTGGACTGAGAGAACCATGGAGACCAAGGCCAACTACGCAATCGTCGGCTTCTTCACGCTGCTGGTCATCGCGGCCGCCTTCGGATTCGTCTACTGGATGTCGCAATACGGCCGCAGCGGCGAGATGGCGCCGCTCGCCATCCGCATCCCGGGCTCGGCGAACGGCCTCAGCGTCGGCTCGCCGGTCCGCTTCAACGGCATTCCCGTCGGTTCCGTGCGCAGCCTCGCCATCGATTCCGACGATCCGCGCTATTCGATCGCGCTGACGGAGGTGTCGACCGAGGCGCCCGTTAAGCAGTCGACGTCGGCAGTCCTCGAGGTGCAGGGGCTGACCGGGGCCGCTTATATCGAACTGTCCGGCGGCCGGGCGGAGGACCAGAACATCCTCAAGCTGGCGCTGGAATCCGAAGGCACGGCAGTGCTGATCGCCGAGCAGTCGAGCGTCACCAACCTGCTCGCCACCGCCGACAAGATCCTCAAGCGTGCCGACAGCGCGATTTCCGACGTGCAGGGCTTCGTCGCCGATGCTCGCGGGCCGCTGACGAACACGATCCGCAATGCCGAGAAATTCTCCGACGCGCTGACGCGCAACGCGGACAATATCGACAAGTTCCTGCAGAGCGTCGGCGGGCTTTCCGATACGTTCAGCAGCGTGTCCGGGCGGCTCGATTCGACGATGGCGGCGATCGATTCGCTGATCAAGGCGGTGGACGCCCAGAAGATCGACCGCGTGGTCTCGAACGTCGACAAGGTGACCTCCGACCTCGCCTCGGCCTCCGGGGACGTGAAGGGGACGATCGAGAGCTTCAAGCGGACGGCCGATACCTTCGAGGCCGTCGGCCGCAACGCCACGACCACGCTCGACAAGGTCGACAAGCTGGTGGCTGCCGTCGATACCCAGAAGGTGCAGCTGACGATCAACGACATCAACGCGGCCAGCGCGGACGCCCGCGAGGCGATCGCCTCGATCCGGCAGGTGGCCGACAGGCTCGGTGCGCGCCAGGAAGACATCGACCAGACCATCACCGACGTCCGCCAGATGGCGAGCAAGCTGAATGCGGCCTCGACGCGGGTGGACGGCGTGCTGGCCAAGCTCGACGGCTTCCTCGGCGAGGGCAACACGCAATCGCTCGTCACAGAGGCGAAGGCCACGCTGGAATCGTTCAAGCGGGCGGCGGATTCGCTGAACGCGCGGATCGGCCCGATCGCCGACAACCTGCAGCGCTTCTCCGGCGGCGGCCTGCGCAACGTCGAGGCGCTCGTCAGCGAGACGCGGCAGACGGTCCAGAGCCTGCAGAACACGATTTCCGACTTCGACAAGAATCCGAGCCGGCTGATCTTCGGTGGCGAGACCGTCAAGCAGTATGACGGCCGGACCCGGCGATAGCACGCAGGCGCAACCGCGCGCCTCTCGGCGTGCTGTGGTGGCGGACTGTGGCGGCAATTCCACAACCTTCGAAGCGATTGGCTTTCCTTGTGATTTGTGCCGTCCGTGAGCGGTGACAGCCCTGCGCGCCGCTGCTACAGATTGCACATCGGAGAGATTCGCACAGCATGACGACGAGTTCAGACAAGGCGCGGCGGGGTTACGGATGGGCGACGACAGTCGCCGTCGCACTGGTGTCGGCATCGGTCCTGTCCGCATGCGGGACCAAGGCGGTGAACGATACGTTCAGCCTGACCTCGGTGCCTGTGGTGGACGGGCCTTCGGCGCGCAACCGCCAGATCTTGGTGCCGGAGCCGACGGCGCTCAAGGCGCTCGGCAGCGACCAGGTCGTGGTGCGGCCGGCGACCTCCGAAATCCAGTATCTGGGCAAGGCCCAATGGGGCGATACCCTGCCGAAGATCGTGCAGTCGAAGCTGGTGCAGGCCTTCGAGGCGAGCGGCAAGCTCGGCGGCGTCGGCAAGCCGGGCGAGGGGCTGGCGATCGACTACCAGGTCCTGACCACGCTGCGCACCTTCGAGGTCCGCACGAACGGTCCCACGACCGCGGTGGTGGAGATCTTCGCCAAGATCGTCAACGACCGCAACGGCACGGTGCGGACCCAGCAGGTGTTCCGCGCCACGGCGCCGGTGAGCGGCCCCGGCAACACCGCCTTCGTCGCCGGCCTCGACGCGGCTTTTGCGAAGGTGACCGCCGATATCGTCGCCTGGACGCTCAGGTCCATCTGACGGCGCAGCCCGGCGCTCTGGTGCGAAGCACCGATCCCTGACGTTTGCAGGGACGCGTGCGGCTCCCCCATTTCTGTTCATGGACAAGCGAGTGTATCGCAGTCCTCCGGCCCGGCGGTTGGAGACGGGCCGGAGGTTCGTTGACGGGTTCGCGCGGGAGCATGCCGTTTCGGCGGCTACCCCGGAACGTGAGTCTCAGAGTCCGGTGGCGGCGATTTCCGCGTCGAGGCGGTCGCGCGCCTTCTTCGGCAGCTTCGCCGTCTTGACCGCCTCGGCATTGGCGGGGGCGTCATCGACCACGACGAGCGCGATCATGCCCATGCCGAGATGCGGCGTGCACTTGACGACATAGGCGCCGGACACGTCGAAGGTGACCTTGATGGTTTCGTTGATCTTGCCCTTGAACGGCTTGGCGCCCTCAGGGATGAGGTCCTTGACGCTTTCGGCGTTGTGGGACTTGTCGGTCGCGACGAAGGTGACGGTGTCGCCCTTGGCGATCTTCAGGGATGCCGGTTCGAAAACCATCGCCCCGTTCTGTCCCTTGTTCAGCATCTTGATTTCAAAGTCGGCGGCGGCGGCGGAACCGCCGAGAACGGCGGTGATGGCGAGGGCACCCGCCAGGGAACGAAGGATCATGCTCATGGTCTTTTTCTCCTGGTCCGGAAGCATCCGGCTTCTCCTGGAAGCAGGCGAGGCGGGCTCCGGAAACGCCCCTGATATAGCGCACCGGAGCGGCCGCTTCTGCACGCGACGGCTGCGGCATTCCTTCGCAGGTTGTGCGTAGCCGGGAGAGCCGCAGGGGCGGGGCATGCAACCGGCGTGTGCATAGGCTAATTCTTGCACTTGAAAACGGCCGGCACAGTGAATACGTCATTCATTCATTGTTAACCAACTGCCTTTTGATGGATCAATTTCGTGTTGCAGAGCCCAAAAGCCCGCCACTATCTCGCCGATCTCTATCCGGGCAACGAGACCGCCACCAACGAGCGCAAGGTCAATCTGGTCGCCCGCGCGCTGTTTCCGGCGCCGGGGTTGAAGTCGCTCCACAGCATACAGGTGCGTATCGTCCGGATTTCGGAGAGCGGCGCCTTGCTGGAATCGCGTGCGATCGACTATCTGCCGGATCACTTCTATCTCTGCTTCGGCGCGCGCGAGATCCTGATTACCTGCGCGAGGAAGTCTCTGGTGAAGGGCAGCGCCGCCGTCAGCTTTGCGCGAAACGAGAAGCCCGCCTTCATCGACGCACTGGCGCGGATCACCTTTCCTCTGGCGACGCTGAAGAAGCTCGGCGGCATCTGCCCGCTGGCGATCGAAGAGCGAATCACTCGGCCGGTCGCCACGAAATAGCGGCAGCGGGGCGGAGGTGCGCCTCGGACGATGCTCGGCTCCTGCACCATTCTGGTTCGCCTGGCGGGCCATTCGGGCCCGGGGTTGTGGGTGTCAATCTTTTGTTAACCCTGTCGGTCCCGCTTCCTGCGGTTCGGGTTGCGGCCCGCTGCGGTCATTCCTAACGCTACCCATCGCGGTAGTTAATTTTCTTTTCAGAGGAATGATGTGTCTTGAGCGATAATGGTGACGATAGTGAACGCGCATTCGCATGGGCTCCCTTCCAGGCAGGAGATTCCGGGCCTGATATGTCGGGCGGGAAAGACCCGCTGGGAGACGATCTGCCCTCCGGCGCCGCCCGCCAGGGCCAGGTGTTTCAAAGCGACCGGTCGGCGGACGCTTCCGTCTCTCGCCTGACCGAGGTGCCGCTTCACGTTGAGGCGGTGATCGGCGGCGTGAGCCTTTCGGTGGCGGACCTGACGCGCGTGCGCGAAGGGGATGCACTGGTGCTGGATCGCCGGTTCGGCGATCCGATCGAACTGCGCCTGAACGGACGCACGATCGGCTACGGCGAGATCGTCGCGGACAATGACGACAATCTGATCGGCATCCGGATGACCAAGCTGACGGGCATGCGGTAGGGCGTCGCCGGCCGGGCTTGCCCGGGCGGTCCCGCGTCCGCGCGCCAAAACGGCGCATCGTCGCACACTCCATGGCGGAGCGGGAACGGTCGCCACCTCTGCCGAACGTCGGAGCACTGGTGCAAAGACCCCCGAGACCGGCCGGCAGGAAATTCCCGGGCGATCATCTGCCAAACGAAAAGGGCCGCCTGCGCAGAGCGAAGGCGGCCCTTTCTCATTGATGCAAGCGCCTCAGTTGAAGCGGCCGGCCGCGTGGGCGAGCATGGTGTAGACCTTGCCGGTGTCCGAGGTCAGGTAGGACTGGGTCAGCACCTTGTCGCGGTCGTTGCGGGCCACGTCGGCGAGCAGCTTCTCGAAATCGCTGATGTAGCGGTCGACGGCGGTGCGGAACTCCGGCTCGCGCTCGTACTTGCGTTTGATTTCGTCGAAGGTCTGCTGGCCCTTGAGGGTGTAGAGGCGACGGGTGAAGACGTCGCGCTCGCCGCGCTGGTAGCGCCGCCACAGGTCGACCGAGGCGTCGTGGTCGATGGCGCGGGCGATGTCGACCGACAGCGAGTTCAGCGATTCGACCACATGGTGCGGGTTGCGCGTGTCGGTGCTGCGTTGCGGCTGGTTCTCTGCCCGCGGCTGGCCGAACTGCTGCTCCTCGCGCGAGGCGCCGCGCAGGAGATCGCGCATCCAGCCGCCACCTTCGGGCGCACGCGCCTGTTCGGTGATCTGCGAAGGCTGGGCCTCGCGGGCCGGCTGGGCCTCGCGGATTGTCGGGGCGGCCGGGCGTTCGATGCCGAGCGTTCCGCGCAGCGCCGGCGCGCTGTCTTCCTGGCGCTGCGGCGGCTGGGGTGCGGGCTGCGAGACCTGCTGGATCGCCTGGGCGACCGCCTGGGCGGCAGTCGGACGATGCTCGGCCGGCCGCGAGACCTCGAGGCTGTTGGCGGACTTGCCGATGATGTCGGACAGGTCCTGCAGCGCCTTGATCTGTTCGGCGACGGCGCGGCGCATGCTGGCCGCGTTTTCCTTCGCCTCTTCCGGCAGGTCGAAGGCACCGCGCTTCAGCTCGGTGCGGGTCTGGTCGAGCTCGCGGCGGATATCGGTCGCCGCGCGGCGGATCTCGTCGGTGGCGCCGGAGAACTTGCCGAGCGCGTCCTCGACCGCCTGGCGCAACTGCTCGCCCATCTGGCGGGTCGTGGCGTCGGACTTCTGGCCGGTCTCGGTCACGAGGCGATCGACGTCGGAGAGGGTCGCGCCGACACTGCCGCGCAGGCGGTTGGCAACCTCGCGGCTGCGCTCCTCCGCATTGGCGAAGGCGCCCTCGACGGCCTTGCCTGCCTCCTCGCCGGCTCGCGAGAGCGTGTCGCGGAGCGAGTTGGACGCGGACTGGGCGCGCTCCTCGGTCTCGCCCAGCAGGCGGCCGACATCGGCGAACGATGCCTGGATGCCGCTGCGCAGGTTGGCCGCGACCTGGTTCGAACGCTGCTCGGCGCGGGAGAAGGTCCCCTCGACCATGCCTTCCAGCGAACGCATGGCGTTCTCGATGTCTTCCGAGCGCTGGACGAGGCCGACGGACAGGTTGCGCAGCGCATCCTGGCGTTCCTCGAGCGTGCTGACGAGATTGGACTGGGCCGCGCCGAGGAGGTCGGAGGCCTGCGACAGGAGCTTGGAGTGATCCTCGAAGCGCCCGACGATGCCGCCGATCTGCGAAAGCGTGCCGCTGGAGATGTCCGAGAGGCGGTCGATCCTGCCTTCCAGCAGGCGCGACGCGGTCGAAACCATGTCGGCCGATGCGGTGAAGCGTTCGCTGGAGGTGCTGAGCTTCTCGTCGACCTGCGACAGGTTGGCCGTCGCCTCCTGGACGAGGGCGGAGATGGCGCTGTTGCTGCCGGACAGGCGCTCGATGAGGCTGAGGACGCTGCCCTGCAGGTCGGATTCGACCTGTTGCAGCGCGCTGGCGGCCTCCTGCGTCCGGCTGGCGATGGCGCCGAGCGTGTCGTTGGTGCGGGCGGAGATCGCTTCGAGCAGGGCGGCATTTTCCGAGCGCAGGCGCTCGCCGTTCTCCTGGGTGGCGGCCACGATGCGGTCCGCAGCCTCGCGACCCGTCGCCGCATATTCCTCGATGATCGGCTTTGCCTTCTCGTCGATCAGGCGGCCGAGCTCGGCCGAACGGCTCGACAGCATCGAGTTCAGCTCGCGGGTGCGCTCATCGAGCGTCGAGCGGATCGCGTTGCCGCGGGCGTCGAGCGCCTTCTCCATGTCGGTAAGGCCGGCGCGGATGGCCTGGCCGTGGCCTTCCAGGCGACCTTCGACCTCGGCGAAGCGGCTGAGCGTGCTGCCGGTCGTCTCCTCGACGGAGCGGGCGAAGGCCTCGTTGCGGGCGGCGAGCGCTTCCGTGAAGGCCTCGCCGGTCTTGGCGATGGTCTCGGCGGCGCGCTGCGCCTCGGAGCCCATGTCCTGGGCGGCGCGGGAAACCGCTCCGCGCAGCGACGTGCTCAGGCTTGCGAAATCCTCGCCGGTCTTGGCGAGCGACTGGGCCGAGCGAACGGCTTCGGCGTCCATGTCCTGCGCGGCCTGGGTGACCGCCTCGCGCAGGGTGTGCGCCAGGCCGGCCGCCTTGCCGTCGATGGTCCTGTGGACGTTCTCCAGGCCGATCGACAGCGCCTTGTCCATGGTGGACAGGCGTTCCTCGATCCGGCCGGTGCGCTCGTCGATCGTGCCGGCGATGCGGTTGGCCGCTTCCTCGGTGACGCGGTCGATCTCGGCGGTGCGGCCGGACAGGGTCGCGGCGATGCGCTCGGCGACGTTCTCGCTCGCGTGCTCCAGCGTGCCGATGCTGGTCGAAACGGCGAGGCCGAGGGCGTTGGCCGTTTCCGTCGAGGCGCGTTCGATCTGGTCGACATTGCCGGAGATGGCGAGGCTGATCGCGTCGGCCGACGACCGGGAGGCGCGCTCCAGGTCGCCGACGCTGCTGGCGACAGCGGTGCTGATGGTCTCGGAGGCATCGCTTGCGGCCCGCTCCAGGTCGCCGATGCGATCGGAGAGGGTCTCGGCGATCCGGTTTCCGGCGGAATCGACGAGGCCCGCCACATGCTCCACGCTATGCTGGATGCGGCCTTCGAGTGCGCCGAGATTGCTCTCGATCCGGCTACCGGTATCGTCGAGGCGGGTGTTGACGGTGTTCAGCGTCGCGTCCATGCGGCTGCCGAACGTATCGGCGGCACGGGCGATCTCGTCGGAGGTGGTGCTGAGGCGGTCGGCAATAGCGCCGGCGCCGTCGCGCATGCGCTTGTCGAGGGCCGCGGCACTGGTATCGATCGCCTTGCGGAAGTTCTCTTCCTGCTGTTCGAGGCTCATCTCCAGCATGCCGGCGCTGGTGGCGATCGAGGTGCCGATCGCGGTTGCCTGGTCGGAGAGGGTATCGGACAGCTGCTTCTGGCCATCGGCGATCGCGACGTTGATCGCGTTGATGCGGTCGTCGAGCGTCGAGCGGATCTGGTCGTGGGTGGTGACGAGCGAGCCGGCCAGTTCGGTGGCGCGCTCGGACAGGGTGCCGGCGATCTCGGCGGCGCGGCCGGAGAAGGCATCGGCGAACTCCGCGACCTGGCCGGAGAGCACGCCGCCGATCTGCCGGGTGCCCTCGGCGAGAACGCCTTCGACGCGGTCGGCCGCGGTGCGGACCGAGCCTTCGAGGGCGCCGCTCGTCTCGGTGAGCATGGTGGACAGGGCCGCCGTCCGTTCGGACAGGGCGGTGTCGATCCGGTTGTGGCTCGCCGCGATCGACGAGGTGATCTCGTCGGCCCGGGTCGCCAGCGCCTCCTCCATGCGGCTCTGGGCCGAATCGAGGCTGACGGCGAAGCCGAGCGTGCGGGTGTCGAGCGTGTCGATCAAGCGTTCCTCGCTGGCTGCCATGGTCGCCACGAGTTGGTCGGCCCGGGTGACGAAGCCGCTCTCGAGGCGCTCCTGTGCCTGCGACAGGCCGCCGATCAGGGCATCGGCACGCTGGTTCAGCGCCGACTGCATCTTCTCCTGTGCGTCGCTGAGCGAGCCGTGCATGCGCTTTTCGGCGTCGGACATGACGCCGCGCATCTGGTCGTGCGCGCCGTCGACGGATGCGCGGATCGAGGCCGCATGGTCCTTGACGGCGCTCTCGAACACTTCCTGGCCAGTACCCAGCGCCGTGGTCAGGGCGAAGGCCTGGTCGGTCAGCGTGGCGCCGATCCGTTCGATGCTGCTGTTGAGAATGCCCTCGATCGCCTCGTTGCCGCCGCTGACGGTTTCATTCAGGCGGCCGAGGCTTTCCATCAGCTTTGTGTCGAGCGAGCCGGCGCGCTGGTCGAACGCCTCGGCGAAGTCGACCAGCCGCTGGTCGAAGGCGCTTGCCACATGGCCGATCGTCGCCTGCAGCTTCTCGTCGAAGAAGCCGGAGCGGAGATCGAGGTCCATGATCGTGTCGTCGGTCGCGTTCTTGAGGTTCTGGCGGAACTGCGCGCCCTTTTCGTCCAGCGTCGCGTTCATCGTCTGGATGACGTCGTCGAGGCCGCTGGTGATGGCCTGCTGGCCGACCGTCAGGCTCTCGCTGATCTCGCGCGTGCGGGCGATCAGGGTTTCGTTGAGCTGGCGCGCGCGCTCGTTGAGCGCGGCATTGAGCTTTTCCGTGTTCGCGTCGAGCGAGGAGGCGCGGGTCTCGAACTGGTTCAGCAGCGTCTGGCCCTGCCGTTCGAGCGCCTCGGACAGGCCTTCGAGGCGGCTGTCGAATTCGTTCGCCAGCGCGAAGCCGGAGGAATTGAGCGTCGACAGCAGCGAATCCGTGCGGGCGGAGAGCATGGCGCCGATCGTCTGGGTGGCGCCGTCCGATTTCTCCATCAGCATCGCGGCCCGGGTGTCGATCATCGAGGCGAAGGCCTCGCCGGAGGTGGCGATGCGGGTGGCGATGTTCTCGCTCGCCGCTTCCAGGTCGTGCCGCAGCTGCTCGTTGGCTCCGGAGATCGTGGTGCGGATGCGCTCGGAATGGTTGACGATCGCCTCCCGCTCGGTTCCCAGTTCCTGCACGAGCGTGCGCACGCGGATCTCGTTGTCGGCGTAGCTGCGCTCAAGCGCGTTGACCTCGGAATGGACCAGGGTCTCGAGTTCGGTGGCACGCGCGATGGTGCGCTCGATGCCCTCGTTCATGGCGGAGACTTCGCGGCGGACGGCCTGGCCGACCGACATGATGCGTTCGGAGGCGACCGTTTCCGGCTCTGACAGGCGAAGGGCGACCTCGGCCATGGAGCGGGCGGCATTGCGCAGCTCCTGGGCGCGCGAAATCATCGTGGCGAAGGCGAAGAAGAGCATGATCGGCATGACGATCGCGACCAGCATGCCGATCGCGCCCGGCAGGGCGACGAGGTCGGCGACGGAGCGGATCTGCCAGATCTGCGGTGCATAGAGAAGGTTGGCGACGCCGACGCCGCCGATCACCCAGAGCGCCGAAATGATCGCCGCCATGCGGATGGCGGACCGGCTGGAACGCATCTCCAGCGTCCGCAGGATGGCGGCCGGCGACTTGCGCGAGGCGTCGTTGGCGGGCGTGAAGGCCGGGCTCTTCGGCGCGGGTTCGGGCGCGCTCTTGCGTTCGGGCTTGTCGGTTTTGTCGGGCTGTGCGGATGCGCGCGCCGTCGGCTTCGCGCCGCCTTCGGGGCCGCTGGCGGCAGCCGCTTCGTTGGCGGCGTTCGCGGGTGTCGCCGGTGCGAGATCGTCGAAGTCGATCTTCAGCGCTTCCTCAAGGGCCTGGAAAGCGGTGTCGTCGATCGACTCTGTGGTTTTCTTCGTCGCCATGCGAATACGCCTCGTTACATTGTACGGACGCTTTCCGGATGGGCCTGCCGCCAGCACAGGTTACCGGATCGCTTCCGATCGCGACGGCGCCCGGGCAGAGGCATCATGCCGACTGCGGGGCGGAACCGTCACTTCCTACTCCAAACGCGTTTGATAACCCCAAATCCTAAAGGCGCGTTACCCCAGGACACGGTTATCCACCAGGACCGGTCGCCGGTTCGGCACAATCCGTCCCTGATCGTATCGTAGTGACACATTCCCGTGTTCCACACAATTGACAGGCCCGCCGGCAGGCGCGGTTCCTAACAGAAAGTTAACGGCGATCCCCCCGGTATCATAGCGGAAAGACAGGAAAATCCCACATTTGGGTTACCGTTAACCATAGTTGGCGATTCTGGCCGCGATCGGTGCGGGATTTACTTCCTTCGGCGGGTCTCGGGACCACAATCGCCACCCGGTGGCGCAGGTTGCCGGGCGAGAGGCGTCCGGCCCGCATGGCGCCGTGCAACCCGCCCCGGGGAGGGCAAAGCCGATGAAGTCGCAGCCGATCGATCTCGAACACCTGTCCCGCCAGACCATGGGCGACCAGGAGGTGGCGGGCGAGGTGCTCGATCTCTTCGTCCGGCAGGCCGGCCGCTGCCTGGCCGAACTCGGCGCCGGTGGCGAGGATGAGGCCCAAAAGGCGGTCGCGCATCGCCTGCTGGGGGCTGCGCGGGGGATCGGCGCCGATGGCGTCGCCCGTGCGGCGCAGGCGCTGGAGGCCCGGCCGGCGGATGCCGGCGCGCTGGCCGCCCTGCGGATCGCCGTCGCCGAGGCCGAGGAATTCATCGCCGGCCTGGACCGCTGAGCCTGCCGGAATGCGTCGCCGTCGTCGGGGCGCAGACCGGCGGCGCGGCGGCGGATGAAGCGGACCCATCGCTGCTGGCGCTGTTGACTGTCCCTGGGATTTGTTGGAAGTAACCGGCAACGTGCAAACGCGCCCGACAGAGGGCGTTTGATGCAGATATTGAACAATCTCGTTCCGGAAATACACGATGACCAAACTTACGATCGTCGCATTCGATGGCACACCTCATGACCTGGAGGTCGCCAACGGTTCCACGGTGATGGAGAATGCGGTGCGCAATTCCGTCCCCGGGATCGAGGCGGAGTGCGGCGGCGCCTGCGCCTGCGCCACCTGTCATGTCTATGTCGACGATGCCTGGACCGCTGCAGTCGGCACGCCGGAGGCGATGGAAGAGGACATGCTCGACTTCGCCTACGACGTGCGGCCGACTTCGCGGCTGAGCTGTCAGATCAAGATGTCCGATGCGCTGGACGGGCTCGTGGTCCACGTTCCCGAGCGTCAGGGCTGATCGCAAGGCCGCGATCGCCGGCCGTTTCGGCCGGTGCGCGGCGGTGAGGAACGGTGAGGGGATGGCGAACCGCGGAAATGCCGATGTCCTGATCGTCGGAGCCGGCCCGGCCGCGCTGTTTGTGATCTTCCAGCTCGGCATCTACGGCTTTCGCTGCCATCTCGTCGACCGTCTGGACCGCGCCGGCGGCCAGTGCGCGGTGCTCTACCCCGACAAGCCGATCTACGACGTTCCCGGCTTTCCCGAAATCAACGGCGGCGAGCTGACGGAGCGACTGATGCGGCAGGCCGCGCCGTGCGCCCCCCGGTTCACCTTCGGACGCTCGGTCGTCGCGCTTGCGGCGACGGACGGCGGCGCCTGGCGGGTCGGCCTTGACGACGGTACGCCGATCGATGCGGGCTGCGTGATCCTTGCCACCGGGCTCGGACTGTTCGACAGGCCGCCCGGGGCATCCGCGGAAGAGCTCGTTCCCGGGCCCGTGGCGCAATGGCCGCTGGAGCGGAGCCGCGGCGGCATTGGCGTCGATCCGTCGACGTTCCAGGCTGCGCACGTCCAGACCGCGCAGCAGGGCCTCTTTGCGATCGGCGATGCCTGCGACTATCCGGGCAAGGTGAAGCTGATCCTGTCGGGCTTCCACGAGGCGGCACTGGCAACGCAGGAGATCCGCAGGCATCTCACCGGCAAGCGGCCGACGGTCGCCTACTCCACCACGTCGAAGCGCGTGCGCGAGCGTCTCGGGCGCGGCTGATCCGGATCATGGCTTTGAGGGGCAAAAAAGTGCCTCGCCGTCCGATGGACAAGCGAGGCGAGGAGGGCGCATCGCTAGCGGGCGAGGGAGGTTACACCTGCTGCATAAAGGGGACGCGCCAGGAGAAACTGCTGCATTTGCGACAGGGAAGTCTGTCTCAAGAACCTGTCATAAAGTTGCAATATAGATAGGCCGATTCCCGGCGCCGCGCCATCGCTAGATTTCACCATTCATTTGTGGTGGAAGGCTTTTCTGTTTGGCAACCCCTGGGATATACATCCGCCGCGCTTGCCGATTGGCCGGAGCTATTTCGACCGTTCCAGTCGATGGGTGAGGAGGCGCAGCATGCGCTCGTTGAAATTGTAGGATTCGACCCGGTCGAAGCGCGCCTGGTCCTTGTCATGCGCCTCCACCGCCGCCGCGGTGACGCGATCCACCTTCGCCTGGAGGCGGTCGCAATCCTTGTCCGGCCGCAGCGCCTTCAACTGCTTTTCCAGGTCGCGCGCATGGTTGCGGGCGATCTCGGCGTGGCGTTCCTCGTGCCGCTTGATGTCGCTCGAGAGCGTGTCCCACACCAGCCCGAGCGACTTGCTGGCGGTGCGGCGATGCTTCCAGCGCGGCAGGATGATGTTGGTGGACAGCGTCACCTTGGCATCGCCGACGTGGCATTTGCCGCCCCGCCTGACATAGGTGACGGAGCCGCCGAAGCGGATGCGTGTGGCGCCGGGATGGCGCGAGCCGGTGTTCTTCATCTTCGGACCGCGCTTGCTGAGCTCGTCGTCGAGTTCCGCCGCGGTCTTGCCGCCGACGGAGAAGTAGGAAAACGTCTTGTTGGTGAGGGTTTCCGCACGGGCGGTCGCTGCAGTGGCTGAAACGATCAGGAGCAGAAGGAGCGTCTTGGCGATGGCTGGCATTGTCTTCCTCGAGGTCCGCTCCATTTTGCGGACTGGTCCGGTGCAAGTCTAGGCTAGTTTGTTGCGAAATGGTTTAACGCAGGCGATGAAACCGCTTCCGGCCCGGGATGGCAAAGGCGGTTGAACTCGCCACGAGGTTCGGGCATAGCCCTGTCATGTGGCGCGGCGCTTTCCTGCGGTGTGCGCGCCCGCTGCCGATGGATGGTCCCATGTATTCTGCCTTTGCCCCGTTCCAATGGTCGCTTGCGCACGGTCGCAGCCTGCTACTGGGGCCTCAAGGCCTGATCATGGCGATCGTCAACGTCACCCCCGATTCCTTTTCCGATGGCGGCCTGCATGACACGGCGGCCAAGGCCATCGAGCATGCCCGCTTCTGTCTCGCGCAGGGTGCGCACATCGTCGACATCGGCGGCGAGTCCACCCGGCCGGGGGCGGCCATGGTCTCCGCCGCCGAGGAACAGGACCGGGTGCTGCCGGTGATCGAGGCGCTGGCGCGGGACGGCGAGGCGGCAATTTCGATCGACACCTATCGCGCCGAGACGGCCCGGCTGGCGGTGGCGGCTGGTGCGCACATCGTCAACGACGTGCATGGGCTGCAACGCGAACCGGCGATTGCCGGTATCGCGGCCGAGACGGGCGCGGGCCTGTGCATCATGCACACCGGCCGCGACCGCGAAAAGCTGCCCGACGTCATCGAGGACCAGTTCGCCTTCCTGGAGACCTCGCTTGCGATCGCCCATGATGCGGGCGTCGCCGACGAGACGATCGTGCTGGACCCCGGCTTCGGCTTTGCCAAGAACACCGAGGAGAACATTGCGCTGATGGCGCGCTTCGAGGAACTGCAGCGCTTTGAGCGGCCGTTGCTTGCCGGCACCTCGCGCAAGCGCTTCATCGGGTCGGTGACAGGGCGGGACACCGTCGAGCGCGACGTCGGCACGGCGGCGACGACGGTGCTGCTGCGGCTGGCAGGCGCGGCGATTTTCAGGGTGCACGATGTCGCATTCAACAGGGATGCGCTGCTCATGGCGGATGCTATGGTGGAGGCGCGGCTCGGGCGTGCAGCGCGCGCCGGCGATTGAGGACATAGCGGACATGACCACGACCTACACCATCACGATGAAGAACTGCGCCTTCTTCGCCCGGCATGGATTGCACGACGCCGAGGAATTTCTCGGCCAGCGCTTCTTCGTCGATGCGGAACTGGAGGTGGCGCCGTCCAGGCCGCTTTCGGACGACCAGATCGGCTCGACCGTCGACTATGGCGTCGCCTTCCAGGAGATCGAGGCGATCGTGACGGGGCGGCGACGTTTCCTCATCGAGGCGCTGGCCCAGGAGATCGCGACCGCGCTCTGTACCCGCTTTCCGCAGATCCGGCGTGCCCGGATCTCCGTCCGCAAGCCGAATGCGCCGGTCGTCGGCGTTCTCGACTATGTGGAGGTGACGGTCGACCATGCCGTCTGAACCCCTTCGCCATCGTGCAGCGCTGGGACTCGGGGGCAATATCGGAGATCCCGTGGCCGCGATGCGCCAGGCGCTGGCCGGGCTCGACGCCCGCGCCGACTGCGCGGTGACCGCGGTCTCCCGCCTCTACCGGACTCCACCCTGGGGCAAGACCGACCAGGCCTGGTTCTTCAACGCCTGCGCGCTGGTCGAGACCGCGCTTTCGCCGGAAGACCTGCTGGAGGCCTGCCTATCGATGGAGCGCGAGATGAAGCGGGAGCGCATCGAGCGCTGGGGGCCGCGCACGATCGACATCGACATCCTGACCTATGACGATCTGGTGCAGGCCGGCGAGAGGCTGGAAATTCCCCATCCGCGCATGACCGGACGCGGGTTCGTGCTGATGCCGCTTGCCGACATCGCCCCGGACGCGATCGTGCAGGGCAGGGCTGTGTCGTCCTGGCTGGCGGCGGCGGATGTCGGGGGCATCGAGCGCGTCGGCGATGACGGCAACTGGTGGCGGGCCGGCTAGCGCGCGTCCGTGCGCGCGGTTCGGCAACAAGGGCGACCCGCCGAATTCGGTCCTACTTGATCGAGCCGACCGCCATGGTATCGACCTTGCGGTTGAGCGACAGTCCGATGACGGGGATCATCTGGTCCTCGACCTTCACCGAGATGGTGATGTTCATGGTGTTGTCGTCCTGCAGGCGCGCGATCATCGCGCCGTTCAACTTCTGCCGGTTGATGGCGACGACGACCTTGTCGCCGGAGACCTTGCCGGAGAGGATGTCGAGGCCCTTGCCGGCCGCGCCGTCGAGGAACTTGCCCTTGTAGGTGCCGCCGGCGCGGGTGATCAGCGCCGACATCGGCTGCTTGAACACGCCGACGCGGCAATGGCCGTCGAGCTTGATGCCCTCGCCGCCGGCCGCCGCCGGGTCGCCGCTGAGGTTGCAGGTGAATTTCGTGCCCTTGTACTTACCGGCGACGATCTCGCCAGGACCCTGCCAGGTGCCGCTGACCTGGTCGAAGAAGGCCCTGTCGTTCGGGGCAGCCTGGACCGGGCTTGCGACGGTGGTTGCGGCGAGGAGTGCCGCTGCGATGCCGCGGGCGATCAAAGAGGTGCGCGAGTACATGAACGATCCTTGACGGGCTGGTCTGTTGGTCGCGTTCAGCCTTGCGCTAAAATGGTTAATGAAGGGTTTCCCGCCTGTGCCCGACGACCTGTTTTGGAGCGGGCCGCAGGGTTTCTCCACCGCTTTGGCGGTGGCGTCACGACGGGTCCTTGCCCTTGCCGCCGAGCGCGCCGGGTGCGAGGTCGGAGAGGAAATCGCCGATGCCCGGCCGCTTCAGCGCCCGGAACGGCATCGGCCGGCACAGGTCCATGGCGGCGATGCCGATGCGCGCCGTCATCAGGCCGTTGATGACGCCTTCGCCGAGGCGGGCGGAGAGTTTCGAGGCGAGGCCGTGGCCGAGCACCTGCTGGACAAGGCTGTCGCCGACGGCGATCGAGCCGGTGACGGCGAGATGGGCGATCACGTCGCGCATCAGCCGCAGCATGCCGAGGCTGCCCGGCCGCCCGCCATAGAGCTCGGCCATCGCCCGGATCAGCCGGCTGCTTTCGAAGAGGACGTAACCGAGGTCCACGAGCGCGCGCGGCGAGACGGCGGTGACGATCGAGACGCGCTTCGATGCGGCGAGGATCAGCGCCCGGGCCTCGCGGTCGAGCGGCGCGAGCATCTCCCGCTCCGCAAGGTCCAGAAGATGCGGGCCGTCGATGATGTCGCCCTCGGTCTCCTTCAGCCGGGTGCGGCCGCGCGCGGTCTGCGGGCGATCGGCAAAAAGATGCAGCAGGCGCGCGATTACCTTGCGGGCGGGGGCTGCGGCCGGTGCTGCGGCCGCCTCGAGCGTCTCCTGCTTGATGTCCTGGACGACCGCCAGCCGGCGCAGGCCGAAAAGCTCGCGGGCGACGACGCCGAAGAGGGCCGCGACGCCGATCCCGGCGGCACCCGCGGCCAGGTAGCCGAGCCAGTCGCTGCGGGCGAAGAGATCGCGGATCAGGCTGTCCAGCCAGAGCCCCAGCGCCAGCGACACCAGGATGCCGAAGGCGGTCGCGGCGATGCCGCCGAGCGTCAGCCGCCGGCGGCGCGGCTGCGCTTCCTCGACGGCCGGCAGCAGGGCCGGGTCGATCGTCGTCGCCGCAAAGGGATCTTCCGCATCCGTCGTGAGAACGACGCCCTCGTCGAATTGCGCGGGCGCGCGCGGAACCGTCCGGGCGGGGCGATCCGGCCCTTTCGGTTCGTCGGGGAGCTGGAAGGCCGCGGGGCGCCTGCCGTTTGGACGCTTGTCGTTCATGCCAGCCGGTCTCCGATCAGATACTGCATCGCGCGGTCGAGCCTGATGTGAGGGATCGAGAGCTTGAGCTCGCCGCCGGGGGCTTCCATCTCCGGCGGACGGAAGCGGACGAAATTGAGGGTGGGGGCGAGAGGAGCCTGCGAATCTGATTCAACGGCTTGAAAAAGTGAATCCGGATTCTCCGGCAAGTCCCCGGGAAATATGGCCGTTTTCCGGTTGCCGTCGAAGGTCTCGCCGTCGATGGTCTCGCCGGCGATCGGCGTGCCGACGATGACGGGCAGCGTCGCTCCGTCCTGCCGCACCGTCGCCTCGCGGGTGGCGCGGACGGAGGCGAGCGCCATGACCTCGACGCCCGCGCCGGAAAGGCCGATGCGGGCGATGGCGCGCTCGACGAGCCGCCGGGTCAGTGCCTCCAGGTGCGGATGGCTTTCGTGGTGCAGGTGATCCGCCTTGGTCGCCGCCACCACCACCCGGTCGATTCGCCGGGTCAGGAAGGAGGAGAGGAAGCCGTTGGCGCCGGGTCGGAAGCAGGCCATGACGTCACCGAGCGCGCGCTCGAGGTCCTGCACCGCCTCAGCACCGCGATTGACGGCCTGGAGCGCGTCGATCAGCACGATCTGCCGGTCGAGCCTGGCGAAATGCTCGCGGAAGAACGGCTTGACCACATGCGTCTTGTAGGCCTCGTAGCGCCGCTCCATCATCGCCCAGAGCGACCCCTTGGGGGCGCGGCCTTCCGGCAGGTTCGGCAACGGCGCGAAGGTCAGCGCCGGCGAGCCCTCGAGGTCGCCCGGCATCAGGAAACGGCCGGGCGGCAGGGTGGAGAGCGAGCGCTCGTCGGACTTGCACGCCCTCAGATAGGCGGTGAAGGCGTCGGCGAGCCGACGGGCATCGCCTTCGTCGGCGGCAGAGCGCGGATCGAGGAGGCCGTTCGCGGCGCGCCAGCCGGCGGAGAGGACCCTGCGGATGCCCGACTGCGCCAGCCCGACCGTGGCGGCGCTGAATTCGCGATAGTCCTGGCCGAGCAACGGCAGGTCCAGCAGCCATTCGCCGGGGTAGTCGACGATATCGACGGAAAGGCGCCCGGGCGACCACAGCCTGTTCCAGCCGCTGGCGCTCTCATAGTCGAGCGTCAGGCGCAACTGCGAGATGGCGCGGGTCGAATCGGGCCACAGGCGATCGCCGATCAGCGCACGGATATGGTCCTCGTACTGGAAGCGCGGTACGGCATCGTCCGGCTGCGGTTCCAGCCGGACGCGGGAGATCCGGCCCGAGCGCATCGGCTCGAACAGGGGCAGGCGGCCGCCGTTCAGGAGATTGTGGACCAGCGAGGAAATGAACACCGTCTTCCCCGCGCGCGAAAGGCCCGTCACGCCGAGCCGGATGGTGGGATTGACGAAGCTGGCGGCGCGATCGCCGAGATTGTCGAGGGCGATCAGCGCATCGTCTGCAAGGGTGGTGAGGGTCGGCAATCGCATTTCCCGCTTCGGTCAGGTCCAGTTGCGATATAGGTCGCGGCCCCGGCCGGAAAAAGACGAGGCGGTGAAATTGGCAAGGTGCCGTGTCTCAATGGCCCGAGCGCGGCGTCATGAAGCAGGAAAGCCGGCCGCCGGTATAGCTCCGGTCGCTCGGCTTCATGTCGAAGTCGATCGTCGCCAGGCCCGCGGTCGGGAAACCGTTCGGGGCGGCGGCGTCGGCGACGGGCTGGCCGACGACCAGCCGGAAGAATTCCTCCACCATCGGATTGTGGCCGACGATCAGGATGGAGGCCTCCGTTCTCTCGGCGAAGGCCACCTCCGCATAGGTATCGACCGAGCCGCGGTAGAGCGTGTCGACATATTCGATCGGCAGGTCCTCGCCGAAGGCGCGGCGCAGCGGCTCGGCGGTCTCGCGGCAGCGGACGGCGGTGGAGGAGACGACGAGCTGCGGCTGGTAGCCCTGGTCGGCCATTTCCGCGGCGATCAGCTCGGCCTCGGCATAGCCCTGGTCGTCGAGCGCCCGGTCGAAATCGGAACTTCCGGGGGCCGCCCAGCCGGCCCGGGCATGCCGCAGGAGGAAAAGTCGATAGACCCCAGTCGTCACCGTTGCCAAGCGTGAGCCCCCTTCGTCGCGAATGCTTCCTGCAAAGCCGTTTTCCATGGCCGTGCGGCAAAGATCAACCGAATTCGCCGGGGAGGCAAGCCAGGCAATCGAATTGGCCGCTCATCCGTTACTTGGGAAGATACCCGGATATTGCTTGCCCGGATCGCAACGAAGGCGGGTACGGAGAGAGCCGTCTATCGCACAGGCTGCCGGTAGGCCCAAGGGCGCCGGGCGGTGCGGCCCGGCGCGGCAGATGCCGGGAAGGGTCGGAACGCACGATCGTTATGTTGATGAAATATTAGCCGGATAGTCTCCGAAATGGGCAGATTCAAAATTCGGTGTGGCAAGTTTTGGCAGGCTTGAATCAGCCCATTCAGAGGGATATACAGCGCCCTTGAGATGTTCTTCAGGAGAATCGCGTTGAGTGAGAAGATCGATCTTAGTACCTTTGTCCTCAATGAAGACGAAGAATTCATGAGTGCCAGCCAGCGTGCATACTTCCGAGCGAAGCTTAACGCATGGAAGAACGACATTCTGCGCGAAGCGCGCGAGACGCTCGACCATCTGGCCGAAGAAAGTGCCAACCATCCGGACCTCGCCGACCGGGCTTCTTCCGAAACCGACCGTGCCATCGAACTGAGAGCCCGCGACCGGCAGCGCAAGCTGATCTCCAAGATCGACGCGGCCCTGCAGCGGCTCGATGAGGGCACATACGGCTATTGCGAGGAAACCGGGGAGCCGATCGGCCTGAAGCGACTGGACGCCCGTCCGATTGCGACCCTGTCGATCGAGGCCCAGGAGCGCCATGAGCGCCGCGAGAAGGTCTATCGTGACGAGTGATCGTCGCCGGGGGTCGTGATCCCGGGCGGCGATGCCCGCCGGGAACATGGTCCGGGCCTGGCATGGCTGCCATTGCTGGCGCCGTTTGAAACATCTGGCCTGCCGGCACCGTTCGGCAGGCCTTTTTTGTGCGTGGGATCGTACACCGTTCGAGGTCGGCGCCCGGACGAGTTGCTGACGCGCCTTGCGAGCGGAGCGCCGGAACAGGTCCTCAGGGCTTGCGGTTGGCGGAGAGTTCGCCGAGCAGCCTGCTCATTTCCGCCTCGGTTTCCTCGCGGGTCTTCGGCTGCTCGCCGGCCGGCTCGATTCGCAAGGCGGTGGCGCCGGGCCGGGTCGGGGATGGCGCAATCTCGGCCTCGAGCATCTTCTCGAATTCGCTGACGAGGGCGGCGTTGTCCGGCACGCTGCGCTGCGGCAGTCCGGCGGAGGCCCTGGCGGGGTTCCGGCCGGTATCGCCCACGGCCGTGACCTGTTCGCTGCCGATGCCGACCGGGTTGGTCAGGACACGGTCGCGGGCGCGGTCGAGCGCATCGATGGCATCGCGTTCGACGGGCGAGGGCGCCGGGGTGGCGGCCGGGACGGCACGCGCGACCGGCAGTTCCTGCGGCGGCGCAGGGCGCGCCGATGGTGTGACGGGGGCAGTCGGCGAAGCGGTCTCCCCTCCGTAAAGCACGCTGCCCATCGAGGAAATGCGGCTTGCCGGCGGCGGTTCGGCCGGCGCTGCTGTGGTGTGGCGCGCCGCGGGGACGGGCATGGGGATGGCGACCGGCGTGGGTACGGCCGGCGGCTCGATGGTGGCTCTCGGCGCAGGCGTCACGGTGGCGTCAGCGCGTTCGGCGGCCGCGGCCGGAACCGTGTGGACTGGGGCGGAGGGGGCCGGTTCGTCGGCCGCTTCGGTGACGGCGTTTCGGGACAGGGGCTGCGCTGCCGGCGCCTGTTCCGGCTGGTCGGCCGGTGCGGCGCTGACGATGCGGCTTTCGACGACGATGTCGGTCGGGCCGCCGATCATCAGGAGATGCTCGACGTCGTCGCGCCTGACGAGCACGAGCCGGCGACGGGTGTCGACGGCGGCCGCATCCAGCACCGACAGCCGCGGCTGCCGGTTGCGCCCGCCACGGATGAAGGGCGAGGAGGGACGGCGGCGGACGATCCAGAGCACCAGCGCCAGGCAAGCCAGGCCGAGCAGAACGGCCAGCGCGGCCACCAGGAACTTCGTGCCGTGTTGAGCGAGGATCTCATCGAACATGAAGGTCTACTCCTTGGCGAGAGGTTGCGTTCATTTGACGGCTTTTTTCGGGCCCGCACAAGCGCTGCGGCGGGCCTGTCGTGTACCGGCTGGGGGCGGGCGGCGCAACCGTTCGTGGCAGACAGGGGGTGCTGCCGGGATATTCCCTGTGAATTGGGGCCTTCCGCTTTCATTCCATTGCTTTTTGGGTTTCCCTCAAAACGCTAATAGTGATTCTGCACATGGCTGACGCGTCGCGCGGCCTTTGCGAATTCAGGCCAAGAGAGAGGGCGATGTCCAAGATCCGGCAGGACGTTCAGTATCACGCGCCGATCGTCGAGCGGAGCAGCCGCCCGGGCGTGATCCTGCGGATCGTGCTGCTCGCGATCGTGCTCACCGCATCGGCGGGCGCCTTCATCGTCTTCAAGAACCAGCTCGACAACGAGTTCGTGCTCGGCCTGCTCGGCGTGCTGGCGATGGTTGGCATCTTCTTCTTCGTCTCGGCGATGATCGGCTTCATCGAGATCATGCCGGCCTCGCGCCCGGACGAGCTCTCCCGCACCTTCGTCGACAGCCAGCCCGAAGGCACGCTGATCACCGACCGCAAGGGCCGCATCGTCTATGCGAACGCGGCCTATGGCGCCCTGACCGGGGCCACGCGCGAGAACGAGGCGCAGACGCTGGAGACGCTTTTCTCGCGTGACCGGGAGGCGACCGAATCGGTCTACCGGCTGACCAACGGACTGCACGAGGGCAAGGAGGGGGCCGAGGAATTCCGCCTGCTGAAGCCCCTTGCCGCTGCGGCCGGCGGCGGTGCCCGCTGGTATCGCCTGAAGGCGCGTGTGTTGCCCAGCCGCGAGAGCGGCGGTCCCGCTCTCTATGTCTGGCAGATCGCCGACATCACCTCGGAGCGCGACGATCAGGAGCGCTTCTTCAAGGAATTGCAGAACGCCATCGACTATCTCGACCATGCGCCGGCCGGCTTCTTTTCCGCCGGCCGCATGGGGGAGATCGTCTATCTCAACGCCACCCTTGCCGACTGGCTCGGGATCGACCTGACGAAATTCCACGCCGGGCAGCTTTCGATCGGCGACCTCGTTGCCGGCGAGGGGCTGGCGCTGGTGCAGTCGGTGCAGGCCGAGGCGGGGTCGAAGAAGACGGAAATGCTCGACCTCGACTTGCGCAAGTCGAACGGCCAGAGCCTGCCCGTTCGCCTGGTCCACCGGGTCAGCGCCGCGCGCGACGGGGCGCCGGGCGACAGCCGGACGATCGTCCTGGCCCGCGATGCGGCCGACGACGGCGACCAGTCCGCCTCCGCCGCGACGATGCGCTTCACCCGCTTCTTCAACAACACGCCGATGGCGATCGCGTCTGTCGACGGCGAGGGCCGGATCCTGCGCACGAACGCGCCGTTCCTCAGGCATTTTTCGGGTGTCGTCTCGCGCGACGAGATCGACAGGGGCGCGCGGCTGGAGGCGATCGTCCATCCGAGCGACAGGCTGCGGCTGGAGGCGGCGCTCGAGGCGGCGCGGGACAGGCAGGGAGACATCGCGCCGATCGATTCGCTGCTTCCGGGCGACGACGGCCGGCATTTCCGCTTCTATGTGAACGCCGTCATCGACCAGTCCGACCAGGCGCCGGAAGAGGCCGCGATCGTCTATGCCGTCGAGATTACCGAGCAGAAGGCGCTCGAAAAGCAGATGGCCCAGACGCAGAAGATGAACGCAGTGGGGACGCTCGCCGGAGGGATCGCCCACGACTTCAATAACGTCCTGACCGCCATCCTGCTGTCGTCCGACCACCTTCTTCTCTCCGCCCGCCCGTCGGATGCGAGCTTCGCCGACCTGATGGAGATCAAGCGCAACGCCAACCGCGCCGCCGTGCTCGTGCGCCAGTTGCTGGCGTTCTCGCGCAAGCAGACGATGCGGCCGACCGTGCTGCAGATGACCGACGTGATCGGCGACCTGCGCATGCTGGTCGACCGGATGACGGGCACGAACGTCAAGATCGAGGTCGACTACGGCCGCGACCTCTGGTCGGTGAAGACCGATCTCGGCCAGTTCGAGCAGGTGCTGATCAATCTCGCGGTCAATGCCCGCGACGCCATGCCCGATGGAGGCACGATCACTTTCCGTACCCGCAATGTCGCAGCCGGCGAGGTCTCAGCGCTCGGCTATCGCGAACTGCCGGTACAGGATTACGTCGAGATCGACGTGGTCGACCAGGGCACCGGCATTCCGCCGGAGATCCGCGACAAGATCTTCGAGCCCTTCTTCACCACCAAGGAGGTCGGAAAGGGCACCGGCCTCGGCCTGTCGATGGTCTATGGCATCATCAAGCAGACGGGCGGTTACATCTTCGTCGATTCGGAACTCGGCGAGGGCACCACCTTCCGCATCTTCATGCCGCGGCAGGTCGAGGAGATCGTCGTGGCCGAACCCGCGCCGGACGGCAGCCAGGACGTGTCCGCGGCACCTGCCGCTCCGGTGGCAGCGCCGCCGCAGGAGCCGCGCGACCTTACCGGCGGCTCGGCCGTCGTCCTTCTCGTCGAGGACGAGGAGGCGGTTCGCCGCGGCGGCAAGCGGATGCTGGAGACGCGCGGCTATACCGTGCACGAGGCGGGTTCCGGCGTCGAGGCGCTCGACATCATGGACGAACTCGGCGGCGCGGTGGACATCGTCGTCTCCGACGTGGTGATGCCGGAGATGGACGGCCCGACGCTTCTGACGGAACTGCGCAAGCGCTATCCCGACCTGAAGTTCATCTTCGTCTCCGGTTATGCCGAGGATGCGTTTGCCCGCAATCTGCCCGCCGACGCCAAGTTCGGCTTCCTGCCCAAGCCGTTCTCGCTCAAGCAGCTTGCCGAGGCCGTGCGGGAGATGCTGGACGGGTAGGCCTGCCGTCCCGCCCTCGACCGGGGGGACGTCAGGCTCTGCCCGGAAATCTGCCCTATCGGGTGGCCAAGGCTTCAGATGGCCAGGGCAACGGCGATCTCTGCCGCGAGACGGGCATTGTTCTCCACCAGCGCGATGTTCGTCGCCAGGCTGCGGCCGTCGGTGAGGCGGAAGATCGTATCCAGCAGGTAGGGCGTGACCGCCTTGCCGGTGATCTCGTCGCGCTCGGCGTGGTCGAGGGCGCGCTGGATGTAGATCTCCATCTCGCGGCGCGGGATCTCGCTCTCTTCGGGGACCGGATTGGCGATGAGCATGCCGCCGTCGATGCCGAGTTGCTCGCGCACCGTCTGGAAATGGGCGATGGCCGCAGGGCTGTTTAGCATCAGCGGGCTCGACAGGCCCGATTCGCGCGACCAGAAGGCGGGGAAATCGGGGCTGTCATAGGTGACGACCGGGACGCCGCGGCTCTCCAGAACCTCGAGCGTCTTGGGAATGTCGAGGATCGCCTTGGCGCCGGCGCAGACGACGATGACGCCGGTGCGGGCGAGTTCGTCGAGGTCGGCGGAGATGTCGAAGCTCTCCTCGGCCTTGCGGTGCACGCCGCCGATGCCGCCGGTGGCGAAGACGCGGATGCCGGCGCGGGCAGCAGCGATCATCGTCGCGGCCACGGTGGTCGCGCCGGTGCGCCGCTCGGCGATGGCGAAGGCGAGATCGGCGCGCGACAGCTTCATCGCGCCGGACGTCTGTGCTAGCGCCTCGAGTTCGGCATCGTCGAGGCCGACATGCAGCACGCCCTCGATCACCGCGATCGTGGCCGGGACGGCGCCTTCCTCGCGGATGATCCGCTCGACGCTGCGGGCCATTTCCAGGTTGCCCGGATAGGGCATGCCGTGGGTGATGATGGTCGATTCCAGCGCCACGAGCGGCGCGCCGCGCTCTTTTGCGGCCGTGACCTCGTCGGAATAGGCAATCGGCAGGAGAGGGGCTGATCTGGTCATCTTCTGATCCTCGGAAGGTGTCGGCTGGTGGTGCGGGCGGTCGCTTGCCGCCCGCACCGGTGTCATGACAGCATTTCGGCGTCCGGGACAAGTCCCATGACACGTGCGAGCAGGTCCGGTTCGAGCTCCTCGGCCACCGCCAGCGGCGAGCGAACGGCGATCAGGGCGGCTGCCGCCCCCTGGCGCAGCGCTTCGCCGAGCGGCCGGCCGGCAAGCTGCGCGGAGATGAAGCCCGAAGCGAGCGCGTCGCCGGCCCCGGTGACGTCGCCCAGAACCTCCAGCAAGGGCGGGGTCAGCATGGCGATCCCCGTCTCGTCGAAGGCGATGGCGGCGTGCCGGCCGCGGGTGACGACGCCGCGGGCGAGGCCTGCCGCGCGCAGCAGGTCCGGCCAGCGCCGCGGATCGTCGGGCTCAGAGCGGACCAGCGCGCGCGCTTCCGCCTCGTTCATGAACAGGCCCGACAGGTTCGGCAGGCATTCCTTGAAGCGCACCACCTTGGCCGGCGAAATGGCGATGCCGAAGGCCGGCCTGGCGCTGCTGCGCGCCGCGTCGGCAATCGCTGCGACCGTCTCGGCCGGCAGATTGGCGTCGGTGATGACGGCATCCGTCGCCGCAAACGCCTCGCGGACCGCGCGCTGCTGGATGCGGCGGGGGGAGAACAGGCGGTAGAGCTCCATGTCGGCGAGCGCGATCACCAGGTTGCCGTCGCGCTCGATGATCGCCGTGTAGCTCGGCGTGGTCCGGTCGAGGAAGGTGAAGGGCGTGTCCTCGACGCCGGCCTTCCAGGCCGCGGCGGCGACGATCTCGCCGTCCGGATCACCGCCCCGCGGGGAGATCAGGCGCACCGCATGGCCGAGCCGGGCAAGGTTGCGCGCCGCGTTGAAGGCGCCGCCGCCGGCCTCGACGAACCAGCTGCCCGGATTGCTGGCGCCGGGCGCCGTCTCGGCATGGATGCGGCCGCGCCGATCGACATGGGCGCCGCCGAGCGCGAGGATCCTGCTTGCCGTCATCGTGCCTGCCTCCCTGCGGTCCGATTCGCTGTGCGATTGCCGTCGCAACGGCGGGCGACATGGTGATACAATGTCGCAAGGGATCGCGGAAACGAAAACGGAACACGCCCTCGAATATCGAAACTATTCAATTGCATGGTGTGCTGTTGCCAAAAGAGAACAAAAAGTGTACATAGCTTCCATCGGCAGCTTCATTGCCTGTCTGGCCCCAATAACCTAAAGGTGGAGCAAATGGCACAAAACTCTTTGCGGCTCGTAGAGGACAAATCGGTGGACAAAAGCAAGGCACTCGAAGCGGCACTTTCTCAGATCGAGAGGTCGTTCGGCAAGGGCTCGATCATGAAGCTCGGCTCGAAGGACAGCGTCGTCGAGATCGAGACTATCCCGACCGGTTCGCTCGGCCTCGACATCGCGCTCGGAATCGGCGGCCTGCCGAAGGGACGAATCATCGAGATCTACGGTCCGGAAAGCTCGGGCAAGACGACGCTGGCGCTGCAGACAATCGCGGAAGCCCAGAAGAAGGGCGGCATCTGCGGTTTCGTCGACGCCGAGCACGCGCTCGATCCGGTCTATGCCCGCAAGCTGGGCGTCGACCTGGAAAACCTCCTGATCTCGCAGCCGGACAATGGCGAGCAGGCGCTGGAGATCACCGATGCGTTGGTGCGTTCCGGGGCGATCGACGTGCTGGTGATCGATTCGGTCGCAGCCCTGACGCCGCGCGCCGAAATCGAGGGCGAGATGGGTGACAGCCTTCCCGGCCTGCAGGCCCGCCTGATGAGCCAGGCGCTGCGCAAGCTGACCGCCTCGATCTCGCGCTCGAACACCATGGTCGTCTTCATCAACCAGATCCGCATGAAGATCGGCGTCATGTTCGGCTCGCCGGAAACGACGACCGGCGGCAACGCGCTGAAGTTCTACGCCTCCGTCCGCCTCGACATCCGCCGCATCGGCGCGGTCAAGGAGCGCGACGAGGTGATCGGCAACCAGACGAAGATCAAGGTCGTCAAGAACAAGATGGCGCCGCCCTTCAAGGAGGTCGAGTTCGACATCATGTATGGCGAGGGCGTCTCCAAGACCGGCGAACTGATCGACCTCGGCGTCAAGGCCGGCATCGTCGAGAAATCCGGTTCCTGGTTCTCCTACAACAGCCAGCGCCTCGGCCAAGGCCGCGAGAATGCCAAGCAGTTCCTGCGCGACAATCCCGATGCCGCACGTGAGATCGAGATGGCGCTGAGGCAGAATGCCGGGCTCATCGCCGACAAACTGCTTGACGGCAAGCCCGAGGATGACGACGGCGACAGCGCCGCCGAGATGTGATCGGCGCAGGCTTTTCCGATTTCCATTCGAAAGCCGGCCTTCGCGCGCGCGAAGGCCGGCTTTCTCGTCTGGACAGGGGAGAAGGCGGGCGATAAAAGCCATCAGTTTTCCAAGGTCCGGGGCAGGGCCGCCGAGGCCGATTGTGGGTGAGGCGGCGTGCGAACACGGTGGGCCGGCCGGCGATCGACCGCGACGTCGTCCGTCGGCGGTTCGGGACCGGGGAGCCGGATGACCGGGGGCCGGTGTCCAGGGGCAGGGTGTCCAGGGACAAGGGGACCGGAGGACGCGGCAGTGCCGCGGCGACGGGACCGATGACGCGGATGCCGGTGCCGGACAAGGGCCCGGACCGGCGGCGAACCCGTCGAAGTGTGGTTTATGGCGGGGCGCGCGGCCCTAACGCCTGCAAGTATGATAGGACGCAAGATGAGCGGCGTGAATGAGATCCGGTCGGCCTTTCTCGACTATTTCCGCAAGAACGGACACGAAGTCGTTTCGTCCAGCCCGCTGGTGCCGCGCAACGATCCGACGCTGATGTTCACCAATGCCGGCATGGTGCAGTTCAAGAACGTCTTCACCGGGCTCGAGCAGCGTCCCTATTCGACGGCGGCGAGCGCGCAGAAATGCGTGCGCGCCGGCGGCAAGCACAACGACCTCGACAATGTCGGCTATACCGCCCGCCATCACACCTTCTTCGAGATGCTCGGCAACTTCTCGTTCGGCGACTATTTCAAGGAGCGCGCGATCGAGCTCGCCTGGGGGCTGATCACCAAGGAATTCGGCATCGACAAGGATCGGCTGCTGGTCACCGTCTACCATACCGACGACCAGGCGTTCGACCTGTGGAAGAAGATCGCCGGCCTGCCCGACAGCCGCATCATCCGCATCGCCACCAGCGACAATTTCTGGGCGATGGGCGATACCGGCCCGTGTGGCCCGTGTTCGGAGATATTCTACGACCACGGCGACCATATCTGGGGCGGCCCGCCCGGTTCGCCGGAAGAGGACGGCGACCGCTTCATCGAGATCTGGAACCTCGTCTTCATGCAGTTCGAGCAACTGACGAAGGAGGAACGGATCGACCTGCCGCGGCCGTCGATCGACACCGGCATGGGGCTGGAGCGGATCGCGGCCCTGCTGCAGGGCAAGCACGACAATTACGACATCGACCTGTTCCAGGCGCTGGTCGCAGCCTCGGTCGAGGCGACGGGCGTCGACGCCAACGACCCGGAGCGCCGTGCCAGCCACCGGGTGATCGCCGATCACCTGCGCTCGTCCGCTTTCTTGATCGCCGATGGCGTGCTGCCCTCGAACGAGGGTCGCGGCTACGTGCTCCGCCGCATCATGCGCCGGGCGATGCGCCATGCGCAGCTGCTCGGCTCGCGCGAGCCGCTGATGTGGCGGCTGCTGCCGGCGCTGGTGCAGCAGATGGGCCGGGCCTATCCGGAGCTGGTCCGGGCGGAGGCGCTGATCTCCGAGACGCTGAAGCTGGAGGAGACCCGCTTCCGCAAGACGCTGGAGCGCGGCCTGTCGCTGCTCTCCGATGCGTCCGGCAACCTCCACAAGGGCGACATCCTCGACGGCGAGACGGCGTTCAAGCTCTACGACACCTATGGTTTCCCGCTCGACCTGACCCAGGACGCGCTGCGCAACCGCGGCATCGGCGTCGACCTTTCGGGCTTTTCGGATGCGATGGAGCGGCAGAAGGCGGAGGCCCGCAAGAGCTGGGCCGGCTCCGGGGACGCTGCGGCCGAGACGATCTGGTTTGAACTGCGCGAGAAGCACGGCGCGACCGAGTTTCTGGGCTACGACACGGAAACGGCGGAAGGCGTCGTGCAGGCGATCGTGCGCGACGGCGCCGCGGTCGAGGCGGCTTCGGCCGGCGACAAGGTCCAGCTCGTCGTCAGCCAGACGCCGTTCTACGGTGAATCCGGCGGCCAGATGGGAGATGCCGGCACGATCAGCCATGACCATGGCCGCCTGGACGTGACCGACACGCAGAAGAAGGCCGACGGCCTCTTCGTCCACAGCGCGGTCGTCGCCGAGGGGACGATCAAGGTCGGCGATGCGGTGGCGCTCGACGTCGACCATGCCCGCCGCGGCCGCCTGCGGTCCAACCATTCGGCGACGCACCTGCTGCACGAGGCGCTGCGCGAGGTGCTCGGCACCCATGTGACCCAGAAGGGCTCGCTGGTGGCGCCGGAACGGCTGCGCTTCGACGTCTCGCATCCCAAGCCAATGACGGCCGAGGAACTGAAGGTCGTCGAAGAGATGGCGAACGAGATCATCGTGCAGAACACGGCCGTGACCACCCGGCTGATGAGCGTGGACGACGCGATCGCCGAAGGCGCGATGGCGCTGTTCGGCGAGAAATACGGCGACGAGGTCCGCGTCGTGTCGATGGGCACCGGCATCCGCGGCGCGAAGGCCGGCAAACCCTATTCGGTCGAACTCTGCGGCGGCACCCATGTGGGGGCGACGGGCGAGATCGGGCTGGTCCGGATCGTCGGCGAGAGCGCGGTCGCGGCCGGCGTGCGGCGCCTCGAGGCGCTGACGGGCGAGGCCGCGCGCGCCTATCTGGCCGAGCAGGACGAGCGGGTGAAGACGCTGGCCGCCAGCCTCAAGGTACAACCGGGCGAGGTGCTGTCCCGCATCGATGCGCTGCTCGACGAGCGGCGCAAGCTCGAGCGCGAACTGACCGAGGCCAAGAAGAAGCTGGCGCTCGGCGGTGGCGGCGGCAATGGCGGTGATGCCGTCCGCGAGATCGCCGGCGTCAAGTTCCTCGGCAAGGTCGTGACCGGCGTCGAGCCGAAGGACCTCAAGGGCCTGGCCGACGAGGGCAAGAAGGGCCTCGGATCGGGCGTCGTTGCCTTCGTCGGTGTCTCCGCCGACGACAAGGCCAGCGCCGTCGTCGCCGTCACCGACGATCTCACCGGCCGCTTCAATGCCGTCGACCTCGTCCGCGTCGCCTCGGCCGCACTTGGCGGCAAGGGCGGCGGCGGACGGCCGGACATGGCGCAGGCCGGCGGCCCGGACGGCCAGCGCGCCGGCGAGGCCGTCGAGCAGGTCGCAGCCGCGCTCGCGGGCTGACAGGACGTCGAGACGGCGGGCATGCCGCGAGCGGCTGTCGCAGCGGGATCGGCCGGCAGGATGCCGTGGCCAGATCGCCATGCGGGGAAGGTCCGGTTTGCGGCATGTTCAGTTCGCCGCCTCCGACCGGCGGTGCGGCACGGGATCGGACCGGGCAGTCGATGCAAGATTTCGACGGGCGGGCCGGTTCGACGCCGGACGATTGAAGGCAGTGCATTCTGTATCGGATAGGCTTCGATGATTGCGTGGAATGTCAGTGAGGCGAAAATCGGCACCTTGTCGCAATGTGTTGCCGTTGCTCGCTATTTCGACCAGCATCCGGTCGACAAGGTTGTCGTTCCGGGTCGCGGTTTTCGCCGGATCTTCGATCCGCCGCTGTTCCGCCGGTCCGAGCCCCAGCCGCATCTGATCGTCTCCTGCGGCTTTCGGGCCGAGAAGCGGGTGATGAAGATCAAGGCAGCCTACGGGGGCAGGCCGCTGGCCGTTCACCTCCAGAAGCCGAAGATCGAGGGGTACGACCTCGTGTTCGTCTCGCGCCACGGCTGGACGCCCGAGATGGAGGGTCGTCCGGGCTACCATCAGATGCTGGGCGTGCCGCACCGCTTTTCCGCCGAGTTCTGGGAGGCGCGCCGGCCGGCGGCGCGCGCCGTCCATGCGCCGGCCGGCGAGAAGGTCGCCGCCGTCTTCCTCGGTGGGCCGAACGGCGCCTATGACTATGACGACGCCGCGCACCATCTGATCTTTGAGGCGGTCAGCGGGCTCGCCGAGCAGGGCTGGAAGGTCCTGATCTCCGTCTCGCGCCGCTCCAACGACGCTACCTTGCAGGCTGCATCGAAGCTGCGCTCGCAGAATGTGGTCGTGTGGGACCGGGTCAGCGACAATCCCTATCCCGACTACGTCGCGGCCGCGGACGCCTTCCTCATCGCCAAGGATTCCATCACCATGCCCTGCGAGGCGCTGTCGACCGGCCGGCCCGTCTATGCCCTCGATCTCACCGCCGTGCCCGGCGAGCGGCTCGACAAGTTCGAGTGGTACCACCGCGACCTGCAGGAATCCCTGCGGCTGACGCGCCCCTTCCGCGGCGAACTGCTGCCCTACTCCTACGAGCCGCCGCGCGAGGCCGAGCGGATCGCCGGCATCGTCAGGACCCGCCTCGAGGGCTGACGACCGCGCGGGGCATCGGCTGGCCCCCGCACGTCTGACAGCCGGCCCACATTGCCGCGCCACGCGCGCTTGTTCCCATTTGCCTGCTGCGCCAGGGCGCGCTCGGCCCTCATCGGGTCATGCGATCGTGGGAACGCGCGCGCGATCCTTCCGGGGCTGGGCGGCGAGAGCGGCGGGCAGGGGTGTCGCCAGGGCATCCCCTTATATTCATTTGCAAAGTCTTCAGTGTTCGGTGTTATTTTCCGGCCACCGAAGGGGTGTGATTCTTGCTCGACAACCTGATCAGCCTGCCGACCTTGATGGTCTGCACTTTCCTGTCGACGCTCGTCGTCGCCGTGTTCCTGGCCTTCCACTGGTTTGCCGGTCACAAGACCGTGGCCACGGGCTACTGGTGCGTGGCGATGTGGATCGGCTCGGCGGCGAGCGCGCTCCTCGGCCTGCGCGGCATCGTTGCGCCTGAGGTTTCGATCGGCCTCGGCAATGCGCTGGCAGCACTCGGCTACAGCCTGACCTGGGCCGGTTTTCGCGCCTTCGACGGCGAGCGCGTCTCGCGGCTGGCAATTGCGGCCGGGCCGACCGCCTGGGTCGCGGCCTACGCTTTCTCCGACCGGTTTGCCGCCGACATGAGCCTTCGGATCATCCTGATGTCGGTCATCGTCTCGGCCTATTCGCTGGCGATGGCGCGCGAACTCTTGCGCGGGCGCGAGCGGGAGGCCCTGCCGTCGCGGCGGGTGATCGCGCTGCTGCTGGCCACGCATGCGGTGTTCTATTCGGCGCGCATCCCGTTTGCCCTGCTCGCGCCGGTCTCCGACGGCGGCAGCCCGGCCGTCTCGTTCTGGTTTGCGGCGTTCGCGCTGGAGATCTTCGTGCATACGCTGGTCGTTGCGGTCGCCATCCTCGTCCTTCTCAAGGAACGCAGCGAATTCGTGTTCCGCCAGGCGGCGCGTTCCGATGCGCTGACCGGCGTGCTCAACAGGGGCGCGTTCATGGCGGAGGCGGCCGCTAGCCTCTCGCCCCGGCGCCCGGGCGGCGTGTTGCTGCTGCTCGATCTCGACCACTTCAAGACGATCAACGACACCTACGGTCACCAAGCCGGCGACAAGGTGTTGTGCCGCTTTACCGCGGCGATCACCGCGCGGCTGGAGGAGGAAATGATCTTCGGCCGCTTCGGTGGTGAAGAGTTCGCCTTGTTTGTGCCCGACCGGGACCTCGACGAAGCCATGGCCTTCGCCGACCGGCTGCGGGAGGATACGGCCGCGCTGTCGATCGGCCACTACGGCGCGCTGATTTCGGTGAGCGTGAGCATCGGGGTCGCTTCGGTGCTTTTGTGCGGCGGAGACCTCGACAGGCTGGTCGCGACCGCGGACAGCGCGCTCTACCGGGCCAAGGCGGACGGGCGAAACCGCGTCAGCGTGGCCGGCCCCGCCGAAAGCCTGCTGCAGGTGGCCGGGCGCATGCGCGACGCCGATGTCACGAACGTGTCGATCGCGCTGTAGTCTCCGAGAGAAATCCGCGGCCCGGTCCGGATCCGGCGATCTCAGCCTCGACGACAGCGCCCGCCGCGGCGGTCTCCGCCCTATCGTCCGCCGACCCTTGCCGACGCCGCGTGGCCGGGCGCCGCAAGATGTTCCAGTCCTTCGATTACACCATCGGCGCAGGGGCGCAGGGCCTGATAGTGGCGCGGCTCGTCCTCCGCAAGGCGCCGCAATTCGTCCAGCGCATTGCCGACCACGATGCCGCGCACGGATGGCAGCGTGAACATGTCGCGGTCGTTGCCCGTGTCGCCGGCAACGGCGACCTCGGCGAGGTCGATGGCGAGTTCGCGGCAGAGCCAGGCGAGGGCCGCGCCCTTGTTCGCCGTGCGCGGCAGCACGTCGAGATCGCGGTCGCTCGAATAGACGAGACGCGCCTCGATGCCGGCCTCGGCCAGGCTTTCCTCCAGTTCGGCGATGCGGTCGTCGCCGGCGCCGTGCAGGTGCCAGCTCAGCTTGTGGGCGTGCTGGAACGTCTCCTCCTGCAGGCGGATGCCGTCCACCTGCCGCATCACGCGCATCAGCGCCTCGCGGTCGAAGGGCGCGCCCAAGGTCGCGCCGAAACGCGCACGCCGGTCGTCGTCCAGCCGGCCGCCGATCATCGTGCCGACACCGCCGATGATGAAGTCGGGTTCCGGCAGGTCCGAGACGGCGAGCAGCGCCTCGATGTCATCGACCAGGCGGCCGCTGTTGTAGACGAGGACCGGGCGGGTGGCGGGGTTGAGCGCCGCCCAATAGGCGCGGAAGCGCTGCGTCGCCCGCCGGTCGCCGATCAGGGTCCCGTCCAGGTCGGAGGATAGGAGGCGGATCACGGTTTCAGTCCCCGTCGTTCCACGGCTCGGCCCAGTCGTCGGCGTCGAGCGCCTGGCGCATCGGCCGGCCTTCCACCAGTGCGATGAGCTGCTGGGCGATGCCGGTCCAGGTGAACAGGCTGCGGGCCTTGTGGGCGCCCATGCGCGACAGGCGATTGTAGAGGCGCGGATGCTTCAGCGGCTTCATCATGGTGATGCCGAGGTCATACTTGTCGAACGGGTCGGCAAAGAGCGCGTGGCGGCCGTAGCTGACCGAGCGGAACAGGCCGCCATGGACGGTGATGATCGTCGGCGTGCCGCTCGCCATCGCCTCGATCGCCGTCATTCCGAACGGCTCATAGCGGCTGGACAGGACGAACAGGTCGGCGGCGCGGTAGTAGTCGGGAAGGTCGTCGTCGGAGACGAAGCCGGAGAAGTCGATCCGGTCCTCAAGCCCGCGCTCGCGCGCCAGCTGCTTGAGCTGGTCGAGGATGGCCGTTTCCTGCTCGTCGATCGTCTCGCCGCCGACGGCAAGGTGCAGGCGCGCTTCCGGTTCCCGCTCGGCCAGGACCGAAAAGCCCTCGATCAGGAGATCGTAGCCCTTGTTGGTCGCAAGCCGCCCGAGCGCCAGCACGGTCTTGCCCCGGAAGCCGAAGCGCTGGCGCGCCATCTCGCGCGAAGCCGAGGAGACGGGGAAGAAGCGGTTGTCGTCATAGCCCGGCGGGATCATGTGCACCCGTTCCGGCTTCAGCCCGTAGTCGTTGACCAGCATGTCGAGCTGGATCGGCGTCGTGGCGATGACGAGGTTGCAGCTGCGGTAGACGATCAATTCGTGCTTGATGCGTTCGGAGAAGTTGAACTCGGTCTCGAAGGTGTCGGCCTTGTCCGGATAGTCGGTCTCCATCTGCCGCTTCTTCCAGATGCCGAGCGAATGCGGCGTATGGATATGCGGCACCGACAGCGCCTCGGACAGGCGCTGGCCGGCAACGCCTGCGTCCCAGTAATGGCTGTTGATGAAGAAATATTCGAGCTTGTTGGCCCTGATGAAGCGGATCGCCGCCTCGCACCAGGCCATCAGGTGGTTGTGCAGGTATTCCTTGGGAATGAAGTCGCGGCCGCCGCAGGGGATGCGGACGACCCGGACGCGATCGTCGACCTCGTCGAACTGGGGCTGGTCCTCGAACTGGCGCGTGTATATGTCGACCAGGAAGCCGAGGCGGCCAAGTTTTTTTGCCAGTTCCAGAACATAGACGACCTGGCCGCCTGTATCGGCCGCGCCAAGCGGAGGATTAGCTGCAACATAGCCGTGCGTCGAGACGAGGGCTATTCGTGGAAGGTTTTCAACATCAATCTTTTCAGTCATATCGGCTGACTAGGATAGGGCGGATGGCCGAGGCTTCAACCCCGGAACATGCACTTTTCGGTGAGATTCCGCGCGCGGTTATACTGATTTCGGCTGTGCTCCGCCGTGCGGCGGCTGTCTGCTGGCGCGGGTAGCAGGGCGCCGCGGCGCCCTCCGGTTCAATGGTCTCCGGCCGGTACGGAATGCTGTCGTAAGGCGCCGTTTCGTGGTAAATTCCGTGCGGTCCGGCGGCACATCCCGGACGTTCCGTGAATACGCCCGGGCAGGGCCTGTATTCCGAACGCTTCTCTCCATTTCGCATCTTCGGCATGCCCAAGAACGTCTTTGCCTGCGCGAACCCAGGAGGAGGGTGAAACATGAGTGCCTTGCGCAATATCTGCATGGGACTGCTATCGTCCACATTTGCATTTGCCCTGAACGCGCCCGTTGCCGCTCAAGAGCCGAAGCCCAACATCGTCGTCATCATGGGCGACGACGTCGGGTGGTTCAACATCGGCGCCTATCATCGCGGCATCATGTCCGGAAAGACGCCGAACCTCGACAGGCTGGCGTCGGAAGGGATGATGTTCACCGACTACTACGCCGAGGCGAGCTGCACGGCGGGCCGGGCGAGCTTCATCACCGGCGAGATACCCCTTCGGACCGGGCTGACGACCGTCGGCCAGGCCGGGGCGGATGTGGGCATGCCCGACAAGGCGGCCACCATCGCCGCGGCGCTGAAGGTGCAGGGATACGCCACGGGCCAGTTCGGCAAGAACCATCTCGGCGACCTGAACAAGTACCTGCCGACGCTGCATGGCTTCGACGAGTTCTTCGGCTATCTGTACCATCTGGACGCCATGTCCGATCCCTACTGGTACTCGTTCCCGAACGACCAGTCCTACCGGGACAAGGTCGGCCCGCGCAACCTGGTGCACAGCTTCGCGACGGACACCGACGACACGTCCGAGCAGCCGCGCTGGGGCAAGGTCGGCAAGCAGCGGATCGTCGACGAAGGGCCGCTGGCGCCCTATCCGGACATGTCGAACGTGCCGAACATGCACGACATCCTGCCGAAGGCGAAATACGACATGGGGACCTTCGACGAGGTGCTGGTGAAGGCCTCGTGTGACTTCATGGACAAGGCGAAGACGGACGGAAAGCCGTTCTTCGTCTGGCACAACACCACGCGCATGCACGTCTGGACCTTCCTGTCGCCGAAGTACCAGGCAATGATGAACAGCGACACCAATTACGGCCTCGAGGAAGCGGGCATGGCGCAGCTCGACGACAGTGTCGGGGCGATCATGAAATGCGTCGACGATGCCGGGGAAGCCGGCAATACGATCGTCATCTTCACGACCGACAACGGCGCGGAGGTGTTCACCTGGCCCGACGGCGGGATGACCCCCTTCAAGGGCACCAAGGGCACCGTTATGGAGGGCGGCTTCCGGGCGCCCGCCATCATCCGCTGGCCCGGCAAGGTCAGGGCCGGTGCGGTGGAGAACGGTATCTTCTCAGCGCTCGACTGGTTTCCGACGCTCGTGGCGGCTGCCGGCAATCCCGACATCACCGATCAGCTGTTGAAGGGCGTGCAACTCGGCGACCGGAGCTACAAGAACCATCTGGACGGATACAATCAGATGGACCTCCTGACCGGAAAGGGCCCGTCCGCCCGGCATGAGTTCTTCTATTTCGGCGGGCCGGAGCTGGGTGCCGTGCGGATCGACAACTTCAAGTTCCAGTTCTTCCAGCAGCCCCAGGGCTGGCCCGGACCGAAGGTGACGACCGACATGCCGACCATGGTCAACATCCGCCAGGACCCGTTCGAGCGGACGCCGTCAGTCGGCGGGCAGAGCCTCAACGACCTCGGCGGGGGATACATGAACGACTTCTTCGCCCGTGAATTCTGGCGGTTCGTCAGCGTCCAGCAGGAGGTCGCCAAGCTGGCGCTCACGGCGGTCGACTATCCGCCGATGCAGGATCCGGCCTCGTTCAACCTCGACGCCGTGAAGAAGCAGATCGACGCTGCGATCCGCAACAAGCCGGGCAATTGATGGACCGGAAGGCGGGCGGCTGCAAGGCCGCCCGCCGCGTTGTCGGAGCTTCCTTGAGGGCGGGCGGTCAGCCGGCCTGCGGGGCCAGCTTTACCGGGCCCGGCCGGTTGAGCAGCAGGACCGAGACCGCCGCGATCACGCACATCACCCCGGCGATCTGGAGTGCGGGCATGTAGGTGTCGAAGTCGCTGCGGAAATAGCCGGCGCCGAAGGCGGCGGTGGCCGCACCGAGTTGGTGGCCGGCGAAGACCCAGCCGAAGACGAGGCCTGCCTTCTCGCGGCCGAAGTTTTCCGCTGCGAGCTTCACGGTCGGCGGCACCGTCGCAACCCAGTCGAGCCCGTAGAAGACGGCGAAGATCGACAATTCCACGAAGCTGAAGCCGGAGAAGGAGAGGTAGATCAGCGACAGGCCGCGCAGGCCGTAGAACCAGAACAGCAGGAAGCGGTTGTCGTAGCGGTCGGAAAGCCAGCCGGCGAAGATCGTGCCGAAGAAATCGAAGATGCCGATGACGGCGAGCGTGCCTGCGGCCGTGACCGCCGCCATGCCGAAATCGCCGCAGATCGAGATCCAGTGCGTCTGGATGAGGCCGTTGGTCGACAGGCCGCAGACGAAGAAGGTGCCGAACAGGACCCAGAAGACGGCATTGCCGGAGACGCTCTTCAAGGTGACGAGCGGCGAGGCGAGGGTGGCGAGCAGCTTGTGGTCCTCTTTCGGCGGCTTGACGACCGCCGTCTCGCCATAGGCGGGCAGGCCGACGTCGGCGGGGTGGTCGCGCATGAGGAGCAGGACGAGCACCATGGCGAGCGCGATGACGGCCACGGTGAGCGTCAGCGCCATGCGCCAGCCATAGGCTTCCGTCAGGGCGGCGAGCGCCGGCAGGAACACGAGTTGACCGGTGGCGTTGCTCGCCGTCATCAGCCCGACGACGAGACCGCGCCGCTTTGAGAACCAGCGGCTGGCGACGGTCGCGCCCAGTACCAGCGCGGTCATCCCGGTGCCGACGCCGATCACGGCGCCCCAGAGCAGGAGGAGCTGCCACACCTCGGTCATGACGAAGGATACGGCGATGCCGCCCATGATGAGGCCGAGCGCGGTCGCGACGACCTGGCGGATGCCGAAATGGTTCATGAAGGCGGCCGCGAAGGGGCCGAGCAGGCCGAAGAGCACCAGCCGCACCGCCATGGCAGACGAAATGTCGGCGATGTCCCATCCGAATTCTTGGTGCAGCGGCTGGATCATCACGCCCGCCGAGCCCATGGCGCCGGCGGTCGCCAGCATGGTCAGGAAGGTGGTTGCGGCGACGACCCATCCGTAGTGAAGGTTCCGTCCGGCCATCCATCTGGCGAGGCTTGTGGAGAGCATGTCAAAGTCCCTTTCCTGATCGCCTCACGCGGGCGGAATTTGCGGGTATGTGCCCGTTTTGTGTGGGTATATACCCGCTTCTTGCCAAATAAACTAAAGAGCTGCGAGCAGTTCCTGCAGCTGCCTGGTCTTGTCCGGACCCAGCCGGGCCTCGATATCGTCCTGCACGCCGTCCCAGAGCGGTGCGCCCTGCTGGAGGGTCGCCTGTCCCGTCTGGGTGACCACCAGCATCGCCTCGCGCTGATCCTTGCCGTGGCCGATCGCGATCAGTCCGATGCGTTCCAGGACCTTGGCGTTGCGGCCGACCGTCGAGCGGTCGAGCTCGACCCGGGCGGCGAGATCCGTCAGCGACACCGGCGCCATGCGGTTGATGTTCCTCAGCAGGCTGAACTGGCCGATGTTCACACCGAGCGGTGCCAGCGCCTCGTCGTAGTAGGACGAGACCTTGCGGGAGGCCTTGCGCAGCAGGATGCAGTGGCAGGTATCGTTCGGCATTTCTCGGGTATATACCCGCATATTTTCCTGCACAAGATGGGAAGCGGACGAATTCTCGAGCGGAAGACAGAAAGACCCGGCGCGAGGCCGGGTCTTTCGGAGGTTGCAATTGCTCTTGCCGGTCACCCTGCCGATCAGGCAGCCATGGCCTTCTGCAGGTTCTCGTCGATCTTGTCGAGGAAGCCGGTGGTGGAGAGCCAGGGCTGGTCGGGACCGATCAGCAGCGCCAGATCCTTGGTCATGAAGCCGGCTTCGACGGTGTCGACGCAGACCTTTTCCAGCGTGGCTGCGAACTTCGCGAGCTCGGCGTTGTTGTCGAGCTTGGCGCGGTGGGCGAGGCCGCGCGTCCAGGCGAAGATCGAGGCGATCGAGTTGGTCGAGGTTTCCTCGCCCTTCTGGTGCTGGCGGTAGTGGCGGGTGACGGTGCCGTGGGCGGCTTCGGCCTCGACCGTCTGGCCGTCCGGCGTCATCAGCACCGAGGTCATCAGGCCGAGCGAGCCGAAGCCCTGCGCGACGATGTCGGACTGGACGTCGCCGTCGTAGTTCTTGCAGGCCCAGACGTAGCCGCCGGACCACTTCAGCGCCGAGGCGACCATGTCGTCGATCAGGCGATGTTCGTACCAGATCTTCGCTTCCTTGAACTTGTCGGCGAATTCCTTGTCGAAGACCTCCTGGAAGATGTCCTTGAAGCGGCCGTCATAGACCTTGAGGATGGTGTTCTTGGTCGACAGGTACACCGGCACCTTGCGCTGCAGGCCGTAGTTGAACGAGGCGCGGGCGAATTCGGTGATGGAATCGTCGAGGTTGTACATGCCCATGGCAACGCCGGCGGACGGGGCGTCGAAGACGTCGTACTCGATCTCCTTGCCGTCCTCGCCGACGAACTTCATCGTCAGCTTGCCCTTGCCGGGGAACTTGAAGTCGGTCGCGCGGTACTGGTCGCCGAAGGCGTGGCGGCCGACGATGATCGGCTTGGTCCAGCCGGGAACGAGGCGGGGCACGTTCTTGCAGATGATCGGCTCGCGGAAGATGACGCCGCCGAGGATGTTGCGGATCGTGCCGTTCGGCGACTTCCACATCTTCTTCAGCTTGAATTCCTCGACGCGGCCTTCATCCGGGGTGATCGTCGCGCACTTGACGCCGACGCCGTACTTCTTGATCGCATTGGCGGCATCGATCGTCACCTGGTCTTCGGTGGCGTCCCGGTTCTCGACGCTGAGGTCGTAGTACTTCAGGTCGACGTCGAGGTAGGGGTGGATCAGCTTGTCCTTGATGAACTGCCAGATGATGCGGGTCATCTCGTCGCCGTCGAGTTCGACGACCGGATTTGCGACCTTGATCTTTGCCATGGAATGCCTCGCTGCCTGATGAGGGCGGATTGCCCCGTTTCGTGAAGGTTGGATCGTGAGCGCCTATAGCATTGCGGGGCTGGAAGGCAAAGCCGAGCCGGCGCCGCCGGGCATAATTTTCGCTTTCCTGCCGCGCCGGAATGTGGACGCTGCCCCTGCACCGCCGGGGCGTGATTCGTGTCGCCAGAATTTGTCCCCATTGCCGGTGTTGTCTCACGCCGATGTGATTCCCTGTTACCGGCCGTCCGGCCCCCAGATCCGACCTGCTCGGGAGATTTTCATGATACGCCTGTGCCTTGCCGCCACCCTCGTCGTCCTGCCGTCTTTCGCGCTTGCCGCCGACGCCACCGCGCCCGTTCGCGAGATCATGGAGACGGTGACGAAGAACTGGGCCGACGTGGCCGACGACAACAACGATCCGCCGCCCTATGTCGACTATTTCAACGACGAGTTCCTGCAGCGGCTCTACAGCAAGGACTTCGTCGGCAAGTACCGCGAGGCCGCGAAATATCCGGCCTACGAGGATGGCGACTCGCCCTTCGACTACGACGTGATCGCCATGGGCCAGGACGGCTGCTCGCTCAAGGACCTCAAGATCGAGGCGCAGCCGCCGGTGGGTGGCGTGACGATGGTCAGGACCACCTTCGACAACACCCATTGCTTCGGCGAGCGCGAGCCGGACTGGAAGCCGGCCGAGGTCGACTTCAACGTGGTCGAGGAGGACGGCAAGGCGGTGATCGACGACATCCTGCGTCCGCAGGACGGCGATCCCGGCTCGTTGAAGACGGAAATGCAGGCGATCGCCAAAGAGGGCGCCAACCCGACGCCGGACGATGGCGAGATGCAGGAAGAGGTCTCTCCCGAATAGGGCTTCCTTTTCTTTTGGCGCGGGATGTGGCAGGGACCCGTCCTGTGGCGGCAGGCCCGGGCTGCAACAGGCCCGCCCGGTCGCTGCCGGAGAGAAAGGCGGCGGTCTGAAGCGATGGCGGGAACGAACAGCGAGCGGGAACTGATAGCGGAGGGGCCGGCGATCATCCTGGTCCATCCGCAGCTTGGCGAGAACATCGGCATGGTCGCGCGCGCCATGGCCAATTTCGGGCTGGCCGAACTGCGCCTCGTCAACCCGCGCGACGGCTGGCCGAGCGAGAAGGCAATCTCGGCCGCGAGCAAGGCCGACCATGTGATCGCCGCGACAAAGGTGTATTCGTCGCTGGAGGCGGCGGTCGCCGACCTCAACTTCGTCTATGCCACGACCGCCCGCGACCGCTACGGCTACAAGGAGGTGCGCTCGCCCGTGGTGGCGGCCGAAACGCTGCGCACGCGCTTCCGGGCCGGCGAGGCGACCGGCATCCTGTTCGGGCGCGAGCGCACGGGGCTGACCAATGAGGAGATCGCGCTCGCCGACGAACTCGTGACCTTTCCCGTCAATCCCGCCTTCGCCTCGCTGAACCTCGCCCAGGCGGTCCTGTTGATGAGCTACGAGTGGATGAAGACGGGCACCGGCTCGCTGGAGGAGACCGCCTTTTCCGCCCTGCCGCAGCGCCCGGCCAAGAAGGGCGAGTTGCAGGGCCTGTTCGATCATGCGGAGGAGGCGCTCGATGCGCGCGGCTACTTCCGCCCCGCCGCCAAAAAGCCGAAATTGATCGAAAACCTGCGTTCGGCGCTGACGCGTCCTTCCTTCACCGGCTCGGAAATCCAGGTCTTGCGCGGCATCATCTCCTGTCTCGACCGCTTCACCCGCGAGGCCCCCAGGGGCGTGGCGGCGCCCAACCGCACCCGCAACAGAAGGCCGAAGACCGAGCGTGACGACGAATAACGCCAGGCCCATCCTCGTGTTCGACAGCGGCATCGGCGGCTTGACGGTGCTGCGAGAAGCGCGCGTGATGATGCCGGAGCGGCATTTTACCTATGTCGCCGACGATGCGGGCTTTCCCTATGGCGGCTGGGAGGAGGGGGCGCTGAAGGCGCGGATCGTGACGCTGTTCGACCGGCTTTTGGTCGAGCACGACCCCGAGATCTGCGTGATTGCCTGCAATACCGCCTTCACGCTGGTCGGAGCAGACCTGCGCGCCGCCTTCCCGAAGATGGCCTTCGTCGGGACCGTGCCGGCGATCAAGCCTGCGGCGGAGCGCACGCGGTCGGGACTGGTTTCGGTTCTGGCGACGCCGGGCACGGTGAAGCGGGCCTATACGCGCGACCTGATCCAGTCGTTCGCCAGCCAGTGCCACGTGCGGCTGGTCGGGTCGGAAAACCTCGCGCGCATGGCGGAAGCCTATATCCGCGGCGAGACGCTTGCCGACGACGAGGTGCGGGCGGAGATCGCCCAGTGCTTCCTGGAGCAGGACGGCAGGAAGACCGACATCGTCGTGCTCGCCTGCACGCACTACCCCTTCATGGCCAACCTGTTCCGCAGGCTTGCACCCTGGCCGGTCGACTGGCTGGACCCGGCCGAGGCGATCGCGCGCCAGGCCCGGCGGCTCGTGCCGGCGCTCGAGGGCGTGGCACCGGACGGGATTGCGGCGGGCGAGGACATCGCCATCTTCACCTCCGGCAAGCCCGATTTCGCCACGCGCCGGCTGATGCAGGGCTTCGGCCTGCGGGTATAGCGCGCCCGGGCGACGGTTCGGGCCGCGTGAACGCACAACTTGCCTTTTCATTCAGTATTACTGACGGTTCTTTTTGGCGTATTCCGTAGTCACTTCGGGTGTTCTGCGGGATTTTGCGTAATTCCTTGTGATGTCGTCTTTGTTTTCGTTCCAGAAAACGAGAGTCCTTCAATATTGATGGTCTATAAGCGATCTATTATATTCGGTCAAATCTATATCATCTGCGACATTGGGGCTCGTCATGTTTAATTTGACTGAGGCGTCGATCGAACTGATGTGGAAGCGGTGCAACTATCCCATTCCTTCCGGTGGAATGGCCTTCTTCGGTCTCCGCGGCTGCCTGCCCGTCAACTATAACGGAACCGATTTCGCCGGCAGCCACGAAATGAACCTTCACGACGTGGATTACACGCATATGCGCTGCACGCTCGGCCAGTGGAAACCGGGCCACGGCTTTGCCGTGTTTCCGGCGAGTACGGTGCCCGAAGGGTCTTACGTCAGAAGCCGCATTCCGCATGGCGGCTACGGGGCCAATCAGCTGATGCTGGGCTGCTATACCTACCGGAAGGGCATCCACAAGCCCGGCAAGCCCACGGGGCATCGCGCCTTTCGCCAGCACGGCTTCTTCCCCGTGTGGCGCACGGCCGACGACGACGATTTCGATACGGCCGACTTCGTGGACATGCGCTCCGGCTTCATTGCCTGGGACAACCTCCATTGCGGCTGGAGCAACGGACCGGCGTCGCCGAGCTACGCCAGCGTCGGCTGCCAGGTGGTGGCCGGCTTCCCGAAGTGCGTCAAACGCGGCGCATCGAGCCGGGACGAGGGCCCCTGGAAGCAGTTCCTCGACAACGCCTATGCGGTGAACCAGGAGAATTTCCGCTATGCGCTGTTCAGCGGCTACGAGGCGCAGAGCATGGCCGTCGTCGGGAGCCAGCAGATGCGCCAGAGCCTTCGCTTCGGCTCGCACGGCGAAATCGTCCGCTCGATGCAGGCCAAGCTGAACGCGCTCGGATATGACGCCGGCGAGGTCAGCGGCGAATTCGGCTTCGACAGCCTCAACGCGCTGATGACGTTCCAGAAGCGGGTGCTCGGCACCGAGGACGCGGACGGCATCGTCGGACCGATGACGGCCGACGCGCTCGGCATCGATCTGCCCTATCTGGACGGCAGCGTGCCGGCGGTCGCGCTGTCCGGGGCAGTCGATGGCGACGAGGCGGTGGAGGGCGACGATGACGATGATGCCGATGAGGCCGGGCCCCTCCGTCCGCGCCCGGATGCCGAAGATGACGAGGCGCCCCTGTCTTTCGAGATCTCCAAGGAGGTGGATGGTGGCAGGACCCGCTACTATGCCAAGGCCAACGGCACCAAGGTCTTCATCGGTCGGCAGGTCAGGTACGAGCGCAACATCGGCCTGACGAATATCTATGACCTGTCCATGACGCCGGCCGGCGTCTACGACAACAACGACGCGGCGACGAGGCATGGCCAGTGGGCGCATTTCATCTGGCCGACGGCGATCGGCGAATCGAAGGCGCATTTCGCCTGCATCAATACCTATGACCGCGCGCGCTTCACGATCGGTTTTTCGCAACTGGCGGCGCACACGCCCGACGAAAACCTGATCGTGCTGTACCGGCGGCTGCTGGCGCTGCCGGATGCCGGGCGCTACTTCCCAGACCTGACACTGGTGAACGGCAAGGTGCACCAGAAGCTGCCCTCCGGCGGTACCCGGGACCTGGAGGTCGTCACCGATCGCGAACTCAAGCACTTCATGGCCTATCTCAATCCGGACCTTTCCGCGATCGACAACGCCGAGGTCGTCAGTGCTGCCCGCGCCATCTTCGGCATGATGGAATCCGAGGCGCACAGGGAACTGCAGATCGGCCTGACGATCGAGATCGCCAAGCGGAAGACGAAGCGGGCCGCGCAGAACGGCGTTCCTATCGTCGGCCGGAAACTGCGCTATGCGATATGGGTCTTCGACGTCCTCCACCAGGGTCGAGCCGGTCGCGGCGCCTATCCGAAGCTCAAGGCGGCGATCGAATCGTCCAATCCGGAGAGAGCCCTGATGCAGTTCGGCATGGCGGACCACGAGGACCGCATCCGTTCCGTCAAGGCCAGTATGGATCAGCTCCAGTCGGGCGGCATTCTCGACATCGACCGGGTGAAATACGGATCCGGCGAATTTGCTTGAGGGCAGGGAGGCGCCATCGTCTTTGCAGCTGTCGGCGAGGGCGCAGCTTCCTGTGGGTAGGTGCAATTCGCACGTCCGCGCCGCGACGTTTTCGTGCTAGGTCTCGCCCTAATTTCCCGGCCCGCGCTGCCGGACGAATCGGTTGGGTTGGCACGAGGGTCGCATGAAGGTCGGCATCGACATGGGAACGGCGCAGGGCGGCGCGCCGGCCACGCTCGATATCGAGGAACTGCTGGCCACCCGCCTTCTCGTCCAGGGCAATTCCGGATCGGGCAAGTCGCACCTGCTGCGGCGGCTGCTGGAACAGTCCGCGCCCTGGGTGCAGCAGTGCATCATCGATCCCGAAGGCGATTTCGTAACACTCGCCGACAAGTTCGGCCATGTCGTCGTCGAGGGCGAGCGTACGGACGCCGAACTCGTCGGCATTGCCACCCGCATCCGCCAGCACCGCGTCTCCTGCGTGTTGTCGCTCGAGGGGCTGGAGGTCGAGCAGCAGATGCGCACGGCCGGGATCTTCCTGAACGCGATGTTCGACGCCGACCGCGACTACTGGTATCCGGTGCTGGTCGTGGTCGACGAGGCGCAGATGTTTGCGCCGTCGGTCGCGGGCGACGTCGGCGAGGAGGCGCGCAAGCTCTCGCTTGGCGCGATGACCAACCTGATGTGCCGCGGCCGCAAGCGCGGACTTGCCGGCGTGATCGCCACGCAGCGGCTCGCCAAGCTCGCCAAGAACGTCGCCGCGGAAGCCTCCAACTTCCTGATGGGCCGCACCTTTCTCGACATCGACATGGCGCGCGCGGCCGATCTTCTCGGCATGGACCGCCGGCAGGCGGAGATGTTCCGCGACCTGAAGCGCGGCTCCTTCGTGGCGCTCGGGCCGGCGCTGTCGCGGCGGCCGCTGTCGGTGACGATCGGTACGGTCGAGACGTCGGCCCGCTCGACTAGCCCGAAACTGATGCCGCTGCCGGAGGCGCCGCAGGACGTCGAGGACCTGATCTTCACGCCGGATCCGGAGGAATTCACCCGGCCGCTCGTTCGCCGCGTCGCCCCGCAGCCGCGCCCGACCACCGACATCCTGGCAGAACTGTCGCGCGCTCGGCCGGAGCCGCTGTCGGTGGAACCCGCCCGGCCGGCGGCTCCGGAAATGCCGGCGGAGGAGCGCGAGGCGCTGCTCGACCACGTGCTCTCCGAGATCCTCGACAATCCGGGTGCGGCCTTCCGGGCGGACGCGGAGCTGTTCCAGGATTTCCTCGTGCGCTGCCGGATCCGCCGCGTGCCCGGCGCGCCGCTGTCGCTGCCGGCCTTCCGTCGCAAGATGGCGGTGGCCCGCTCCGGCGTCGATGCGGGAACGGCGGCCACTGAGGTCTGGGCGACCGCGCTGGACCTGTCCCGCTCCGTCACGGAGGATCTGCAGGGCGTGTTCCTGCTCGTGGCGCAATCGGCCGTCCGTGGCCTGCCGTGCCCGTCCGACGCTATGATCGCGCGCGCCTACGGCACGCACTCTGCCCGCCGGGCCCGGCGCCTGCTCGGCTACTTCGAGGAGCAGGGGCTGATCGTGGTGCACAGCGACGCGGCCGGGCTTCGGATCGTCGCGTTTCCGGACCTCGCCTGCGAGACGGCACCCGGCGACGCAAACGGGCCGGACCTGACCGAGACGCTGCGGCCGGCTGCGGAATAGGGCGATTTCTGCGCGTTTGCGATTGACTTTGCCGGGCGATCCTCCTATTCACCCGCTCGACGCCGGGCAGAGATGTCCGGTGTTTCATTTGACATGTCCCGTGGTCTCTCCGGTCGCGTATCGTGAGAAACCTGTCAGAAGGCCGAAAACGGCATTCAGAGGAGGGCGTGTTTCCTTGATCCGGTCTGGCAACGGACCGGTGTAACTGTTTGAAAGGAAATGCGATGAGCAAGCGCGCTGCATCGAAGTACAAGATCGACCGCCGTATGGGCGAAAACATCTGGGGCCGCCCGAAGTCCCCGGTCAACCGCCGCGAATACGGCCCCGGCCAGCACGGCCAGCGCCGCAAGTCCAAGCTTTCCGACTTCGGCGTGCAGCTGCGCGCCAAGCAGAAGCTGAAGGGCTACTACGGCGACCTGCGCGAGAAGCAGTTCCGCGCCACCTACGACGAAGCCAACCGTCGCAAGGGTGACACGGGCGAGAACCTGATCGGCCTGCTCGAGTCGCGTCTCGACGCAATCGTCTACCGCGCCAAGTTCGTTCCGACGGTCTTCGCCGCTCGCCAGTTCGTCAACCATGGCCACGTGAAGGTCAACGGCGTCCGCGTCAACATCGGTTCCTACCGTTGCAAGGCCGGCGATGTCATCGAAGTCCGCGAAAAGTCCAAGCAGCTCGTATCGGTCCTGGAATCGGTCCAGCTCGCCGAGCGCGACGTTCCGGAATACATCGAAGTCGACCACAACAAGATGGTCGCGACCTTCGCACGCGTGCCCAGCCTGTCCGACGTTCCGTACCCGGTCGTCATGGAACCGAACCTGGTCGTCGAATTCTACTCGCGCTGATTTCCGCGCGAACCTGACGATTGCGAGAGCCGCCCCGAAACGGGCGGCTTTTTCGTCTTTAGGACGTTATTGCCGGAGGATCGCCCATGCCTGACCTGCAGACGATCGTGGCCGACATTCACCGCGAACTTTCGCCGCGCTTCGGCGAGGGGCGGCTGCCCGACTATATCCCGCAGCTGGCGCGGGTTTCACCCGACCGGTTCGGCCTTGCCGTGGTGACCGTGGACGGCGCTGTGCATATGGCCGGCGATGCGGACACGGCCTTTTCCATCCAGAGCATCTCCAAGGTCTTCACGCTGACGATCGCGCTCGGAAAGCATGGCGATGCGATCTGGAAGCGGGTCGGACGCGAACCGTCCGGCTCGGCCTTCAATTCCATCGTGCAGCTCGAGCGCGAGGCGGGGATCCCGCGCAATCCCTTCATCAATGCCGGGGCGATCGCGATCAGCGATCTCCTGCTCGCCGGCCATCCGCCGAAGGAGGCGATCGGCGAGATCCTGCGCTTCGTGCGCTACCTCGCCGACGAGGAGGATATCGTCATCGACCGCGAGGTCGCTCGCTCGGAGGCGGCGACGGGCTACCGGAATGCTGCGCTCGCCAACTTCATGCGCTCATTCGACCGGCTGATCCATCCGGTCGACCACGTGCTCGGCGTCTATTTCCACCAGTGCGCGATTGCCATGAGCTGCCGGCAACTGGCGCGGGCCGGGCTCTACCTCGCCGCCGGCGGCACCAACCCGCTGACCGGTCACCGCGTCGTCTCGCCCCAGCGGGCGCGGCGCATCAATGCGCTGATGCTGACCTGCGGACACTATGACGGTTCCGGCGACTTCGCCTTCCATGTCGGCCTGCCGGGCAAGAGCGGGGTCGGCGGCGGCATCCTGGCGATCGCCCCCGGAAAAGCTTCGATCGCCGTGTGGTCGCCCGGCCTGAACGACGTCGGCAATTCCGCGCTTGGCACGGTCGCCCTGGAAATGCTGGCGGCCCGCACCGGCTGGTCGGTTTTTGGTGCTTGATTGTGCCGCCCGTTCGGGGCATTGCAACCTCGACGAATTGACCACGGAAGTTCCGATGACGCTTGCGCTCACGACCGACGACGATGCCGAGGACGGCGGCCGGCGCCATCCGCTGTTCGCCGACGCACCGCAATCGGTCTCCTTCAACAAGCTGCGCAAGCGGCTCTTGCGCCAGATCCGCCAGGCGATCGAAGACTTCTCCATGCTGAAGGGGCAGAAGCGCTGGCTGGTGGGCGTCTCGGGCGGTAAGGACAGCTACGGCCTGCTGGCGCTGCTGATGGACCTGAAATGGCGTGGTCTGCTGCCGGTGGAACTGATCGCCTGCAACCTCGACCAGGGGCAGCCGAATTTCCCGAAGCACATCCTGCCCGACTATCTGTCGTCGATCGGGGTCCGGCACCGCATCGAGTATCGCGACACCTATTCGGTGGTGAAGGAGAAGGTGCCGGAGGGGGCGACCTACTGCTCGCTGTGCTCGCGGCTGCGGCGCGGCAACCTTTACCGCATCGCCCGCGAGGAGGGCTGCGAGGCGCTGGTGCTCGGCCATCACCGCGAGGATATCCTCGAGACCTTCTTCATGAACTTCTTCCACGGCGGTCGGCTCGCCTCGATGCCGGCGAAGCTCGTCAACGACGAAGGCGACCTGATGGTGCTGCGCCCGCTCGCCTATGCGGCCGAGGACGACCTTGCCAAGTTTGCGACGGCGATGCGGTTTCCGATCATCCCGTGCGACCTGTGCGGCTCGCAGGACGGCCTGCAGCGCAATGCGATGAAGGCGATGCTCGCCGATATCGAGGCGCGCATGCCGGGCCGCAAGGACACGATGCTGCGGGCGCTGTCGCATGTGAACCCGTCGCACCTGCTCGATCCCGCGCTCTTCGATTTCTCCTCCCTCATGACGGTGCCTTCAGATGACGACCAACTTTGACATCAATGCCCTTGCCTTCCTCCTTAGCCAGGCGGCCGAGGTCGAGATCCGCCCGCGCTTCCGCGCGCTCGCCGATGGCGAGGTCCGCGTCAAGACGAGCGCGATCGACCTCGTGACCGAGGCCGACGAGGCGGCAGAACGCTTCATCAAGGCGGGGATGGATGCGATCCTGCCGGGTGCCCTGTTCGTCGGCGAAGAGAGTGTTGCGGCCGATCCGGCGCTGTTGCCGAAGCTCGCCGAGGCCGATCTCGCCGTGGTGATCGATCCGATCGACGGGACCTTCAACTTCGCCGCCGGCGTGCCGCTCTTCGGCGTGATGGCATCGGTGGTCGCCGGCGGCGAGACGATCGCCGGCGTCATCTACGATCCGATGGGTGACGACTTCGTGCTGGCGGAAAAGGGCGCCGGCGCCTGGCAGACGGGCGGGAACCGTCCCGCCGTCCGCCTCAAGGCGGCGGGCCCGGTTGCGCTGCAGGACATGACCGGCATGGCCTCCACCGGCTTCCTTTCGCCGGAAAAGCGCGCGGGCGTGATGGCGAACCTCGCCAAGGTCGCCTTCGCCTCGAACTATCGCTGCGCCGCGCACGAGTATCGCACGTTTGCCGCCGGTCACGTCCACTACCTGATGTACAACAAGCTGATGCCCTGGGATCACCTGGCCGGCACGCTGATCAGCCAGGAGGCCGGCGCCCATGCCGCCCGCTTCGACGGCTCGCCCTATCTGCCGCGTCACGTCGAGGGCGGTCTGCTGCTGGCGCCCGACCGGGAGAGCTGGGAGATGATGCGCCGCGAGGTGTTCGTCGTCGACTGAGCGGCGGCGCCGGGAAGGACAAAAGGCCGGACGAGCAATCGTCCGGCCTTTTTCATGTCTGCCGCGGCCATGCCGCCCGATGTCAGATCGCCGGATTGTGTGGCTGGAACAGCCGGCCGCGCTCGGCGATCAGCACGAAGACCAGGCCGATGATCGACAGGGCGAAGAAGCCGGAGACCAGCGGCACGGCGGTGCCGTTGAAGGACTGGCCGATGATGCCGCCGATGACGGCGCCGCCGGCGGTGCCCATGAAGCCGAGCACGGAGGAGGCGGTGCCGGCCACGTGGCCGAGCGGCTCCATGGCGAGCGAGTTGAAATTGGAGCCGATCCAGCCGAACTGGAACATCGACACCGCAAACAGCACGATGAAGGCCGCGAAGGGCAGTTGGTGGTCCTGTGCGGCGAGCGTCAGCGCGAGCCAGAGGCCGTTGACCGTGAGAAAGCCCAGCAGCGCCCCGTGGGACAGCCGGCGCATGCCGAAGCGGCCGACGAGGCGGGCGTTGACGAAGGACGACAGGGCCATGAAGGCGGCGACGCCGGCAAAGGCCACGGGAAACCAGACGCCGAGCCCGTAGACGCCGACATAGATCTGCTGGGCGGAATTGATGAAGCCGAACAACGCACCGAAGATGAAGGTGCTCGCCAGTGTGTAACAGAGAGCCACCCGGTTGGTCAGGACGATCTTGAACCCTTCCAGGATCGATGCAGGCGTGAATGGGCGGACGTCTTCCGGCGCCAGCGTTTCCGGCAGCCGCAGGTGCATCCAGGTGCCGACCGCGGCCGCGACGATACCCATGAAGATGAAGATCAGGTGCCAGTCGCCGAACAGCATGACGACCTGACCGATGCCGGGCGCCAGCACGGGAATGACCATGAAGACCATCATGATCAGCGACATGATCTCGGCCATGGCGCGGCCGCCATAGATGTCGCGCACGATCGAGATCGTGATCACGCGCATGGCCGCCGAGCCGATGCCCTGGACGAAACGCAGCGCCAGAAGGGCGGCGAAGGAGGGCACGACGACAGCCGCGAGCGCGGAGACGATGTAGATGCCGAGGCCGACGAACATCGGTATGCGGCGGCCGAAGCGGTCGGAAACCGGCCCGTAGAGGAGCTGGGCACAGGCGAAGCCGATCAGATAGGCCGAGATGACGTACTGGCGGTGGTTCTCGTTGACGACGCCGAGGCTCGCGCCGATCTCCTGCAGGCCGGGCAGCATGATGTCGATGGCGAGCGCGTTCAGCGCCATCAGCATCGCCATGAGGCCGATGAACTCACCTTTGCCCATGCCGTTGAGGCGCCGGGACGCCTCGGTCGAAATAGCAGTCATGATGAAATTCCAAAAAATGAGAGAAGGCGCCGTGGGTAGCGGCGCCTTGTAACGGTTTGATGATGTAATGCGGCAGGGGAGTCAGGCAGCGCCCTTGACCGAAATTCCCTGTGCCTGCAGATGCGACTGCAACTCGCCGGACTGGAACATCTCGCGGACGATATCGCAACCGCCGACGAACTCGCCCTTGACGTAGAGCTGCGGAATGGTCGGCCAGCTGGAATAGTCCTTGATACCCTGGCGCAGGTCGGCATCCGCCAGCACGTTGATGCCCTTGTAGTCGACGCCGACATAGTCGAGAATCTGTACGACCTGGCCGGAGAACCCACACTGCGGGAACTGCGGGGTGCCCTTCATGAAGAGCACGACGTCGTTGTTCTTGACCTCGTTGTCGATGAAATCGTTGATACCACTCATAGTCCGGTTCCTTTCCCGTCCGGGTTCAAGGTCCGGACTGCGTTGCCCCTAGATAGCATGCACAGGGCGATTTTCCATCACCCTGTGCTGAATTGTTCCATCAATTGTGCTGATGGCCGGCTTCCGGGGCAAAAGCACGTCGCGATCTTTCAGATTCGCTCCGGCGCTTTTTAGCCTTTGATCTTACGCATGTCGTCGTCGCAGAACCGCTGCCCACTTTTGCGCGACATGCGTTAACCAGTGCGGCGCTGCCTGCTGCGGGAAGCGGCGGTCCGGCGGCGGCTGGTCTGCTTGCGGGCGGGCTTCTTCTTCAGCGCCGCCTCGATGATGTCTGCGATGAGACCGCCGGATTTGGCTTTCGTCGTGCGCCGCCGCGTGCGCCGGGTGGTCTTCTTCACGCCGGACTTCTTCAGCACTTCCTTCAGCGCGCTGTTGACGACACCGGAGACGAAATCCTCGACAAGGCTGGCCATCGAGGACGTCTCACTCCGGCGCTGACGTCTGCAGGGCGAGCGCATGCAGGATGCCGCCCATGTTGCCCTTCAGCGCGTTGTAGACCATCTGGTGCTGCTGGACGCGGGTCTTGCCGCGGAAGGCCTCGGCGACGACCTCTGCGGCATAATGATCCCCATCGCCTGCCAGATCGCGGATCGTGACCTTGGCTCCGGGAATGCCGGCCTTGATCATGTCTTCGATTTCACCTGGTGCCATGGGCATATTGCGTGCTCCCTTTCTTGTTCTTTCGACTTCTATTCGGCGGCGGCTGCGGCGTTCGAGCTACCGTCCATGAAGTCAGGGAACCACGATTCATGGGTGTCGCGCAATTGTTCAATCGATACCCGCAGCAGATCGTCGATGACGAGGTCGGTGCCGCCGACCGTGCCGAGCCGCCGGAACGGCACGCCGGCCCCTTCCGCATTGGCGCAGAGGAAGTTCGCCATGTCGGCCGGCATGGCGACGACGTATCGGGCCTGGTCCTCGCCGAAAAGCTGCGCGTGAACAGGCGCATTGCTTTCCTTCAGGCTGATCTGCATGCCCTTGCCCGAAGCCATCGCCATCTCGGCAAGTGCGACCGCCAGGCCGCCGGAGGAGATGTCGTGGCAGGCGGAGAACTGGCCGTTGCGGATCGCCGAGCGGACGAAGTCGCCGTTGCGGCGTTCGACCACGAGATCGACTTCCGGCGCCGGGCCATCGACGATGCCGAGCACGTCGCGCAGATAGACCGACTGGCCGAGATGGCTGCCATCGGTGCCGATCAGCACGATCTGGTCGCCTTCGCCGGCGCCGCCGATCCGGGCCATGGCCGACCAGTCGGGCAGGAGGCCGACACCTGCGATCGTCGGTGTCGGCAGGATCGCGACACCGTTGGTCTCGTTATAGAGCGAGACGTTGCCGGAGACGATCGGGAAATCGAGCGCGCGGCAGGCCTCGCCGATGCCCTGGATGGCCTTGACGAACTGGCCCATCGTGTCCGGCTTCTCCGGATTGCCGAAATTGAGGTTGTCGGTGGCCGCCAGCGGCTCGGCGCCGGTCGCGGTGATGTTGCGCCAGCATTCGGCGACCGCCTGCTTGCCGCCCTCGAACGGATCGGCCTCGACATAGCGCGGGGTGACGTCGGAGGAGAAGGCCAGCGCCTTGGTCGGATGGCCCTCGACGCGGACGACGCCGGCGTCGCCGCCGGGGATCTGCAGCGAATTGCCCTGGATCAGCGTGTCGTATTGTTCGTAGACCCAGCGGCGGCTCGACTGGTTCGGCGAACCGACGAGCTTCAGCAGCGCCAGGCTGTAGTCATTGGGCTCGGCGACGAGCGAAGCGGGCAGGGGCGCCGGCGTGCCGGGTTCGCGCCAGGGGCGGTCGTATTCGGGGGCTTCGTCGCCCAGTTCCTTGATCGGCAGGTTTGCGACTTCCTCGCCCTGGTGCAGGATGCGGAAGCGCAGGTCGTCGGTGGTGTAGCCGACGATCGCAAAGTCGAGGCCCCACTTGACGAAGATCGCCTTGGCTTCCTCTTCCTTCTCCGGCTTCAGCACCATGAGCATGCGCTCCTGGCTTTCCGACAGCATCATCTCGTAGGCGGTCATGCGGTCCTCGCGGACCGGCACCAAGTCGAGGTTGAGTTCGATGCCGAGGTCGCCCTTGGCGCCCATCTCGACGGCGGAGCAGGTCAGGCCGGCCGCACCCATGTCCTGGATGGCGATGACCGCGCCGGTCTGCATCAATTCCAGGCAGGCTTCCAGCAGGCACTTCTCGGTGAAGGGATCGCCGACCTGCACCGTCGGGCGCTTCTCCTCGATGGATTCGTCGAACTCGGCAGAGGCCATCGTGGCGCCGCCGACGCCGTCGCGGCCGGTCTTGGCGCCGAGATAGACGACCGGGAGGCCGACGCCCTTGGCCTCGGAAAGGAAGATGCCGTCGCTCTTGGCAAGGCCGGCGGCGAAGGCGTTGACGAGGATGTTGCCGTTATAGCGGGGGTCGAACTCGACCTCGCCGCCGACGGTCGGCACGCCGAAGGAATTGCCGTAACCGCCGACGCCGGCAACGACGCCGGAGACGAGGTGGCGGGTCTTGGGATGATCGGGCGCGCCGAAGCGCAGCGCGTTCATGGCGGCAATCGGACGCGCGCCCATGGTGAAGACGTCGCGCAGGATGCCGCCGACGCCGGTCGCAGCCCCCTGATAGGGCTCGATGTAGGAGGGGTGGTTGTGGCTCTCCATCTTGAAGACCACGACGTCGCCATCATCGATGTCGACCACGCCGGCATTCTCGCCCGGACCCTGGATGACGCGCGGGCCCTTGGTCGGCAGCGTGCGCAGCCACTTCTTGGACGACTTGTAGGAGCAGTGCTCGTTCCACATGGCCGAGAAGATGCCGAGTTCGGTGAACGTCGGTTCACGGCCGATCAGCGACAGGATGCGCTCATATTCATCCGGCTTCAGCCCGTGGGCGGCAATGAGCTCCGGGGTGATCGGGCGGCTGTTGGAGATGGTCATCGTCTCTCGTCTTGTCCGTGAGGTGAGGGCTTTGCGGTCTCTTTAGCGCAAGCGGCAGCACGGCGCGACAGGAAAATGCCCGCTTCAACAAGGTGACGGGACCGGAGGGGTCAGAGAATCTCGTCCAGCCTTTCGACCGGGCGGCAGAGACGGGCGCCCTTGCCCGAGATCACGATCGGCCGCTCGATCAGGATCGGATTGGCCAGCATGGCGTCCATGATCTCGCGATCGGAACGATGCGGGTCGAGCAGGCCGAGTTCGCGTGCCAGCGGCTCCTTCGTCCGCAGGATGTCGCGCGGTTCGGCTTCCATCGCCACCAGGATGCCGAGCAGTTCCTCCCGCGTCGGCGGATGCTTCAGATATTCGACGATCTCCGGCTCATGGCCGGCGTCGCGGATCCGCGCCAGGACGTTGCGGGAGGTCGAGCAGCGGGGATTGTGGAGGATCTGTATGGTCATGGTGGCGGTCAACGGGATCGCGTCGGGAAGGCTCCCGGCACCGGCGATCATTTTGAGAGGGTCGGTGGGCGGAACTGGATGCGAGGGCGGCGGATCAGCTGCAGCCGGTGCCGCCGGCCGCCCAGCGTTTGACGTCAGTGGCGACGCGGCCGGACACCGGCTCGTCCATCAGCGGGCCGAAGGCGCTGAGCTTTGCCGGATGACCTTCCGCCTGCACGACGAGGAGCGGGCGGGATTCGGGCGAGCGGCGCGGGACGATGAGGATGCGCGGCTTGCCGGAGAAGGAGTTCAGTTCCGGCGCCAGGCGATAGGTCTTGAAGGCGGCGTCGTTCGACTTGAACCAGCAGGAATTGGCGCCGAGCGCGATCCGCTCCATTGTCGGCAGGGCGGCCGTGCTCGCCGCCGGTGTGGGCGGAGCCGACTGACAGGCGACGACGAGGATGGAGACGGCCATGACAGCAGCCGCATTGAGAGCCGTGGAAAAGGCAAAGGGGCGCATGAAGGGACTTTCAGACGGGACGGCGCCCTTGATGGAGGCTTGCGGTCAGGCGGCGATGACGTCGAGGGCGGAGGCGAACAGGCCGCGGCCGTCGGAACCGCCATGCGCGGCCTCGATCAGGTTTTCCGGGTGCGGCATCATGCCGAGAACGTTGCCCTTCTCGTTGATCACGCCGGCGATGTCGTTCATCGAGCCGTTCGGATTGGTGCCCTCGGCATAACGGAACACGACCTGGCCGTTGCCCTCGATCTTCGCCATCGTGTCGGCGTCGGCGAAATAGTTGCCGTCGTGGTGGGCGACCGGGCAGCGAAGGATCTGGCCCTTGGCGTAGGCGCTGGTGAAGGCCGTTTCCGCGTTTGCGACTTCCAGCCTGATCTCCCGGCAGACGAATTTCAGCGAGGCATTGCGCATCAGCGCGCCGGGCAGCATGCCGGCCTCGAGCAGGATCTGGAAGCCGTTGCAGACGCCGAGAACCTTCACGCCGGCATCGGCCTTCGCCTTGATCGCCTGCATCACCGGCATGCGGGCGGCGATCGCGCCGCAGCGCAGGTAGTCGCCGTAGGAGAAGCCGCCGGGGATGACGATCAGGTCGACGCCGGCCGGGATCTCCGTCTCCGTCTGCCAGACGGTCACGGGTGGCTTGCCGCCGATCTTGGTGAGCGCCGCGATCATGTCGCGGTCACGGTTCAGGCCTGGAAGCTGGACGACGGCTGACTTCATGGGTGTGGCTCAAACTTTGCCTGGGCCTCGGCGAGTTCGCGCAATTCGAGGCGGTTGTCGATACGGTCTAGGCGCTGGTCGATGCGATCCACGCGCAAGTAAATCTGATGCACGTCTTGCTGAGTGGCCACCAGGCTTCCACGCAAAGCAATCATCTCGCTCCGCAAATCAGACAAGCCCGAATCCAGCCTGTCCATCCGCACGTGCATCTGCTTCATCAGTTCGTAGATCAACTCGTTCTTGATCTCGGCCATCGCACGCTCCTTCAACCATCAGGCGAGGGCGATAGTATAATTCTCGATTACCGTGTTGGCCAGAAGCTTCTCGCACATGTCCTTCAGCTCGGCCTCGGCCTTCGCCTTGTCCGCGGTCTGCAGTTCCAGGTCGAAGACCTTGCCCTGGCGGACGTGGCCGACGCCGTCGAAGCCGAGGCTGCCGAGGGCGCCTTCGATCGCTTTGCCCTGCGGGTCGAGGACGCCGTTCTTCAGCGTGACCGTTACGCGTGCCTTGATCATGTGTTCCTCTTCAAACGCGTCCATGTGCGGCCCTGCCGGGCCGGCGGGAGATCCCGCCAAAACTACTTGACCAGAACGGGACCCGTGCCGCGGATCGGCTCGTTTTCGTTGATGATGCCGAGGCGCCTTGCCACTTCCTGGTAGGCTTCCAGCAGTCCGCCCATGTCGCGGCGGAAGCGGTCCTTGTCCATCTTCTCCTGGGTGTTGACGTCCCAGAGGCGGCAGCTGTCCGGCGAGATCTCGTCGGCGATGATGATGCGCATCATGTCACCCTCGTAGAGGCGCCCGCATTCGATCTTGAAATCGACGAGCTGGATGCCGACGCCGAGGAAGAGACCGGAGAGGAAGTCGTTGACGCGAATGGCGAGCGCCATGATGTCGTCGAGTTCCTGGGGGCTGGCCCAGCCGAAGGCGGTGATGTGCTCCTCGGAGACCAGCGGGTCCTCGAGGTTGTCGGCCTTGAAGTAGAACTCGATGATCGAGCGCGGCAGCATGGTGCCTTCCTCGATGCCGAGGCGCTTGGACAGCGAACCGGCGGCGACGTTGCGCACCACCACCTCGAGCGGGATGATCTCGACTTCCTTGATCAGTTGCTCGCGCATGTTCAGGCGGCGGATGAAATGGGTCGGGATGCCCATCTTGTTCAGATGGGTGAACAGGTATTCGGAGATGCGGTTGTTCAGCACGCCCTTGCCGTCGATGACGTCATGCTTCTTCTTGTTGAAGGCGGTGGCGTCGTCCTTGAAGAACTGGATCAGCGTGCCCGGCTCAGGACCCTCGTAGAGAATCTTGGCCTTGCCCTCGTAAATACGGCGGCGACGGTTCATGGATTTTTCTCTGTAGTTGGCGCTCTTGGGTAGCGCAGTATCAATTCTTTCCGGCGTCCATAAACGAATTGTACCGGTTTCACAATCGGCCAGTCGTCCGATCCCCTTATTTCCGGGCCTTGGCATTCCGCAAGCCATGCCGCAAACTTCACGTTGCACTTTCGACACGCTTTTGATTTATGGGTCGGCAGTCCCTCGGGGAACAGATTCAAATATACGGGAGTCGAGACATGACCGCCATGCAGGATCGCGAAAAGGCCTTCGAAGCCAAGTTCGCCAAGGACGAAGAGCTTCGCTTCAAGGCGGAGGCGCGGCGCAACAAGCTGCTGGGGCTCTGGGCCGGCGAACTGCTCGGCAAGAGCGACCTCGAAGCCTATGCGAAGGAGGTCGTGGCGGCCGATTTCGAGGAAGCGGGCCATGAGGACGTGGTGCGCAAGGTCAAGGCGGATTTCGACGCCGCCGGCGTCGCCAAAAGCGAAGACGATATCCGCCGCCAGATGATCGAGCTTCTCGGCGTTGCGATCGAGCAGGTCCAGAACAACTGAGATCCTGTCCTGCGGTCGCCCATGTCGGCGATCGATGGAAGCCAATAAAGAGAAAGGCGCGGTCCCGACCGCGCCTTTCTTCGTATCGAGACGGGCTCAGGCCTGTCCGAACACCCGCCTGAAGATCGTGTCCACGTGCTTGGTGTGGTAGCCCAGATCGAACTTCTCGCGGATCTGCTCTTCCGAGAGGGCCGCGCGCACTTCCTTGTCGGCGAGCAGTTCTTCCAGGAAGTCCTTGCCTTCTTCCCAGACCTTCATGGCGTTTCGCTGCACGAGGCGGTAGCTGTCCTCGCGGGAAACGCCTGCCTGCGTCAGCGCCAGCAGCACGCGCTGCGAATGCACCAGCCCGCGGAACTTGTTGAGGTTCTTCTCCATGTTCTCAGGGTAGACGACGAGCTTCTCGACGACGCCGGCAAGCCGGTTCAGTGCGAAGTCGAGGGTCACCGTCGTATCGGGGCCGATGGCGCGCTCGACGCTGGAATGGCTGATGTCGCGCTCGTGCCAGAGGGCGACGTTCTCCATGGCCGGGACGACCGACATGCGCACGAGGCGGGCGAGGCCCGTGAGGTTTTCCGTCAGCACCGGGTTACGCTTGTGCGGCATGGCGGAGGAACCCTTCTGGCCGGGGGAGAAGAACTCCTCTGCCTCCAGCACCTCGGTGCGCTGCATGTGGCGGATCTCGATCGCGACGTTTTCGATCGACGATGCGATGACGCCGAGCGTGGCGAAGAACATGGCGTGGCGGTCGCGCGGGATGACCTGCGTGGAGACCGGCTCGGGTGCGAGGCCGAGGGCGGCGCAGACGTGCTCTTCTACCTGCGGGTCGATGTTGGCGAAGGTGCCGACGGCGCCCGAGATCGCGCCGGTGGCGATTTCCGCGCGCGCTGCGACGAGGCGGGCGCGGTTGCGGTCCATCTCGGCGTAGAAGCGGGCGAGCGTGAGGCCCATCGTCGTCGGCTCGGCATGGATGCCGTGGCTGCGGCCGATGCGGACGGTGTCCTTGTGCTCGAAGGCGCGGGTCTTCAGCGCGGCCAGCACGCGGTCGAGGCCGGCGAGCAGGATGTCGGATGCGCGGACGAGCTGGATGTTGAACGTCGTGTCGAGCACGTCCGACGAGGTCATGCCCTGGTGGACGAAGCGGGCGTCGGGGCCGACGATCTCGGCGAGATGCGTCAGAAACGCGATGACGTCGTGCTTGGTGACCGCCTCGATCTCGTCGATGCGGGCAACGTCGAAGACGGCCTTGCCGCCCTTGTCCCAGATCGTCTTCGCGGCCTCCTTCGGGATGACTCCGAGTTCGGCCAGCGCGTCGCAGGCGTGCGCCTCGATCTCGAACCAGATGCGGAACTTGGTTTCGGGCGACCAGATGGCGACCATGTCCGGGCGGGAATAGCGGGGGATCATCGGCTTCGATCTTTCTTTCAAGGGGGCGTTGGCGCCCCTCTATCAAGAAAGGCCCCAAAGCTCAACGCATGGCTTTCGCGAGCCACAGGCTGACGGCTGCAAGCACGGGCAGCCCGACCGGGAGGTAAAGCCCGAGACCCAGTACGGCGAACTGGTAGACTGCCGAGGCAAACGTGCCGAAGACCTGGCGCAGGCCGGTCTTCGTCAGCAGCGGCTGGTGCCACTGCGAATAGAACAGCCGGTAGTCCATGGCGAAGAGAAAAGCCGTCATCGCGACCGTGCCTGTGGCCAAAAGGACAAGGCAGGCGGCGAAGCGGGTTTCGATGCCGGCGTTGCGGGCGACGAGACGGGCGGCGAAGACGACGAACGGCCAGGCGAGTATCCCGCCGGCAAGGTAGAGCACCAGCAACTGGGCGAGATGGTCGGTCTCGAGCCGGTTGCGAAAATAGAGGGATATGACAGCCGAGGCAGCCATCAGCGTGCCCCAGACGAGGGAGCCGGCTCCGAGTGCCACGGGCGACGGAAGCAGCGGCACCGAATGCGCCGCACCCCGGGGCTGCAGGCGCCGGCGTCCGGCCATCGTCAAGGTTTCAGCGGTACGGCGAGCCATCGCCCGTCGAGGCCCTCGAAGCCGAAACGGAGGACCATGACGAGCGCCATGTGGATCGGCTGCTGAGGTGCGTCGTAGGTGACGACGCCGGCGATGCGGTAGCCGGTCGGGCAACCACGGCTCTGCGGCGTCCGCTCTTCGGAATGGACGATCTCGTCGGCGGGCTGGCCGGACTTTTCCGTGAATGCAAGCGTGAAGCCGACGCCCTTTTCGACCAGCCCCTCGCAGGATGCGGGCACCGGTGCAGGCGTTTCGGTCAGCCGCAGCGTGTAGGGCTGGCCGACCCTTGGTTCGGCCGGAAAGGCATAGTAGCGTAGGGTATCGGCGGCCGGGCCGACTTCGCTATAGGGATTGAGCGCGACAAGCTGGCCCGGATTCTCGTTGAGGCTGTAGTGGGCGATCGCCGGGCTTGCCTTGGCCGCCGCCTCGGCGCGCACCCTGCGCAGGCTGGAATCGTTTTCCGGGGCCTGCACGCGAATGGGCGAGCCGGGGAGGTACTCGTCCTTGGTCGTGTCGATGAAAAAGATGTTGGCATAGGCGGAGCCCGAGCCGTCCTGGATGCCGAACTCCTCGAAGGCGAAGATCTTGCCGTCGCGGGAAAAGCCGATCGGACGCACCTGCGCGAAATCGCCGGCCGAAGCCGCGAACGGCGCAAGCCATGCGCCGATCATCATCGCAGTGGCGATTTTGCCGGATGTCGTCAATCGCGTGCCCCTTCCGCGTTCGCCCGCAGAGTTTCAATCGTTTTGCGATAGGCGTCAACATGGCCGCCACCGAAGATGGCGGATCCGGCGACGAAAACGTTGGCGCCGGCAGAGGCCGGGAGGGCGATCGTGTCGAGCGCGATGCCGCCGTCGACCTGCAGTTCGATCGGCCGATCGCCGATCATCCGGCGCACGCGCCTGATCTTCTCTTCCATCGCCGGAATGAACTTCTGGCCGCCGAAACCGGGATTGACCGTCATGACAAGGATCAGGTCGAGCTTGTCGAGCAGATATTCCAGCACCGCTTCCGGGGTCGCCGGATTGATCGAGACGCCGGCCTTCTTGCCGAGCGCCTTGATCGCCTGGATGGAGCGGTCGAGATGCGGACCGGCCTCGGCATGGACGGTGATGCCGTCGCAGCCGGCCTTGGCGAAGGCCTCGAGATAGGGATCGGCGGGTGCGATCATCAGATGGCAGTCGAAGAAGGCCTCGGTATGCGGGCGCAGCGCCTTGATGACGTCGGGGCCGAAGGAGATGTTGGGCACGAAATGCCCGTCCATGATGTCGAGATGGACCCAGTCGGCGCCGGCGGCGACGACGTCGCGCACCTCCTGGCCGAGCTTGGCATAGTCGGCGGCGAGAATGGAGGGGGCGATCCGGATGGGGCGGGTCATGTCGGGCTCCGAGGCATGTTGTTCTGCCGTGCCCATAGCATTGCCGACGGTATCGGACAACGACGGATCGCGCGGGGGGGCAGGGGCGGCGGCAGGCATCCTGGGCCGGCCGGTCAGCGCGGCCGTCCGTCGCTTCCGTCGCGCCAGCAGGCCACGAGGTCGCCCGTCTCGGGCGTGGCGTCGTGGACGCCGCGGGCAATGGCGCGGGCCATCGTCGAGGCGGCTGCGGCGCACAGTTCGATGAAGCCTTCCAGTGCCACCGTCCGGCCGCTCGTCCCGGTCGCGATCGCAAAGACCAGGTCGCCGTCGAGTGCGGTGTGCGACGGCCATAGCGCCCGGCTGAAGCCGTCATGCGCGGATATGGCGAGCCGCTTGGCCTCCGCCTTGGTCAGGACGGCGTCCGTGGCGATCACGGCGATCGTCGTGTTGGTCGGCGCATCCGTCGCGGCCCCGAGCTTGGTCCGCGGTTGCCGCGCCTCGGCGGGGATCGTCTGCGGCAGGCCGAGCCCGCCGAACTCGGAGCCTTCCTCGAAGGCTGCGGCCCAGAAATGGCGGGAGGAGCCGATGGTCGACGAGCCCAGCGCATTGGCGGCGACCAGCGCACCGACGGTGACGCCGCTTCCGAGCACCGTCGAGGCGGAGCCGAGGCCGCCCTTGAAGGTCGCCGTCGTCGCGCCGGCGCCGGCGCCGACGGTGCCGGTGGCGAAATCGGCGGCGGCCGTGAGCGTCGCGGCGTGGCCGAGTTCCCGGTAGGGTGGATAGCGTCCCCAGTCCTTGTCGCCGCCATTGGCGAGGTCGAAGAGGATCGCTGCCGGGACGATCGGGACGAGGTGGGGACCGACAGCGAAGCCGCGCCCCGTTTCGCGCAGGGCCGCCTGCACGCCCGAGGCGGCGTCCAGCCCGTAGGCAGAGCCGCCAGAGAGGCAGATCGCATCGATGGTCTGGACGGTGTTGTGGGCCTCCAGAAGATCCGTCTCCCGCGTGCCGGGCGCGCCGCCCAGCACCTGGACGGCGGCCGTTGCCGGCTTGTCGCACAAGACGACGGTGACGCCGGATTTCAGCCGCTGATCGGCGGCGTTGCCGACCAGGAGACCGCCGACGTCGGTGATGAGGTTGCGCGCTCCGGGCTTCATCTCATTCGCCTTCCGCCGTGCCGGCGACCGGATGGAAGCGGCCGTCGCGCCACTCCATTTGCCGATAGGGGTTGTCGCGCAGTTCGTGGTCGTCTCCGAAACCGATCGGGCCGAGGACGGTGGGGAAGGTCTGTTGCCGCAGCAGAGCCTCCAGCGGCTGGTTTGCGGTACCGGCGGCGGCCGCAGCGCGGCTGAGGACGGTGACGGCGGCATGGGCGGGGAAGACGTAGCCTTCGGCAACGACACCCGCCTCCTTCATCGCCGCCGTCAGGGCGATGCCTTCCGGTGTCACCCCGTCGGTCGGCAGGACGATCGCCTGTGCCCCATTGGCGAGCTTGATCTGGCTGTCGGCGGCCATCAGCATCTCTCCGCCCATGAAGGTCAGCGGCAGGCGTTCGGCCCTGGCGTCGCGCAGGATGATGGCCATGTCGCCGCGGTCGCCGCCGACGAAGACGTGCGTCGCGCCGGCCCGCGCCAGCCGCCGGACCAGCCCGATCTGCTGCTCCTGTGCCGGACGGTAGGTATCGACGAACACCGGCTTCATCCCGCGTTCCTCGAGCTTGAGGCGGACCGCCTCGACGAGTTCCCGGGCGTGGATCGTGCCGTCGTCGATGAGCGCGAAGGGCTCCGTCGCCCATTGCGCCGCGATCACGTCGACCGCCTTCTGCGCCTCCATGCCCGGCGCCGGCGCGAGCCGGAAGAGCGGCCATTTCCGCTTCAGCGCGTCCTCCATCAGCACGCCTGACCGCGCGGAAAGGGTGAGCACGGGGATGCCGGCTTCGGCAAGCGCGGGAAGGGCGGCTTGCAGGTCCTCGGTGCACAGAAAGCCGATCGCGGCCTGAGCCTGTGCCGAGAGGATCGCGGGCGCGACCGCGCTGTCGCCCTGCTCGCCGCAGGTCTCGCCGATCTCGACGATCTCGGCGCCGCTGGCCCGGGCCGCCGCGTGCGCGCCGGCGCGGATCTGGTCGCCCAGGATCGCGAGCGGGCCGGAAGCGGGGGCGACGACCGCGATCTTCGGCCCGGCGGCCACGGCGGGGCCGGCGAGCGCAATCAGCGGGAGGATGCCGAGAAGAATGCGGCGGAGCATGAATTCACCAGTGTCGTTTCGCTGCATGTTTGCACGACCGGATCGCCTCCGGTCAAATTTCGCATTGAAGGCTCGTCAGGACCCATTACATTCGTCCATTCCGTCCGGCTCCGTGGCTGACCCCATGGCGCCGTCGCCATTCCCGGGTTCTAAGATTGGAAAACGCCATTGCGGCGCTTACATTTTTCTTCATTGTTTCCATCTATCTCCCTTTTACAACAAGGGAGATCTTTGTGTTGGACCGATTGATGCTGGACCCGCCGCTCTATCGCGACGCCATGAGCCGGTATGCCGGGCACGTCCAGATCGTCACGACGGCATTCGAGGGCGAAAGGCGCGGGGTGACGATCACCGCGGCCTGTTCGGTTTCCGACAATCCGGCCATGGTGCTGGCCTGCCTGAACGTTTCCAATCCGCGCAACGAGATCTTCCGCAGGAGCGGGCATTTTGCGCTGAATGCGCTCGCCGCGGACCAGGCGGAACTCGCCAACGTCTTTTCCGGCCGCGATCCCTCCATCCCCGGCGACCGTTTCACCGAGGGACAATGGAGCGAACTCGTCACCGGCGCGCCGGTCCTGGAGGGCGCGCTGGCATCGTTCGATTGCCGGCTGATCGAGGTCAAGGTGATGTCGACGCACATGATCCTGTTCGGCGAGGTGCTCGGGGTGGTCTACGGCGCGCAGAAACCGGCCCTCATCTATATGGACCGGGGCTATCGCTCGCTGTAACCTCGCCCGAAAGCGGAGGAAGCATGACGGCCTACAGGAAGGGATCGGTCCCCCGGTCGATCGAAGAGACTGCGGAGATGCTGGCGGCGGAGAACTACCTGGCCGGCCGCGCGCTTGCGACCGTCCTGTTTTTGTCCCTGAAGATGAAGAGGCCGCTGTTTCTCGAAGGCGAGGCCGGCGTCGGCAAGACCGAGGTGGCCAAGGTGCTGGCGAAGGCGCTGGACCGGCCGCTGATCCGCCTGCAGTGCTACGAGGGGCTGGACGTCTCCTCGGCGGTCTACGAATGGAACTATCCCGCCCAGATGCTGGAGATCCGGCTGGCGGAGGCGGCCGGCACGACCGATCGCGATCGCATCGAATCCGACATCTTCTCCGACCGCTACCTGATCCGCAGGCCGGTGCTGCAGGCGCTGTCTTCGCCAGACGGGCGGGCGCCGGTCTTTCTGATCGATGAACTCGACCGGACCGACGAGGCCTTCGAGGCGTTCCTGCTCGAGGTGTTGTCGGATTTCCAGGTGACGGTGCCCGAACTCGGCACGATCCGCGCGGCCGAGCCGCCCATCGTCATCATCACCACGAACCGGACCCGCGAGGTGCACGATGCGCTGAAGCGCCGGTGCCTCTATCACTGGGTCGACTATCCGCTGGCTGCGCAGGAGCTGGAGATCATCCGGCGGAAGGCGCCGGGGTGCAATGCGGCGCTGTCGCGCGAGATCGTCGCCTATGTCCAGAAACTCAGGACGCTGGACCTGTTTAAGAATCCCGGCGTGGCCGAGACGATCGACTGGGCGACGGCCCTGACCGAGCTCGACCGCACCGCCCTCGACCCGGAGACGATCGCCGACACGCTCGGGACGCTTCTGAAATACCAGGACGACATCGCCCGGATCGAAGGCAGCGAGGGCCGCAAGCTCCTCGACGAGGTGAGGTCCGAACTGCGCGCGGCGGGCTGACCATGGCAATCACGGGGACCATGACCGGGGCCGGCCCGGACGGGATCGTCGCAGGGGGGCCACCTGGGGACGGGCGGCTCGCCGACAATATCGTCCATTTCGCCCGCGCACTGCGCAAGGCCGGCCTGCGGATCGGCCCGGCCGCCGTCGCCGACGCGATCGAGGCGGTTCAGGCGATCGGCATCGGCGACCGCGAGGAGTTCCATACCGCGCTCCACTGCACGCTGGTCACCCGTCACGAGGACCGGGCGATCTTCGACGAGGCGTTCCGGCTGTTCTGGCGGTCGCGCGACCTCGTCCAGAAGATGATCGCGATGATGTCGCCGGTGGTGCGCCGGGAGGTCGAGAAGGAGCGCAAGAAGGCGGGGGAGCGGCGGATCGCCGACGCGCTGTTCGCCGCGCCTGAGGACCGGCGGCCGCAGCGCGAGGAACCGGACGTGGAGATCGACGCCCGCTTCACCGCCTCGATCAGCGAGGTGCTGCGCCGGATGGACTTCGCGCAGATGAGCGCCGCCGAACTGCGCCGGGCGAAGCGCGCGATAGCCGGGCTGAGCCTGCCGATGGATGCGGTCAGGACGCGCCGCTTCCGGCCGAGCACGGGCCGCTCGAAGGTGGATCCGCGCGCGACGATGCGGAAGGCGATGCGCACCGGCGGCGCGCTGATCCTGCCACGCTACCGCGAGGCCCGGATGGTGCATCCGCCGCTCGTGGTGCTCGCCGACATTTCCGGCTCGATGAGCCAGTACACGCGTATCTTCCTGCATTTCCTGCATGCGCTGACCGACCGCAGGCGGCGCGTGCATACCTTCCTGTTCGGAACGCGGCTGACCAACGTCACCCGGCAGATGCGCCATCGCGACCCGGACGAGGCCGTGGAAGAGTGCGCGCGGGCCGTGGAGGACTGGTCCGGCGGGACGCGGATCGGCGAGACGCTGAAGGCGTTCAACAGGCTCTGGTCCCGACGCGTGCTCGGGCAGGGCGCCGTCGTGCTCCTGATCACCGACGGGCTGGAGCGAGAGGACATCGCGACGCTCGAGGCGGAGATCGACCGGCTGCACCGCTCCTGCCGGCGACTCGTCTGGCTGAACCCGCTCCTGCGCTTCGAAGGCTTCGAGGCGCGGGCGCGGGGCGTGCTCGCCATGCTGCCGCATGTTGACGAACTGCGTGCCGTGCACAATCTAGAAGCCATCGAGGATCTTGTCACGGCGCTTTCCGGCGAAGGCGGCGGACAGGCGGATCCCCGGCGGTTTCTCGCCGCACAAAGCTGAAGGAGGTTGCCATGGATGAAGCGACTGATACCCTCGATCCGCTGGCCGTGGCGGAGCGCTGGATGGATGACGGCCGCACCGTCGCGGTCGCCACCGTGGTCGAGACCTGGGGCTCGGCGCCGCGACCGGTCGGCAGCCACCTCGTCATCGATGCGGACGGCAATTTCCACGGATCGGTATCGGGCGGCTGCGTCGAGGGCGCGGTCATCACCGAGGCGCAGGACGTGATCGACAGCGGCGAACCGCGGATGCTCGAGTTCGGCGTCGCCGACGAGACGGCGTGGCGGGTCGGGCTTTCCTGCGGCGGCCGCATCCGCGTCTACCTGGAGCGGCTCGGCTGATGGATCCGCATTGTCTTCGCAAGCTCAATGCCGAGCGCCGCGCCCGCCGCGCCGTGGTTTCCCTGACGGATCTCGGCGACGGACGCGACCGGATCGTGCGCGAGGCGGACGCCGTGGTCGGGCCGCTGGGCGAGGCGATCGCGGCCGCGTTCCGCTCCGGCCGGTCGGGCGTGGTCGAGGTCGAGGGCCGCAGCTATTTCCTCAACGTCCACCTGCCGCTGCCGCGCATCGTCGTGGTCGGCGCGGTCCATATCAGCCAGGCGCTGGCAGCGATGGCGAAGGTGGCCGGATTCGATCTGTCGATCGTCGATCCGCGAACCGCCTTTGCCACCGAGGAGCGCTTTGCCGGCGTCGATCTTGTCGCCGACTGGCCGGAGGACGTCCTGAAGCGGCGGCCGCTCGATGCCTATACGGCGCTGGTGGCGGTGACGCACGACCCGAAGATCGACGATTTCCCGATCCGTACGGCGCTTGAGGCGGGCTGCTTCTATGTCGGCGCGCTCGGCAGCCGGAAGACGCATGCCAGGCGCGTGGAGCGGCTGCTCGGGGAAGGCATGGACGCGGCTGCGATCGAACGCATCCGCGCACCCATCGGTCTCGATATCGGCGCGGCAAGCCCGGCGGAGATCGCCGTCGCCATCCTCGCGGAAGTGATCGAGGCTTTCCGCCGGCGGGAACTCAATCGGGGGGCGTCATGATCTTCGGCGAGATGCCCGCCGGGGCGGCGGCCGGAACGATCCTGGCGCACGGCGTGCGCGGCGAAGGCGTGTCCTTCTCCAAGGGATACAGGCTCACCGAGGCGGACTGCCGGCTGCTGCTGGCCGTGGGCGTCGAGCATGTCTTCGCCGTGCGCCTGGAGCCCGGCGACCTCGACGAGAATGCCGCCGCAGCCCGGCTGGCTGCGGCGATCGGCCCGGATCACCTGACCTTCACAACGCCGGCGACCGGCCGCGTCAACATTCATGCCGCCGTCGACGGGCTGTTGATCGCCGACCGGGTCGCGATCGACAGTTTCAACCGCGTCGACCCCGCGATCACGATCGCGACCTTGCCCGATCACGCGACCGTGCGCCCGGGCGACATGGTGGCGACGATCAAGATCATTCCGCTGGCGGTGGCCGGGGACGCGGTCGAGCGGGCGACGGCGGCGCTCGCCGGTGCCGGCGCGCTCCTCGTCAAGCCGTTTGCGGCGCGCCGGGTCGGCCTGATCGCCACCGTGCTCCCGTCGCTGAAGCCGAGCGTGATGGACAAGACACGGCTGCTTCTGGAACACAGGCTGGCGCCTTCGGGAAGCAGGCTCGGCGGCGAGACGCGGGTGGCGCACGAGACGGCTGCCCTTGCAGATGCGCTCGGACCGGCATCGCGCGACAACGACCTCGTGATCGTCTTCGGAGCGTCGGCCGTTTCCGACGCGGACGACGTGATCCCGGCCGCGATCCGGCTGGCCGGTGGCCGCGTCGAGCAGGTGGGGATGCCCGTCGATCCCGGCAACCTGCTCGTCCTCGGCCATATCGGCGAAACGCCGGTGATCGGCGCGCCGGGCTGTGCGCGCAGTCCCAAGGAGAACGGTTTCGACTGGGTGCTCGCCCGCATCCTGGCCGGCGAGACGCCGGGACGGGCGGAACTGACGGGCATGGGCGTCGGCGGGCTGCTGGCCGAGATTCCGACCCGGCCGCGGCCGCGCGAGGTCAAGGGCGAGCGCCGGGGCGGCAGTGACGCCGCGCGGAACGTCGCGGTCGTCGTGCTGGCCGCCGGGCAGGCGCGGCGAATGGGCGCCGGCGGGCGGCACAAGCTGCTCGCCGAGTTCGATGCCATACCGCTGGTGCGCCGGTCGGTTGTGGCTGCCATCGAGGCATCGCCGTCGCGGGTGGTGCTCGTCACCGGGCACCGGGCCTGGGAGATCGAGGCGGCCGTCGCCGGCCTGCCGGCGGCAATTGTCCGCAATCCGCTCTACAGGGAGGGCATGTCCACGTCGCTGAACGCCGGCCTCGATGCGGCGGGGGCCGATTGCGACGGCGTGCTGGTCCATCTCGCCGACATGCCGGGCGTGACCGCGGCGGACCTGGCAAGGCTGATCGAGGCCTTTGCCGGCGCCGGCGGCAATGCGATCGTGCGGGCCGTCTCCGCCGGCAAGCGCGGTAATCCGGTGATCCTTCCGCGCGCGACTTTTTCGGCCGTTCGGGCGCTTTCCGGCGACGTCGGCGCGCGCCAGATCATCGAGACGTCCGGCCTCGACATCATCGACGTTGAGATCGGCCCGGCCGCGCATCTGGACGTGGACACGCCGGAGGCGATCGCCGAGGCCGGCGGCGTCCTGAAGGGATAGCGATGGACAACGATGCGATCGAGGAGATGTTCCAGTCGCTGGGACCGGTGACCATCAAGCGCATGTTCGGCGGCAAGGGGATCTATGCCGGCGACCTGATCGTCGCGCTCGAGGTGGATGGAGAGGTGCTGCTCAAGGCCGACGAGGTGACGATCCCCGAATTCGAACTCTCCGGCTGCCGGCAATGGGTCTATGAGGGCAAGAAGACCGGCGCGCCGCTGCGCATGCCCTACTGGAGCATTCCCGACGACGCCTTCGACGATCCGGACCTGATGGCTTGCTGGGTCCGGCTTGCGTTCGAGGCGGCCGTTCGCGCCGGTGTGAAGAAGTGAGGCGCAGCGAATCCTACCGCGCGCGGAGTGCGGCGGCGGCAGCGGCGGTAAAGCGCGACAGGGGCTGGGGCAGGTCGTTCAGGGCGAACCAGCCGAATTCCGGCAGCTTGTCCGGCTCCATCACCTGCGGCTCGCCGGAAAAGTCCTCGGTGACATAGATCAGCGACAGCCAGTGCTGGTTGTCCGCCGCGATGATCTGTTCCGACAGGCAAAGAAAATCGAGACGGCCGAAGGAGAGGCCGGTCTCTTCCTCGGCCTCGCGGCGGGCCGCGTCGCGCGAATGCTCCATGTGGTCGACCTTGCCGCCGACGATGTTCCAGTGGCCGGCTTCCGGCGCGCGCGTGCGGCGATAGAGCAGCAGCCGACCGTTTCGGACCACGGCGAGGCCGCAGCCGACGCCGGGAACTTCGGAGCCTGGAACGGGCACGGGAAGCGGATCAGGCCTTGCCGGCGATCAGCATGAAGGCCGGGATGTCGTCGCCGAAGCCGACCGGCGTCGGGCCGTCGTCCTCGTCGCGGCGATAGCGGCTGCGGCGGTCGCGGTTGTCGTCGTTGGCAGGACGCTGGTTGCGTACCGGCTGGCTCGGCCTCGTGTCGTTGTGGCGGTCGGCTTTCACGGTATCGCTCCCTTTGTCCGCTGCGATGGCATCCTTGCCATTGTCGTCGCGGCGGTTGTCGCTTTTATGACTGTTTCCACGCTCGCGATCACGATCCCGTTCGCGACCACGGCCGCCCTTGCGGGGCTTCTCGCGTTCGTCGGTTTCGGTCAGGACGGGAAGAGCGGAAAGATCGCCGTCCAGCCAGTCGACCTTCTTGTCGATCAGCTTTTCGATGGCGTCGGAGAACTTGGTGTCGCGCTTGGTGACGAGCGTGAAGGCGGCACCCGAGCGGCCGGCGCGGCCGGTGCGGCCGATGCGGTGGACATAGTCCTCCGCGTGGATCGGCACGTCGAAATTGAAGACGTGGCTGACGTCCGGGATGTCGAGGCCGCGGGCCGCGACGTCGGAGGCGACGAGCAGCTTGATGTTGCCGTCCTTGAAGTTCGCCAGCATGGTCATGCGCGAACGCTGGTCCATGTCGCCGTGCAGCGCGCCAACGGAGAAGCCGTGCCGGTCGAGCGAGCGGAAGAGATCGGCGACGTCCTTCTTGCGGTTGCAGAAGATGATCGCGTTCTTGAGGTCTTCCTGGGCGCGGATCAGATCGCGCAGCTTGGAACGCTTCTCGTAGTCCTTGGCGTGGGCAGCGACGAAGCGCTGGCTTACGGTCGCGGCGGTCGACGCGGGGCGGGCCACCTCGATGCGCTCGGGGTTCTGCAGGAAGCGGTCGGCCAGCTTCTGGATTTCCGGCGGCATGGTCGCGGAGAAGAACAGGGTCTGGCGGGTGAAGGGAATGAGCTTGGCGATGCGTTCGATGTCGGGGATGAAGCCCATGTCGAGCATGCGGTCGGCTTCGTCGATCACCAGCACTTCGACGCCGGTCATCAGGAGCTTGCCGCGCTCGCAATGGTCGAGCAGGCGGCCGGGGGTGGCGATCAGCACATCGGCGCCGCGCTCCAGCTTGCGATCCTGCTCGTCGAAGGAGACGCCGCCGATCAGGAGCGCGACGTTGAGCTTGTGATTCTTGCCGTACTTGTCAAAGTTCTCGGCGACCTGGGCCGCCAGCTCACGGGTCGGCTCGAGGATCAGCGTGCGCGGCATGCGCGCCCGGGCCCGGCCCTTTTCCAGGATCGTCAGCATCGGCAGCACGAAGGACGCCGTCTTGCCGGTGCCGGTCTGCGCGATCCCCAAGATATCCCGGCGCTGCAGCGCGGGCGGGATCGCTCCGGCCTGTATCGGAGTGGGAATCGTGTAGCCCGCGTCGGTGACTGCGGAAAGTACCTTTTGGCTCAGGCCAAGATCTGAAAAAGTGGTCAAAGGGAAATCTGTTTCCGTTCCGGTTCTTGCGAACGCTTGGTGTTTCAGCTGAAGGGATGCCCGCTGGATGCAGCGCACATAGTCCGAAAGCGCCGGAAAGTCAAGGAAACGGGCGATTCTTGCGGATCGGCAGGTGAAGCGAAGGTTAAGCCTGCCCGCCGGCTCGCGCCCGACCCCTCAATTCATATAGGTGGAAAGCTTGGTGCCGGCCGACAGAAAGCGGGCGGGATCGCTGGCACGACCGTTACGGCGGACCTCGTAATGCAGGTGCGGACCGGTCGAGCGGCCGGTGGAACCGGAGAGCCCGATCGTCTCGCCCGCGTCCACCGTGTCGCCGGCCTTGACCAGCACCCGCGACAGATGGGCGTAGCGGGTCGAAAGGCCGCTGCCGTGGTCGATTTCGACGAGATTGCCGTAGCCGCCGGTGCGGCCCGCGGTGACGACCGTGCCCGAGCCGGTCGCCTCGACGGCGCTGCCGACGGGCAGCCGGAAGTCGATGCCCGCATGCAGGGCCAGGCGGCCGAGGAAGGGATCGGTGCGATTGCCGAAGCGGCTCGATACCTGGCTGCCGGGCGAGGGGTTGGCGAAGGGCAGGCGGCGCACCGTTCCGCGCATCAGTTCCAGCCGGTTGAGGGCGGTGTCGAGCTGTCCGAGCGAGGTCTCGAAGCCGTCGCCGGTTTCCGGCTCGACGAAGGGACCGCCGATCGCGTCGCCGGCCGCTTCCGTGCCGCCTTCGGTCGGCACGGCGATGTCGTTACGGGCGAGGATCCGTTCGATCGCATCGGCCGTCTCGGCGGCGCCCGCCGTCAGGGATGTGATCCGGGAGAGCTGCTGGCGCTCGATGTCCTTCAGCGACAGCGTCACCTTCGAAAACATCCGGTCGGTGCGGTCGGCAACCGACTCGCCTGGAGCGGCATAGGCCAGGGCTGCTGCGGATGCCTGTCGCGGCGCGGCTGCGGCCGTGCTCCTGCCGAGCAGCCGATCGATCGCCTTCAGGCCGGGGGGGGCGGCCTCGGCGCGGCGGCCATAGGCCGGTTCGGCCGGCTGCAGGTCTGGCTCGACCGTGCCTGAAAGGCCGGCGTCGCCGGCGCGGTTCAGCAGCGTGTCGAGCTTGCCGTTGCGTTCGGTCAGTGCCAGTTGCTGCTGGAAGAGTTTTTCGACCTTCTCCTCGACCACCTGCTGGTCGAGAAGCTGCCGGCTCGTCACCCGGTCGACTTGGGCGCGGAGCGCCGAGATGCGGTCCTCGTAGTCGTGCTGCATGCGGGCCTGCCGGGCCATCGTGGCGCCGATCAGGCCGTCGCGCAGCACGAGATAGGAGGTGGCGGCGAGGTATCCGACGGTGAACATGCCGGCAAAGCAGAAGGCGACAGCCAGCATCCAGGGGCGGACGGTCATGTGGCGGATGCGGTCGCCGGAGGCGAGGATGATGATATGCTGCGGCTCTTTCCTGCCGAAGACCCGATTTTCAGGACGATCCGCCACCACAACCCCCGACAACCAATGCACTGCCCCTTGGTTGTCGGGAATTACACACGGTTAAGGTTAACAAAGCTTTGCGGGGGCGGGCGGATCGTTAACTCTGGCTGACGGAAACGAGGCTGCGATAGAAGGACGGCGTCAGCCCGGCCTCGGCGCGGGCGACATCGTTGAAGGGCGCCTTGAGCGATCCGCGGAAGTTGACGCGCACGAGCTGCTGGAAGGTCGCCGCGGGGTCCTTCCTCTCGCGGGCGCAGAGGAAGCGGAACCACTTCGCGCCGACGGCGACATGGCCCTTCTCGTCGTTGTAGATGACGTCGAGGATATCGGCGCTGTCGATGTCGCCGGTCTCGCGCATCTTCTCCTGCAGCACGGGCGTCACGTCCAGTCCGCGCGCCTCAAGGATCAGGGGGACGACGGCGAGGCGGGCGGTCAGGTCGTTGCGGGTGCTGTGGGCGGCCTGCCAGAGGCCGTCATGGGCCGGGAGGTCGCCGTAGTCGGCGCCGAGCGCGCGCAGTCTGTCGCGGATCAGGCGGAAGTGCTTGGCCTCCTCGAAGGCCACCTGCATCCAGCCGTCGAAGAAAGAATGGGGCACGCCTCTGGTGGTGAAGCGCGCGACGATGTCGAGCGCGAGGTCGATGGCGTTGAGCTCGATATGGGCCAGCGCGTGCAGGAGCGCGATGCGGCCCTTGAGCGTATGCAGCGAGCGCTTCTTCATGTTCTTCGGCGGCACCAGTTCCGGTCGATCCGGACGGCCGGGGCGATCGGGAAGCGGTGGATCGAGCGGAGAGCGGACGGAGAGCGTGCGCGCGAACCAGCGCCGCGCCGTTTCCTGCGTCATTTCCGTCTTTGCGTCGAGATCGGCGGAGCGGATTGCCAGCGTGGCGCCGCCGCGCAGGCTTTGGATCGATGGAAGCGATGCCGTTTCAGAAGTGTATGGCATTTTCCTAAAGTTCTTTCGCGCGCGCTAGCACGGCTTCCGCGTGACCCGCCACCTTCACCTTCGGCCAGATCTCGGCGATCTTTCCGTCCTTGTCGATCAGGAACGTGGTGCGCTCCACGCCCATGTAGGTGCGGCCGTACATGCTTTTCTGCTTCCAGACGCCATAGGCCTCGAGCACGTGATGGTCCTCGTCCGACAGGAGCCTCACCTTCAGGTCGTGCTTGGCCTTGAAGCGGTCGTGCTTGCGGACCGGATCCGGCGAGATGCCCAGCACCGCCACCCCCGCGGCGCCGAAATCGCCGATCAGCGCGGAGAAGGCGATGTTTTCCACAGTGCAGCCCTCGGTGTCGTCCTTGGGATAGAAGAAGAGAACCACCGGCTTTCCGCGCAGTCCGGCCAGCGATACCTCGCCGCCGCCGTCGGCGGGAAGGGAGAAATCCGGCGCGGGCGCGCCCGGAGACAATTCCGCCATGGTATTTCCTTTCTTTGGACAGGTTTTTGGGTCATGCGGAGCCGATCCCCGGTATATAGTGCCTGCAGGAATCGTCCAGTCGCATTCGGCCGGCGGGGCATCTGGCTGGCGAGGCGACGTCGGCGTGTCGACACGATGAACGGAACAACCGCGACATGAGCGACATCCGCGGCGAGAAGGTGAGGTTCGGGCGGGACGATATCGTGTCCCTGCACGCGCTTCCGTCCGCGCAGGCGCATGAGCCGGTGATCCTTCACTGCACCGACCGGCCCAGCCATTTCTCCGTGCTGACGCGGCTAGTCGCCTGCCTCGCGGGCATCACCGCCCTTGTCGTGCTTCTGGTCGTGGCAACGGTGGAAAGCGGACTGGTCGACAGCACGCTGAACACCCGTGCGCTGGCGGCGCTCAACCGCGCGGTCGGCCCCAGCTACACGGCCGAGGTGGAGAAGACGGTGATCCGCTTCTCCAGTTTCGGCGGGCTGGCGTTGCGGGCTGAGAACGTGTCCTTCGACCGCAAGGAGGATGGCGAGAACGTCGCCAATGCCAGCGCGGTGGGGATCGTGCTGGATCCGCTGGCGCTTCTGACCGGCCGGGTCGCGCCTTCGCGGCTGGACATAGACGGGGCGATGTTCAACCCGGCGATGCTGCCGAAGGGGCCGCCGATCGATTTTTCCACCCTGCGGCTCGACGCCGTGCCGTCCTACCAGGAGACGGCGTTTGCGGCGCTGGAGCGGTTCCGGACGATGGTGTCCGGCTCCGGCCTGTCGCGCGTTCGCGTCACGAACCTGTCGTTGCCGATCACCGGGGCCGAGGGACGACCGATGACGCTTGCTGTCGAGCGCCTCACCTTCGCCCGGGACAGGGGCGGAGACCTGTCGATCGAGGGGCGCTACCAGCTTGACGGCAAGGAAGGCCAGATCGACCTGATTGCCAGCGGCACGGGCCCCAAGGGCGAGATCCGCGGCGAGATTTCCGGCATCCCCACCGGCGGCTTCACCTTGCAGCACGCGGCGGAGGGCGAGATCCGCACCGGCGTGGACGCGCAGGCGACCGTCTCCCTGTCGGCGGCGCGCGGCGGCGAGGGGAGCAAGCCGCGGCTGGACCTTGCCGTTTCCACCGAGGGCGGCACGCTCTACCTCGGCGGCGGGGCGGCGGACATCGAGCCGAGCCGGATCGTGGCTTACTACGACTACGACCGCCGCGCGGTCGAGATCGGCAAGTCGGAGGTGCATGTCGGTGCGTCCTCCTTCCCCTTCACCGGCGGGCTTATCGACCTGGATCGCCTGCCTGGCCAGGCGGGGCCGGGTTTCGGCATCGACGTTCTCGTGGAGGACGCCGTCAGCGCGCCGATCGACACGGGTGCGACGCCCGTCCGCTTCGAGGCCAAGGCTTCCGGCCGGCTGCTGCCGCAGACGAAGCAGGTCCTGTTCGACGAACTCGGCGTCTCGACGCCGCGCGGCTCGCTTGCCGGCTCGCTCGGGATCACGTTCGGGGGACAGAAGCCGGCGGTGAATTTCGCCATGGTCGGCGACACGCTGGATGCCACCGCGGTCAAGCAGATGTGGCCCTACTGGCTCGGCCGGCGGGCCCGCCAGTGGGTGATCGCCAACATCTACGGCGGCACGGTGACGAACGGGCGCATCGAGGTGTCGATGGCTGCGGACCGGCCGGCCGATCCGGACGGCCGCCTGCAATTGCGCGAAGGCGAACTGACCATCACCTTCGACATTACCAACACGCGGCTCAATATCGCCGGCGACATCCCGCCGCTGCGGGACGCCGCCGGCCATTTCGAGCTGCATGGGCAACATCTCGACATCGCCCTGACCGGGGGCACCGCCTTCATGGGGTCGGGCCGGTCTGTGGCGGTCACCGGCGGCACGTTCCGGCTGCCGGACACCTACGAGCGGCCGCTGATGGCGGAGATGGACCTCGACATTTCCGGGGCGGGTGACGCGATCGCCGAACTGATCACCTACCGTCCGATCGACGTGCTCAAGAAGACCCCGTTCACACCCGGCGACTTTTCCGGTCCGGTGAAGGCGAATGTCAGGGCGCGCTTCGGGCTGGTGCGCGACCAGAGCCCGCCGCCGCCGCAATGGACGGCCGATATCGACCTGCTCGGCGTCGACCTGAAGACGCCGATCGCCGGCCGCACGATCACGGAGGTCGAGGGCAACCTCGTCGTCAATCCGGTGCGGGCCGACCTGAACGCCAAGGCGCGCATCGACGGGGTGCCGCTCGACGTCGCGCTCGTCGAGCCCGTCAGCCAGACGGCCGGATTGAAACGGGACCTGACCGTGACCGGCACGATTTCGGAGAAGGACCGGACCCGGCTGTTTCCGGGGGTGGCCGATCTGATCGCCGGTCCCGTCGGGATCGCGGTTTCGACCGAACCGGACGGCAGCCACAGGGTGGAGACGGATCTCGGCCGGAGCCTCGTGCAACTGCCGTGGATCGGCTGGGAGAAGGGCGCCGGCGTGCCGGCCAAGGCCACGTTTGCGCTGGGGACGCCGGTGGACGGCGTGACGCGCCTGTCCGATTTCGATTTCTCCGGCGACGGCTTCACCATCGCCGGCGACGTCTCGCTCAAGGATGGCGGCCTCAGTGCCGCCCGCTTCGACAAGGTCCGCCTCTCGGCGCAGGACAGCTACGCCCTCAACCTCGAACGGACCCGATCGGGCTATGCCGTCAAGGTGCAGGGCGATATGGCCGACGTGCGGCCCGTGCTCGCCCGGCTGAAGTCCAGCCCGGGCGGGGCGGGGGGCGGCGGCACCGGCGGCGTCTCTGTTTCCGTCCGCGCCGATATCGGCCGGGTCGTCGGTTTCAACGGGGAGGCGCTTCGCAGCTTCAAGCTCGCCTATGCGCACGACGGCACCCGGCTTTCCGGCCTCGACCTGACGGGCGTGACCGGCAGCGGCCAGGCCGTCGTGGCGAAGCTTTCGAAGGGCGGCGCGGAGCAGACGCTGGAAGTGACCACCGGCGATGCCGGGGCGCTCGCGCGGCTTTCGAACCTCTACCGGCACATGGGCGGCGGTCTGCTGAACATGAAGCTGAGGGGCGGCGCCGACGGCGCCTGGCGCGGGCCGGTCGACATCCGCCAGTTCCGGCTGGAGGGCGAGGAGAAGCTGCGCTCGATCGTCTCCACGCCGGCGGGTGGCAAGAGCCTGAACGAGGCGGTGCGAAGCGAGATCGACACGAGCTCGATGCGGTTCGAACGCGGCTTTGCCTTCGTCGTCTCCAAGGACGGTACGCTGCGGGTCGAAAACGGCGTGGTGCGGGGCGATGCGGTCGGGGCCACCTTCCAGGGCATGGTGCGAAACGCCAGCGGCCAGATGGAGATGACCGGCACGTTCATGCCGGCCTACGGGCTCAACCGGCTGTTCGCCGAGCTGCCGCTGATCGGCTTCATCCTCGGCAACGGCAGCGACCGCGGCCTGATCGGCATCACCTTCAAGCTCACCGGCCCGTTCGACCAACCGCGGCTGATGATCAACCCGCTGTCGGTCATCGCGCCGGGTGTGTTCCGGAACATCTTCGAGTTCTGAGGGCGCGGCAGCCGCCGACTTCGAGGTCGCGGCGCCCCCTCATCCGGCCTTCAGGCCACCTTCTCCCCAATGGGGAGAAGAGGGAACTGGCGGCTTGCTTGCCGAATAGCCCGCCTCAGGCGGGCCGCACCAGCATGTGCTTCTTCTTGCCGAGCGACAGTTTGACGACGCCGTCGGCCGTCACCTCGCCGGAGCCGATCGTCATGCGCTCGTCGTTGACGGCCTTGTCGTTGATCCTGACGGCGCCGCCCTGCACATGCCGGCGCGCTTCGCCGTTGGAGGCGGCGAGGCCGGCGCGGACGATCAGCGACAGGAGGCCGATTCCGGCTTCGAGCTCCGCCATCGGCACCTCGACCGATGGCAGGTTTTCGGAAAGCGCGCCTTCCTCGAAGGTCTTGCGCGCCGTCTCCGCCGCCTGCTCGGCATTCTCGCGGCCGTGCAGCATGGCGGTGATCTCGGTGGCGAGGATCTTCTTGACCTCGTTGATCTCCGAGCCGCCGAGCGCCGAGAGCCTGGCGATCTCGTCCATCGGCAGCGTCGTGTAGAGCTTGAGGAAGCGGGAGACGTCGGCGTCCTCGGTGTTGCGCCAGTACTGCCAGAAATCATAGGCCGACAGCATGTCCGGGTTCAGCCAGACGGCACCATTGACCGACTTACCCATCTTGGCCCCCGAGGCGGTCGTCAGCAACGGCGAGGTCAGCGCGTAGAGCTGCGGCGTGCCCATGCGGTGGCCGAGGTCGATGCCGTTGATGATGTTGCCCCACTGGTCGGAACCGCCCATCTGCAGGCGCGTGCCGGTACGCCTGTTCAGCTCGACGAAGTCGTAGGCCTGCAGGATCATGTAGTTGAATTCGAGGAAGGACAGCGACTGCTCGCGGTCGAGCCGCGTCTTGACGCTGTCGAAGGACAGCATGCGGTTGACCGAGAAATGGCGGCCGACGTCGCGCAGGAATTCGAGGTAGTTGATGCCGAGCAGCCAGTCGGCATTGTTGATCATCAGCGCGTCCTTCGGACCGTCGCCGTAGGTCAGGTAGCTGGAGAACACCTTCTTGATCGAGGCGATGTTGGCGGCGATCGTCTCCGGCGTCATCAGTTGGCGCGCCTCGTCCTTGAAGGAGGGGTCACCGACCATGCCGGTGCCGCCGCCCATCAGCGAAATCGCGCGGTGGCCGGTCTGCTGCAGCCAGTGCAGCATCATGATCTGGATCAGGCCGCCGGCATGCAGGCTCGGCGCGGTCGGGTCGAAGCCGATATAGGCCGTCACGGTCTCCTTGCAGAGCAGGTCATCGAGGCCGGTCTCATCCGAGATCTGGTGGATGAAACCGCGCTCGCTGAGCGTGCGGAGGAAATCTGACTTGAAACCCGACATTGGTCTTCTCTCTTGCAGGGGGAGATAAGCGAACGAATGGCGGGGCATCTAGCACTGTTTTTGCGCATAATCACTCCAAAAGTGATTCTGGATTTTCGCCATGGGACGCATACGAACCGCGATCGGATTGATGAGCGGCACCAGCATGGACGGCGTCGACGTCGCGCTCGTGAAGACGGACGGCGAGGGTGCCGTCGAGCGGGGACCGGCGATGGGCCTCGCCTACGATCCCGCCTTCCGCAAGCGGCTTCAGGCGGCGCTGGAGACGGCGAAGGCGATCGGGCGCAGGCAGGATCGGCCGGGCGATCTTGCAGAGGTCGAGCGCGAACTGACGCTGCGCCATGCGGCGGCCGTCGCGTCGTTCCTCGATGCCAAAGAGCTGAGGAAGGCCGATATCGACGTGATCGGCTTCCACGGGCAGACGGTGCTGCACCGGCCCGATGAGGGCCTGACGGTGCAACTCGGCGACGGGGGGCTGCTTGCACGTGAGACCGGCATCGACATCGTCTACGACATGCGGGCGAACGACATGGCCCATGGCGGGCAGGGCGCGCCGCTCATTCCCGTCTATCATGCGGCGCTCGCCCGCAACCTGCCTGATGGCTGCGCCTTTCCGGTCGTCTTTGTGAATATCGGCGGAATTTCGAACCTGACCTATGTCGGCGCGGACGGCGGGATCGCCGCCTTCGACAGCGGGCCGGGCAACACGCTGATCGACCAGTGGGTCGAGGCGCAAGCCGGCATTCCCTTCGATCAGGGCGGGATGATCGCCAGCGAAGGCCGGATCGTCGCCGGCCTTGCCGCCCGCTATCTCGACCATCCCTTCTTCACCGCGGCCGTGCGGCGTTCGCTCGACCGCAACGATTTTGCTCCGCCGGCAGGCGGGGACGCGACGCTGGAGGACGGCGCGCGGACGCTGGCCCATGTCACGGCCGCCGCCATCCTGAAGTCCGCCGGACATTTGCCGCAGCTTCCAAAGACTTACGTGGTCTGCGGCGGGGGGCGGCTGAACAAGGCCATCATGGGCGACCTCGGCGACCTTGCGGGCGAGCAGGGGGCGCGGGTGATCCCGGCGGAGGACGCGGGACTGGATGGCGACAACTTGGAAGCGGAAGCCTGGGCCTATCTGGCGGTGCGTGCGCTGGACGGGCTGCCGCTGACGTTTCCCGGGACCACGGGTGTGAAGGCGGCTGTTACGGGTGGGGTGGTGGTGCGTCGCGCAGCCCCAGCGTGATCACCGGCAATCAGGAAAGATCGTCAGAGATGGCGTCCGGGATCCTGTCGTATGCCGAGTATGCGCAGCACAAGGATATGGTCGAACTCGATGCGGTAGTAGATCGCGTGGCCGCGATGAATGAGCCGTCGGACATTCGGGCGAACGGCATAAAAGTCGATTCCGAGTGCGGGATGGTGCGGAAGATCGGCAAGCGCCGTCTTCAGACTGCGTTCATAGGAAACCCATTGCGCAGTGCCAAAATTCGCGACCGTATAGTCATAAGCTGCCGCGAGATCGTCTTCAGCCATCCGTGTGAACCGGAGGGCCTTCAACCTCAGCGTACCGTTCTTCTGCTGCCGGAACGCGCGAATTCGAGAACTTCGTCGAGCCCGCGCTCGCTGACGCCGCTGTCTTCCGCCTCGTCCAGAAGTTCCCGCAACTGTTCGACCGCGGCTTCCCGCTCGGCCATTTCCTTGGCGACGAGGTCTGCAAGATACTCACTCAGAGATGCGTAGTGACCGTCTGCCAAGCGTCTGCCGACATACTCGGCAATCGGTTCCGGCAGAGCGATGGTATGCTTGGTCATCAGGACTTCCCGCAATTGGTCCACGGAAAGATAGTCCATTTGGCTCGCCTGCTCAATGTGCGCCCAGGAAACGAAAAACCGCCGGATTTCTCCGGCGGTCGCATGACAGGTCCGATTGAATTGAGCGCTCTACCTGATCCGCTTGGCGGCAGGCTCCGGGGTCAGTTCGCCGGCGAGGCGGCGGTCGAGGTAGTCCTCGCATTCGGCCATCAGGGTCTCCGTCTGGCCGTTGAAGAAGTGGTTGGCGCCGGGGACGGTCTTGTGGGTGATCAGGATGCCCTTCTGCGCCTTCAGCTTCTCGACGAGCCCGTTGACGTCCTTCTCGGGGGCGACCTTGTCCGAATCTCCGTTGATGATCAGGCCGGAGGAGGGGCAGGGGGCGAGGAAGGAGAAGTCGTAGATGTTTGGCTGCGGCGCGATCGACATGAAGCCTTCGATCTCCGGCCGGCGCATCAGAAGCTGCATGCCGATCCAGGCGCCGAAGGAGTAGCCGGCGACCCAGCAGCTCTTGGAATCCGGATGCAGGCTCTGCACCCAGTCGAGCGCGGAGGCGGCATCGGAAAGCTCGCCGGCGCCGTGGTCGAATTCGCCCTGGCTGCGGCCGATACCGCGGAAATTGAAGCGCAGCGTGGTGAAGCCGCGCTTCTGGAACATGTAGAACAACTGGTAGACGATCTGGTTGTTCATCGTGCCGCCGAACTGCGGGTGCGGGTGCAGGATGATCGCGATCGGAGCGTTCTTCTGCTTGGAAGGCTGGTAGCGGCCTTCGAGGCGACCGGCGGGTCCGTTGAAGATGATTTCGGGCATTCGTACTCCGAGACGTTCTTTTGAGGATCAAAAACCGTTTCGATGGCGCTGGAAGTCTTGACGAAACCAGTCAGCTTTTCTAGAAACCAGTTTAGAACCGTTCGAAACTTTGCTACGCTGTCTGCGTGCCTGAGGTTCGTCTCATACGGCAAGCCCGGCGGAAATTTCAAGGAAAATGCTCGCCGCACTGCTTAAGACGCTATCGGAGCCTTATCGATCATGCCTGCGAGGGTGAGGACATATCTGGACTGGAACGCGACGGCGCCGCTTTCGGCTGCCGCCCGCCAAGCCGTGCTGGCCGCGCTCGAGCTCGACGGCAACCCGTCCTCCGTCCACGGCGAGGGCCGGGCGGCGCGGGCGCTGATCGATGCGGCGCGGCGCGACATCGCGGCCCTCACCGGGGCGGAGGCTGCGCACGTCACCTTCACCAGCGGCGCGACCGAGGCGGCCAATACGGTGTTGACGCCGGAATTCCGCATGGGCCGCACGCCGCTTTCGATCGGCCGTCTCTATGTCTCGGCGATCGAGCATCCGGCGGTGCGCGAGGGCGGCAGGTTCGCCGCCGACCAGGGCACGGAGATCGCGGTGACGCCGGCGGGCGTCGTCGATCTTGCGGCGCTGGAGGCCTTGCTCGACGCCCACGATACCGCGTCCGGCCTGCCGATGGTCGCCCTGATGCTCGCCAACAACGAGACCGGCATCGTCCAGCCGGTGGCCGAGGCGGCGGCGATCGTGCACAAGCGCGGCGGGCTTCTGGTGGTCGATGCCGTGCAGGGGGCCGGCCGGCTGCCGCTGTCGATGGCCGGGCTCGATGCCGACTTCCTGATCCTGTCGGCGCACAAGCTGGGCGGGCCGAAGGGGGCCGGCGCGCTGGTGTCGCGTGGCGAGGTGCTGATGCCGCGGCCGCTGATCCATGGCGGCGGGCAGGAGAAGGGCCACCGTTCCGGCACGGAGAACGCGGCCGCGATCGCGGGGTTTGCGGCGGCGGCGCGCGCGGCACTTGACGGGATGGCGGAGCGCGTTGGACAGATCGCGCGCCTGCGCGACCGGATGGAGGCGCGGATGGCCGAGATCGCCGCCGACGTCGTCATCCACGGCCGCGACGTTTCGCGCCTGTGCAACACGACCTTTTTCAGTCTACCGGGACTGAAGGCGGAAACGGGGCAGATCGCCTTCGACCTCGAGGGCATCGCGCTTTCCGCAGGATCGGCATGCTCGTCGGGCAAGGTGGGCGCGAGCCACGTGCTGACGGCGATGGGTTTCGACGCCGGGCTCGGGGCGTTGCGCGTCTCGCTCGGGCCCGAGACGTCGGAAGCCGAGGTGGAGCGCTTCCTCGAGGCGTTCGGACGCATTGCGGGGCGGCGGCGACGCGATGTCGCGGCCGCCTGACGAAAGTTGCGGAAACACAAGTTTCTGCTTGCCAAAAGGTGTGAAAAGCTCCTTCTGGCGCCTACATAACCGGCGGATACCCGCCACACGTTGACAAGCTGCCGGACCTTGGATCCGGCGAGATTGGAGAACGACATGCCTGCTGTGCAGGAAACGATCGATCAGGTCCGTCTGATAGACGTCGACCAGTACAAATACGGCTTCGAGACGACGATCGAGATGGAGAAGGCGCCGAAGGGCCTTTCCGAGGACATCATCCGCTTCATCTCGGCCAAGAAGAGCGAGCCCGACTGGATGCTGGAGTGGCGGCTGGAGGCCTATCGCCGCTGGCTGACGCTCGAGGAACCGACCTGGGCACGTGTCGACTATCCGAAGATCGATTTCAACGACCTCTACTACTACGCCGCGCCGAAGAACCAGGCGGGGCCGAAGTCGATCGACGAGGTCGATCCGGAGATCCTCAAGACCTACGAGAAGCTCGGCATTCCGCTGCGCGAGCAGGAGATCCTGGCCGGCGTCCAGACGTCGAAGATCGCCGTCGATGCCGTGTTCGATTCCGTCTCCGTCGTCACCACCTTCAAGGAAGAGCTGAAGAAGGCCGGCGTGATCTTCATGTCGATCTCGGAGGCGATCCGCGAGCATCCGGACCTGGTGAAGAAGTATCTCGGCTCCGTCGTGCCCACGACCGACAACTTCTATGCGACGCTGAATTCGGCGGTCTTCACCGACGGTTCGTTCGTGTTCGTGCCGAAGGGCGTTCGCTGCCCGATGGAGCTTTCGACCTATTTCCGCATCAACGAGAAGAACACCGGCCAGTTCGAGCGCACGCTGATCATCGCCGAGGAAGGCGCCTACGTGTCCTACCTCGAGGGCTGCACCGCGCCGCAGCGCGACGAGAACCAGCTGCATGCGGCGGTCGTGGAACTCGTCGCGCTCGACGATGCCGAGATCAAGTACTCCACCGTCCAGAACTGGTATCCGGGCGACAAGGACGGCAAGGGCGGCATCTACAACTTCGTCACCAAGCGTGGCGACTGCCGCGGCAAGAACTCCAAGATCTCGTGGACGCAGGTCGAGACCGGCTCGGCGATCACCTGGAAGTACCCGTCCTGCATCCTGCGCGGCGACGGTTCGCGCGGCGAGTTCTACTCGATCGCGGTGTCGAACGGTCACCAGCAGATCGACAGCGGCACCAAGATGATCCATCTCGGCAAGAACACGTCGAGCCGCATCATCTCGAAGGGCATTGCCGCCGGCGTATCGCAGAACACCTATCGCGGTCAGGTCTCGACCCACCGCAAGGCGGAGAACGCGCGCAACTTCACCCAGTGCGATTCGCTCCTGATCGGCGACCGCTGCGGCGCGCACACCGTGCCCTATATCGAGGCGAAGAATTCCTCGGCGCAGTTCGAGCACGAGGCGACGACGTCGAAGATCTCCGAGGACCAGCTGTTCTATTGCCTGCAGCGCGGCATCCCGGAAGAGGCGGCGATCGCGCTGATCGTCAACGGCTTCGTCAAGGAAGTGATCCAGGAACTGCCGATGGAATTCGCCGTCGAAGCGCAGAAGCTGATCAGCATCTCGCTGGAAGGCTCGGTCGGCTGAGGCTCGGCACGTCGTCATCCTCGGGCTTGTCCCGAGGATCCGGGGCAATGGCTTCGGTGCGGAAGCGATTCGAGTGGCGAGACGTGGTCAGATCCTCGGGACAAGCCCGAGGATGACGGAGTGAGGGAACGTTGTAAGGAGTGACCTGCGGAGGCGTGATTGACGGGCTTCGTATACATGATGAGCCATCGCCCTCGCGGCGTCATCTATACGGGCGTGACTTCGGATTTGCAGGGGCGGATCTGGGAGCATCGCAATCACGTGCACGAAGGGTTCACCTCGAAGTACGGAGTAGAAAAGCTGGTGTGGTTCGAACGGCATCCGAACATCGTTCTGGCGATCCAGCGGGAAAAGTCGCTGAAGCGGTATCGGCGGGAATGGAAGATGAAGCTGATCGAAGAGTTCAATCCCACCTGGATGGATCTGTTCGAGCAGGTTGGAGAAATGGACAATGTCTATCGTCCGCATCGAGGCACTCGCATGTGGGACGACTATAACTGAGACGTGGTCAGATCCTCGGGACAAGCCCGAGGATGACGGTGGCTCCGGGGTGATGAATTTCCGTTCGGAGGCGGCTGTGTCGGCCGTGCCCACCAGCGTCATCCTCGGGCTTGTCCCGAGGATCTGGAGCGGCAATTTGTGAGTGTATGAGACTGCCGCTGGCTCGATCGTTGGGTCGCCACTGGCCTGCTGAAGGAATTGGAAATGCTTGAAATCAAGAACCTGCACGCACGCATCGCCGAGGACGGCACCGAGATCATTCGCGGTCTGAACCTGATCGTCAACGACGGCGAGGTGGCCGCGATCATGGGGCCGAACGGCTCGGGCAAGTCGACGCTGTCCTACATCCTGTCGGGCCGCGAGGACTACGAGGTCACCGAGGGCGACATCCTTTATAACGGCGAGAGCATCCTCGAGCTCGATCCGGCCGAGCGCGCTGCCAAGGGTATCTTCCTGGCGTTCCAGTATCCGGTCGAGATCCCGGGCGTCGCCACCATGCAGTTCCTGAAGGTGGCCATGAACGAGCAGCGCAAGGCGCGCGGCGAGGACGAGCTGACGACGCCGGACTTCATGCGCCGGGTCAAGGAAGCGGCCAACGAGCTGCAGATCTCGCCGGAAATGCTGCGCCGGCCGCTCAACGTCGGCTTCTCCGGCGGCGAGAAGAAGCGTGCCGAAATCCTGCAGATGGCGTTGCTGGAACCGAAGCTCTGCGTGCTCGACGAGACCGACAGCGGCCTCGACATCGACGCGCTGAAGATCGTCGCCGACGGCGTCAACGCGCTGCGCTCGCCCGATCGCTCGGTCATCGTCATCACCCACTACCAGCGCCTGCTCGACTACATCGTGCCGGACACCGTCCACGTGCTCTACAAGGGCCAGGTGATCAAGTCGGGCGACAAGACGCTGGCGCACGAACTCGAAGCCAATGGCTATGCCGACATTATCGAGGCAGCCGCCTGAGCCGGGAAGGACGCGATCCATGAACATGCAAGCAGGGATCAAGTTGACGGCGGCGGAAGCGGCGCTGGTCGACATCTACAACGAGCAGCTGGGCGATCTCCCCGGCGACGGCGCGACCTTGCTCGCCCGCGACACGCTGCTCAGCGACCTGAAGAAGGCCGGACTGCCGACCCGCCGCGTCGAGGCCTGGCACTATACCGACCTCAAGGCGTTGCTCAGGGCCGTGCCGGCCTTCGTGCGGGGCGCCGATGCCGGCCGCGTCGATCCGATCGTGCCGGGCTCGGCGGTGCTGTCGGTCGTCAACGGCAAGGCACATGCCCGCGTGATGCAGGAAGGCATCACCGTCCGTTCCTACGGCGAGGCGCTGCTCGACGGTTCGGCCGCGACCGATCTCGTCGCCCGTGACAGCGACGACGTGATCGGCCGGATCAACGGCTCCTTCGTCCGCGACGGGCTTTCGATCGATTTCGAAGACGGGCTCGTTGTCGAGGGGCCGATCGAGATCCAGTCGGTGCAGAACTGCGGCCAGGTCAATACCCGCTTCCCGGTCCGCTTCGGCGCGGGCTCGAAGGCGACCGTAATCGAACGGCACCTGGCCGTGGGCGAGGCGGCGGCGCTCGTCACCTCCGTTACCGAGGTGACGCTCGCCGACGGCGCCGAGGTCACCTGGATCATCTTCCAGTCCGAAGGCGAGGCCGATACGCATCTGGCGCAGTTCAAGGCCGAACTCGGCGCCGATGCGAAGCTCAGGCTCTATGTCATCAACGGCGGCGGCAAGCTCGTGCGGCAGGAGATCCATATCGGCGTGACCGGCGAGGGTGCCGACCTGACGCTGCGCGGCATCAACCTGCTCGGCGGCGAGAGCCACACTGACGTGACCTTCACCGTCGGCCACGACGTTCCGCACACGACGTCCACCGAAGTGATCCGCAACGTCGTGCTCGACCGCGCCCGCGGCGTGTTCCAGGGACAGATCTGCGTCGCCCAGGATGCGCAGAAGACGGACGCGAAGATGTCGTGCAACACGCTTCTTCTTTCCGACGATGCGGAGTTTTCCGCCAAGCCGGAGCTGGAGATTTTCGCCGACGACGTCCAGTGCGGCCATGGCGCGACTGTGATCGACATCGACCACACCCAGTTGTTCTACCTGATGGCGCGCGGCATTCCGGAAAACCGGGCCCGTGCCATGCTGGTCAATGCCTTCGTCGCCGAGATCGTCGAGGAACTGGAAGACGAAACGCTGGTCGAGGCGCTGGAAGGCGTGATCTCCGACTGGCTGGAAAAGCACGCGTGATGGGATTGCCGAGATGAACCAGATCAAGCAGGTTTCCGCCTATGACGTCGAGGCCATCCGGCGGGACTTTCCGATCCTGTCGCGACAGGTCTACGGCAAACCGCTGGTCTATCTCGACAACGGCGCCTCGGCGCAGAAGCCGCAGGTGGTGATCGACGCGATCTCGGAGGCCTATTCGAACGAATACGCCAACGTCCACCGCGGCCTGCATTTTCTCTCCAACGCCGCGACCGAGGCCTACGAGGCCGCGCGCGAGAAGGTGCGCCGCTTCCTCAACGCGCCGTCGGTCGACGACATCGTCTTCACCAAGTCCTCGACCGAGGCGATCAATACGGTCGCCTATGGCTACGGCATGCCCCATATCGGCGAGGGCGACGAGATCGTGCTCTCGATCATGGAGCACCATTCCAACATCGTGCCCTGGCATTTCATTCGCGAGCGGCAGGGGGCGAAGCTTGTCTGGGCACCGGTGGACGACAGCGGTGCCTTCCATGTCGAGGACTTCGTCAAGTGCCTGACGGACAAGACGAAGCTGATCGCGATCACGCATATGTCGAACGCGCTCGGCACGATCGTGCCGGTCAAGGAGATCTGCAGGATCGCCCGCGAGCGCGGCATCCCGGTGCTGGTCGACGGCTCGCAAGGGGCCGTGCACCTGCCGGTCGACGTGCAGGACATCGACTGCGACTGGTACGTGATGACCGGCCACAAGCTCTACGGTCCCTCCGGCATCGGCGTACTCTACGGCAAGAAGGAGCGGCTGCGCGAGATGCGGCCGTTCCAGGGCGGCGGCGAGATGATCGTGGAGGTGACCGAGGACATCGTCACCTATAACGACCCGCCGCACCGCTTCGAGGCCGGCACGCCGCCGATCGTGCAGGCGATCGGGCTTGGCTACGCGCTCGACTACATGGACAAAATCGGACGCGCGGCGATCGCCGCACACGAGGCGGACCTGGCCGCCTATGCGCTCGAACGGTTGTCGTCGGTCAATTCGCTGCGCGTCTTCGGCACGGCACCCGGCAAGGGCTCGATCTTCGCCTTCGAACTCGAGGGTATCCATTCCCACGACGTCTCGATGGTGATCGACCGGGCAGGGGTGGCGGTGCGCGCCGGTACCCATTGCGCCCAGCCGCTCTTGAAACGCTTCGGGGTGACCTCCACATGCCGGGCATCGTTCGGCATGTACAATACGCGTGCCGAGGTGGATATCCTGGCCGACGCGCTCGACCATGCCCGCAAGTTCTTCGCCTGAGGAGTTGGAAATGTCTGTCGATGCCACCGATGACAAGGTCGATGCCCGCGAGGGGATCGTCACGTCCGCCATCCCGGCGGAGGAACTGGCGCGCCTGTCGGACGATGTCATTGGCGCGCTGAAGACCGTCTACGATCCGGAAATCCCGGCCGATATCTTCGAACTCGGCCTGATCTACAAGATCGACATCGAGGACGACCGGATGGTGAAGATCGACATGACGCTGACGGCGCCCGGCTGCCCGGTCGCCGGCGAGATGCCGGGCTGGGTGGAGAACGCGGTCGGCGCCGTCGAGGGCGTTTCCGGCGTCGAGGTCAGGATGGTGTTCGATCCGCCGTGGACGCCGGACCGCATGTCGGAAGAGGCGCAGGTCGCCGTCGGCTGGTACTGACGGGATCGGCCTGGCGCTATTGATCGCGCCGACGGCCCCCACTACATTGGATTCGGAAGCCGCCGGGCCTTGAACCCGGCCGGCGAAGGAGAACGGCCCATGGCCTTTGCAATCATGACGCTCACCGATGCCGCCGCCGATCGGGTCAAGGCGATCGTGGACAATGCCGGCGGCGACGCCAGGGGCATCCGCGTCGGCATCAAGAAGGGCGGCTGCGCGGGGATGGAATATTCCGTCGATCTCGTCACCGAACCGAACGCCAAGGACGATCTCGTCGAGCATGCCGGCGCCCGCGTCTGGGTGGCCCCGGAGGCGGTGCTCTACCTGCTTGGCACGCAGATGGATTTCGAGGTGACGACGCTGCGCTCCGGCTTCACCTTCAACAACCCCAACCAGACATCCGCCTGCGGCTGCGGCGAATCCGTCGAGCTGAAGCCCGCCGACCTGGCGGCGCTGGCGGCTGCCGGCGGCGCGACGGTGCGGGTCGGCTGAGGGCTCAGGTTCCGGATCCCGGGACTTTTGCCTGAAATGGGGCGGACGTGCCGGTGGCGGAGGCGCCATGGCCGGACCTGCCGGCGCAATCCTTGCGACCAGACCGCATGCATGCCCTTGACCGCCCGGTAGCGACGCGCTTTTCTTGCGCTGTGTCGACGATATCGGAGGTGGTTTCAACGGCATGCAATCGCCTCGTGATTTTTCCGAATCGCTCTACGAACTGCTGCCCTTCCCGGTCATCGTCACGGACCGCGAGGCTACGCGCTTCTTTCTCAACGAGGCCGGACGCCGCACGTTCGGCTGGGAGGGCAAGGGGGGCGCGCACGAGACGCTGCCCGCGGTGCTGCGCAGTGACGACGCAGCGCAACTGCTGCAGGGCCTTGCCGTCTCCGGCCGCGGCCACAGCCATGTCATGCCGTTCTGCCGGGCGGACGGGTCCGAGTTCGAGGCGTCCGCGCATGTGATCGCGCTCGACGGCGCCGATCGGGCGGGCGGCTATGCGCTCCTGTTGCGAAGCCTCGCCACCGGCGGCAGCCATGGCGAACAGGTCATGCTCGGCAGCCGGATCTATTCGGCGCTGGACAAGATTCCCGAGGGCGTCGTGATCTTCGACCGCAACGAAAGGGTGGTCGTCTTCAACCGTGCGTTTCGCGACAGCTGCGGTGCCGCAAAGCATGCCGTGCGCGTCGGCGTCACGCTGGAAAGCATTCTGAGGGCCAATGTCAGGGAAGGCATCTACAAGGGCGTCGTGGAAGGCACCCCGGAGGCCGAGGCCACGGTACAGGCGCGCCTGGCCCAACATCGCGAGCAGAGCGGGCTGCCGACGATCTTTGCGACGGGCGACGGGCGTTGGATCCGCGCGGAGTGCCATGCGACCGACAGCGGCGAGGTGATCGGGCTGCGGATCGACGTCACCGACCTGAAGACCATCGAGCAGGAGCTCGACGCAAGGCAGCGCCAGTATGCGGAATTGCTGCGGCTCCTGCCGGACCAGATCGTGCGTGCCGACAAGGACCTGATCATCCGCTTCTGCAACGAGCCATATGCCAGCTTTCGCGGCACGACGCCGGAGGCGCTGATCGGGCGGGGCCTGAAGGAGATTGAGGAGGACGCGAACCATGCGGCCGGCCTCAGGGCGCTCATGCGGATCACCCCGGAGGTTCCGATCCTGACGGGCGAGTTCAGGATGCACAATGCGCAGGGCGAGGAACGCTCGATCCTGTGGATCGCGACCGCGACCTTCGAGGGGACGCAGCCGGTGGAATTCGTCGCGGTCGGTCGCGACGTGACCGAAACCTGGCGACAGCACGAGCGGCTGGAGGAACAGGCGCTCGAACTGCAGAGGAAGAACGAGGCGCTGAACCAGTTCACGGCGACGGTGTCGCACGACCTGAAGGCGCCGATCAGGCACATCGCCTCCTTCGCCGAGATGATCGCCGAGGATGTGGAGCGGGGCGAACTGGACGAGCTCGCGCTGCATGCCGACTATGTGCGGCAGGCGGCCCGGCGCATGCAGCGGCTGGTCGAGCGCCTGCTGGAATATGCGCAGATCGCCTACAGCATCCGGCAGGTGGAACCGGTCTGCCTCGATGCCGTCGTCGGTGACGCGATGACGGTGCTGGCGGACCACGTTCGCGAGACGAAGGCCGAGATCGACGTCATGCCGCTGCCTTCCGCCCATGGCGACCCGGAACTCTTGCGGCGGCTGATGCAGAACCTGATCGGCAATGCCATCAAGTATCGCCATCCCGACCGGGCGCCGCGGGTGCGGATCTATGGCGAGACGACGGCCGACGGCGTACGGCTCGTCGTCGAAGACGAGGGGATCGGCATCGATCCGAAGCACGCCGAAGCCGTGTTCGGGCTGTTCCAGCGGCTGCACCAGGACGAAAAACACTATGGCGGCACCGGCATCGGGCTGGCGCTGGCCAAGCGGATCGTCGAAAGCCATTCCGGCAGCATTCTTCTCGACACGAGCTACCGCGGTGGCGCCCGCTTCGTGGTGACATTGCCGCAGGCTTGACGATTCGTCAGTTCCCGGCCGGCCTCAGGTGGATGGGAGAGCCTGAAAGCCTCTCACCCTAACCTTCTCCCCGCAGGCAGGGCGAGGGGACGTGCCCCGAATCGCGTCTGCTGAGGGTGCCGTGTATTTCCTTCTCCCCGCCCGCGGGGAGAAGGTCGCCCGAAGGGCCGGATGCCGGGCTTACTGCTGGTCCCGCGGCAGGACGATATGCCCGCGGAGCCAGCCTTTGCATCGTGCTACTCTGCCGCCTCGGCATAGTCCTCCAGCGGCGGGCAGGAGCAGACGAGGTTGCGGTCGCCGTAGACGTTGTCGACGCGGTTGACGGGCGACCAGTACTTGTCGACGCGGAAGGCGCCGGGCGGGTAGCAGGCCTGCTCGCGCGAATAGGGGCGGTCCCATTCGCCGACGAGGTCTTCCACCGTGTGCGGCGCGTTCTTCAGCGGGTTGTTGACCTTGTCCATCCGGCCTTCCTCGATGGCGCGGGCCTCCTCGCGGATCGCCAGCATCGCGTCGCAAAAGCGGTCGAGCTCGGCCTTCGTCTCCGATTCGGTCGGCTCGATCATCAGCGTGCCGGCGACCGGCCAGCTCATGGTGGGTGCGTGGAAGCCGCAATCGATCAGCCGCTTGGCGACATCGTCCACCGTCACGCCGGCGCTGTCGACGAGCGGGCGGGTGTCGACGATGCACTCGTGCGCCACGCGGCCCTTGGCGGACTTGTAGAGCACGTCATAGGCGCCCTTCAGCCGGGCGGCGATGTAGTTGGCGTTCAGGATCGCCACCTTCGTCGCCTGGGTCAGGCCTTCGCCGCCCATCATCAGGCAGTAGCTCCAGGAGATCGGCAGGATCGACGCCGAGCCGAAGGGGGCCGCCGAGACGGCGCCGGCCTCGGCCGTGCGGGGATCCTTCGGCAGGAAGGGGGCCAGATGCGCCTTGACGCCGATCGGCCCCATGCCCGGACCGCCGCCGCCATGCGGAATGCAGAAGGTCTTGTGGAGGTTGAGGTGGCTGACGTCGGAGCCGATGTCGCCGGGGCGGGCGAGGCCGACCATGGCGTTCATGTTGGCGCCGTCGAGATAGACCTGGCCGCCGTGGCCGTGGACGATCTCGCAGATCTCGCGCACGTTCTCCTCGAAGACCCCGTGGGTCGAGGGATAGGTGATCATGCAGCACGAGAGGTTTTCGGCGTACTGTTTTGCTTTCGCCCGGAAATCATCCATGTCGATGTCGCCGTCGTCACTGACCTTGACGACCACGACCTTCATGCCCGCCATTTGCGCGGACGCCGGGTTGGTGCCGTGGGCGGAGGTCGGGATCAGGCAGACGTCGCGATGCGCATCGCCATTGGCGATGTGGTAGTCGCGGATCGTCAAGAGGCCGGCATATTCGCCTTGCGCCCCCGAATTCGGCTGCATCGAGATCGCGTCGTAGCCGGTGACCGCGCAGAGCTTGGCGGAGAGATCGTCGATCAGTTCCTTGTAGCCTTCCGCCTGGTCGGCCGGCACGAAGGGGTGAATCTCGGCGAATTCCGGCCAGGTGATCGGCAGCATTTCCGCTGTCGCGTTCAGCTTCATCGTGCAGGAGCCGAGCGGGATCATCGAGCGGTCGAGCGCCAGGTCGCGGTCGGCGAGCCGGCGAATGTAGCGCGTCATCTCGCTTTCGGCGCGGTTCATATGGAAGATCGGATGCGTCAGGTAGGCACTGGTGCGCAGCATCTTCTCGGGAAGGCGGTAGTCGGCCTCGAAATCGGCAACCTTGAAGTCGCCGCCGAAGGCCCGCCAGATGGCCTCGAGCGTGGCCGGGCGCGAGCGCTCGTCGAGGCTGATGCCGATCCGGTCATCGCCGATCCTGCGCAGGTTGATCTCCTCGGCCACCGCTGCCTTGAGGATGATGCCCTGCAATTTGCCGACATGGACGGTGATCGTATCGAAGAACACATCGGGTTCGACCGTATAGCCGAGCTTCTCCAGCCCCTTGGCGGTCAGGACGGCCTTGCGATGAACCTGCTGGGCAATCGCCTTGATGCCCTGCGGGCCGTGGAAGACCGCATACATTGAGGCCATGACGGCGAGCAGCACCTGCGCGGTGCAGATGTTCGACGTCGCCTTCTCGCGGCGGATATGCTGCTCGCGGGTCTGCAGCGACAGGCGGTAGGCGCGGTTGCCGCGCGCATCGACGGAAACGCCAACGAGGCGGCCCGGCATGTTGCGCTTGTAGGCGTCCTTGACCGCCATGTAGGCGGCATGCGGGCCGCCGTAGCCGACGGGCACGCCGAAGCGCTGGGTGGTGCCGATGGCGATGTCGGCGTCCATGTCGCCCGGCGATTTCAGGAGCGCCAGCGCCAGCGGGTCGGCGGCGACGACGGCGATCGCGCCGGCCGCATGCAGGTCGGCGATGACGCCAGTGAAGTCGTGGACGTGGCCGTAGGTGCCGGGATACTGGAGGATTGCGCCGAAGACCTCGGCGGCGACCAGATCCTTCATGGGATCGCCGACCCTGATCGTCCAGCCGAGCGGCTCGGATCGGGTCTTGAGCAGCGCGATCGTCTGCGGGTGGCAGTTCTCGTCGACGAAGAAGGTGGTGGCCTTCGACTTCGAAACGCGTTCGGCCATCGCCATGGCTTCGGCCGCCGCGGTCGCCTCGTCGAGCAGCGAGGCGTTGGCGATGTCGAGGCCGGTCAGGTCACAGACCATGGTCTGGTAGTTGAGCAATGCCTCGAGCCGGCCCTGGCTGATCTCGGGCTGGTAGGGCGTATAGGCCGTGTACCAGGCCGGATTCTCCAGGATATTGCGCTGGATCACCGGCGGGGTGATGGTGCCGTAATAGCCCTGGCCGATCAGGGAGACGAGCTTGCGGTTCTTGTTGGCCGTCTCGCGCAGCTTGTCGAGCGCCTCGCGTTCGGACATCGGCGCACCCCATTCAAGCGGCGTCTTCTGGCGGATCGACTGCGGCACGGTGTCGTCGATCAGCGCATCGAGGCTGTCATAGCCGACCACCTTCAGCATCGCCTCCATCTCTGCCGGCGAGGGGCCGATGTGGCGGCGGTTGGCGAAGTCGTAGGGCTGGTAGTCGGTAAAAGTGAAGTCCTTGGGCAGGTTCATTAGCCGACGAGCTCCTTGTAGGCGGCCTCGTCCAGCAGCGCCTCGGCGTCTGCCTTGTTGTTCAGCTTCAGCTTGAAGAACCAGCCGGCGCCCTGTGGGTCGCTGTTGACGAGGGAGGGATCGTCGACGATCGCCTGGTTGACCTCGACGATCTCGCCGTCGAGCGGGCAGTAGACGTCAGAGGCGGCCTTGACGCTCTCGACGGTGGCGGCATCGCCGCCCTTGGAATGGGTACTGCCCACTTCGGGCAGTTCGACGAAGACGAGATCGCCGAGTTGCTCGGCGGCGTGCGTGGTGATGCCGACGGTGGCGACGTCGCCGTCGATCTTGAGCCACTCGTGTTCTGCGGTGAATTTCAGCATGTCGGTTCCTCTCTGGAAAATTCAGAAACTGTGTTGCTGCCCCTCATCCCCCTGCCGGGACCTTCTCCCCGCAGGCGGGGAGAAGGGGGCTGGGCGCTCCCCGTCGGTTCCCTCTCCCCGCTTGCGGGGAGAGGGTTAGGGTGAGGGGCGATCGCCACGCGCATCGGTCAGCGCTTGAAGCTGTTGGTGACGAAGGGCAGGGCGGCGACGGTGACGGGCAGGTATTTGCCGCGGACTTCGGCGAACAGCTGTGTCCCCGGGGCTGCGAGCGCGACCGGGACGTAGCCCATGGCGATGGGTGCCTCGATGCTGGGGCCGAAGCCGCCGGAAGTGACGTGGCCGACTTCGGTCTTGCCCTCGGCGTCGACAGAAAGTTTCGCCGGCGGGCGGACCGGGGCCTTGCCCTCGACCTTGAGCCCGACGCGACGGCGGGCGGCGCCGGAGGTGAGTTGCCCGAGGATGGTTTCTGCGCCCGGGAAGCCGCCGGCGCGATCGCCGCCGGTGCGACGCACCTTCTGCATCGCCCATTCGAGGGCCGCCTCGACCGGGGTGGTCGTCGTGTCGATGTCGTTGCCATAGAGGCAGAGACCGGCCTCCAGCCGCAGCGAATCGCGTGCGCCGAGCCCGATTGGCATCACGTCGGGATGATCGAGCAGGTGGCGACAGACCCGCTCCGCCCTGTCGGCGGGAATCGAGATCTCGAAGCCGTCCTCGCCGGTATAGCCGGAGCGGGTGACGATGCAGTCGGCATCGTGCAGGTCGCAGGCGCGGACGTCCATGAAGCGCATGCCGGCGATGTCCGCCCAGAGTTCGGCCAGCACCGTTTCCGCACGCGGGCCCTGCAGGGCGATCAGCGCGCGGTCCGTGAGCATCGTCAGCTCGCAGCTGTCGCCGATGTGCTTTTCGAGATGGGCGAAGTCCGCATCCTTGCAGGCGGCATTGACGACGACGAAGAAGTGGTCGCCGCGGTTGGCGATCATCAGGTCGTCGAGGATGCCGCCGTCCCCGGCGGTGAACAGCGCGTAGCGCTGGCGCCCCTCGCCGAGCCCGACGACGTCGACCGGCACGAGGCTTTCCAGCGCGCGGGCGGCGTCGGCATTGTCGCCGGAGCGGGCGCGCACGATCACCTGGCCCATGTGGGAGACGTCGAAGAGGCCGGCAGCCGCGCGGGTGTGCAGGTGCTCCTTCAGCACGCCTGCGGGAAACTGCACCGGCATCTCGTAGCCCGCAAACGGCACCATGCGGGCGCCGAGCGACACGTTGAGGTCGTGCAACGGGGTTCTTTTAAGGTCAGACACGACGTCCAAGGCGCCCTCCAGTCTTCTGGCGCTCGCGCGCCGGCCCATCACTGGCGCTTTCGCGCCGCTTTCATGAGCCCCCTCTGTCCTTGTCGCCTGAGATTGTTATCCCTTCGGCGGGCGCGTGAACGCCACTCTCCAGAGTCCTGTCGGCACCTTGCTGGTCCTTTTGCCTGAGAGTTTCCGGGGGCGGTTGCTCCTTCGGCACCGGTTCGAAACCGGTTTCTCCCAGCGAGGTCTTCGCCACATAAAGGCGTCGGCCGGAATTTGGCAAGAGCATAGCGTCGCGGCTGAACAAATATTTGTCGCCTGCCGCCATGTCGTCCGTCCCTCCGGCGCAAACGAAAAAGGCTCCCGCAGATACGGGAGCCCTCGGGGATGCGTGGCGGACGGATACGGCCCTCGTCAGTCCTCGCGGGTAGGCATGCCCTCGGGGGCCGCGATCAGGTCGCCTTCGGCCCCAATTTCGGCATAGGAGCGCGCGGCGGCCGCGAAGGTCGTATCGTTCTGGCGCTCCATCGTCAGCAGCACGAGCGCCAGCGCCGGCGGCTTCACGACCGTCAGGATTCCTCGGAGCTGAAAATTGTCGCCGATCCGGGCGGCATCCGCCCATGCCTCGATCTTCTGTTCGAAGAGCGTGGTCGGGCGGGTGGTCGCCTTGTATGCCTGCGCGGCATAGGCGGCGGTAGCGGGGGATACGGTTACGATCTGCGCCATGTCGTCTTCTGCAATTTCTGGTTCCCAATAGTCTCTTGTTAACACAATCGGCTTGCGCAAAATGTAACGCGGGCGGTTCGTTTTTAATCGAATTTTAGTGTTTCGTCGGGCGCATGCCGGTCGTGCGGCGCAAATTCCCGCAGGCCTCTTGCGTCGAAGCGGCGATCTCCGCCATAAGACCGCACATGACGGCCGGGTCCGGCCGGCTGGACAATCGCCGCCTTTTGCGGCGCGCGGAGTGAGCCGATGAAACCGATATTCGTGCAACTGCAATGCGCCCCCGGCAAGACCTACGAGGTCGCCGATGCCCTCTACGCCACCGAACTGATTTCCGAACTCTATTCTACCAGCGGCGAGTACGACCTGCTGCTGAAGGTCTATGTCGAGACCGAGGAGGACATCGGCAAGTTCATCAACGACCACATCGCCTCGATCCCCGGCATCGTCCGTTCGCTGACCACGCTGACTTTCCGGGCATTCTGACCCGCACGCCCGCAACTTCCCCTTTGCCGGGACATGCGTTAAAGCACGGCCCAAAGAAAGAAGGCGAAGATGGCAGGTATCGAACACAGGCAGGTGGACCAGGACGAGGCGGGTATGCGGCTCGACCGCTGGTTCAAGGTCCACTATCCGGGGCTGGGCTTCGGCCAGTTGCAGAAGCTCCTGCGCTCGGGCCAGGTGCGCGTCGACGGCGGCCGGGCGAAGACCGACATGCGCGTGCAGCCCGGCCAGACCGTGCGCATCCCGCCGATGGGGGTGGACGCCAAGGAGACGAAGGCGGGGCCGATCGGCGGCCGCGACCTGAAGCATTCTCCCGACGGCGAACTCCTGTCGCGCATGCTCCTGCATGAGGACGACAAGGTGTTCGTGCTGAACAAGCCGGCCGGCATCGCCGTGCAGGGCGGATCGGGCGTGACCCGGCATATCGACAAGATGCTGGAAGCCTGGACGAGCCAGAAGGGCGAGAAGCCGCGCCTCGTCCACCGCCTCGACCGCGACACGTCAGGCGTGCTGGTCATCGCCCGGACCCGAGGGGCGGCACAGAAACTGACGGCGGCCTTCCGCGAGCGCGACACGAAGAAGACCTACTGGGCGATCGTCAAGGGCGTGCCGCGCAAGCACGAGGACAAGATCTCGACCTGGCTGGTGAAGGAGCAGACACCGGACGGCGACCGCATGCGGATCGCCAGGCACGGCGAGGACGGCGCCGATCATGCCGTCTCCTACTACCGCGTCGTCGAGCAGGCCGGACAGAATTTCGCCTGGCTCGAGATGGAGCCCTATACCGGGCGGACCCATCAGCTCCGCGTCCATGCCGCCCATCTCGGCCATCCGATCATCGGTGATCCCAAGTATTTCGAGGCGGACGTCAACTGGACCTTTCCCGGCGGGGTGCAGAACCGCCTGCACCTGCATGCCCGGCACATCGACATCCCGCATCCCTCCGGCGGACGCCTGCGAGTGACCGCGCCGCTGCCGCAGCATATGGTGCAGACCTGGAGCGTGCTCGGCTTCGACCAGGCCGCCGCGGACGGGGACGCGTGATGCGGCTCGTCCTCTTCGATTGCGACGGCACGCTGGTCGACAGCGCGCACCTGATCCACGAGGTGATGGCGCGCACCTTCGAGGACTTCGGGCATGCCCGCCTCCAGCTTGCCGCTACCAAGAGCATCATCGGGCTGACCCTCGACATTGCCATTGCCCGGTTGCGGGGCAAGGCGCATGTTGACGAGGAGGCGCAGGCGATGGCGGCGCACTACAAGAAGATCTTCATGGGCGTGCGGGCGGAGCCGGGCTACCGGGAGCCGCTGTTTCCCGGGATCGAGCCGATGATGCGCCGGCTCGAGCGCGAGGACGACATGCTGATCGGCGCGGTGACCGGCAAGTCGCGGCGCGGGCTCGACGCGATCCGGGTGACGCACGGACTGGAGAAGACCTTCCTCGTCTCGCGCACCGCCGACGACTGCCCCTCCAAGCCTCATCCGGCCATGGTCAGCGAATGCTGCGCCGAGACCGGCATCGATGCATCGCGGACGGTTGTCATCGGCGATGCGATCTACGATATGCAGATGGCCAAGGCGGCCGGCGCGCAAGCCGTCGGTGTCGCCTGGGGCTATGCCAGCGTGCCCGAACTCGTCGAGGCGGGGGCGGACCACATTCTTAGGGAGCCGGCCGAACTGCTGCAGTGGCTGGAACTTGCCGATGCGTGACATTCTTTCCGACCTTTCCGATGCCATGAGCGATCCCGATCCGGTGCGCCGGGCGCAGATCCAGATGAAACGGCCGCTGCCGAAGCGGTTCTACAAGGACGTCTCGATCGGCGAGGGCGAGGGCGGCTTGACCGTCCTGCTCGACGGCCGTCCGGTCCGCACCCCGGCCAAGCGGCCGCTCGCCGTCGCCTCGGCGGGCCTTGCCGAACGGCTGCGGGCCGAATGGGATGCGCAGGGCGAGGAGATCGACCCGGCGAAGATGCCGGTGACGCGCCTTGTCAACACCGCGCTCGAGGGCGTCGCCGACAATGCGGACGCGGTCAGGGACGAGATCGTTCGCTTCGCCGGCACCGACATGATCTGCTACCGGGCCGACAGTCCGGAGCGGCTGGTGGCGATCCAGCAGGCGGCGTGGGACCCGGTGCTCGAATGGGCGGCGGATGTGCTCGGCGCACGCTTCATCCTGGCCGAAGGCGTCATCCACCAGGAGCAGCCGGCACAGGCGATGGAAGCCTTTGCCACCGCGCTGGAAAAATTCGGCTCTCCACTCGAACTCGCTTGTATTCATACCGTCACCACGCTGACCGGCTCGGCCATCCTGGCGCTCGCCTTTGCCCATGGCCGGCTGGACGCCGGGACCGTGTGGACGCTCGCCCATGTCGACGAGGACTGGCAGATCGAGCACTGGGGCACGGACGAAGAGGCGTTCCGCCGCCGCGAACTGCGACGGCAGGAGTTCGAGGTCGCAGCCGCGGCATTCGGCGACGTGACCGGCCGCTGAGGCGCCCCCGCGTCTCGCATTTACCATGGATTGCATCACGGGGTTGCCCCGGCGCGCCGGTTCGTGTCATGGCCATGGCATGGGCCGGGCCGATTCGGTTTCCCGGCGACTGTTGAAATACGGATGCAATTTCATGCTGATGACCTTCCTCCGTGTGCCGCTCGTCGCGCTTGCGATGGCGGCGATGTGCCTTGCCGCCCAGGCGGAGACGCTCAAGGATATCCGCAAGGTTTCGGTCGCCGGCGACGGTTCGGTCTCCAGGGACGTGGTGGCGTTGACGGGCCAGCAATTGAAGCGTTCGGTCCGCTCCACCCGGCGGCCGGTGGCGCTGCCGAAGGTCGTCATGGAAGTGCATCTCGCCAAGGAGATCCGCGGCGCGGGCGCACAAGCCGGCCGCAACTCGGCGGAGGTGACCGTGCTTCTCCGCGGCGGATCGGGCGCACCGGTCGCAAGCGAGCGCTTCATCGTCAACAGCTTCATGACGGGCAAGGCCGCCGACAGGGCGCTTGCCAACGCGATCTCGCAGCGCATCGCCGTGACCTACAGCCTCGCGCCGATCAGGGCCGCATCCACCGGATCGCGGGGCAGCGCGAAAGCCTACCGGAAGCACCAGCCGGCAGCCCGCCGGCAAGCGGCCCCGCAGGCGGCTGAAAAATCGGCCGGCCCGGCCGCCGAGCCGATCATCATCCCAAGCGAGGCGGCGCTGACCGTCAAGCCGCGCGTGCGCAAGCCGAAGGCGGAAACGAGCGCCGCAAAGACGCCGTCGCCCTGCGTGGTCACGGCGACCACGAATTGCAACTGACGGATTGCATTATCCGGGCAGCGGCGCCTCGGGCTGGCCCGTTTCGTCATCTTCTGTGTGTCGAGGACCGGACCTTCGGCATCCGGCCAATGCGAACTTGATTGTGAGGCGGGCGAGGCGCGATAATCCTGCGGCGGCCGGATGAGAGGCCGCATTTCGCAGGGAGACCACCATGTCCCTATCCGCGCGCCTGTCCTTCTACCAACCCCAGGCGCTCGCCGCGCTCAGGATCATGACCGCGCTGCAGTTCATCGAGCACGGCACGCAGAAATTCTTCAATTTTCCGCCGGCGGCCGAACCGTTCGGCGATCTGACGAACCTGATCGGCGTTGCGGGACTTCTGGAAATCGTCGGCGGGGGGCTCGTCCTTGTCGGCCTGTTCACGCGGCCTGCCGCCTTCGTGCTCTGCGGCTTCATGGCGGTCGCCTATTTCATGGCGCACATGCCGGTGGACTTCTGGCCGGTGAACAACCGCGGCGACGCGGCGATCTCGTTCTGCTTCATCTTCCTCTATCTCGTCTTCGCCGGGCCGGGCGCGTTCGCGCTCGACAACCGGCGAAGCTGAGACCAGATCAGGTGGCGAACTTCAGGCCCATGATGCCGGTGACGATCAGGGCGATGCAGCCGAGGCGGAGGGCCGTGACCGGCTCGGCGAAGAGCACGATGCCGAGGATGACGGTGCCGACCGTGCCGATGCCGGTCCAGATGGCATAGCCGGTCCCGATCGGCAGGTGGCGGACCGCAAGGCCGAGAAGGACGATGCTGATCACCATCGCACCCACCGTCAGCGCGGTGGGTAGCGGCCGGGTGAAGCCGTCCGTGTATTTGAGGCCGATGGCCCAGCCGATTTCGAAGAGGCCGGCAAGTACGAGCAATATCCAGGACATGTCCTGCTCCGTTTGAAAGGAGCGGGGCCGTCCCCGCGTTCGTCACCGCCGTCGTCCGGCGGCAGCAGCCGTCTGCCTTGGCCAGATATCGCAACGGACGCCCGAAAATCAAGAGGCCCCCGCGCAATTCAGCCATGCGCGGGGGCCTCGGAGCTGGATGTTGCGCGCGTCAGCCGAGCCGCGCGGCGTGCCACTTGAGGTGATCGTCCATGAAGGTCGAGATGAAGTAGTAGGAGTGGTCGTAGCGCTCGTGCATGCGCAGCGTCAGGCCGATCTCTGTGCCCTGGATCGCCTCGTCGAACAGCCAGGGACGCAGACCGTTCTCCAGGAAGCCGTCGGCCTTGCCCTGGTCGATCAGGAATTCGGGGAAGCGGGCGCCGTCCTCGACGAGGGCGCAGGCGTCGTACTGCCGCCAGTTGGCCTGGTCGGGGCCGAGATACTTCTCGAAGGAGCCGGAAGGCCAGTCGGCGGTCGAGGGCTGGACGATCGGCGCGAAGGCGGAGCAGCTCCTGAAGCGATCAGGATGCTTCAGTGCGATCGTCATCGCGCCATGGCCGCCCATCGAATGGCCGAAGATGCCCTGGCGATCCATGTCGACGCGGAAATGCTGGGCGACGAAAGCCGGCAGTTCCTCGGTGATGTAGGTGTACATCTGGTAGTGTTCGGCCCAGGGCTTCTCGGTGGCGTCGAGATAGAAGCCCGCACCCTTGCCCATCTGCCAGTTCGTCAGTTCGTCCGGCACGTCGTTGCCGCGCGGGCTGGTGTCGGGGCAGACGATGATGAGCCCGAGCTCGGCGGCCATGCGGCGATACTCGCCCTTCTCCATGACGTTGGCATGGGTACAGGTCAGGCCGGACAGGTACCACAGCACCGGGCAGGGCTCCGTGATCGCCTTCGGCGGAACGAAGACGGCAAAGGTCATCTCGCAATTGCAGGCGAGCGAATCATGGGCGTATACGCCCTGCATGCCGCCGAAGGCCTGGTTCTGGGATAGGACTTTCATGGGGAGCTCCAATGGTTTGGCGTCACGAGGCGAGCGCGACGGCCGCATTCACGGCGGCCGCGACGAGCACGGTGTTGAAGAAGAAGGAAACGATCGCATGCAGGAGGTTGAGCTTGCGCATCTGCGTGGTGGTGACGGCGACGTCCGAGGTCTGCGCGGTCATTCCGATGACGAAGGCGAAATAGAGGAAATCGAAGATGCCGGGCATGTCGGTCTGCGGGAAATCCAGCCCGCGTTCGCCCGGTTGCAGCGACTTGCCGCCCTGCGGGCGCCAGTAGACATGGGCGTAGTGGACCGCGGCCATCGTGTGGATCGTGAACCAGCCGAGCACCACCGATGCGAAGGAGAGGATCAGGTCCAGCGGCTCGACGACGTCGCCCTCGTTGAGGACGATGAAGAGGGAGGCGAGCGAGATCGCGAAGGCGCCGACGGTCACGAGCAGGATGATCGGCGCCGGCGTATCGGTGTCGACGGCATATTTCTTGAGGTAGCCGCCGGTGAGATAGGGCAGGCGCCGCCCGATCATCAGCAGGTAGAGCATGAAGAAGATGATGCCACCCAGCTGTGCTGCGACCCGCATCCGTAGCCACAGGGCTATCGGCAGGATCAGAAGGGCAGCGATGGCGGCAATGTAGAACGGGCGATGGCGGCTGTGCCCGGACGCTGCCCTTGCCGGCGCCTTTGCCGGCGTGCTCATGGCGCTGTGCCCGACGATTTCGCGCGGCGGCACAGGCGGTCGAGCGTCTCGAGAAAGGCCGAGCGGTCGCGTGGCGAAAAGGCGGCGTTGTAGCCCTTGCTTTCGCCGGTCTCGCGCAGATGCTGGCCGAGGTCGCGCATGGCGGTGGCCATGCCGATATTGGTCCGGTCGAAGATCCGCCCGGTCGGCCCGGTGACGAAGGCATCCCTGGCGACGCAGCGCCCGGCGAGCGGTACGTCGGCGGTGACGACGATGTCCGCGGGCTCGACGTGCTCGACGATCCAGTCGTCGGCGGCGTCGAAGCTACCCGAGACGATGACGTTCTTCACCATCGGGTCGCGCGAGGGCCTGAGGCCGGAATTGGCCACGAAGGTCACTTCGATGCCGTGGCGTTCGGCGACCTTCAGGATTTCCGGCTTGACCGGGCAGGCATCGGCATCGACGTAGATCATGGCGTACGTGCTTCCGCTGTTCTTCAGGCGTTTCCGGGCGACGGCGGCCGCAGCATGTCGACATGCGGAATGCCGTCTTCCAGATATTCCTCCGAAGTCGGAGAAAAGCCAAAGGCTTCGTAGAAGTGCGTCAGATGGCTCTGCGCGGAGAGCGCGATCGCCTCGTTCGGGTAAAGCCGCTCGCAAGCCACGATCGCCTCGCGCATCAGCGCATCGCCCAGGCGCTTGCCGCGATGGTCAGGCGACACGGCGACGCGCCCGATCCGCGGAAGCGCATCGGCCACCGGGCGCCAGAGCCTTGCGCAGGCGAGCAGGTCGGTGCCGTTCAGCAGGCGCAGGTGCCGGCAGGCCGGATCGTTGCCGTCGAGTTCGGGGTAGGGGCAGTTCTGCTCCACCACGAAGACGTCGACGCGCATCTTCAGCATGGCGTAGAGGTCGACGGCGGAGAACTCCTCCAGCCTCCGCACGTCGACCGTATAGGCGGGCGAAGTCGTCAATAGACCACCACGCCGCGGATGCTCTCGCCCTTGTGCATCAGTTCGAAGCCGTTGTTGATGTCTTCGAGCGGCATGGTGTGGGTGATCATCGGGTCGATCTGGATCTTGCCCTCCATGTACCAGTCGACGATCTTCGGCACGTCGGTGCGGCCGCGCGCGCCGCCGAAGGCGGTGCCCATCCAGTTGCGGCCGGTGACGAGCTGGAACGGACGCGTCGAGATTTCCTGGCCGGCGCCGGCGACGCCGATGATGACCGACTTGCCCCAGCCGCGATGCGAAGCCTCCAGCGCCTGGCGCATCACCTTGGTGTTGCCGGTGCAGTCGAAGGTGTAGTCGGCGCCGCCGATCAGGTCGCCGTTGCGCTTCGTCATGTTGACGAGATAGGGCACGATGTCGTCGCCGACCTCCTTCGGGTTGACGAAATGCGTCATGCCGAACTTCTCGCCCCATGCCTTGCGGTCATTGTTGATGTCGACGCCGATGATCATGTCGGCGCCGGCAAGGCGCAGCCCCTGCAGCACGTTCAGGCCAATGCCGCCGAGACCGAAGACGATCGCGGTCGAGCCGATCTCGACCTTTGCCGTGTTGATGACAGCGCCGATACCGGTGGTGACGCCGCAGCCGATGTAGCAGATCTTGTCGAAGGGCGCGTCCGGGTTGACCTTGGCGAGCGCGATTTCCGGCAGGACCGTGTAGTTGGCGAAGGTGGAGCAGCCCATGTAGTGGTGGATCTTGTCCTTGCCGATCGAGAACCGGCTGGTGCCGTCCGGCATCAGGCCCTGGCCCTGCGTGGCCCGGATCGAGGTGCACAGATTGGTCTTGCGCGACAGGCAGGAATAGCACTCGCGGCATTCCGGCGTGTAGAGCGGAATGACGTGGTCGCCCTTCTTGACCGAGGTGACGCCCGGACCGACGTCGACGACGATGCCGGCGCCCTCGTGGCCGAGGATGGCCGGGAACAGCCCTTCCGGATCGGCGCCCGAGAGGGTGAAGTCATCGGTGTGGCAGATGCCGGTGGCCTTGACCTCGACCAGCACCTCGCCGGCCCGCGGGCCCTCCAGTTGCACGGTCATGACCTCCAGCGGCTTTCCGGCCTGAACGGCGACAGCGGCGCGTACGTCCATGATCTCTCTCCTTAACTCCAATGGAACCTGATTCGATGCGGACCATTGCAGAGCCCGGGCGGGCACTCAAGTCCATCTCGACTACGGGGGTGCTCAATCGTCGCCTCGACGACCGCGCATACCCAGCCGGGCGATCTCGGCCTCGAGCGCGTCGATCGCTTCGCCGGTCCGGGCATGCAGGCGACGGACCTCCTCCAGCCGCTCGAAAAGAGGGTGGGTGGAGGTTTCCGGGCCCGTCTCGGACGGAGCCTCGCCGATCCCGGCGATCAGCCAGGACGGCGATACGCCGAGGATGCCGGCGAGCATGAACAGGGCCTGCGTGCGCGGCTCGGCATGGTCGCGCTCCCAGTCTCCGACGGTGTCCTCCGGGAGCCCCATCCGTGCCGCGAGTTCGCCGAGCGACAGGTCGAGGGCGTCGCGCGCGCGCCAGATGCGGCCGCCGAGCGTGTCGCCATCGGCACGGGGCGAGCGGAAGGGGATGGTGTTGTCATCGCCGGACTTTGCCATGACGGCCTCCGTTTTCTTCAGCGAAATCTTAAGGATGGAAGTGCTGCATGGCTACCCCAAATGCGCCGCGCCCCGCCGCAGCACCCTGCGGCGCCCCTTGACCGCGCCGTGTACGATGCGGTTGAAACGGCCGACCGCTCGATGATTCCGGGCCGGTCACGTCGCCCCATCGCATCGCTCCAGGGTTCATCCATGCAACCGTCGACGGACCATTTCAGGCAGCACGTGATGCAGGGGATGGCGTTGATGGCCTTTGCCATGACGATCCTTCCCGGCATGGATGCGATCGCCAAGTACATGGCGACCTACGAGGGCATGTCGCCGGGGCAGGTGACCTTCTATCGTTTCTTCTTCCAGCTCGTCTGCACGCTGCCGCTGCTGTTGACGGTGATGGGCCGCGACGCCTTCCGGGCGAAGAGGCCATGGATGAACCTACTGCGCGGGGTGCTGCACGGTGCGGCGAGCCTGCTGTTCTTCGTCGCCGTGAAATACATGCCGCTCGCCGACGTCTTTGCCATCTACTTCGTCGAGCCGTTCATGCTGACGGCGATGTCGGCGGTCTTCCTCGGCGAAAGCGTCGGCTGGCGGCGATGGCTGGCGATCGCAGTCGGTTTCTGCGGGGCGCTGATCGTCATCCAGCCGAGCTTTGCGATCTTCGGCTGGACCGCGCTGCTTCCGGTCGCCTGCGCCTTTCTCTACACGCTCTACCTGTTTCTCAACCGGGCGATCGGGGAGGGCGATTCGCCCCTGACGATGCAGACGATCTCCGGCTTCGGCGGCATGATGTTCATGGCCGGCGCGCTTGCGGTCGGAAACGGCTCGGGGCTGGAGAATTTCGCGCTGTCGCTGCCGCAATCGCCGTTGGCCTTGGGGCTGCTGCTGATCCTCGGTTCGCTTTCCGGATATGCCCACCTTCTGGTCGTGCGTGCCTTCCGCATGGCGCCGCTGTCGCTGCTGGCGCCGTTCCAGTATTTCGAGATCATCTCGGCCACGATCCTCGGCTATGCCCTGTTCGGCGATTTTCCCAATCTGTGGAAATGGGTCGGCATCGCCATCATCGTCGGTTCGGGCCTGTTCATCATCTGGCGGGAGCGGATGGCCGCCAGAAACGTCGGCCCGGTGGCGCCGGATTGAGACGGCTGTGCCTTTTCGGGACGGACCGGGCGGGAAGCGCCCGCGGGACCACGTTCTGCCGGATGCGTTTCTTAACATTTGAAGCATAGCGTGGGACCGGCGTACTGCTGACGGGTCAGACGCGGTCCGCAGGTATCGTTTGTGGAATTCCGCCCCGGGCCGCTCCGGCTTCCGGCGCGGCTGTCAGGTGGCTCGGGGAGCGTTTGCGTGTCGCCGGAACTGTCGGTTGTCATCCTGCTCGGCATCAATCTCGGCCTGGTCTGGCTGCTGCTGGCCGCCCCGATCGGCCGGCGGACCCTTCGCCTGCGCCGGACCTACGATGCGGATGCCATGAAGATCTGGTCGGCGGTCTTCCCGCTCGGTGCCAACGCGGACTGGCACCACGCCGTCATCTCCAGCACGCGGATCGGCGACGGCCGTGTCCGGCAGGCCTATGGGCATGTGGACAGGACGGGAAAGCCGATCCTGCGCACGCTCCAGCTGAGCGACGTCACGGCACAAGGTCAGGAGCCGGGGCAGGAGCGCCTCGCCTATAGCGCCCGGGTCGTCGACGACAGCGCGCTGGATCCGTCATTCTGGCGGCATTACCGCGAGCGACGCTCGCTGTCGGCGACGGCCTCCGGCAGCGTGCTGACGATCGAGCAGACGGACCACTATCGCGGGCTCGCCTTCCTGCTCTTCCGGTATTTTTCGCTGCGGCGCGAGACCCGCGCGCTGGAGCAATGGTTGCGAAAGGGTGTGTCGGTACCGAACGGGCTGTTCGAGCGATCGCCGGTGCAGGCGGGGCTCGCGGTGCTCTCGACGCTGCTGCTCTGGCCTTTCTTCGGCCTCCACCTCTACGGCCTGATGCTGTCCGTGATGCTGACGGTCGTGATCGTCCTGCACGAACTCGGCCACATGGCCGCCTACCGGGCTTGCGGGCATCGGCATGTGCGCATGATCTTCATTCCCTTCCTGGGCGGGGTCGCGATCGGCGGGCGGCCCTACAATTCCCTGTTCGAGGTCGCCTTCTGCGCCCTGATGGGGGCCGGACTGTCGGCCTTCCTGGTGCCAGTGCTGTCGGCATTGCATGTCCTGCTCGCCCGGGATGGCGCTTTCCACGCGGAGGCCGGGCGGATCGTACTCGTCTTCCTTGCCATCCTTGGGGCGTTCAATCTCCTGAACCTCCTGCCGATGCATCGCTTCGACGGCGGGCAGGTGCTGCGGCAGGTGTTCTCCTCGCGGCCGGCGCTGGTCGCCGCCAGTTTCGCGGTGGCGCTCCTCGTTCTCGCCATCGGCTGGCGGGTCGGCCTGCCGCCGATGGCGCTGCTTGCGGGACTTGCGGTGTTCACGCTGCTCAGCATGCTCGGCAGCCGGAGTGCGGTGAAGCCGCGGCACTCGCTGGTGCCGATGACGAACGGGGAGAGGGTCCTGGCCGGCTGCGGGCTCTATGCGGCCGTCGGGCTGCACGGATCGGCAATCGTCTACGCCTGCAACCGCCTGTTCGGCTGAGGCTGGCTCGGACAAGCCTGCCGATCGTCCGGGGGGAGCGCTGCCACCGGGCCGAACACCGTCTCGAAGGCGTCCTTCAGGAAGATGTCGACGTCGCCCATCGCGACGGGCAGGCCGAGATCGACGAGGCTGGTGACGCCGTAGCCGCGGATGCCGCAGGGGACGATGCCGCCGAAATGGTCGAGTTCCGGATCGACGTTCAGCGACAGGCCATGGAAGCTGACCCAGCGGCGCAGGCGAATGCCGATTGCGGCGATCTTGTCCTCCGCCGGCGAGCCGTCGGGCAAGGGCGGGCGTTCCGGGCGTCGCACCCAGACGCCGACTCGGTCCTCGCGGCGTTCGCCGCGGACGTTCATCTGCGCCAGCGTCTCGATGACGACGTCCTCGAGGGCGGCAACGAAGGCGCGCACGTCCTGCCGGCGCCGCTTCAGGTCGAGCATGACGTAGACGACCCTTTGCCCCGGGCCGTGATAGGTGTATTCGCCGCCGCGCCCGGTCTGGAACACCGGGAAGCGATCCGGATCGACGAGGTCCGCGCCGTCGGCGCTGGTGCCGGCCGTATAGAGCGGCGGATGCTCGACCAGCCAGACGAGCTCGTCGGCCTCGCCGGCGGCAATTGCCGCAGCCTCGCGCTCCATCGTCTCCACCGCCACGTCATAGGGGACGAGTCCGGGCTCGATGCGCCAGCGGATCGGCGGCGAGCCCGCGGTTGCGTGCATGGATTTTTCGAGTTCTGCGCGTTGCATGGTACGGTCCTTCGGGCCCTTCTCTGCCAATATAGGCCGGCCGATGCAAGGTTTTGAGGGCCGAAATCGCCCGTCCGCGGGGGCTGTTGAAATTGTTGTCTTTGCCGTCAGATTTCTGTTGCAATGGCCTTGTGCACCCACAGGGCTTTTGCTACATGCAGCCCCGCCGGCGCAAATCGGCACCTACCACGATGCGGTCGTGGCGGAATTGGTAGACGCGCAGCGTTGAGGTCGCTGTGGGGCAACCCGTGGAAGTTCGAGTCTTCTCGACCGCACCAAGAACCCGGCTCAGGCCGGGTTTTTTGTTTTTATTCAGCGATTTGAAGTTTGCGATCTCCTTGAGGAGGCATGCGCAGGGACGCTCTTTCGCGCGAGGTCGTTGGTGGCCTGATTTGGCTTGCTGCGCCCCGACTACGCTTCCGTCTTTGCCGCGGCGGCGGGATACGCGCGGGTTGTGGCCTGGCCGGTCTTCTTCCGGGTACTTCCGGCCTTCCGCTGGTTCTTGCGCAGATCGACATAGGACGGCATCTCTCCGGCATTGTGGTAGTAGGCGATCAGGCGCCGGCCCTTGGCAAGCTTGCGCAGCGGCTCCTCCACGACGATGCTGTAGTCGGGTGTCCGGCCGAACCAGCCGCTCAGCTTCTCAAATCGACCGGGTCGTGCACATGATGCCTGCAACTGCCCTTTGGCCACAGAAAGGGGACGGAGACGAGCACCCGGTCCGCCATCTGCGTCAGGTGATGCGCGAAGGCGGCCGCGTCGGGAATATGCTCGAGAACCTGGAAGCAGGACACGAAGTCATATTTCTCCTCCGGTTGAAAGGTGAAGAAGTCCTGCTCGAAGCCGATCACGTTCGGCGATGAATAGGGATGGCGGATGTCGACCGTGTGGCGGACGGGAATCCAGCGGAAACGCTCGATGTATTCGGCATTCGAACTGCCGACATCGAGATAGGACCTTGCGTCGGACGCCAGCACAGACACGATCTGCTCGACGTATCTGTAGTAGAGAAAATTCCTGCGCTTGGAGAAATAGCCCTTCGCCATGTGATGTCCTCAACGGGCGCCGGTCGTCTCATGACGGTGACGAGGATATCATCTTTCGGGTGCGATCGCATCCGCCGGGAGAGAGCAGCAGCCCGTTGAAGTCAGGCCATTCCTCAGGCTTGCGACAGGCCGGGCCGTAGGCTGCGCAACCCGGTCCTGCCTTTGCTGCGCCGGGACATGTCCGCCTTCGGCCCTCCGGTTCGATCCGGTCGACCGCAGACAGGTTGCTCGCCCGCGATCTGCCTGTGTGCGCATCTTCGACGTAGAGGCTCTGCGACCGCCGTCGGATATCAATTGATGAAGCGGATTGCCAGCATCAGGCGGTCGCCACGGGTGGGCGGGGATGCGCGGTGGTAGCAGGAGGTGTCCTCCACGAAGCCGGTCCCCGCCGGCCCTTCGATGACGAGCTCCTTGTCGCGCCCGAATTCCTTGTAGACGGCCTCCTGGCTGGCGCGGGCCGATCCCAGCAGCATCCTGAGCGGCTTGCCCTTGTGCGAGCGCCTGATCATGACGTGGGCGCCGGAATGGCGATCGGTGTCGGTGATGTAGAAGCTGGCATAGAGGAAATCGTAGCCGCCGACGTCGTAGTGATAGTCGATGACGTGGTGCTTCAGCTGGCGCCGTTCCTCGTCGCTCATCGAAGAGCCGAAGCTCCAGTCGAGGATCGTCGTGATCTTGCGCGGTGCGTGTCCGAGATAGCCGCGAACGATCGCTCGCAGAACGGGATCGTTGATGATCTCCCGGACCTCCGGGCAACGGGCCGGGTCGGTGATGCCGCCGATCGGCATCTTCCGCCCGTCGGCCGCCACGCCGTTCAAGACCTCTGCATAGCGGAAGGTCGGCCCCTTCGGATCGTAGATCGCATGCAGCGGCTCCGTCAGCGCAAAGGCCCTGATCGCCTCGATGCTCCTGGGGGGGAGGTCGAGGCCGACGAACACGGCTTCGTCGCGAATGCTGCGGATGATGCCGTTCACGTCGGCATTCGGAAAGAGGGTCGATGCATTGCCTGATGTGGCACGCGAGGCCGGCCGCATCGCTTCCAGCGCGCGACGGACGGTTCCGTAGGCGCTGCGAACGGTGCGAAATCGCCCGAACACATAAGAGAAGTCGTGGGCCAGGACTCTGTTGACAACGCCTGCCATGTTCATGAGGTCACCTCTTGAAGCGGGGGCAATACTTGACGAAGAAAGTATATGTTTTCGGTGGCGATGGTCAGTCGTGCCTGACAGTGAAATGGTGGTATGCGGTAGCAATCTTAGTGCGTAGGTTGCATCCAGCCCGTCGAGACCGGTTACATGCCCGGCCTAGATCAGGAGTTGTATGTATGGTGGTATTCCACGGGATTTCGACGTAGGGCGGGATGACGGACTGACCGATCATTCCCAGCGCGGCCCGATCTTCGTCGGCCGACGCGATCAGGGTGCCGCCAACGAGAGGCCTGAGTGCGGCATATGCAAGGTATATCAGCTGTTTGTGGAAACTATCTAAACCGACATCGAGAACGGCGCGGACGACCGGTCTCCTTCGCGCTCAGGGTTGCAGCTTGCGGAACTTCCTGACGATGCGTTCGCGCTTCAGCCGCGACAGCCGGTCGATCCAGAAGATGCCGTCCAACTGGTCGATCTCGTGCTGCAGGCAGACGGACAGGAGCCCGTCGGCTTCCTCGGTCAGGCGGTCGCCGGTGAGGGACTGGTAGCCGACCCTGACCCTCGCCGGGCGTTCGACTTCCTCGGTCAGCCCCGGCATCGACACGCTGCCTTCGACGTGCCTGCGGGTCTCCCCGGAGAACCACTCGATCTCGGGGTTGACGTAGATACGCGTCGAGGCCGGCCCGTCGAATTCGATCACCGTCAGCCGCTGCAACGCGCCGACATGGGCGGCGGTGATGCCGATGCCGGGCGCGGCGCGCATCGTCTCGGTAAGGTCGGCCGCAAGGGCCGCGAGCGTGTCGTCGAACCGCGTCACGGCTGCGCAGGGTGTCCGCAGCCGGGCGTCGGGAAAGCGAAGGATCGGGCGTATCGTCATGAAGGTTCCCCGGTTTGTCTGTGACCGACGTAGCGGGCCGGGCGGCAATTGGGAAGCCCCGGTCTGGACCGCGCCGGGGGACCGCGTCGCCACAGCAGGCGGCCGCTTCCAATCGGGTTTGGGCCATCGGCAACAGTCGCAGAATTTTGCCGCGAACACGGCCGGAATTGCCGTGGGCGGTGTGGACCATGTCAATGCTTTCCGCTAGCACGGAACCGGCTGCAGGGATGCCCGTTCCCTGTTCGTCGGCAAATCGGCGCAGATTCCATTTCCCGTCCCGTTCGCGTTTCAGGCTGGCGCGTTGCCGGGACATGCATCTTGTAGGAGCGGCTCGGATGACGGACACCGGCGAAGACGATCGCGAGCGCGCCCGCCCTGCCGAGGCGCAGGTCGCCGACGTCGACGACATCTATGCGCCGGACGGCTCCGTCCGCAGCGATTTCCTCTTGCAGGTCGGGGCTGCGGTCGCCGATCGCGACATCCTGTTCCTGCGCCGCCACGTCGCCCACCTGCACGAATCGGAGATGGGCGACCTGCTGGAGGCGATCCAGCCGGACCAGCGCCGCGCGCTCGTCTCGCTGCTCGGCTCTGATTTCGACCTGGCGGCGCTGACCGAGGTCGACGAGGCGATCCGTCTCGATATCGTCGAGCACCTGCCCAACGAGCAGATCGCAGCGGCGATAGGCGAGATGGATTCGGACGATGCCGTCTACATCCTGGAGGACCTCGACCAGGAGGACCGGGAGGAGATCCTCGCCAAGCTGCCGTTCACCGAACGCGTGCGCCTGCGCCGCTCGCTCGGCTATCCGGAGAGCACGGCCGGCCGGCGCATGCGCTCGGATTTCGTCGCCGTGCCGCCGTTCTGGACGATCGGCCAGACGATCGACTACATGCGCGAGGACGAGGATCTTCCCGACAGCTTCACCGAGATCTTCGTGATCGACCCGACCTTCCGCCTGCTCGGCGTCGTCGAGCTCGACCGAGTGCTGCGCTCCAAGCGCGACGTCAAGGTCGAGGCGGTCATGCGTCAGACCAGCCATCCCATCCCGGCGCTGATGGACCAGGAGGAGGCGGCGCAGGTCTTCGAGCAGTACGACCTGCTTTCGGCCGCCGTCGTCGACGAGAACGGCCGCCTCGTCGGCGTGCTGACGATCGACGACGTGGTCGACGTCATCCAGGAGGAGGCCGAGGAAGACCTGATGCGGCTTGGCGGCGTCGGGGACGAAGAGCTTTCGGACACGGTGCTCGAGACATCGCGCTCGCGCGTGCCCTGGCTGCTCGTCAATCTCTTCACCGCCTCGATCGCCGCATCCGTCATCTCGCTGTTCGAGGCGACGATCGAGCAGATCGTGGCGCTGGCGATCCTGATGCCGATCGTGGCCGGGATGGGCGGGAACGCCGGCTCGCAGACGATGACGGTGACCGTGCGCGCGCTCGCCACGCGCAACCTCGACATTCACAACGCCTGGCGCGTCGTGCGCCGCGAGGCGGGCGTCGGGCTGCTCAACGGCATGCTGTGCGGGACGCTGATCGGCTTGGTCGCCGGGCTCTGGTTCCAGGATGCGGATATCGGCGGGATCATCGCCACCGCGATGCTGATCAACATGATGGCCGCGGCACTGGCGGGGATCCTGATTCCGTTGGTGCTGGACAAGGTCGGCGCGGACCCCGCGGTGTCCTCGGCGGTGTTCGTGACCGCGGTGACCGATACGACCGGATTCTTCTCGTTTCTCGGGCTTGCGACCTGGTGGTTCGCGATCGCGTGAGCCGCAAAAATTGACTTTCACGTAAAAGTAAATAAAATTGCGCCGACAGAAGATATCGGAGCCGGCGTGAACAAGTACTACACCATAACAGAGCTGACGCGCGAGTTCGGCGTCTCCACCCGGACGCTGCGCTTCTACGAGGACGAGGGCCTGATCCATCCCGAGCGTCGCGGGCGCACCCGCCTGTTCCGCCCGGCAGACCGGCATCTGATCAAGGAAATCCTGCGCGGGCGCCGTATCGGCTTCACCATTTCCGAGATCCGCGAGATCATCCAGGTCTACAAGGATCCTCCCGGCGAAATGGGCCAGTTGCAGCTTCTCATGCAGAAGGTCAGCGTGAAGCGCGACGATCTCAGACAGAAGCGGCGCGACATCGACGAGACGCTGGCGGAACTCGACAATGTCGAGGAAGCCTGCCTGACGCGGCTGGCCGAGATCGGCGTCGGGACCTGACGGGTTCCTATTCTTCGGGAGGCGTCGTCGTCGAATAGGCCTCGACGGTGCATTGCTGCGAGATCTCGGCGATGCGGGCGTCGGCCATGTTGACCGTGCCCCGGTTCAGCGCATCGAGCAGGTTGCCTTGCACCAACCGATCGAGCGTGCAGTCGCAGAAGGTGCGGCAGAAGCCGGCATCCGTGTCCCTGCTGCAGGCCGCGACGCAGCTGTTGCGATAGCTCTCGACCGGTTCGGCTGCCGGCGGCGGCACGACCAGCGAAAAGAGATAGACGAGCGCGATCAGTACGGGCTGGTGGATCAGGTAGATCGGCAGGCTATGCCTGCCGGCTGTCCCAAGCAGCGAAACGGCCCGGTTTTCGGCGCGCCGGTCCGATGTCGCGGGCAGGGGCTTCGACCACTTGCCATAGAGCTGAGCAGCCGCCATGCCGAGGAGGAACGCGCCGAACCAGGGTAGGAGCGGCACATAGTCGTTCGACCGGGGCGGCGTCAGCGACAGCCCGATCCACCAGAGCATGGGATGGTCGAAGACGGGACTGCGCAGCAAGTGCGGCGCTGCGAAGGCTGCGGCCGAGCACAGCAGCACGATGGCGACCGGCAGGCGCAGGAACGGCAGGCCGAGCAGGCTTGCCGCGGCGATCAGGTGCAGGATGCCGAAGAAGATGAAGCTGGACGGGAAGATGAAATAGGTCGCGACCGTGATCGCGAGCGCGGCAAGGACGATCTTCGCCATCCGGATCCAGAACGGCCGCCAGCGAATGGCCGGGCGATGGCCGAGGACGAGGCCGAAGCCGGCGAGGAAGATGAAGCTGCCGGCGATCAGGCGGGCAAAGATGCGAAAGCCGCCGGTGGCCGCGGTGCCCGGGGCGATGTAGCCGAAATAATCGAGATCCCAGCTGAAGTGGTAGATCGCCATGGCGACCAGCGCGATCCCGCGCGCCGCGTCGAGCCAGGCGAGCCGCCGGGCGGGAACCTTGCCGCCCACGCGTGCAGTCGCGGAATCCTGAGTCTGTTCGGTGGTGGTGGGCGTCTGTCGGTCGGTCATGGGGGCCTGTCTACGCAGAATCTGGCTGAACTGCATGGCTAGAGGAGGGAGCGCCCCGTCGCAACCGGTATCGGCCGGCCTTGCCGGGTTCAGTCGGCCTGTTCCAGCACGGTCCGGCGCGCCTCCGAATAGAACTGCCGGCGAATGAGAACGAAGATGATGAAGGAGGTGGTGACCATGAAGAGGTAGGGGCTGACGAACCAGCCGAGGTAGCCGATCGACAGGAAGATGGCCCGCAGCCCGGCATTGAAGTGGCTGGCGGCAAGGATGTTCATGCGGATCACCTTGTCGGCGGCAAGGTCGGCTCCGGCCGGGTCCTTGTGGATGTCGCCGGCCATCGGCACGGCGCCGAGAAGGATGGTGCAGTAGTTGAACAGGCGGTAGGACCAGCCGAACTTGAAGAAGGCATAGCCGAAGATGCAGGCGAGTCCGCCGACCTTCAGCTCGAAGCCCGCGCGCCCCGCCTGGAACACCAGCGGCAGGTCGCCGAAGATCATGAAGACCTGTTCGGTGGCGCCCAGCAGGGCGAAGCAGCCGCCGAGCGCGAGTATCGAGGTGGAGGCGAAGAAGGCGGTGCCGTTCTGCAGGCCGGCCATGATCTGCGTATCGATCATGCGCAGGTCCCGGCGCATGGCATTGCGGATCCAGGCGGCGCGCTGGGCATTCATCGCCCGCGTCAGGCTCACGCGGTCGCGAAAGCGCCGGTTGTCCGTGATCCTGGCATAGGCCAGCCACAGCAGGATGAAGAAAACGAAGGCGATCGGATCGGCGATGGTCATGGTTGGAGATTTGCCACGGATTGGGCATCTTGCAAACCGGTGCCAGGCTGGATGGGGCGCGATTTTCATATTGCCGGCTATTGTGTGGCGGGCAGACATGCAGCCTGCACATGTCTCCGAAGGTCAACCTGTTGATTTTTAATAATATGCTATGTATATAAAATACCGTCACTGTGCATCTGCCATGGTTTGGCCATTTTTCCGCATTGCCTTTTCATCTTTCCTTCACTAATGAGGGGCCGTCGGCGGGCGATTGGCACCGTACGGCATGTCGTTCACCATTTTGGGGAAATCATGGAAAGTTCCGTTCAGAAGGCCTGCTGGGGCCTTACGTTCCGCATGGTTCTCGGTTTTGCAGGCTTTCTCGGCCTTGTGTATCTCTTCGGCGGCAACTGAGAGAGTTCACTGATAGAGACTTGAAAGGGCGCGCCGATCCGTGGCGCGCCTTTTTTGTTGGCCCGCCTTTCTGGGCCTGCCGTGCGCTCGATGGCGGCCTGTCGGGGATGTCGCATGCGTATCAGCGAATGTCGGGTCGCTGCCTTGTGCCCTTCCTGCTATCGCGTAGCTTCGTTCAAGGGTTTCACGTATTGCCGTCCGCGCCTGTCGTCGCCATCTAACAGGTGAGTTCGGGCTGCGATGCGGTCCAGGGTTTCGGCAGGTCCACGGCATGTTTCTTTCCGTCTTCGACGTCTTCAAGATCGGTATCGGCCCCTCCAGTTCCCATACGATGGGACCGATGTCGGCGGCCAACCGCTTCCTCGACCTGATCCTGTCTTCGGACTGGCCGCGACCGGCCGGGGCTGCCGTCGCGGCGATCCGGATGAGCCTGCATGGTTCGCTGGCCTTCACCGGCGTCGGCCACGGCTCCGACCGTGCCGTCATCCTCGGGTTGATGGGGGAGCGCCCGAACCTGGTTGATCCCGACCGGATGGATGAGATCGTCGCCGAGGTGGAGCGCACCGGCCGGATCACGCCGCCCGGCCATCCGTCCTATGCCTTTCAGCCGAAGCACGACCTGGTGTTCGACAAGAAGACGCCGTTGCCCGGCCATGCCAACGGCATGACCTTTTCCGCCTATGATCGCGACGGTCGGCAGCTGTTGAAGCGCATCTACTATTCGGTCGGCGGCGGCTTCGTCGTCACCGACACGGAACTGGAGGCGATGCGCGCCACCAAGGCGCAGGCGAGCGAGCGCAAGGTGCCGTTTCCGTTTGCGACCGCCAGCGAGATGCTGGAGATGGCGCAGCGTTCCGGCCTGACGATCGCCCAGATGAAGCGGGCGAACGAGGAGACGGCGATGTCGCGCGCCGAACTCGACGCCGGCCTCGACGCGATCTGGACCGCGATGACGAACTGCATCGACCGCGGCCTGCAGGGCGAGGGCATCATGCCCGGCGGACTGAAGGTGAAGCGCCGCGCCCGCATGATCCACGACAAGTTGCATGCCGAATGGCGTTCGAACAAGTCCAATCCGCTCTTGGCCAACGACTGGCTCAGCGTCTATGCGATGGCGGTCAACGAGGAGAACGCCGCGGGCGGCCGGGTCGTCACGTCTCCGACCAACGGCGCCGCCGGCGTCGTCCCGGCGACGATCCGCTACTACCTGCATTTCCACGAGGACGCCGATGCCGACGGCATTCGCGACTACCTGCTGACCGCCGCCGCGGTCGGCGGCATCATCAAGCACAACGCGTCGATCTCCGGCGCCGAGGTCGGCTGCCAGGGCGAGGTGGGTTCGGCCTCGGCGATGGCGGCCGCAGGCCTTGCCGCGGTGATGGGCGGCACGCCGGAGCAGATCGAGAACGCAGCGGAAATCGCGCTGGAGCACCATCTTGGCATGACCTGCGATCCGGTGGCGGGCCTCGTGCAGGTTCCCTGCATCGAGCGCAACGCGCTGGGCGCGGTGAAGGCGGTGACCGCCGCGTCGCTGGCGATCAAGGGCGACGGCACGCACTTCGTCCCGCTTGACGCCTGCATCGAGACGATGCGCCAGACGGGCGTGGACATGAACGAGAAGTACAAGGAGACCTCGACCGGCGGTCTCGCCGTCAACGTCGTCGAATGTTGACGGCGGCTGCGGCTGTGGAGCGGTTTCGTCCGGCTTGACGCCGGCTGCGGAAAGGCGTTGAAGGGGCCATGGCCCTGCATCTCATCAAGCTTTGTGTCGGCGCGGATTCGATCGAGGACCTGCGCGAGTGGGTTTCCAGGCGGGCGCTGGTGGCGATGGCCGCCGGCCTCGAGCCGAGTTCGAGCCATACCACCCGGATGGTGCCGAAGCGCGCCGCAGAACTGCTCGACGGCGGCTCGCTCTACTGGGTGATCAAGGGACAGGTGCAGGCGCGGCAGCCGCTGCTCGACCTGAAGACCTTCACCGACGCGGACGGGATCGGCCGCTGCGAACTGGTGCTCGGGCCGGAAGTGATCGAGACGGAGTTTCAGCCGAAACGGGCCTTCCAGGGCTGGCGCTACCTGAAGGACGAGGAGGCGCCGCGCGACCTCAAGAGCCTCGGGGCCGATGGCGCCGAACTGCCGATGGATTTGCGCCGCGAACTCGCCGAACTCGGTCTGCTATAGGCCGCTGAGGCCGCCCGGGCAGCATCCGCCCGGCGCGATTCCCCGGTCAATGGGCGGTATAGGCGCCGTCCACCAGATGGCAGCTGCCGGTGATGAAGCTCGCCTCGTCGGAGAGGAGGAAGCTGACGAGGGTTGCCACCTCTTCCGGCGTGCCGCGACGGCCCATCGGCTGCAGCGCTTCCAGCCGCTTGTTGGCGGCGAGCTTGGCATGCTCCGACAGGAGCGGCGTCTCGATCCAGCCGGGCGCGACGGCATTGATGCGCACGCCGTGCCGCGCATACTCGATCGCCGCGACCTTGGTCAGGCCGACCACGCCATGCTTGGCCGCCGTATAGGCCGCGGTCGCCGGAAGGCCGACGCAGCCGAGCACGGAGGCCATGTTGACGATGGCGCCGCCGCCTGCGGCCAGCATGGCGTTGATCTCGTACTTCATCGAATAGAAGACGCTGTTGAGGTTCACGTCGATCAGCTTGCGCCAATTGTCGAGCGGGTAGTCCGCCGTCATGGCGAGGCTGCCGTGGAAGCCCGCATTGTTGACCGCAAGATGAAGTCCGCCACAGTTGGAAACGGCAAATTCCACAAGCCGTTCGACCGCTTCCGCATCGGTGACGTCGACTGCGACATCGCTTGCCTCGCCGCCGTTCTCCCGAATCGCGGTCGCGACCTCGCCGGCCGCTTCCGAATCTATGTCGGCGACGACGACCTGTGCGCCGTCCGAGGCGAGGCGCCGGCAGACAGCCGCGCCGATTCCCGATCCGCCGCCTGTGACGAGCGCCACTTTTCCGGAAAAGCCAGAGGTCATTTTCTCCCTCCCATCCATTGTTTTTACCCAGTCGAACAGAGGCCGCTAAGGGAAGCAAGCCATTTCGACCCTGGCCGGAAGTGCGGTGTGGACAGCACACAGCATCTCCTAATGCGGATCGCGGTGCGCAGGTTCCGGCCGTCCCTGTTGCTACGAGGCTTGGCCAATCGGCAACGTGATGCTAATTCTAGCTGCAGGGGTTGGTCTGATCGCTGACAGGTGCTCATGAAAAAAGACTTCTCTTCCAGCCGCCGGGCCCTGCTGCTCGCCAGCCTTGGGCTTCTGGCCACCGGCGCCTCCGGCTGCCGTTCGATATATTCCCGCTACATGCCTTCGGACTATTCCAGCTATCGCGTCGACCGGCAGTATCGCCGCAAGAGCGTGGCCTATGACGGCTACGAGCCGGCGGGCACGATCGTCGTCAACACCTATGAGCGCTACCTCTACCATGTCGAGGGCGGCGGACGGGCGACTCGCTACGGGGTCGCCGTCGGTGAGGAAGGGCTTACCCTCAAGGGAGAGGCGAGCGTCGGCCGCAAGGCCGAATGGCCGTCCTGGACGCCGACTGCGTCGATGATCCGCAGGAAGCCGCACCTGGCGCAATATGCCGGCGGCGTCGAGGGCGGGCCGAACAATCCGCTGGGGGCTGCCGCGCTCTATCTCTACCGAGGCGGACAGGACACGCTGTTCCGGCTGCACGGCACCAACGAGCCCTGGTCGATCGGGCGGGCGGTCTCGAACGGTTGCGTGCGGCTGACGAACGACGACATCGTGCATCTCTACAACCGGACCCCGATCGGGGCCCGGGTCGTCATCATCTGACATCCGGCCGAGGGCACCGGAACGGAAGCGCACGCCGACGATCCCAAGCCGGCTCACGAGCGGCCAAACCTGCAAGAATTCGATTCGCCCGGGCAAATATCGTCCGGGGCGAACAGGTCCGTCCGCGCAGACGGCGGGTACAGCCCACGCTCATCACGCAATTGCTACAAGCCGTTGAAAAATCTGATCTTGGCCGCTCTTCCGACGAATTAACTTTGTGGCGCTTCTGCACTATGCCTTTGTTGTTTTTGCGGCTATTACTAAGGTGTTGCCTTCGAAAACCTATTCCGAATCAAGGAGAGGACACATAGATGAGCAGACTTTTCATTCTGGCAGTAGCAGTGCTTTCCGTGGCCGGCCTCACGGCATGTGACACGGTCGGCAAGGGCAAGGGCAAGGCTCCGCCTCCGGTCGAACAGCCGGCCCCGGTCTACAAGTAAAGACTGATCTTGGTCCGGGGAGGCGCCTTGCGGTGCCTCCCCGTCCAGCTTGAAATGCGTGCTCCGGCCCGGAGTGCACAAGGCAATCCCAGAACAGTGCAGGCCTACGACTTACGTGGCATGCGATGGAGCGTGTTCATGACGCTGGGCAAGAGCCATACATCGCTTTTGATCCTCTTTTCCCTGGCACTCGCCTCCTGTCAATCGGAGGACAAGCCGCCACTTCCCCGCTACACATCCGAATTTCGCGGCTACGCCGGCGCGCCAGAGGCGAACCGGAGTGCGGCGCGCTACTACATCGAATTCCGGTCGCGCTATGCGCTCACCTACGGCCATTCCTACGTCGTCTTTGGCCAGATGGGGAAGGGCGGCAAGCCGGCCACCCAGGAAGTGGCGGGCCTTGCGCCGGCCTCGAACGACCCCACCCCCTACGTACTCGGCCATTTCGTGCCCGTGCCGGCGGAGACCGGCGCCAGCGACGGCGACCTGGAAGAAGAGTACAGGTCGGCAAGCTGGCGTGTTATGCTGACGGAGGCGGAGTACCGCAAGACGGTGGCCTTCATCCGGCAATTGCAGGCGAAATCCAAGGTCTGGCAGGCTTCCGTCTACAACTGCAACGCCTTCGTGGCGGAGATCGCCCGTTCCATGGGCTACAAGGCACCGGCGATCTGGCTCCGGCCGCAGCAGTTCATCACGAAGCTTCGTGAGATGAATGGGGGATAAGACCATGACCGATCGGGAGACGTCGACGCCGCGGCCGGGCGAGGGCTTGCGGTGAACGGCATGGGTATGTCTGTTGCGACCCTGGGTGCGGTCCTCTGGGTGCTGGGCGGGATCGCCTGGTACGTCATCCGCTATCCGTTCGAGCGTCGCGCGCGGCGCACGCGGGTCGTCTTGAACCGGCGCTCGCCGGTCGACATGTGCGGCCTGGGGGCTGCGATGCTGGGGATGGGGCTGGTGCCGGCGATCTATGTCGCCACCGGCTTTCCGGCATCCGCCGACTATCCGGCCGGCGCTTTCCGGATCGTCCTCGGTGCCGCCCTGTTCTTCGCCGCCGTCTGGCTCTTCCGCAGGACGCACAAGGAACTCGGCAAGAACTGGTCGATCACGCTCGAGATCCGCGACAAGCATAAGCTGGTGTCCGGCGGGCCCTATGCGCTCGTCCGCCATCCGATGTATACCTCGTTCCTGATGATGGCGGTGGGGCAGGCGCTCCTGCTCGCCAACTGGTTCGTCGGGCTGGCGGGGCTCGCGGGTTTCGCGCTGCTGTTCTTCCTGCGGGTGGACCGGGAGGAGCGGATGATGCTCGACACCTTCGGCACCGAATACCGGACCTACATGGACAGGACGAAGCGAATCATACCGTTTGTCTACTAGGACGCGCCACGGGCTTTCAGGTCGTTCGCTGCACTCCGGGTGACGGTTTCCACCATGTCGTGACCGCAGGCGAACAGGCGCGGGTTTCGGAGGAACGATGCGAGGCAGGGCCCTCAAGATTTCGGCGCCGCGGCGGCTCGTCTGCGATCTGATGCGCTTTTCGATCGGTATCCCGCGGGTGACCGTGCAGCGGCAGATGAACATTGCGCCGCTTCTGGCCGCGCGCGCGGCACGGCCGGAACGGCCCTCGTGGAGCGTCCTCTTCGTCAAGGGCTACGGGCTTCTTTCGCAGGAGGTGCCGGAACTCAGGCGCGCCTATGTCAAGCTGCCCTGGCCGCATTTCTACGAATATGCGCTCAGCGTCGCCTCCGTCGCCCACGAGCGCGAATTCGAGGGGGAGCGGATCGTGCTGCTGGGTTCCATCAAGGGGCCGGAGCGGCGGACGATCACCGAGCTCCAGGCGATGATGGAAGCCGCCCGGACGCGCCCGGTGCTGGAGAACAAGGAATTCCGCCGCGCGCTGAAGATCGCGCGGCTGCCGGGCCCGCTGCGTTGGCTCCTGATGTGGCTGGGGCTCAATCTGCCCCGGCGGCGCGGCCGCCATTTCGGCACCTTCCAGTTCTCCGTCTATTCGGGGCTCGGTGCGGAATCGCTGAACCCGCTGACGCCGCTGACGACGCTGCTCAATTACGGCCCGATCCGCGAAGACGGCACGGTGACCGTGCGCATTCTCTACGATCACCGCGTGATGGACGGGGCGAACGTCGCCCGCGCGCTCGAGCGCTTCGAGGCGATCCTGAACGGGGAGGTGGCGTCCGAGGTCAACGGCATGCCGGGCGGCGACGCGTCTTCGGCGGGGGCCGGTCACCGTCCGGCGGCGAGGACGACGGGATGATCGATGTCTCTGCCGTAAACAGGCCGGCCGTGGTCGTCGTCGGCGCTTCCCGCGGCATCGGCCGGTCGATCGCCCGGGTGGCCGCGCGCGAGGGCGGGCCGATCGTTCTCGTCGCCCGGTCCCGGGAGGGGCTTTCCGACGTGGCGGCGGAGATGCGTGCTGCGGGGGCGGAGCCGTTCACCGTCACCCTCGATCTGATGGCCATGGACGCAGCGCAGCGGCTGCAGGCGGAACTGGACCGCAACGGGCTCTACTGCGACGTTCTCGTCAACAGCGCCGGGATCGGATTGCGGGGCGCTGCGACGCTCCTGTCCGTCCAGGACCAGATCGGCATCGTCGATCTCAACATCCGTGCACTCAGCGAACTGACATTGCATTTTTTGAAAGGGATGGCGGCCCGCAAGCGCGGCGGCGTGCTCAATCTCGGCTCGATCGCCAGCTTCACGCCGGGCCCCGGCATGGCGATGTATTATGCCAGCAAGGGTTTCGTCCGCTCCTTCTCCGAAGCGCTGCACACCGAGATGCGCCCTATCGGCGTGACGGTCACCTGCGCCTGCCCAGGGCCGGTCGCGACCGAGTTCCTCGAATTGTCGGGGGCAGGCAAGTCGATGCTGTTCAAGGTGCTGCCGCGGCTTGAGCCGGACTATGTGGCGGAACGCGCCTGGCGCGGGTTCCGGACCGGGCGCCGGCTCGTCATCCCCGGCATTTCGGCCAAACTGACGGCATTGGCGTCATCGGTGGTGCCGTCCGCCCTGATGCTGCCGTTGATCGCCCGGTTGCAGCGGCGCAGCGGCGATCTCTGCCCCTGCGGTTCCGGCAAGCGCTACGGCAATTGCTGCGGCAAATAGGCGGCCGGCGGGGCTGTGACCCGACGGCGGGAGGGAAGGGCGTGGCCCCTCCTAGCGGACGCGCATCCGGATGGGATGGCTGCGGCCATTGCGATGCACATGCAGGTGGATGCCGACCTCCGGCTGCGCGGTGCGCCAGGCACGGGCGCCGTGTGCGAGCAGCATGCCGACCAGATCCTTGGTTCGGGCGCGCGAACGATTGAGCCCGATGTCGGCGATCCGCAGCGCCGCCTCGTGCAGCGGGTGCAGGCTGCTCCTAAGATCCCGCCTGGCTCCTTGCCTCGTACCGGTGACGTTCTCGTTCATGGCCTTATTGTCCCTCGTACGCAAAACCCAATCGAGGTCGACGGATGCCTTGAAGCGGCTCCGCCCGCCCGGTCTCGGTCGCCGGGCAACAAACCCGTCCGGCGAATGCCTCGACCGAGGCTGAATTTCCAACGCCGCTGGTCCATTTGTTATCGTGTCCCTGCGTCGTTCATGCTGTTACTGTTGGCTCGCCCAGCAGGCGAAGCCCTTTTTCTTCAATGCCTTGCAGGCATTGACGGCGCTGTCCTGACCGGAGAAGCCGGCAAAGCGGGCCCGGTAGAGCTGACCGTTGCCCTCGCCGACGGCGACGGTGAACGGTTGGGCGCCGCGCAGAGCCTTGCCGCCACGGTCCTTGGCATTGTCGAGCAGGATCTGCGCCTGGCTGCGGTCCGGCGTCGCCCCGATCTGGATCACCCAGCCGGACTGTGCCGACAGTTCCGACGCTGCGGCAGCAGTGGACGAGGTGGTCAGCGCATCGACCGAATTGTCGGCGTCGCCCTGCTCGATCACATCTTCGATCGCCGGCTGCGGCGTTGCGACCTGACGCTGGATGCGCAGGGTGGCGGCGAGCGCGTCCTTGCCGACGACACCGGCAGCGTTGCCGGTGGAGGTGGCGGCATAGGCCGTCTCGATCCGGGTCTCCTCGTAGCGGTAGGTCGGGACCGGGCCGTTGTCGGGAAGATCGAAGACGGCGGCGGCAGAGGCGACATTCGCGGACACGGCCTTTGCGGCGGCACCGGCGGTCAGCGTCGGTGCATCGGCGGTTTCGGCGATCAGATTGCCGCTGCCGCGACGCGATGCCTTCGGCATGTAGCTGGCGATCAGCTTCTTCATCTGCTGGTCGCGCGAACCGCCCGAACGGCCGCCGATGACGACGCCGACGACGCTGCGGCCATCGGCCTGCGCGGAGGTGACGAGGTTGAAGCCGGAAGCGCGGGTATAGCCGGTCTTGATGCCGTCGACACCGCGGACGGCACCGAGCAGCCGGTTATGGTTGCCGATCGTCTGCTTGCCGTAGCGGAAGCTGCGGGTGCTGAAATAGTCGTAATACTGGGGAAAGTGCTGGCGCAGCGCGAGGCCGAGGCGAGCCTGGTCGCGCGCGGTGGTGACCTGCGCCGTGTTGGGCAGGCCGTGCGCATTGCGATAGACGGTGCGCGTCATGCCGAGCGCGCGCGCCTTCTGCGTCATCATGCGGGCGAAGCGGTCTTCGGAGCCGCCGAGAAATTCGCCGAGGGCGGTGGCTACGTCGTTCGCAGAACGGGTGACGAGCGCCTGGATGGCCTGGTCTACGGTGAGCTTGCTGCCGGGGCGGACGCCGAGCTTGGAGGGCGGCTCGCCTGCGGCATGCTTGGAGACGGGAACCTGCGTGTTCTTCCTGATCTTGCCGGCCTCGAGCGCCTCGAAGGTCAGGTAGAGCGTCATCATCTTGGTCAGCGAGGCGGGGTAGCGCAGCTCGTCGGGGGCTTCGCTATAGAGGACCTTGCCCGTTTTCGCATCGATGACGATGCCTGCATATTTCGGATTTGCCTGTGCTGTGGCGGCCGTGGCCGCCGCGACGGCGCCCGCCACGAACAGGCATTTTGCCGTTGCACCTGCAAGACCGGCCGCGCGCGAAAGGAGGACGGAAAATACGGAACGGAACACGCTGTTACTCTTCAAGTCTCTGATTGCTGTTTCGTTCGGACCAGGAGGCGAACGACGATTTGAGCGATCCTATCGGTCCAGGGTTACCAATCGGTTTATGATGAATCATTGGTTGAACGTTTCTGTCGCATTTTGGTGTTCGGGGCGGCGAGGGGAGAGGTGCCCCTTTTCGGCCAGGTTCGCGCCGGCGAAGGTTCTGATGGCCTGCTCCATCGCCCGCCACTGCGGCAAAAGTCTGCTCGAGAACCGGTAGAGGAGCGACAGATCGTCGCCGATGTGGATATCGCGCTGGCAATCGGCGCTGGTGGTGGCATGCTCGGGTTCCGGCAGGATGCAGCGCACGGCATAGGTGGAGCCGTCCGGCAGAGGGGCGGTGAGGAGTACTTCCTGCTCGTAGCCGGAGCTTGCTTTCAGCCGGCGCAGGGTCAGGCCTGCCGGCGCGTCTTGCGGTGCGCCGTCGAAGAGGTGCGAATAGATCGGCCCGACCCGCCCGGACATGTCGCGCGACATCGTGCTCTGCGAGAGCTGCAGGAAAATCAGGCTTTCCGGCCTTGCCACGTCGTTGAATCGGCTTCGATTGGCGGCCGTATAGCCCTCCATCTCGGGCCAGGTCAGGTAGAGATCGATCCGGTCGGTCGGACCGCTCACGCGCTGGTCCTCGAAGCGGATGGCATTGGCGGGCAGGTGCAGGAGGTCCTGGCCGATCAGCACGTTGACGTTCGTGCGGTCCTCGGTGTGCCCGGCCAGCGCGATGTGTTCGCCGATCGTCCGCCCGCCGATGCTGATCGCGACGGTCAGGCCGGCAAGGGCTGCAACGCCGAGCGTCAGTCGCTTGAGGAAGCGGGGCGAAACGAGGGTGTCCGCTTCGGTGTCCATGGCATGGGGGCTTGTTTGCATGATCGTCCCGTAGCGACCCTGGGGAGGGAGAGGGCCAGGCGAGACGCTACCGGGCGGACCCGGCGCGGAGCTTGCCTGCATGCAACCGAAGGTGTTTCGGATATGGTTTATATTCGGTTAACGGGTGGCCGCAGACGGTGCAGGTGCCCAAAAAACGGCGGCCGGCCCAAGGGACAGAGAGCCGACCGCCAGGGCCGTGGTCGGGACGGGATTGGGACTGACCGGGCCCTTACTCTTGCCTGAAGCCGTAGCCCTTCCGAAGAAGGGCGTCCGGGATCGACGGCTACTTGTTCACGCTGCCGACGGCGACCGTTGCGCGGCCGTCTTCGAGCTTTACCCATCGGCCAGCATGGCGCTCGGACTGGCGCTTGAGGAAGCGATACTCGGTCTCCGACCAGAGCAGGACCTTGTCGCGCATGTTGTCCAGGACCAGGTCGCCGCGGTCGGTGCGGACGGTGAGGACGGCATGGCCTTCGCCGTTCGGCTGCAGGACCACGGTGATCAGCAGGTCGGAGGCGGAGAAGCCGGCCTCGATCAGGCGCTTGCGCTTCAGCAGAACATAGTCCTCGCAGTCGCCGGCGCTGCCAGGGTAGCTCCAGCGCTCCTCCACCCCGTAGATCTCCTGGTCGGTCATCGGTTCGACGGCGCTGTTGACGCTGTAGTTGATCTCGAGGATCTGCTTCCAGCTCTTTTCCGTCAGCACCATCGGGCGGTCCGCCTCCATGGCGGTGCATTCGTCGGCGTGCTGCTTGCAGAACTCGTAGTGGCCGATCGGCTGGTTCGTCGGCCCCGCGACCGACATGCTCGCCGGCGCAGCGAAGGCGGCGGTGCCGAAAGCGAAGGAAATCAGAACTGCGAGTGTCCCTGTCCAGGAAGTCTTCTTGATCATTGCCGTGTCCCTGTGTTGAGGGAACAATGGCATCAATCTTTTTATTCCACGCGAAGTCTCGAAGTATAATTGAGATCAATGTTTCGACGAATAAGAATAAAATCAGAAATACATTCGATTTATATTTGAAGAAAATTTAAGTAAAATTCTATCTATTTTCGGGGTCGCGGAAGGGCGTTCCGGACCGGAAGATTCCTGTCAGGTCATTGTATTTTATGGAGTTTTCAGCGAGCTGGTGTTGTTGCGAGTGCCGGCGCGGCGCGGGTGGCCCCTGGGCGGCGCCGCGGTCGGGTGGCCGATTCGGGGCGGTTCGCGGCGCTTCGATCGCGCTCGGTGTCGGCAAATCGAAATTGCGCCCGGCGACAAATTTCACAGGACGACCTGGGAGAGGTGGGGTTTCGGATCAGAGGAAGGCTGTCAGGGCTTCCTTCGACTGCACGCTCGAAAACTCGATCGCGACGCCTTCCTGGAAATGGCGGACGACCCGGCCGCGCATGTTACCGAGCTGGACCGGGGTGCCCACGGCCGGGCGGACCTCGATGTCGATCGCAGCACCGGAGAGCGAGAGGTCGATGATGCGGCAGGGATAGTGGCGGCCGTCGTCGAGGGACAGTTCGGTGCGGCCGTTCCGCGGTGTCAGGCGATCGTGCTGGCGGTCTTCGGGCAGGCCGAGTTCATGCTTGTTGGCGATCCAGGTGAGCTGGGCAGCGAGCTTCTCGCGCTTGCGTTCGGTCGCGTTGACGAGGATGATGAAGCCGTCGTCGGTGCTCTTGCTGACGGTGCCCTCGATGCGGCCGAGGTGATCGACATAGGCGATGATCCGCTCGCCGGCGCGCGGACGCGCGTGGCAGGCGAAAAACACATCGCCCGGCGACATGTCGATGACGGTGCATTCGTATTCGTCATGGTTGGGCAGCATGAGGCGGCCCGGGAGATTGACGGAAACGCGCTGGAAGCTCCGCTGGTCAGGCTGTGTTCGATGGGGCGCCGGCGACGTTTGCTGAAACGAATACATGGGCGGACGGAGGCCTGATTAATCTCTCTTTCCAACTCCTAACCTTTCGAAGTTAACAGTCCGTTCCCGTGTCGTTGCAACTGTTGGGAATTGGAATGATTTAGGGTTGCAGACCTCATACCAACCTGCACTGATATTGACCGATTGCGTGGGACCGCCTGCGGTCATCCGGCAAGGAGCATACCGCAGAGCGATGCCTGGGCATCGGTCGAGGATTGCGACGCCGCCGGTGGCCGATAGACGGCCCACCCGGAGGGCCGGGCGCTTTTGGCCTGCGGACGGCGTCGAAAATCCTCGCCGGACCGACAGGTCCGGCTGCGGTTTTCTCCTGGCCGCAGGCCAAAAGCGCTCCGGCGCAATCGGTCAATATCAGTGCAGGTTGGTATCAGCGGCCGCCGTCGAACACCTTGAGGTGAAGGACACGCCGGACGGCCTGGCCGAATTCGTGGCGCCGAACGGCGACGACGGTGGTCGCCGGAGCGGCGGGCGTGGACGCGGGCAGTGCGCCGGACAGGGGCGCTGTGCTCTCCCCGGCTTCTTCGAGCGCCAGCGGAATGGCCTCCACCGTCTTCAGCAGCAGGTGGCGGAGCGGCATGTCCAGCGGCTGGACAGCAGTGAGGGGACAGAAGGCGCCGAAGACGCGGTCGGCGCGCGAGCCGTGCGAGGTCATTGGCAGCAGCGCGATCTCGACAGGCGTTGCCTGGACCGAGCGCCCATAGGCGGCCGCGTGCAGGATGGCGGGCGTACGCTGGTTCATGATGTTGTGGCAGATCCTGAGGATGCGGGGACGCAGGTCGGCAGGAAACAGGCGCTCGAAGCTCGTGGTCCGCAGTTCGCGGCCGAACAGGGTGCAAAGCCGCGTGCCGGCGAGCCGGAACGACACACCGCCACCTGCGAGCTGTTCCAGGATGAAAAGGTCGGGCAGAAAATGCTGGAGTGCCGCCGGTGCGATGTCGCGCCGGTTGGGGATGTCGCGGTTTCCTTTCACCGCCGACCAGTGTTGAAAGATCGCTGTCGTCGTCGCCTGCATCGGTATTCCATTCCGTGCTGTGTCAAACCGGCACGTCATGTGCCGGCGTCCGCCGGTTCGGAATTACCAAGCGAAGATCGTGCCAGCCCCAGCATTAAGGTTAACCATTGGTTTCGATTGTGTGTTCCGTCCGGACATGGCACAGGATGGTCATCACTTCATGAGGGGAAACCTTCAGCACACATTTCAGGGCCGGGGTTGGGGGCTCGGGGCCGTATGGCGAAAGCTGTACGGCCCTTATTTTATCTGTATAAGCGCTGGTCACCTGTTTTCTTATTGGCGGATTTTATGAGTGATACCGACGACAGCGGGCTCGTGCTCGCCGGACAGGCCAGGAAACGGGAACCGGCCTTCAACCTGCCGGGCAGCCTTGTCGCAGCCCTTGCCCTGCTGACGTTCATCCATGTCGTCCGGACCTACCTCCTGACGCCGCAGCAGGATGAGTGGGTGCTGCTGCAGTTCGCCTTCATTTCAGCCCGCTACCTGCCGCAGTTCATGGCGGCGGACTGGGCCTGGCTGTGGACGCCGGTGACCTATTCCTTCCTTCACGGCAGTTGGGAGCACCTGATCTTCAACGGCTTCTGGATGGTGGCGTTCGGGGCGCCGGTGGTCCGCCGGATCGGCACCCGGCGTTTCCTCGCTTTCTGGTGCCTGTCGGCGGCCGCGTCGGTGGCGCTGCACTGCGCGTTTCACTGGGGCGAGGTGGTCGTGGTGATCGGCGCGTCCGGCGTCGTTTCCGGCCTGATGGGGGCGGCCGCCCGCTTCGTCTTCTCGCCAAGCGGGCGAATCAGCCGGCAGTTCGCCCATCTGAACCGGCGGCTGACGATCCGCGAGGCGTTCTCGAACCGCTCCGTCCTGGTCTTTTCGGCGATCTGGTTCCTGACCAATTTCGCCATCGGTTTCTTCCAGCTGTTCGGCGGCGGGGAGGGGGCGTCGATCGCCTGGGAAGCCCATATCGGCGGCTTCCTGTTCGGCTTCTTCTTCTTTCCCCTGTTCGACCCGCCGCTCCCCGACGCGGACCCGGAGCGCCGGGCCGGTTAAGGCTAAGCGCGCTCCGGACTTGCATTCCACCGCCCCCTGGCGCACGATTGCCCTGTTCCGGCTGGCACATGCACGCCGGAACGCGGGTGGAAATGTCGATGACAGGTCCACCGGTTGGCAGGGTGTCCCTGTCCGGAACCCTGCCTCTCTGCGGCATGATGCACACGGGAGGAATGCATGTATGTAAAGTCCATTCTTGACGAAAAGGGCCGAAACGTCGTCACCGCCGGTTCGCAGCTCACCGTTCGTCAGGCTGCTGTCTATCTTCATGACAATCACATCGGCGCGATCGTCATCGTCGACCGTACCGACCGGATCTCCGGAATCCTGACAGAGCGCGACATCGTCGCCGCGATCGCCAAGAGCGGGGCCGATTGTCTCGACAGACCGATCTCGTCCATCATGTGGGGCAATGTGCATCGTTGCGGCGAAGCTGCGACGGTCGAAGAAGTGATGGAAATGATGAGCACGCTGCGCTCCCGCCATATCCCGGTCGAAAAGGATGGTCGCCTTGTCGGCATCATCTCGATCGGCGACGTCGTGAAGGCGCATATCCGCTCGATCGAACGCGAGGCGGCCGAGATCAAGGCCTATATTGCCGGCTGATCGAACAAGCCTGCAAACGTCGCGACGGGGCGCCGGCGGTGCCTCGTCCCGAGGGCTTGGAACACTCCGAAAGCGAAGCAGGCGTCAGCGCGACAGCACTTCCTGCATCCGCTTGACTTCCGAGATCTTGGATTTGGCCTCGAGATAGCCCCGGTCTATCGCCTCTCCGGCGCGGTGGAATTCCGACAGGCCGATGTCGCTAAGACGGGGCAGCAGCGACAGGTCCGGCGGATCGCCGGCCAGGCGGGCGCGGGCGATCCGGTCCTGAATGATGTTGAACGCCTGCACCATGACGCCCGTCAATCCGAGCCGGGCCTCGCTGTTTTCCTGCCGCGGCGCGCCGTCGAGGTCCTGGATGCTGGCGGTATGCTTGATCACCGCCGAGCGGCCGTAGAGATCGTAGTTGAGGTTGACGGCGACGACGAGCGGCTCTTCGTGCGCACGGCAGACGGAGACGGGGACGGGATTGACCAGTGCGCCGTCCACCAGCGTGCGGCCGTTGCACTTGATCGGCTCGAAGATGCCGGGCAGGGCATAGGACGCACGGATCGCCGTGATCAGCGAGCCGCGGGTGATCCAGACCTCATGGCCGCTGTTGATCTCGGTCGCGACGGCGACGAAGGGACGGTCGAGTTGCTCGATCGAATGGTTTTCGAGGTGCTCCTGCATGCGCTTGGTCAGCCGCATGCCGCCGAACAGGCCGCTGCCGCGGATGGTGAAATCGAGCAGGCTGGCGATGCGGCGCATGGTCAGCGACCGGGCGAAGCTCTCGAGTTCGTCGAGCTTGCCGGCAAGATAGCAGCCGCCGACGAGCGCGCCGATCGAGGTGCCGGCGATCATGCTCACCTCGATCCCCTCTTCGTCGAAGGCTCGCAGGACGCCGATATGCGCCCAGCCGCGGGCCGCACCGCCGCCCAGCGCCAGCGCGATGCGCGAACGGGACTGACGCCCTTCCGTTGCGGGAAGCTGCATATGATTCATGGAGGGACCATCCGGCACCGACGCATCTGCCGTCACCATACCCCGGTTTAGACTCCAGTTCAGCATATAAGGCCTCCGACGCAGAGAGAACTTCGTCCCCCTGCCTTCAGTTCCGGCGCCGCGTCAAACTGTCCTGCACAATGAGCCGCGAGCCCAGTCGCGGCAGGGTCAAGAATAGCAGGCGAGCGAGGAGCGGTGAGCCCGTTCCTTTTGCTCTGGCTCATCAATTGGGCGTAGTCGGGGCAGGGCGGCGGCAATGCCCGCCTTGTCGCGTTTGCGTCCTGCGGTGTCCGGGTGGTTGCTGGCGTGAGGATTGGCATGGCCGGTTCGTACGCTGCGTCTTTGCTGCTGACGTCACTACAGGCCGATTTCCTTGCCAAATCGTAAATTTCGCGCCGATACGGGACGCTGCCTTACTCCGTCCCGCCCTTCCGATAGACCTCGGTGGGGTCGAACTGGATGCGGTCGTCGGCGATCGCGAGCCGTGCCTCGCCGCCGTCACGGTTGACGGTGCGGTAGAAGCAGGAGCGGCGGCCGGTGTGGCAGGTGGCGTCGTGGCCGGCGACCCTGACCTTGAGCCAGACGGCGTCCTGGTCGCAGTCGGTCCGCATCTCGATCACCGTCTGGAGGTTGCCGGAGGTCTCGCCCTTCTTCCACAGCGCCTGACGCGAACGGCTCCAGTAGTGGGCGATGCCGGTCTCGACGGTGAGCGCCAGGGCGTGCGCGTTCATGTGCGCGACCATCAGCAGTTCTCCGTCGCCGGCATCCGTCACCACGGCGGTGACGAGCCCGTGCTCGTCGAAGCGGGGCGTGAAGGCGCCGGCCGCTTCGAGTTCGCGCTTGTCTTTCGAAGGAGGGGGAAAGGCGATGGCCATCGTCGGCTCCGTCTGCCGGAGCCTACGGCGTCAGCCGCGGCCCCGGATCATGGTCATGAAGCGCGCCTGCTCGGCGGGCTCGGATTTGAACGTACCGGTAAAGGTGGTCGTCAGCGTTGTCGAGCCCTGCTTCTGGATGCCGCGCATCGCCATGCACATATGCTCGGCCTCGATCATCACGGCGACGCCGCGCGGACGCAGCGTCTCGTCGATCGCGGTGGCGATCTGCGCCGTCATCGTCTCCTGCGTCTGCAGCCGGCGCCCGAAGATCTCGACGACACGGGCGATCTTGGACAGGCCGAGCACGCGCCCGTTCGGCAGGTAGGCGACATGAGCGCGGCCGATGATCGGCACCATGTGGTGCTCGCAATGCGAATAGAAGGAGATATCCTTCACCATCACCATGTCGTCAAAGCCGCCCACTTCCTCGAAGGTGCGGCCGAGAACGTCTTCGGGGTCCTGCGTATAGCCGGAGAAGAGCTCCCTGTAGGCCTTGGCGACGCGGGCAGGCGTATCGAGCAGGCCCTCGCGGGAGGGGTCGTCACCGGCCCAGCGCAGGAGCACGCGGACGGCGTCTTCCGCTTCCTTCTGGGTCGGACGGCCGTCCTTGTCGTCGCCGACGGGAAAATTCTTGATGATGGCGTCCATGGTGCCACACCCTTTCTGCAGGTTGACTTCCGTCAATGTCGGACTCGCCATTGGCCATTGCCTAACCCTGCAGGCTTGGGTTCCGTTGGCGGGCTCCGGGGCTTTCGGATCGCGACGTCTTTACACGCCCGATCGTCCGGCACGGTTTCCCAAACAACAGGCAAACGTTTCTGTTGCAAAACGGTCGCCCCAACACGACATAGCATATAGTATCGCCCGATAGCTGTGGAAGAGGCCAGCGGCGACACGGAATGCTTTTTTCGCGGAAACGATGGAATATCGTGCCCGGATCCGTCAGAAATGCAGAAACCCATGAAAACGTGGACAATTCCTTATGGATGACATCTATAACAGCCGCATTCTCGAATTCGCCGGCAACATTCCGCGGACCGGCACGCTCGAGAACGCCGACGCGGAGGCGAGCGCCCATTCCAGGCTCTGCGGCTCGCGGGTGAAGATCTGGCTGAAGATGGACGGCGACCGGGTGAGCGATTTCGCCCACGAGGTGAAGGCCTGCGCGCTCGGCCAGGCCTCGTCCTCGATCATGGCGCGCCACGTCATCGGCGCCACGGCCGCCGAAGTGCGCAAGGCCCGCGAGGACATGCTGGCCATGCTGAAGGCGGACGGCGAGGGCCCGGAGGGCCGCTTCGAGGACATGCGTTTCCTGCGCCCGGTGCGCGACTACAAGGCCCGCCACGCCTCCACCATGCTGACCTTCGACGCGGTGGTCGACGCGATCGGGCAGGTCGAGGCACGGCGGCTGGAGAAGGCGGGGTGAGCGATGCGCGCGCCACCGCCTTCTACGTCATCCCGGCCCCGAGCCGGGATCCAGCGCGCTCAAGTCCTTGAGCGCAGGGGATTCTTTTGCGCCGCGGACGCGCCGCTGCTGGATGCCGGCTCGTGGGCCGGCATGACGGAGGCGCAGGGGACGGGGCAGGCCGGGGGGTGGGTTGGTGTGTAGCGCTCCAGAATGCAACCACGGTAGCGGCGATCGCTCCGCCGCTCGTCCGCTATACCGCGGCCGCAACTGGTCCGGCCCGTTCCGCAAGACCCCGGGCCGCCTGTTCGGCATGGCCTTCATTCGCCTCTACCAGCTGACGCTCTCCGGCTTCATCGGCAATTCCTGCCGGCACATGCCGACCTGCTCGGAATACGGCTACGAGGCGATCGCCCGCCACGGCCTGTGGTCCGGCGGATGGATGACGCTCTTCCGCGTCGTCCGTTGTGGGCCCGGCGGAACGAGCGGGTTCGATCCGGTGCCGGAGCGGCTGGCCTCCGGCGTCAGGTGGGCGCCGTGGCGGCTGTGGCGGGTGTCGGCGGCTGGGAAGTCGGACGAGAAGCCGGCGTGCAAGGTGTCGCCCTGAGCCGGAAATGGTGGCCAACGCCGTGTGCACATAGAACCTATGGAGCTTCGGTGGCGTCCGCGGCAGCCTGGGATAGCAGTTCGTAAGTTCCCCACCTCTTCCAATCCTCCCGTTTTCCCCCTATACCGCGCAGCGCATGCGCCCGCATTCCGGCGCTTTCCTCGCATACCACCCGCATTCGTTGGCGGGACTGGATAGGAGAATTTCATGTCTGCACCTGTTTCCCTCACTTTTCCCGATGGTTCCGTCCGCGATTATCCCGCCGGTTCGACCGGGCGCGATGTCGCCGAGGCGATTTCGAAGTCGCTGGCGAAGAAGGCCGTGGCGATCGCGCTCGACGGCGAGTTGCGCGACCTGTCCGACCCGGTTTCGAGCGGCCGGCTGGAAATCGTCACCCGTGACGATCCGCGCTCGCTGGAACTGATCCGCCACGATGCCGCACACGTGATGGCCGAGGCCGTACAGGAGCTGTGGCCGGGGACGCAGGTGACGATCGGCCCGGTGATCGAGAACGGCTTCTATTACGATTTCAAGCGCATGCATCCCGACAGCGGCGAGGACTGGCCGTTCACGCCGGACGACCTGCCGAAGATCGAAAAGCGGATGAAGGAGATCATCCAGCGCAACAAGCCGTTCACCAAGGAGATCTGGTCGCGCGAGAAGGCGCGCGAGGTCTTTGCCGGCAAGGGCGAGAGCTACAAGGTGGAGTTGGTCGACGCCATCCCGGAAGGCCAGGACCTGAAGATCTACTACCAGGGCGACTGGTTCGACCTCTGCCGCGGGCCGCACATGGCCTCGACGGGGCAGATCGGCACGGCCTTCAAGCTGATGAAGGTGGCCGGCGCCTACTGGCGCGGCGACAGCAACAATCCGATGCTGACCCGCATCTACGGCACCGCCTGGCATACGCAGGAAGAGCTCGACACCTACCTCAACATCCTGGCCGAGGCCGAGAAGCGCGACCATCGCCGGCTCGGCCGCGAGATGGACCTGTTCCACTTTCAGGAGGAAGGGCCGGGCGTCGTCTTCTGGCACGGCAAGGGCTGGCGGATGTTCCAGACGCTGGTGGCCTACATGCGCCGCCGGCTCGCCAACACCTACCAGGAAGTCAACGCGCCGCAGGTGCTGGACAAGTCGCTCTGGGAGACCTCGGGCCACTGGGGCTGGTACCGCGACAACATGTTCAAGGTGACCGTCGCCGGCGACGATACCGACGACGACCGCGTGTTCGCGCTGAAGCCGATGAACTGCCCCGGCCACGTCCAGATCTTCAAGCATGGCTTGAAGTCTTACCGTGAACTGCCTGTGCGTCTTGCGGAATTCGGTAACGTCCACCGTTACGAGCCGTCCGGTGCGCTGCACGGGCTGATGCGCGTTCGCGGCTTCACCCAGGACGACGCGCACGTCTTCTGCACCGACGAGCAGATGGCGGCCGAGTGCCTGCGCATCAACGACCTGATCCTGTCGGTCTACGAGGACTTCGGCTTCACCGAGGTGGTCGTGAAGCTTTCGACCCGTCCCGACAAGCGCGTCGGCTCGGACGAGCTCTGGGACCGCGCCGAGAGCGTGATGACGGATGTCCTGAAGCAGATCGAGGCGCAGTCGGGCGGCAAGATCAAGACCGGCATCCTGCCGGGCGAGGGCGCGTTCTACGGGCCGAAATTCGAATATACGCTGAAGGACGCGATCGGCCGCGAATGGCAGTGCGGCACGACGCAGGTCGACTTCAACCTGCCGGAACGCTTCGGCGCCTTCTACATCGACCAGGCCTCGGAGAAGCGGCAGCCGGTGATGATCCATCGCGCCGTCTGCGGCTCGATGGAGCGTTTCCTCGGCATCCTGATCGAGAACTTCGCCGGCCACATGCCGCTGTGGATCTCGCCGCTGCAGGTGGTGGTCGCGACCATCACCTCGGAAGCCGACGACTATGCCCGCGAGGTGGCCGAGAAGCTGCGCGACGCGGGCCTCGCCGTCGAGACCGATCTTCGCAACGAGAAGATCAACTACAAGGTCCGCGAGCATTCGGTGACCAAGGTTCCGGTGATCATCGTCTGCGGCAAGCGCGAGGCTGAGGAGCGCTCGGTCAACATCCGCCGGCTCGGTTCGCAGAACCAGACGGCGATGTCGCTCGACGAGGCGATCGCCTCCCTGATCGACGAGGCGACGCCGCCGGACGTCAAGCGCAAGGCCGCGGCCCGCGCCGCCGCCTGAGGATTGCCGCGCGAGGGGTGCATCCGTGCCCCTCGTGCCTGTCTTCGTCCTCTGCCGCTCGTCGTCTGCCTCTGTCAGATGATTGCAACAAAACTGTCGTAGACAGGTCATCGAACGCCGAAGTGCAGGGGAAGACGGTGCGGTTCAAGGAACTGTCCTACGCCAACGAGAACGATCCGCGGCTGAAGCGCTGGTTCATCCGTTCGATAGAAGGGCTCTCGGGCCGCAACCGCTATGCCGCGCTCTATGAGCGCTGGCGGGCCGAGAGCGTCGGCAGCAGCCAACGCGTCTTCGGCGAAATGCTCGACATCATCGACGTGAAGATGGACGTTCTGGGCAACTGGCCGCCGCGCGACCTGCCCGAGGCGCCGCTCGTCATCGTCGCCAACCATCCCTTCGGCATCGGCGACGGGATCGCGGTGCTGGCGCTGGCGGAACAGCTTGGACGGCCGTTCCGGGTGATGATCCACAAGGATCTCCTCAAGGTTCCGGAGATGGAGCCCTATTCGCTGCCGGTCTCCTTCGAGGAGACCAAGGAGGCGCTCGCGATCAACATGCGCACGCGCCACGAGGCCGTGCGGCTGCTCAGGGAAGGCGTGACCATCATCGTCTTTCCCGCAGGCGGGGTGGCGACCGCGAAGCGCGGCTTCGGCCGGGCCGAGGACCTGCCGTGGAAGATCTTCCCGGCCAAGCTGATCCAGGCGGCGCAGGCCAATGTCATCCCGGTCTTCTTCGAGGGACAGAACGGAGCGCTGTTCCACATCGCCAGCAAGATCTCGCTGACGCTCAGGTTGTCGCTGCTGATCCGGGAATTCAAGCGGCTGTCCGGCTCGACGATCTCGGTGCGCATCGGCGCCATGATCGGCTGGGACCAGTTGAGCGCGATCCCGGACCGCAAGGATCTCCTGACGCGGATCTACGATGCCGTGTTTGCCATGCAGCCGCCGCGGCGGCCGCGGTTCAAGCGGGCGGGTTGATTGAGCCAGGTTTGACGGGGGGGGCGACCCGCGCTCCGTCCGCTGCTCAGTCCGCTTCGGTGGCGATCTGCGCCTGCTGGTCGGCGTTCTCGGTCAGCATCACCTCGACATCGGTGTTCTGCCCGGCGGTGACGGTGAAGTCGCGCTGGTAGATCCTGTTCTTGTTGCGGGCGACGGCCGTGTACTGGCCTTCCGCGAGCACGAGCGTCGGGAAGGCGCCGACGCTTTCGCTGACGACGTCGCCCGACGAGGTGAGGATGGACCAGGCGGTGTCGGCGATCGCCTCGCCGCCCTCCTCGGAAACGAGCTTCAGGGTGAGCTTGGCCGCGCGGTGCTGGATCGTGGCCTCGATCAGCTTGCCGGCCTCGACCTGGATGTCGGCGCGGATCACGGCATTGACCGTGCCGTAGTCGGAGACCACGTGGTAGGTGCCGGCATTGAGCCGCACCACGGTGTTCGCCTTCACGTTCGGCACGACGAGGCTGCGCTCGCCGTCTTCGCCGATCTCGGAGGCGTAGATCGAGAAGGTGAGCTCGTTCGGCGGAATGCGCACGTCCGATCCGGAGACGGCGTTGAGCATGATGCCGCCGGCATCGAGGACCATCACCTGGGTTTCGACCGGCCCGCTCTCGGGGACCAGAAGCTTCTTCGTCGCGGCGGCGCGGCCGAAGGCGACATTGACGAAATATTCGCCAGGAACGAGCTGGAACGCGGCCGAGCCGCCTTCGGAGGAGGCCAGCAGCGGCAGCTTGCCGTCGGCGTCGGGAATGGGAGAGAACACCCGCCAGCTGAGCCCGTGCTGCATCGGCTTGCCGTCCTTGGTCAGGAGCGCCTCGCAGAGGATGTCGCGCAGGTTCTTCGGCTCCGCCTCGCCGGTGACGAGCGGATTGAAGGAGGTGAGCTTGCTGCTCTTCTTCGGGGTGGTGATCTGGGAAAAGCTGTCCAGCGTCTCCTGGGCCTGTGCCGGAAATGCCGCGCCTGCCGCCATACAGAGGCAGGCGATCCTGGCAAAAGCGGAAATGCTTGGGGTGGGCATGGCGAAGGTTGACTTCCTTAATCGTTGGTTCCACTTCAATGCCCGGCAAATGGCATTTTCATGGCCGACCGATGGCCCGCACGTTAGTGGAACTTCCGCCTTATGAAAACCGATATCAGACTTATCGACTATCTTTCCAACCGCCGTTCGATCCCCGCCTTCCAGATGGCCGCGCCGGGACCCGAGCGGGCGGAAATCGAGCAGATGCTCCGGCTCGCTTCGCGCGTGCCGGACCACGGCAAGCTCGCGCCCTGGCGCTTCATCGTCTATCGCGGCCCGGAGCGGGAGCGAATCAGCGCCGAACTGGCAAGGATCGCGATCGCCGACAGGCCCGACCTGTCGCAGGAGATGGTGACGGTGGAGAACACCCGGCTGACGCGCGCGCCGGTGGTGGTCGCGGTCGTGAGCACGGCGGCGCCGCACGTCAAGATCCCCGAGTGGGAGCAGCTGATGTCGGCGGGTGCCGTGTGCCTCAACCTTCTGATGGCGGCCAATGCGCACGGCTACGCTTCCAACTGGCTGACGGAGTGGTTCGCCTTCGACGCGCGCGCCTATCCGATCCTCGGGGTGAAGCCCGGAGAGAAGGTGGCCGGCTTCATCCACATCGGAACCGCTATGGTGCCGCCCACCGAAAGGCCGCGGCCGGATATTAAGGAGATCGTCTCCTGGGTCGGCGAAGAGGCGTGAGGGCGCAAGCGATGTTCTACGACACGGCCGCGAATGCGCATGGCCTCGCCCACGATCCGTTCAAGGCCATCGTCTCCCCGCGGCCGATCGGCTGGATCGGCACACGGGGCGAGGGCGGGATCCACAATCTCGCCCCCTATTCCTTCTTCAACGCCATCAGCGACAAGCCGAAGCTCGTCATGTTTTCCTCCAGCGGGCACAAGCACAGCGTCCGCAATATCGAGGAGACGGGCGTCTTCACCTGCAGCTTCGTCGGCCGCGACCTGATGGAGCAGATGAACATGACGTCGCTGACGGCGCCCTACGAGGAGAGCGAGTTCGAGCTGGCCGGCCTGACACCGCAGCAGGCCAATCTCGTCGACGCCCCCTTCGTCGCCGAGGCGCTCGCGGCGCTCGAATGCCGGATGACGGAGGTGATGCGCCCGCGCGACGTGGACGGGACGCTCTCGGAAAGCTGGGTGGTGTTCGGCCAGGTGGTCGGGATCCACATCAGGGACGAGGCGATCCGCGACGGACGCTTCGACATGGCGGCGGCGCGGCCGATCGGTCGCATGGGCTACATGGACTATTGCGACGCCGGCGACGTCTTCGAGATGATGCGGCCGCAGCGGCGTTAATTCAGGCCGGGGCACTTCAGAGTGGTGAGAACGCCCGGTTGATGATCGCGATCTGGCCGGCATCCGTGGCAACGCGGCCGTCGAAGCCGTCGGCGCGGGCATGGCGGCAGTCGGCCGAAAGTTCGCTGCCGCCTTCTACCACCTCGTAGGCGGAAACGCCGGCGGCTTTCGCCGACATCAGCGTTGCCGCGCGCGCGCCGGCAAAGGTCGGGGTCCAGCAGCCGTGGTCGTCGCGGCAGCGCGAGGCGCCGAGGAGGCGCGCCAGCGGCCGCCAATCCCAGACGAGGCCGCAAAGTCGCGCCGACTTTCCGTGGAACCCGGCTTCGTCGAAGGGGGCGGGCAGCAGGCCGTCGGTCCAGGCCAGAATGCGTGTCGTGCCCGGTTCCACACCTTTGACAGCCTCCGCGACCGACAGCAGGACATCCAGCCGCTGGACGTCGGCACCGGAACGGCAATCCATGAGCGCGAGCGCAAACGGCCGCAGGCGAACTACCTCACAAAGGGTGCTCTCGCTCTCGTCCGCGGGAACAAGGATGATGCGGCAGCCGGGCTCGGGCGGCGGCGCGGCGCTGCAGATCAGGGCGTCGGCCGCGGCGATCGTTTCGGCCGAGGTGTCATCGGTCCATTCGAGGAGGGAATGCAGGCTTCCGGTCATCGTTCCTTGTAGGCCGGCTGCGATATCACCGCAATCCGGCTGCCCGGCAGGCGTTAAGGAACATGGTGAACCAAACGTAAACCATTTATCGCTAACGTTTCCTCATCGCACAGAATTCCTGAGACGCTGGGGCACATCTTGATCATCAACGCCTTTCTCCGATGGGTGGAAACCGCCAAGGCGGGCGATCGGGCGCGGGCGGCGGGCGCACTGGCGCGTGCCTATGCCAACGCGTCGATCGGCAACGACGAACGTCATGCTGCGGAAATGGCGATGATCTTCCTGCTCGACGATCCCGCGCCGAAAGTCCGCCTCGCGCTGGCGGAGGGGATCGCGGATCATCCGGACGCGCCGCGCGCGGTCATCGTGCCGCTGTCGGAGGACCAGCCGGAGATCGCCGCCCAGGTCATCCTGCGTTCGCCGGTCCTTACCGATGCCGATCTCGTCGACCTTGCCGCACGCACCAGCGACATGACCCGCGCGCTGATCGCCCACCGGCAAAGTGTCTCCCGCGCGGTGTGCGCGGCGGTGATAGAGGTCGGCAATCTCTTCGACGCGCTGACGCTGCTCGAGAACGACGGCGCCTGCATCGGCGCCCGCAGCCTCAAGCGGATCTGCGAGAGGCATGGGGACGATGCCGAAATCCGCGCCGTTCTTCTCGATCGCGACGATCTTCCCTGCGACGCGCGGCATGCGCTCGTCGAGAAGGTGGGAGCGGCACTCGCGGGCGACGCCCTCGTGCAGGCGATGGTGGGCAGCGGCCGGATCGAACGGGTCGCGCGCGAGGCCTGCGACGTGGCGACGATCGCGCTCGCCGCGGAACTGGAGACGGGCGAGACGGAGCAACTGGTCGAGCATCTGCGCGCATGCGGCCGGCTGACGCCGGTGCTTCTGATGCAGGCGCTCTGTGCCGGCCGGATCGCGTTCTTCGCTGCCACCATGGTCAACCTTTCGGGGCAGAGCGAGAAGCGCGTGCGCTCAATCCTGGCCGATGGCCGCCGGCAGGCGATCTGCGCGCTGTTCGAGATGGCTGGGCTCGGGCGCGACATCAGCGCGCTCTTTGCCGAGGCCGTGCTGCTGTGGCGCAACGATGCGCGCGACGGTGCCGGGCGGATGACGGTGACGGCAAGGCTTGCGATGCGCACGCGCGAAGCGCGGGGGGCGGCGTCTGCCGCCCTGCTGGAAATGATCGAGGGTCTTGCGATCGCCGAGCAACGCCAGTCCGCCCGCAGCTTTGCGCTGCTGGCCGCGCAGGACGCGGCGTAGATCTGGCAGGTCCGATGGCGCCGGCGGCGCTTCGGCGGGCTCAGTCGGCGAACTTCCGCACAACCCAGCTGTAACCGTCCTCGGCATAGCGGAACGGCTTCGTCACCGTGTTGCGAATGGCGCCCGCATCCGGGAGGTTGCGGCGGAGCATGGCGATGGTGCGGGCGGTGACGCCGCCTTCCTTCGCTGCGGACTGCGACGGTTCCGGCGGGGCGGGCACGGCCGGCTCGACCGCGGGAGAGGGAAGGGCGTCCGCCTGGGCGCCGGGTTGCGGTGCCGGTGCTTCCGGCACCCCGGCGTTCTGCTGGTCGCTCCTGCTTTCGCAGACGGCGACGACCACGGGGTAGTTGGCGTTCTGGTAGCGCGTCATCTGCGCTTCGGACTGGGTATCGCACAGCGCCACCGACTGCCAGGTGCTGTCGACGGTGTCGATGTAGTGGCACTGCGTGACCGAATCGTCGCAGCCGAGGATGGTCATGACGATGAGTGCGGCCTTCATGCGCGTCCTTCCTGTCCGGGAAATTGACCGCAGCCGGCCCCGAAATGTCTTCGCCGATTCGCAGAAGCTGCGCCGGTCCCGCCCTTAAAGGAGGCCAATGGCACGGAATTGTGGCGCGCGATCCTGCAATCAGATGTCGAGGTTGTCGGCGAAGACCGCGCGTTCCTGGATGAAGCGGAACCGGGCGTCGGCCTTGGTGCCCATCAGGTTGTCCACCGCATCGCGGGTGCCCTCGAAATCGACGTCGTCGATCTCGACCTTCAGCAGCGTCCGCTTTCTCGGATCCATCGTCGTTTCCTTCAACTGCGCCGGCAGCATCTCGCCGAGGCCCTTGAAACGGCCGATCTCGACCTTGCCGCGACCGGAAAACTCCGTCCGCATCAGTTGCTCGCGGTGGGCGTCGTCGCGCGCATAGGCGACCTTCGCGCCCTGGCTGAGGCGATAGAGCGGCGGGACGGCGAGGTAGAGGTGGCTGCCGCGGATCAGTTCGGGCATCTCCTGGTAGAAGAAGGTGATGAGCAGCGAGGCGATATGGGCGCCATCGACGTCGGCGTCGGTCATCACGATGACGCGTTCGTAGCGCAGGTCCTCCTCGCGATACTTCGAGCGCGTGCCGCAGCCGAGCGCCTGGATCAGGTCGGCGAGCTGCTGGTTGGCGCCGAGCTTCTCGCGGCCGGCGCTGGCGACGTTGAGGATCTTGCCGCGCAGCGGCAGGATCGCCTGGTTGGCGCGATTGCGCGCCTGCTTGGCCGAGCCGCCGGCCGAATCGCCCTCGACGATGAAGAGTTCGGCGCCGGCTGCGGAGTTCTGCGAGCAGTCGGCAAGCTTGCCGGGTAGGCGCAGCTTGCGCACCGCCGTCTTGCGGTTAACTTCCTTCTCCTTGCGCCGCCGCAGCCTTTCCTCGGCGCGCTCGATCACCCAGTCGAGCAGCTTGGCCGCTTCGGCCGGATTGTCGGCGAGGTAGTGGTCGAAGGGGTCGCGCAGCGCGTTCTCGACGATGCGCTGGGCCTCGACCGTGGCGAGCTTGTCCTTGGTCTGGCCGACGAATTCCGGCTCGCGGATGAAGACCGACAGCATGCCGGCGGCGGAAATCATCACGTCATCGGTGGTGACGATCGCTGCGCGCTTGTTCTGCGTCAGATCGGCGTAGTTCTTCAGGCCCTTGGTCAGGGCGATGCGCAGGCCCGCCTCGTGCGTGCCGCCGTCGGCGGTCGGGATGGTGTTGCAGTAGGAATGGATCATGCTGTCGCCGCCATACCAGGTGACGGCCCATTCCAGCGCTCCGTGGCCGCCGGATTTCTCCGTCTTGCCGGCGAAGATTTCGCGGGTGACGGTGTGCTCCTTGCCGAGCGTCGCCTGCAGATAGTCCTTCAGGCCGCCGGGGAAATGGAAGACGGCCTTGTCCGGCGTCTCCGAACCTTCCTGCAGCAGCCCCGGATCGCAACTCCAGCGGATCTCGACGCCGCCGAACAGATAGGCCTTTGAGCGGGCCATGCGGAAGACGCGGGCGGGATCGAAGCGGGCATGCGGCCCGAAGATTTCCGGGTCGGGATGGAAGCGCACCTTCGTGCCGCGACGGTTCTGAATGTCGCCGATCTCTTCCAGCGGGCCCTGCGGCACGCCGCGGGAGAAGCGCTGGCGGTAGAGCTTGCGGTTTCGGGCAACCTCGACCTCGAGATCGTCGGACAGCGCGTTGACGACGGAGACGCCGACGCCGTGCAGGCCGCCCGAGGTCTCGTAGGCCTTGCCGTCGAACTTGCCGCCTGCATGCAGCACCGTCAGGATCACCTCCAGCGTCGACTTGCCCGGCATCTGCGGGTGGTTCTCCACCGGGATGCCGCGGCCATTGTCGGTCACCGACAGGTAACCCTCGGCGTCGAGCGAGACTTCGATGAAGTTGGCATGTCCGGCGACCGCCTCGTCCATCGCGTTGTCGATCACTTCGGCGAAGAGGTGATGCAGCGCCTTCTCGTCCGTGCCGCCGATATACATGCCTGGCCGCATGCGGACCGGCTCCAGCCCTTCGAGCACGCGGATGGCGGAGGCATCGTAATTGCCGCCGTCGGCAGCCGGCGATGCCGGGCGCGGGGCAGCCGCGGGGACGGGCGCGGTAGCGGCCGGCGCTTGCGGCGCGGCGCGGCTCTCCGCGGCGGCAGGGGCGGACTTCGGCGTGCTGTCGATATTGGCGAAGAGATCGTTGTTGTCGTCCATCGGGCTTTTCAGACTTCTAAGCTTGCGGCCGTGGGAGGCTGCCTCGGGAGATAGGCCGTCTCGGCTTGGAATTTCAAGGGTTCGCACCGGATTAGCGAATCACCGGCAGTTTGCCAGATTTCGGCCGGTTTCGCGATTCGTTCTCGTCCGAGGCCGGCATCGCGCCGATGAAATCGTCGCCCGAGGATTGCGTCGCCGGATCCGGAATGGCAAGACTTGCCGCCCGAGGGGAGCCAGACTTGATGCCGCAGTCCACAATTCATTGCCGCGCAAGGGCCGTTTTCGCACGGTCGCGGCTTGTTCTGGCCGCAATCGTCATGTTCGCGCTGCCCGCCGTCTCCGCGCCCGCCGCCGAACTTGCGCCCTGGAAGGACGCACTCTTCGCCTATCCGGCCGTCATCGAGAGCAGCGACGGCGGGGCGCTTCGCGTCGTCGACTATCAGGAAATGCGCGACATCAACGGTCGCGACCAGGTGCCGGAGCGGCGCGCCAAGGCGGTCTATGTCTCGACATCGGTGAAGCGGCAGCAGGAGAGCCTGACGATCCAGACGCCCGCCGGGCCGGTCGACGTCGCCGTCACCGGCAAACAGCAGGGGGCCGCCTTCTCCGTCATCTTCATCCACGGCCGCGGCGGCGACCGCAGGCTCGGGAACAACGACTGGAGCTTCGGCGGCAACTTCAACCGCCTCAAGAACCTCGCCGTCCGCAATGGCGGTGCCTACTATTCCGCCAGCGTCACGAGTTTCGACGAGAAGGGGGCGGCGCGGATCGCAGGTCTGATCGCGGAGGTGCGGAAGAATTCCCCGGGGACGCCGGTCATTCTTTCCTGCGCTTCCATGGGGAGCTTCATCTGCTGGCAGATCGCCCGCGATCCTGCGGCGGTGGAGAACCTCGCGGGCATGATCGTCATGGGCGGCGCAACCGACCCCGCCTATGTCGGCAGCGCCGCCTACAAGGCGAAGCTGCCCGTCTATTTCACCCATGGCGAGGCCGACAAGGTCTATGCCGCGCAGGACCAGGTCGCCCTGTTCCGCAAGCTGCTGGGCGCGGGGATCCCGACCCGGTTCGTTCTTTTCCGCACCGGATCGCACGGCACGCCGGTCCGCATGACCGACTGGCGCGAGACGCTGAACTGGATCTTCGCGCATTGACATGCGGGGGCCTCGGCTGGCTGGCGCCCCTTACTTTGACCGCGTCCATCTGCTAGGGCGCGCCCTTAGCCGAACGTAACCTTGAGGAGGCAAGATGACCCCGGATGTGACACCGCTGGTGGCGGGAAACTGGAAGATGAACGGGACCCGCGAATCGCTGAGCGAGATCAAGGCGATGGCCGAAGGCGTGAAGGGACCGCTTTCGGAAAAGGTCGAGACGCTGATCTGCCCGCCAGTGACGTTGCTCTATGTCTCCACCGCGCTTTGCGAGGACAGCCCGCTTCTGATCGGCGCGCAAGACTGCCATGAGAAGGTGTCCGGCGCGCATACCGGCGATGTCTCCGCCGAGATGATCGCCGACTGCTTCGGCACCCATGTCATCGTCGGCCATTCGGAGCGGCGTACCGACCATGGCGACAGCGACCGGCTGGTGCGCGCCAAGGCGGAGGCCGCGCATGCGGCCGATCTGGTGGCGATCGTCTGCATCGGCGAGACCGAGGCCGAGCGCAAGGGCGGCAGGACGCTCGACGTTCTCAAGTCCCAGCTTGAAGGCTCGGTTCCCGACGGCGCCACCGCCGCCGACACGGTGATCGCCTACGAGCCGGTCTGGGCGATCGGCACGGGGCTGACGCCGACCGTGGCCGACGTCGCGGAGGCGCATGCCTTCATGCGCGCCGAACTGAAGGCGCGGTTCGGCGGGGAGGGGGCGAAGATACGTATCCTCTATGGCGGCTCGGTGAAGCCCGCAAATGCCAGGGAACTGATGGCGGTGGAGAATGTCGACGGTGCCCTGGTCGGCGGTGCGAGCTTGAAATCCGTTGATTTCCTTGCCATCTACCGCGCTTACGAAGAACTGGTGGCCTGAAGGCGGCAATTGTCGCGCAGGGCTTGGAATGGCCGGCGGCTTGGTATATTGAGCCGCCAATCTCCTCGTTTGTGCCTTCGGGCAGGATCTTACTCATGCAGACCATATTGCTTGTCATCTATCTCATGGTCGTCGTGGCGCTGATCGGCATCGTGCTGGTCCAGCGGTCCGAAGGCGGCGGCCTCGGCATCGGCGGCGGCTCCGGCTTCATGTCGGCGCGCGGCGCGGCCAATGCCCTGACCCGGACGACGGCGATCCTTGCGACGCTGTTCTTCGTGCTGGCGCTCGCCATGGGCATCCTGTCGCGCTACGAGACGCAGCCGACCGACATTCTCGACCGGATTCCCGGAACGACGGGCACCGGCAACGGCGTGCTGGATTCGCTCGGCGGCGAGGCTACGCCCTCGACCGAGCAGCCGGCCCCGGCAACTCCGGCCGCACCTGCTGCACCGGCCAATGACGGCGTGCCGACCGATAGCGGTGCGGCGCCGGCGACCGGCGGTGCTGCCGCTCCGGCGGCGCCCGCCCCGAACACGGGCGTGCCGACAGGACAGTGATCGTCGGAAACGACGTGAACCGGCCGGCGGGCGAAAAGTCCGCCGGCCTTCTTTTTGTGTAGACCAGTGACGTTCCTCCACGGAAAGATTCCCGCTTGGGCGATTTTTCGGTGGCGGAATCATTTTTGAAAAGGTATCCGGTGACTCCCATGGCGCGATATGTATTCATCACTGGCGGCGTGGTTTCTTCCCTCGGAAAAGGAATTGCCGCCGCCGCTCTCGGAGCGTTGCTGCAGGCCCGTGGTTATCGGGTCCGCCTGCGCAAGCTGGACCCCTATCTCAATGTCGATCCGGGCACGATGAGCCCGACGCAGCATGGCGAGGTGTTCGTCACCGACGACGGGGCGGAAACCGACCTCGACCTCGGCCACTACGAGCGCTTCACCGGGCGCTCGGCGACGAAGACCGACAACATCACCACCGGCCGCATCTACAAGAACATCATCGACAAGGAGCGGCGCGGCGACTATCTCGGCGCCACCGTTCAGGTCATCCCGCACGTCACCAACGAGATCAAGAACTTCGTCATCGAGGGTAACGAGGACTACGACTTCGTCATCTGCGAGATCGGCGGCACCGTCGGCGACATCGAGGCGATGCCGTTCATGGAGGCGATCCGCCAGCTCGGCAACGACCTGCCGCGCGGCACCGCCGTCTACGTGCACCTGACGCTGATGCCCTATATCCCGGCGGCCGGCGAACTGAAGACCAAGCCGACGCAGCATTCGGTGAAGGAACTGCAGGCGATGGGCATCCATCCCGACATCCTGCTCGTGCGCGCCGACCGCGAGATCCCGGAAGCCGAGCGCAGGAAGCTGTCTCTGTTCTGCAACGTGCGCCCCACCGCCGTGATCCAGGCGCTGGACGTGGCCTCGATCTACGACGTGCCGCTCGCCTACCACAAGGAAGGCCTCGACGACGAGGTTCTGGCCGCCTTCGGCATCGAGCCGGCGCCGAAGCCGCGGCTGGAGGCCTGGCAGAACGTCTCCGAACGCATCAAGACGCCGGAAGGCGAAGTCACGATCGCGATCGTCGGCAAGTACACCGGCCTGAAGGACGCCTACAAGTCGCTGATCGAGGCGCTCCACCACGGCGGCATCGCCAACCACGTCAAGGTCAAGCTCGACTGGATCGAATCGGAAGTATTCGAGAAGGAGGACCCGGCGCCCTATCTGGAGAAGGTGCACGGCATCCTCGTTCCCGGCGGCTTCGGCGAGCGCGGTTCGGAAGGCAAGATCAACGCGGCGCGCTTCGCCCGCGAGCGCAAGGTTCCCTATTTCGGCATCTGCTTCGGCATGCAGATGGCGGTCGTCGAGGCGGCGCGCAATCTGGCCGGCATCGAAAAGGCGTCCTCGACGGAATTCGGCAAGACCGAGGAGCCCGTCGTCGGCCTGATGACCGAGTGGGTGAAGGGCAACGAGCTGCAGAAGCGCACCGCATCGGGCGACCTCGGCGGCACCATGCGGCTCGGCGCCTACCGCGCATCGCTGAAGTCCGGTACGAAGATTGCCGACGTCTACGGCTCCACCGACATTTCCGAGCGCCATCGCCATCGCTACGAGGTCAACGTCGACTACAAGGACCGGCTCGAAAGCTGCGGCCTGGTCTTTTCCGGCATGTCGCCGGACGGCGTGCTGCCGGAGACAGTCGAATATGCCGACCATCCCTGGTTCATCGGCGTGCAGTATCATCCCGAACTGAAGAGCCGCCCGCTCGATCCGCATCCGCTGTTTGCAAGCTTCATCGAGGCGGCACTGGAGCAGTCGCGACTGGTGTAGCCTTCCGCCGACAAGGCCTTGCCCTGGGCGCCCGTGCCTTCGAACTGGCCACCAACACTCCCGTCATACCGGCCGCGAGCCGGTATCCAGCCCGCGCAAGTCCTTGCGCGAAAAGAGTATTTTCCGCACCGCGGACGCGGTGCTGCTGGACCCCGGATCAAGTCCGGGGTGACGGAGGAAAGGGAGGACCCGACAGGCGCGGGGTTGTCGACAGGCTGGCGGCCCGGCGGGCGGTTTTCCCGTCCAGGCGCCGGTGGCGTCCTTGCGGCGTCAGCCGCCGTTGCGCAGCCTGCGGACCAGCGTGCGGCCGCGCCGGAGCGCGGTGAGCGCTGCGCCCACGGCGACGATCCAGAGGGCTGCCTCGATGATCGCCTGCTGCCGGTCCCAGGCGACCGCGAGCGCCGAGAGGACGGCAGCCGCCGTCATGACCGCCATGCGGTGCTGCTTGGCCATCGGGCCGGAGAATTCGCCGGGGGCGCCGCTGGCGCGGCCGAGTTCGCGGACGTAGGCAGTCAGGACGGCGAAGGCGGCGGCCGACCAGCCGAGTGCGGGCAGGCCGATACCGTAGCCGGCGCCGGCAAGGATGAGGATGTCGGCGATCCGGTCGGGGAACTCGTTCCAGAAGGGGCCGTCGGCCTCGGCCTTGCCGCCCTCGACGGCGACCATGCCGTCGAAGAGATTGCAGAGCAGGCGCAACTGGCAGAAGAGGGCTGCTCCGAGCAGCAGAATAACGGCGAGGGTGCCTTCCTGCGGTGGCGCGAGCCAGAAGCAGGCGCCGGCGAGGGCGGCCGCGGCCATGCTGGCCTGCGAGATGCGGTTGGGCGTGATCGACCGGGCGGCGAGCGCGCGTGCGATCGACCTCGCCCATTGCGTATCGCGGCTGGAAAGGGGGCGACGGTCTCCGCTGGCGGTCATGGCGTGCGCTGCTCCTTGCGGTAGAGCGAATAGCTGTAGAGGGCGGCATAGCCCGTCGAGACGAGCAGGGGAAGGGCGATCGTGCCCGCCAATTCCGGCGTGCGGGCGAGCAGGTGGACCGCGAGCAGCAACGTGGCCGATACGGCGATCGCGACGGCGGGCGGCGCAAAGAGCGCTGCCGCACCCTCAAGGTTTCGGGCGAGCCGTTCGATCATGGACTTGAGGAACAGCGTGATCAGCGCCGAAAGCATGCCCTGCGCGGCGCCGGCCGTCAGCATCCGGGACAGGCCGTGATCGCGGTTGGCGAACAGGGCCCAGCCGCCCATGGCAAGAAAGGCACCCGCCATGTGACCAAGGCTGCTGCCGGCCAGCCGGCGGATCGCGCCGGTCATGCCAGCGACCAGCCGTAGCGGACGATATGGAAGAAGACCGGTGCGGAGAAGATCACCGAATCGAGCCGGTCGATCAGCCCGCCGTGACCCTCGACGATATGGCCCCAGTCCTTGACGCCGCGGTCGCGCTTGATCGCCGACATGACGAGCCCGCCGAAGAAGCCCATCAGCGTGATGACAAGTGCGAGAAACCCGGCCTGCAGCGGCGTGAACGGCGTGATCCACCAGAGCGCGGCGCCGATCAGCGTTGCGCTCGCCACGCCGCCGAGGAAGCCCTCGACGGTCTTGGAGGGCGACAGGCGCGGGGCGATCCTGGTGCGGCCGAAAAGCTTGCCCCAGACATATTGCAGCACGTCGCTCATCTGGACGACGATGACGAGGAAGGCGATCAGCAGGACGTTGCGCCCCTCGTAGCCCGGGATCTGCAGCGTCAGCAGGGCCGGCACGTGGGAAATGCAGAAGACGCAGATCATCAGGGCCCATTGCACCTCGGCGACCCGGTCGAGGAACCGCTCCGTGTCGCCGCGCAGGACCGCTGCGATCGGCATCAGCAGGAAGGCATAGACGGGGATGAAGATCGCATAGAGGCCGTACCAGTCGGTCGCCACCAGATAATATTGCACCGGCAGCACGACGAAGAAGGCGGCGGCCAGCGCCCAGTGGTCGGCGCGGCGGGTGCGGGTCAGCGTCACGAATTCGCGCAAGGCTGCGAACGAGCAGAAGGCGAAGAGGACGATCACGCCGGCGCGACCGGCCAGAAACGCAATCCCGATCAGCGCCACCATGACCCACCAGGCGTTGATGCGCGCGTTCAGGTTCTCGATGGACGCATTGCTGCGGTCCGGCGACAGCCGGCGCTGCAGCACCTGACCGATGACAGTGGCGACGATCAGGAAGGCGCAGATGCCGAGCACGAGCGTGAGGAGATCGGAGCGGGCCTCGGTCATGCGGCGGTGTCCGTGTGCGGCGAGAGCGACAGGAGGGCGGCGCGGGCGCGGTCGAGAAAATCCTGCTTGGGCTCGTCGGCGTGGACGCGCAGCGGCTCGCCGAAGGTCACGGTGCAGATCAGCGGGATCGGCACGAACTCGCCCTTCGGCATGACGCGGTTGAGGTTGCTGATCCAGACGGGGACGAGCTCGACGTCCGGCCGCAGCCTCGACAGATGATAGAGCCCGCTCTTGAACGGCAGCAGAGGATCGTCGGTCTGGTTGCGGGTGCCTTCGGGGAAAAGGATCAGCGAGGCGCCTTCGTCGAGCGTGCTGGCCATGCGGGCGACCGGATCCTCGCTGCGGGTCTCCTGCTGGCGCTCGATCAGCATCGCGTTGAAGACGTCGCGGCCGATGAAGCGCGTCATCCGCGATTTCAGCCAGTATTCCGCGCCGGCCACCGGCCGTGTCCGGCGGCGCTCGCGCGGCGGCAGGACGGTCCAGATCAGGATGAAGTCGCCATGGCTGCTGTGGTTGGCGAAATAGACGTGCTGGCGCGCCGGCGGGCCGGCGGGCGACCAGTTGGCGCGGACGGCGGTGATCGCACGGGCAAACAGCAGGATTAGCGTCGAGACGGGACCGGCGATCGGGTGGCGGCCGCGGCGGCGCGCGTGGCCGGATGTCTGGTCAGGGGATGCCACGTCTGTGTCTGTCGCCATCTTGCTCGTGTTTCTGGTCCGGGCCCGGCCTGCGTCTTTTTCTGGCCAGCCGGGGTCTTTCGCTCTCACGTTTGAGACGGCCGGATTATTCCGGCAAAAAGTCGCCCGCTGGTCGATCAGGACCGGCGGGCGATCTTATGATAAACGTTGCCGGCGGGAGACGTCATGTCCCCCGCCGGCAATCCGGCTGGCTTCACTCAGCCGGCGGCAACTCGCTGACATCCATCGTCTGCAGCCTGTCGCCGATTGCTGGCGCGTCACCCGGTGCGGCACGGCCGCGCCGGGAATTCTCGGAGATATCGATGATCGGTTGCGACGCCCCGCTGCGCGCCATCGAAGGCACCGGTTCGAGGTCGCTCTCCTGGAGGAGTGTCGCGGGGCCATTGCCGGCGCGGTCGCCGCGGGCTGCTTCCAGCTGACCCGTCAGGATCGCCCGATCGGTGCGCAACTGGCGGATCTCAGATTTGGCGATCTCGAGGCTCGTGCGCAACTGGCTGATCTCGTGGCGGTCGGTATCGGCGCGCGTCTCCATGTCACGGCGCGCCTCATCCCAGTCGCGGTCGCGCTGGTTGCGCGCACCCTCGAATTCGCGCAGCTTCAGCGTGAGTTCGCCGTTCTGCATGGCGAGGTCGCGGCGGGCATTCTCGCTTTCGCTGCCGACGGCACGGGCGCGTGCCAGTTCGTCCGCCAGCCGTTCGGCGCGGGCGGTGGTCGACTGCATCTCGCTCTTGGTTCGTTTCAGCTCGGCCCGCGTCGTGCGCAGTTCCTCGTCCGTCATGCGGTTGCGGCCATTGGCGGTCGCCAGCAGCTTCTCGGCCAGCTCCGCCTTGGAGCCGATCGCCTCCTGACGCGTGTTCATGTGCGCGATCTGCAGCGCGGTCGCGTTCTGGACGCCCTCCAGCTCCTCTTCGAGGTTGCGGTTCTTCTCCTCCAGAACGGTGATCTCCTGGCGAAGACCGGTGACGTTCGCCTGCAGGCTGCGAACGAGGGATTCCTGCTGGGTCAGCGTGTTCCTCAGCTGACCCTTTTCCTCGTTCTGGCGCGTCAACTCGCGCGCCTGCGCGGCCGTCTCCCGGCGCGAGGTCTCGATCAGCAACTGGTGGGCGGTGGATTCGACGTCGAACTTCTCCCGCAGCGCCGAGAGTTCGCGGCTGCGGATCTCCAGCTCCCTCTGGGTGCGCTTCATCAGCGCGTTCGCCTCGTCAAACTGGCCGCTTCTGTCGGACATCTCGCGTTCGGCATCGGCCAGCCGCATCTCCACGATGGAGAGCTCCTCGCAGGTCACACCGTGCAGTGCCTGGAGCTTGACGAATTCCTGCCGGATCGCGTCGATCTCGACACGCAACTGGGCGTTGCTGGCGCGGACCTCCTTGTTGTCGGAGGCAAGCCGGCCGTTGTCCTGTTCGAGCCTCTTGCGGGTTCCGGTCTCGTGCTCCAGAAGCGACCCGAGCCGGTTGCATTCGGACCGCAGCCCGCCGACTTCGGACAGCAGGCGCGCATGGCCGGTGACGAGCGTCGATACGCGATCCTGCACGTGGACGAGCGTCGTGACGAGTTCCTCGGAGGATTGCTTGTTTTCCTCGAGCGCCAGGCCGAAGGCCTCGAAGTCGAGCGGATCGGCGGATGCGGCAGGCGCCATCGGATCGACGGGCGGCGAAGCAGCTACGGACGAGCCGCCCGCGGCAAGTCCGTCCGGCCCGTACCGGGTTGCAGGATTGGCGGCATGCCGGCCGCTGTCCTCACTACGACGAAAAAGGTTCATGACCATCCCTCAGCCCCTGGGCGACGTCAAACTGTCCTGCAACCCGTCACCCCGCCCCAGGGGCCTCGAACTGCGCATTTGCTTCCGTATTTCAGCATGTTCGCATGGTTGGCCCGCTTCCGGGCCCTGTCGCGAGCAGGTAAGCCGCTCGCGGCAAAATTGTCAAAACGGGACGATGCACCGAACGAGGCAGCTGGGGGTAATCAACAGCTTTATTTTGTACCGCCGAGGCAGGTTGCAACCTGACGTTACGGTAGTTTAGCGACTGCTTCTCCGCCCCCGCGCCCGCCCGCATGCGCCGCCCTTGCAATGCGGTTCCAAAAAGGGCAAAGCACGGGCCAATGGATGAGCCCCGGATCCCCTTCATGCGTGCGAAGCCAAAGACAGCGCGTCCGATCGATCACCTGGTCCTGCCGGTCAGCGAGATCGCGGCGGCGCGGCAACGGCTGACCATGCTGGGTTTCACCGTCGCAGCCGATGCGCACCATCCCTTCGGCACGGAAAACTGCTGCGTCTTTCTTGCCGACGGCAGCTATCTGGAACCGCTCGGGATCGCCAACCGGGAGGACTGCGAGGCGGCGGCGCGGGCGGGCAACGTCTTCGTCGGACGGGACCAGGCCTTCCGCTTCCGCCGCGGCGTCGAAGGGTTTTCGGGGATCGCCATGGCGAGCGAGGACGCGCGCGGCGACTATGCCCGCTATCGTGCCGAGGGCCTTTCTGGCGGCGGGATGCTGGAATTCTCGCGCGACATGCTTCTGCCCGACGGCAGCAGCGCCACCGGCAGCTTCCGTCTCGCCTTTGCCGCCGATGCGCGCTCGCCCGATTTCTTCTTCTTCGCCTCGCAGCGGCTCGTCGCTCTGCCGTCGGACCGCAAGGCGCTGGAGCGGCATCCCAACGGTGCCGTTGCGCTGTCGGAAGTCGTGCTGTCGGAGCAGAACCCGACCGATTTCCAGTATCTGCTGCAGACGGTCGCAGACGAGCGCGAGGTCGAGGCCCATTCCTTCGGCATGAGCGTGGATACGCCGCGTGGCCGCATCAGCGTGCTCAATTTCGCCGGGATGCAGGGCTTCTATGGCATCGAGCCGAAATCGACCGATCGCGGGCTGAAGGGCGAGGCGGTGGTGTTCCGGGTGGAGGATCTCGGTCGCTGCCGCAGGCATCTGGAAGACAACGCCATCGAATATGTGGAGCGCGGCGGCCGCCTGCTGGTGCCGGCCGCGCCGGGGCAGGGTGCCCTTTTCGTCTTTGGAGATTGATATGGAAACCAACGCAGTCGTCACCGCCGGGGAAGGCAAGGGCAAGGTCACGTTCTCGCAGAAGGAGCGGCTGACGCTGATCGCCGGTCCCTGCCAGATGGAGAGCCGCGACCATGCCTTCATGATCGCCGGCACGCTGAAGGAACTGTGCGGCAAGCTCGGCATGGGCCTCGTCTACAAGTCGTCGTACGACAAGGCGAACCGCACCTCGCTTTCGGGCAAGCGCGGTATCGGCCTGGAGAAGGCGATGGAGATCTTTTCCGACCTGAAGGCGGAATTCGGCTTTCCGGTCCTGACCGACATCCACACCGAGGAACAGTGCGCGCTGGTGGCGCCGACCGTCGATGTCCTGCAGATCCCGGCCTTCCTGTCGCGCCAGACCGACCTGCTCGTCGCGGCCGCAAAGACCGGGCGCGTCATCAACGTCAAGAAGGGGCAGTTCCTGGCGCCCTGGGACATGAAGAACGTGCTGGCGAAATTCACCGACAGCGGCAATCCGAACGTGCTGCTCTGCGAACGCGGCGCCTCCTTCGGCTACAACACGCTCGTCTCCGACATGCGCTCGCTGCCGATCATGGCCTCGCTCGGCGCGCCGGTCGTGTTCGACGCCACCCATTCGGTGCAGCAGCCGGGTGGGCAGGGAGGCTCGTCCGGCGGCCAGCGCGAATTCGTCGAGACGCTGGCGCGGGCAGCGGTCGCCGTCGGCGTCGCCGGCGTCTTCATCGAGACGCACGAGGATCCGGACAACGCGCCCTCGGACGGACCGAACATGGTGCCGCTGAAGGACATGCCGCGGCTTCTGGAAAAGCTGCTGGCCTTCGACGCCGTCGCCAAGGGCTGACCGTGTATCGTGGCGCCGTCATCACGATGGTGTCACAAGGCTCGGTTAGCCGGAGACGGCGCGCTTGCAATTCCGTCGGCTTCGACTAAGAGCTTTCAATCGATTAGATCACCGCTGACCCGCTCATACACAGGGAAGAAAACCATGACCGCAATCATCGACATCATCGGCCGCGAGATCCTCGACAGCCGCGGCAATCCGACCGTCGAAGTGGACGTTCACCTCGAGGACGGCAGTTTCGGCCGCGCCGCGGTTCCCTCGGGCGCCTCCACCGGCGCGCATGAGGCGGTCGAACTGCGCGACGGCGGCACCCGCTACCTCGGCAAGGGCGTCGAGCGCGCCGTCGATGCGGTCAACGGCGAAATCTTCGAGGCGATCGGCGGCCTTGAGGCCGAGGACCAGATCGCGATCGACGAGGCGATGATCGAGCTCGACGGTACGCCGAACAAGGCACGCCTGGGCGCCAACGCCATCCTCGGCGTCTCGCTTGCCGTCGCCAAGGCGGCTGCGGCCGCTTCCGGCCTGCCGCTCTACCGCTATGTCGGCGGCCCGAACGCCCGCGTTCTGCCGGTGCCGATGATGAACATCATCAACGGCGGCGCGCATGCCGACAACCCGATCGACTTCCAGGAGTTCATGATCGTGCCGGTCGGCGCCGACACCATCCGAGACGCCGTCCGGATGGGCTCGGAAGTGTTCCACACGCTGAAGAAGCAGCTCGCCGCCGACGGCCACAACACCAATGTCGGCGACGAGGGCGGATTCGCGCCGGGGCTGGCGTCGGCACCGGCCGCGCTCGACTTCATCATGAAGTCGATCGAGAAAGCCGGCTACAAGCCGGGCGACGACATGTTCATCGCGCTCGACTGCGCCTCGACCGAGTTCTTCAAGGACGGCAAGTACGTGCTCGAAGGCGAAGGCCGCACGCTGGAGCCGGGCGCCATGGCCGACTATCTGGCCGAACTGTCCGGCAAGTACCCGATCTTCTCGATCGAGGACGGCATGGCCGAAGACGACTGGGACGGCTGGAAGACGCTGACCGACAAGATCGGCTCCAAGGTCCAGCTCGTCGGCGACGACCTGTTCGTGACCAATTCGGCCCGCCTGCGCGACGGCATCAAGATGGGCGTCGCCAACTCGATCCTCGTCAAGGTCAACCAGATCGGATCGCTGTCGGAGACGCTGGACGCGGTCGAGACCGCGCACAAGGCCAGCTACACCGCGGTCATGTCGCACCGCTCGGGCGAGACCGAGGACTCCACCATCTCCGACCTCGCCGTCGCCACCAATTGCGGTCAGATCAAGACCGGCTCGCTGGCCCGCTCCGACCGGACCGCGAAGTACAACCAGCTGATCCGCATCGAGGAGCAGCTCGGCCCGCAGGCCAGGTACGCCGGCCGCTCGATCCTGCGCGGGTGATGACCAGGTTCCGGTGAGGCAGCTTGCCCCTCACCCTCACCCTCTCCCCGCAAGCAGGGAGAGGGGACGAGGCAGGAGCCGCAGGCCTTGCGCCATTCCCGTCGCCGGATCGTTGGGCAACTGCCGCATCCACCGGCCTTGCCTTGAACGATGAACCGGGGCAGGGCATTTGCCACGCGCTTCCTTCGCCCCGCTTGCGGGGAGAATGTGCCGGCAGGCGGATGAGGGGCGATCGTCCGGCATTTCCAATTCCATCATGGTCAACGCTCGGTTAACCGATCGACGCTAGAGTGTCTCCGTACTGCGTATCGGGACTTTTCCATGTGGACCAAGCATCACAAGAAGCGCCGGCTCGGCCGGTTCATCGTTCCGGCGATCACCGTCGCCTTTCTCTCCTATTTCAGCTATCATTCCGTCCACGGCGATTTCGGCCTGCGGGCGATGGAGCGGTTCGAGCGCACCCGGGTGACGCGGCAGGCCAAGCTCGACGTGCTGGTCGGCGAGCGCAGGCGGCTCGAGCGCGAGGTGGCGCTGATGAGCGACGGCTCGCTGGAAAGGGACATGCTGGACGAAAAGGCGCGCTTCGCACTGAACATGTCCCGGGTCGACGAAATCGTGATTTTTCACTGATTTCGGCGATTAACCTGAAATAAGTTAATTTCAAATATTTGAACAATTTCAAATATTTAGAGCGAATGCTAGCCATGCATTTATGGCATTGCTGAGGCCGCTTTCTTCCCCTATGTTGCCGCCAATGGCAGAAACTCGGGAGGATTGTATGGCTCCGCGCAAGACCGCGACCGTATCGAGCCGCAAAACAGCGGCAAAACCTGTCAAGAAAGACTTCAACGGCGGTACCATCGTCGACTTTTCCAAGGAACAGGATCTGAACGCCTACCGCGAAATGCTGCTGATCCGGCGTTTCGAGGAGAAGGCGGGCCAGCTTTACGGCATGGGCTTCATCGGCGGTTTCTGTCACCTCTACATCGGCCAGGAAGCCGTCGTCGTCGGCATGCAGATGGCGCTGAAGGACGGCGACCAGGTCATTACCGGCTACCGCGACCACGGCCACATGCTGGCCTGCGGCATGAGCGCACGCGGGGTGATGGCGGAACTGACCGGACGCCAGGGCGGCCTTTCCAAGGGCAAGGGCGGCTCCATGCACATGTTCTCCAAGGAGAAGCACTTCTACGGCGGCCACGGCATCGTCGGCGCGCAGGTGTCTCTCGGCACCGGCCTCGCCTTCGCCAACCGCTACCGCGGCAACGACAACGTCTCGCTCGCCTATTTCGGCGATGGCGCGGCCAACCAGGGCCAGGTCTACGAGAGCTTCAACATGGCCGCTCTCTGGAAGCTGCCGGTGATCTACATCATCGAGAACAACCGCTACGCCATGGGCACAGCCGTCTCGCGCGCGTCCGCCCAGACCGATTTCTCCCAGCGCGGCGCCTCCTTCAATATTCCGGGCTACCAGGTGGACGGCATGGATGTCCGCGCCGTCAAGGCTGCCGCCGACGAGGCGGTCGAGCATTGCCGCGCCGGCAAGGGGCCGATCATCCTGGAAATGCTCACCTACCGCTATCGCGGCCACTCCATGTCCGACCCGGCGAAGTATCGCACCAAGGACGAGGTGCAGAAGATGCGCTCCGAGCACGATCCGATCGAGCAGGTGCGGGCGCGCCTCCTGGAGAAGAAGTGGGCTTCCGAGGACGAGTTGAAGCAGATCGACAAGGACGTCCGCGACGTGGTTGCAGATTCGGCCGATTTCGCCCAGTCCGATCCGGAGCCGGATGTCTCCGAGCTCTACACCGACATTCTGATCTGACCCGGGCGGAGGAAACACCATGCCAATCGATATTCTCATGCCCGCCCTGTCGCCGACGATGGAAGAGGGCACGCTGTCCAAGTGGCTCAAGAACGAGGGCGACAACGTCAAGGCCGGCGACGTGATCGCCGAGATCGAGACCGACAAGGCGACCATGGAAGTGGAAGCCGTCGACGAGGGCACGATCGCCAAGATCGTCGTGCCCGCCGGTACCGAGAACGTGAAGGTCAATACGCTGATCGCACTGCTCGCCGAGGAAGGCGAGGACGTAGACCAACTCGGCAAGGGTGTCGGCGAGGACGAGGTCGAGGCCGGGCCGAAGGGTGCCGAGGTCGAGGCACCGAAGCCGGCGCCGGCCGCCGCGGCACCGGTCCCGGCCGCACCGAAGGTCGAAGTCGCCGCCGATCCGGACATTCCGGCCGGCACCGAGATGGTCTCCACCACCGTTCGCGAAGCACTGCGCGACGCCATGGCCGAAGAGATGCGCCGCGACGGCGACGTCTTCGTCATGGGCGAAGAAGTGGCCGAATACCAGGGGGCCTACAAGATCACGCAGGGTTTGCTGCAGGAATTCGGCGCCAACCGCGTCATCGACACCCCGATCACCGAGCATGGCTTCGCCGGCGTCGGCGTCGGTGCGGCGATGACCGGCCTGAAGCCGATCGTCGAATTCATGACCTTCAACTTCGCCATGCAGGCGATCGACCAGATCATCAATTCCGCCGCCAAGACGCTCTATATGTCCGGCGGCCAGATGGGGGCGCCGATCGTCTTCCGCGGCCCGAACGGTGCTGCGGCCCGCGTCGCCGCCCAGCACTCGCAGTGCTATGCCGCCTGGTACAGCCACATTCCGGGTCTCAAGGTCGTCATGCCCTATACGGCGGCCGACGCCAAGGGCCTGCTGAAGGCTGCGATCCGCGATCCGAACCCGGTCATCTTCCTGGAAAACGAGATCCTCTACGGCCAGCACTTCGACGTGCCGAAGCTCGACGATTTCGTGCTGCCGATCGGCAAGGCGCGCATCCACAAGGCCGGCAAGGATGTGACCGTCGTTTCCTTCGGCATCGGCATGACCTATGCGACGAAGGCGGTCGCCGAACTCGAGAAGGACGGCATCGACGTCGAACTGATCGACCTGCGCACCATCCGTCCGATGGACCTGCCGACGATCATCGAATCGGTGAAGAAGACCGGCCGCCTCGTCACCGTCGAGGAAGGCTATCCGCAGAACTCGGTCGGCACCGAGATCGCCACCCGCGTCATGCAGCAGGCGTTCGACTATCTGGATGCGCCGATCCTGACGATCGCCGGCAAGGACGTGCCGATGCCGTATGCGGCCAACCTCGAGAAGCTCGCGCTTCCGAACGTCGGCGAAGTCGTCCAGGCGGTGAAGACCGTCTGCTACAAATAACGGGAGGGTGAGACATGCCGATCAATATCACCATGCCTGCCCTGTCGCCGACCATGGAGGAGGGCAATCTCTCCAAGTGGCTCGTGAAGGAGGGCGACACCGTCAAGTCCGGCGACGTGATCGCCGAGATCGAGACCGACAAGGCGACCATGGAAGTGGAAGCCGTCGATGAGGGTGTCGTCGCCAAGATCGTCGTTCCGGCCGGCACCGAGGGCGTGAAGGTCAATTCGCTGATCGCGGTTCTGGCTGCGGACGGTGAGGATGTGAAGGCTGCGGCAAGTGGTGCGGGCAGCGCTGCTCCGGGACCGAAGGCGGAGGCAACTCCGGCCGCCGCACCAGAGCCTGCCGCAAAGAGTGAGGCAGCGCCCGCCCAGCCGGCCCCGGCGCCTGCCACGGCTGCTCCCGCCGCCAAGGCTGACGGCAATCGCACTTTCTCTTCTCCGCTGGCCCGTCGTCTGGCGAAGGAAGCCGGGATCGACATTTCGGCCGTTGCCGGCTCCGGCCCGCATGGCCGCGTGGTGAAGGCCGACGTCGAGGCTGCCGTTTCCGGCGGCGGCGCGAAGAAGGCTGCGACGCCTGCTGCTGCCGCGACGGCACCTGCCGCCCCGCTGGCCAAGGGTGCGTCCGACGACACGGTCCTGAAGCTGTTCGAGGAAGGTTCCTACGAGCTCGTGCCGCATGACGGCATGCGCAAGACGATCGCCCGCCGGCTGGTGGAATCCAAGCAGACCGTGCCGCATTTTTATGTCTCGGTCGATTGTGAGCTCGACGCGCTGATGGCGCTGCGGGCGCAGTTGAACTCCGCTGCGCACGAGAAGGACGGCAAGCCAGCCTACAAGCTGTCGGTCAACGACATGGTGATCAAGGCCATGGCGCTCGCCCTGCGCGACGTTCCGGACGCCAACGTATCCTGGACCGACGCCGCGATGGTCAAGCACAAGCATTCCGACGTCGGCGTCGCCGTATCGATCCCGGGCGGCCTGATCACGCCGATCATCCGCCATGCCGAGACCAAGAGCCTGTCGGCCATCTCCAACGAGATGAAGGACCTCGGCAAGCGGGCGAAGGAACGCAAGCTGAAGCCCGAGGAATACCAGGGCGGCACGACCTCGGTCTCCAACATGGGCATGATGGGCGTGAAGAACTTCGCCGCCGTCATCAACCCGCCGCATGCCACGATCCTGGCGGTCGGTGCAGGCGAGCAGCGCGTCGTGGTAAAGAGCGGCGAGATGGTCATCGTCCAGGCGATGACGGTCACGCTCTCGACCGACCACCGCTGCGTCGACGGTGCGCTGGGTGCCGAGTTGCTGCAGGCGTTCAAACGCTACATCGAGAGCCCGATCGGGATGCTGGTCTGAAATTGGTCAAACGCACTGGAAGCTATCTTGGTGGATCAACACAGTGGCAGTTGACTGCCACTTCCCCAGGCGCGCTGGCGGATAAGAAGAAGCAAAAACGTTCACAGAAGAAGGTGTTGCAAGGTGTTCTGGTGTCGTTTGGAGTGAGTATATCCAGACTAGAGAGTAGCCTTGAGATTGCGGCGAAAGGTCAGTTCGGCGTAAAATTTTATGCTCTCGACGTTTCTTCTCGATGTGATTTTTTAAGGAAAATCATAAGGAAAGACGCAGAAAGACTTTGTTGCTCGAGAAATTTGCACAAGGCTGTCGAGTTATATGAGCGTATGCTTCGGCAACAGTTTGGTGTCAATAAATGGTGAAAACGGTCCTCTGCTATGGCGACAGCCTCACCTGGGGCTATGACGCGGAGACGTTCGGGCGCCATGCGCCGGAGGACCGTTGGCCGAGCGTGCTTGCAAAGGCGCTCGGGCCCGGCGTGCAGGTGATCTCCGAAGGCCTGAATGGGCGGACGACTGCCTATGACGACCATCTCGCCGATTGCGACCGGAACGGCGCGCGCATCCTGCCGACGATCCTGCACAGCCACGACCCGATCGATCTCGTCGTCCTCATGCTCGGCGCCAACGACATGAAGCCGATCGTCTGCGGCACGGCCTTCGGTGCGATGCGGGGCATGGAGCGGCTGGTCGATCTCGTGCGGCATCATGCCTGGTCGTTCGAGGGCACGGAGCAGCCGGAGATCCTGATCGTCTCGCCGCCGCCGCTCTGCGAGACGGCGAACGCGGCCTTTGCGGCGATGTTTTCCGGTGGCGTCGAGCAGTCGGCGATGCTGGCGACGCTCTATGCGGACCTCGCCGACGAGAAGGGCTGCGGCTTCTTCGATGCGGGCTCGGTGGCCAGGACCGCGCCGCTCGACGGCGTGCATCTGGACGCGGAGAATACGCGCGCCATCGGACGCGGGCTGGAGCCGGTCGTGCGCATGATGCTCGGGCTTTGAGAGGCGCAATGCCATCAACCGTTGCGAAGAGACGTTTGATGGGGATCAAGGAGTGAAAGCCCCGGGGAGCTAGGCTTGTTGCATCGACGCCAAGAAGGAGATGCGCCATGTCGAATACCCCGCACAAGCTGGCAGACGAATTCCCCGAATATGTCGGCGCGATCCGGCATCTGCGGGAGGTCGATGGTCACTTCAACCGCATCGCCGACGCGTACGACGCGGTGAATCGGGCGATCCATCGGGCCGAGACGGATATCGAGCCGGTGGACGACTTTCGCATGACGGACATGCGCAAGGAACGGATGCGGCTGAAGGACGAAATCTACGGGTTGCTCGGGCGTTTCGAGGCCTTCGAAGAGCAGCCCTGAGGGCGGAAGACCGCTTCCGCTCCTGCGACAACGACGGATGGTTCTCGCAAACGGGGATCGCCGCAGAAGAAAAGAGGAGTGGAAGCGCTCATGTCGAATGCCTACGACGTCATAGTCATCGGTTCGGGTCCAGGCGGCTATATCGCCGCGATCCGCGCCGCCCAGCTCGGATTGAAGACCGCGATCGTCGAGCGCGAGCACCTGGCCGGCATCTGCTCCAACTGGGGCTGCATCCCGACCAAGGCGCTGTTGCGCTCGGCCGAGATCTTCCATTACGCCCAGCATCCGGGCGACTACGGCATCAAGATCGAAGGCAGCGTGACGCCCGACCTGAAGGCGATCGTCGCCCGCTCGCGCGGCATCGCCCAGCGCATGAACGGCGGCGTCGGCTTCCTGATGAAGAAGAACAAGGTCGACATCATCTGGGGCGAGGCGAAGCTTTCGAAGCCCGGCGAGATCGTCGTGTCCAAGTCTTCCAAGAAGCCGGTCGAGCCGCAGGCGCCGCTGCCGAAGAACGTGCTGCCCGAGGGCACCTATACCGCCAAGCACATCATCGTCGCGACCGGCGCCCGCCCGCGCGCGCTTCCCGGGATCGAGCCGGACGGCAAGCTGATCTGGACCTATTTCGAGGCGATGAAGCCGGCCGAAATGCCGAAGTCGCTGCTGGTCATGGGCTCGGGCGCGATCGGCATCGAATTCGCCTCGTTCTACCGCACGCTCGGCGTCGACGTCACCGTCGTCGAGGTGATGAAGACGGTCATGCCGGTCGAGGACGCGGAAATCTCGGCGCTCGCCAAGAAGCAGTTCGAGAAGCAGGGCATGAAGATCCACCTGGAGGCCAAGGTCACCAAGGTGGAGAAGGGTGCCAATTCCATCACCGCCCATGTCGAGATGAAGGACGGCAAGATCGAGAAGATCACGGCCGACCGTATGATCTCGGCCGTCGGCGTCCAGGCCAATGTCGAGAATATCGGGCTGGAGGCGCTCGGCGTGAAGACCGACCGCGGCTTCATCGCCATCGACGGCTACGGCAAGACCAACGTGCCGGGCATCTATGCGATCGGCGACGTCGCCGGTCCGCCGATGCTGGCCCACAAGGCCGAGCACGAGGCGGTGATCTGCGTGGAAAAGATCGCGGGCCTGCCGAACGTCCATCCGATGGACAAGCTGAAGATCCCGGGCTGCACCTACTGCCATCCGCAGGTCGCCTCGGTCGGGCTGACGGAAGCCAAGGCCAAGGAGCAGGGCCGCGACATCCGCGTCGGCCGCTTCCCCTTCGTCGCCAACGGCAAGGCGATCGCGCTCGGCGAGGACCAGGGCCTCGTCAAGACGATCTTCGACAAGAAGACCGGCGAATTGCTGGGCGCGCATCTTGTCGGCGCCGAGGTGACCGAACTGATCCAGGGCTTCGTCGTCGCCATGAACCTCGAGACGACTGAGGAAGAACTGATGCACACCATCTTCCCGCACCCGACCATCTCGGAGACGCTGAAGGAAAGCGTGCTCGACGCATACGGGCGGGCGCTGAACGCTTAAGGGGAGGCACGGGGCCCTCGGGCTGCCCCTCACCCTAGCCCTCTCCCCGCAAGCGGGGAGAGGGGATGCGCCAGGTCTGATGTCGACGGAGGCGTTGCAGCATCCGTCCTTCTCCCCGCCAACGGGGAGAAGGCGCCGGCAGGCGGATGAGGGGCGCGGACGCAGGTTCTCGCGGTTGGGGCAATGCGGTCAGCCGCTCTCGATCGTCATCCCGGACTTGATCCGGGATCCAGCAGCGCCGCGTCTGCGGCGCGGAAATGCTCTTCTCGCGCAAGGACTTGCGCGGGCTGGATGCCGGATCAAGTCCGGCATGACGGAAGGTGAGGCGGTCTTGCGCGTCACCCGGCGGAAGCTAGCCGGCGCACGGGAACGCATTGTGCACGGCGCGGTCGTGCCCATATGACGAAGGGGCGATGCGGTCGCCCAACAGATGCGAAGGAACGGACGGCATGGAAGTGGGCTGGTTTGCGGGGATCATCATCGGGGGGCTGGCGGGCTGGCTCGCCGGCAAGCTGATGGATATCCGGTTCGGCATCTTCATGAACATCGTGATCGGCATGGTCGGCGCGGTGGTGGCGAATGCGGTCTTCGATGCCGCCGGCATCCATGTCGCCAGCGGCTGGCTGGGTTACCTAGTGCAGGGTTTCGTCGGTTCGTGCATTTTGCTATTTGTCGCCAAACTCGTCAGGCGTTGACGAAAAATCCCGCTCGGACGCGTGTCGCGCAAGAGGCTCCGACATGCGGTTGAAAGAAGCGGCTGAAGGCAGGTTTTGATGGTCACCATTCTCGACAGGACGGTCCCCGGCGAAGAAAAGCGCCTCCGGCATCCGGAAAAGGCGCATCGCCCCGACAACGAGGTCATGCGCAAGCCGGACTGGATCCGCGTGCGTGCGCCCGTCTCCAAGGGCTACCAGGAGACGCGCTCGATCGTGAAGGAAAACAAGCTGGTGACGGTCTGCGAGGAAGCGGGCTGCCCCAATATCGGCGAGTGCTGGGACAAGAAGCACGCCACCTTCATGATCATGGGCGAGATCTGTACGCGCGCCTGCGCGTTCTGCAACGTCGCCACCGGCAAGCCGAACGCGCTGGACATGGCCGAGCCGGAGAACGTGGCCAAGGCCGTCCGGGAGATGGGGCTCAGCCACGTCGTCATCACCTCGGTCGATCGCGACGACCTGGAGGACGGCGGCGCGGAGCATTTCGAGAAGGTGATCTGGGCGATCCGTGCGGCATCGCCTTCCACCACCATCGAGATCCTCACGCCTGACTTCCTGAAGAAGCCCGGCGCACTGGAGCGGGTCGTTGCCGCCAAGCCCGATGTCTTCAACCACAACATGGAGACGGTCGCCGGCAATTACCTGACGGTCCGCCCGGGCGCGCGCTATTTCCACTCCATCCGCCTCCTGCAGCGGGTGAAGGAACTGGATCCGACCATGTTCACCAAGTCCGGCATCATGGTCGGCCTCGGCGAGGAGCGCAACGAGGTGCTGCAATTGATGGACGACCTGCGCACCGCAGACGTCGACTTCCTGACGATCGGCCAGTACCTGCAGCCGACCCGCAAGCACCACAAGGTCGAGGCGTTCATCACCCCGGATGAGTTCAAGTCCTACGAGACGGTCGCCTACACCAAGGGCTTCCTGATGGTCGCCTCGAGCCCGTTGACGCGCTCGTCGCACCATGCCGGCGACGACTTCGCCCGCCTGCGGGCCGCCCGTGAGAAGAAACTTCTGGCTGCAGCCGAATAGACATCCGCGCTGTTATCCCTTAAAGCCCCGCCCTCCATCCGACGGCGGGGCTTTTCTGTTCGGGAGCAGGCGATGACGGTTTCGATCACGATCGACGAGGCGGCCGTTCGGCTGCGCCGGGCTGAACGGGTGCTCGTCATCGGCTGCTCGGGCAGCGGCAAGAGCACGCTCGCCCGGCGGCTATCCGGAACGCTCGGCTTGCGCCACGTCCCGATGGACCGCGAGATCTTCTGGATGCCCGGCTGGCGGATGCGCCCGCGGGACGAGGCGCTGGCGCGTCTGAGGGAGGTCTTGGCTGCCGACGCCTGGATCGTCGACGGCACCAGCCCCGGCACGCTGCCGTTGCGGCTGCCGCGCAGCGACCTCGTCATCTGGATGCGGCCGCCGCGGCGGGTCTCGCTCTGCGGAGTGCTGGGGCGCTGGCTGAAATGCCGGGGCCGGACGCGCCCGGACATGGCCGATGGCTGCCCGGAGCGGATCAGCCTGGAATTTCTGCGCTACGTCTGGAATTTCGAGCGGACGGAGAGCCCGGAGATCGAGGCGCGGCTGGGCGAGCACGCCACGGTGCCCGTGGTCGTGTTGCGCTCGCGGCCGGAGGCGGACAGGCTGGCGGTGGCGGTTGCGACGACGACCGGCGATGCCCGGGTCCTCATCGATCGGGGCATTTCCCGCAGCGTGCCGGCACGGCGCCGGACGCCATCGTCACATTAGCAATCGCGCAAAGAGATTGTCGGCTGCCGCTTGCAGGCGTAGGCTGTGCGGACCGCGCGCCGGGGGAGGCGGGCGGCGAACCGGGCCCGGCCTATTCCGGCGGGGCGGTCCTCAATCCGCAGGGAGGATTGCGGATGGAAGTCGACAGCCTGTTCCATCTGGCGGCGGCCGAGGCCGCGCGCTTCCGCAACGCCGTGGCCGAGCGGCCACATCGGCCGATGCGCGGCTATGCCGATAGCGTCGCGATGTTTTCCGAGCCGTTGCCCGATGCCGGCGCCGACGCCGAGGGTGTGATCATGCAACTTGTCGTCATGGCCGAGCCGGGGCTCCATCTGATGACGGGGCCGCGCTTCTTCGGCTGGGTGATCGGCGGTTCGCATCCCGCCGGCGTCGCTGCCGACATGCTGACCTCGGCCTGGGGGCAGAACGCCGGCAATCATGCTGCGGCGCCCGCCGCGGCTGCCGCCGAGGTCGTCGCGGCGCGCTGGCTGCTCGAACTGCTCGATCTGCCGCGCGAAAGCTCCGTCGGCTTCGTCACCGGCGCCACCGTCGCCAATTTCACCTGCCTGGCTGCGGCACGCGGCGCGGTTCTTCGCGCGCACGGCTGGGATCCGGATTCGCGCGGCCTGTTCGGGGCGCCGCCGCTGACCGTCCTGATCGGCGACGACGCGCATACCACGGTGTTCTCGGCGCTGCAGTTTCTCGGGCTCGGCCACGACCGCGTGGTGCGGATCGAGACGGACGGGGAGGGACGGATACGCCCGGCCGCCTTCGAACGGGCCCTGGCAAAGTGCCGCGGCCCGGTGCTGGCTATCCTGCAGGCCGGTCAGATCAACACCGGCGCCTTCGATCCCTTCGCCGTGCTGATCCCGCTCGCGAAAGCCGCCGGCGCGTGGGTGCATGTCGATGGCGCATTCGGGCTCTGGGCGCGCGCCAGCGCCGACAGGCGTGCGCTCGCCGAAGGTGTCGAACTGGCCGACAGCTGGGCGACCGACGGGCACAAATGGCTGCAGACGCCCTATGACAGCGGCTATGCGATCGTCCGGGACGAGATGGCGCACCGCCGGGCGATGACGATCGCGGCGAGCTACCTGCCGCTGGCGGAGGCGGGCGAGCGTGACCCGAGCCACTATGTGCCGGAACTGTCGCGCCGGGCGCGGGGCTTTGCCACCTGGGCGATGATTCGCCACCTTGGCCGCAGCGGCATCGCCGCCATGATCGAGCGGAACTGCCGGGCCGCCGCGACGCTGGCCGGACGGCTGGGCGAGCACAACGGCATTGCGGTGCTGAACAGGGTGCAACTGAACCAGGTGGTGCTGCGGTTCGGAGCGAAGCTCTCGCCGGACGCCGGCGACCGGCTGACGCAGGCGGTGATCGCGCTGGTGCAGAAGGATGGGCGGGTCTTTGCCGGCGGTGCGGTCTGGCGGGGCCGGCAGGTCATGCGGCTGTCGGTCTGCAACTGGCAGACCGACGAGCAGGAGGCGCAGCTTGCCGCCGACGCCATCCTGTCGGCCTATGAGCGGGCGACGGATGACGCCGGCTGAGGCCTATGCCTGGGCGAAAGCGTCGCGATCGGTGCGCGCCATCTTGTTTCGCGGCGCGTGTTTCAATATCTCCAGCCCATGCCAAAGTTCGAAACCCGGCGGCCGGTGCCGCACAGCCCGGAACAGATGTATGCCCTCGTCGCCGACGTGGAGCGCTATCCCGAGTTCCTGCCGCTCTGCGAGGGGCTCGCCATCCGCTCGCGCAAGGAGCGCGACGGCAGGGAACTGCTGGTGGCGGACATGACGGTCGGCTACAAGGCGATCCGCGAGACCTTCACCACGCAGGTGCTGCTCAACCCCGCCGAAGAGGCGATCGACGTCAAGTATCTGGACGGTCCGTTCCGCTATCTCGACAATCGCTGGCGGTTCGAGCCCTTGGGCGAGGGCAGGTGCAACGTGCACTTCTTCATCGACTACGAGTTCAAGAGCCGGATTCTCGGCGCGCTGATGGGCTCGATGTTCGACCGCGCCTTCCACATGTTCTCCGAAGCCTTCGAGAAGCGCGCCGATACGATCTACGGCAGCTGAACAAATCGCCCGCCTCATCCGTCACGACTGCAAGGGTCGGGGGATGCTGGAGTTTCGGGCATGCAGAGATGGCTTCTTGCACTGAACGTCCTGTCGCTGGCCGTCGCCGCCTTTCTCGTCTTTGCAGACCAGAAGGGTGTTGCCGGCAGCGGCGCCTCGTCCGTCTCTGCGTCGATGGCGGGTGCGCCGGCTCCGGGCGCACGCCGCTTCGCGCCGCAGCGTTGAAGCAAACGGGCGTTCAGTCGGTTCCGATTTCGGCCAGCATCGCCAGCGCGGTGCGAACCGTGGCAAGGCGGATTTTGTGGCGGCCGATCTCGCCATAGCGCATCGCCCGGTGCAGCACGCGGCCATCGCGGCGTGCCGCCGCGAGGTGCACGAGGCCGACGGGCTTTTCCGGCGATCCGCCGCCGGGACCGGCGATGCCGGTAACGGCGACAGTGCAATCGGCCTTCGAGGCCGAAAGCGCCCCTTCGGCCATCTCCCGCGCCGTCTGTTCGGAGACGGCGCCATGCGCCGACAGCGTCTCCGGCCGGACGCCGAGAAGTGCGGTCTTCGCCTCGTTGGAATAGGTGACGAAGCCGCGGTCGACGACCGCCGACGAGCCGGCGATCTCGGTAAGTGCGCCGGCGATGAGGCCGCCGGTGCAGGATTCGGCCGTCGCGACCAGAAGCCCGCGCGCGGTGAAATCGGAAATCAGCCGGGCGGCCGCCTTTTCGATATCGTCAGGCCACATGCTCATGACGCCTGTCCGCGGTAGACGACGGTGGCGGTGGCGATCGCGGCGATCCCCTCGCGGCGGCCGACGAAGCCGATCGTCTCGTTGGTCGTCGCCTTGACCGAGCAGCGCTCGATCGCGATGCCGAGGACTTCGGACAGCCTGCGGCGCATATCCTCCCGGTGCGGTCCGATCTTCGGCGCCTCGGCGATCAGCGACACGTCGGCATTCATGATCGTGCCGCCGCGCGCGCGGACGAGCCTTGCCGCATGCTCGATGAAGATGCTGGACGCCGCCCCCTTCCATTGCGGATCGGAGGGCGGGAAATGATCGCCGATGTCGCCGGAGCCGCAGGTGGCAAGCAGCGCGTCGGTCAGCGCATGCAGCGCCACGTCCGCATCGGAGTGGCCCTTCAGCCTCTGGTCGTGCGGGATGAAGATGCCGCAAAGCGTGACGCCGTCGCCGGGCTCGAGCTGGTGGACGTCATAGCCGTTGCCGGTGCGTACGTCTGGAAGCGGCGCGGAGAGCCGTTCGTCTGCCATGATCAGGTCCTTCTGCAGGGTCAGCTTGACGTTGGCGGCCGATCCCTCGACGAGCCGGACGGGGACGCCCGCCCACTCGGCGATCGCCGCATCGTCGGTGAAGTCGTCGCGACCGTCCTCGGCGGCGCGCCGGTGGGCGTCGCGAATGGTGGCGAAATGGAAGGCCTGCGGTGTCTGGGCGGCAAAGAGGCCGGTGCGCGACACCGTCTCCAGCACGTGGCCGGCGGCATCGGAGCGCTTGAGCGTGTCGGCGACGGCGACCACCGGCAGGACGGCGTACTCGCCCGATGCAAGCGCGGCCGCGATCCGGTCGAGCAGGGCCTTCTCGATGAAGGGCCGGACGGCATCCTGGATGAGCACCTGGTCGACGTCGAAGGGCGACAGCGCCTCGAGGCCGGCGAGCACGGACTGCTGTCGCGTGCGGCCGCCGGTCACGGCGATGATCCGGTCCCGGCCGCCCTCCAGATGGTCCAGCGCGGCGTCGAACAGGTCGCGGTCGTCGGGATGGATAACGACGACGATCCGGCAGGCGGGGTCCCATTTGACAAAGGCGTCGAGGGTATGGGAAATAACGGGCCTTCCGGCGATCCGGCGATATTGCTTCGGGCCGTCCGGATGCGATCCGGCCCGTTCGCCGCGCCCGGCGGCGACGACGATCACGCCGCAATTGATCGGTTTCTGTGCGCCCATCCTGTCCTGGTTCCCTCACGGTAGAGCCGTTCCGGCCGGTTTAGAACGATCGCCGCCGCTTTGCCAGCCGCGTTGCGGAAAATTGCGGCACTCCGCCGAAACGACTTGGCAAGCGGCATAAATATGGCTAAAAATAATGCAGGCTTTAATATTGCTTGAAAGATAAGCATTTGGTTTCGGCGTTCCTTTCAGATCCCCTGACGATCGGGTGGCAAGTGCTGCGAAACCGCGTCGTGCTTGCGCCCATGTCCGGCGTCACGGATCTGCCCTTTCGCGAACTGGCCTGGCGCTTCGGTGCGGGCCTCGTCGTCACGGAAATGATCGCGAGCCGCGAGCTTGCCGCCAATGCGCCCGAATCCTGGGCGCGGATTCGCAACCGCGGCATTCGCCCGCACATGGTGCAACTGGCCGGACGCGATGCCGGCTGGATGGCCGAGGCGGCGAAGCTTGCCGAGGCCAATGGTGCGGACATCATCGACATCAACATGGGATGCCCGGCGAAGAAGGTCATCGGCGGCTATTCCGGTTCGGCGCTGATGCGCGAACCCGACCATGCGCTGAGGCTGATCGAGGCGACGGTCGCGGCGGTCAAGGTGCCGGTGACGGTCAAGATGCGGCTCGGCTGGGATCACGACAGCCTGAACGCCCCGCAGATCGCCGCCCGCGCGGAAGCCGCCGGCGTGCAGATGGTCACGGTGCACGGGCGCACGCGCATGCAGTTCTACGAAGGCAGGGCCGACTGGGATGCGATCCGAGCCGTCCGCGAGGCGATCACCGTGCCGCTCGTCGCCAATGGCGACGTCGAAACGGCCGAGGACGCGGCCGAAATCCTGCGGCGTTCCGGAGCCGATGCCGTCATGGTCGGGCGTGCAGCGCAGGGGCGCCCCTGGCTGCCTGCGGTGCTGGCCGGTGCCTGTGTGCCGCCCCGCGGTGCAGCTCTTGCGGCCGTTGCCGTCGAGCACTACCGGATGATGCTGGATTTCCACGGCGCCGTCGCCGGGCTCCGGCATGCGCGCAAGCACGTCGGCTGGTATCTGGATCGCCATGCGCCCGGGCTGGAGCCTGCGGCGAAGGCCGCGCTGATGACGTCGACGGACAGCGGCTTCGTCGCTGACCGGCTGGCTGCGGCCCTGATCGAACACGGCACGGCGATGCGACCGGAAGAGAAGGCGGCATGACCAGCACAGACGACGAACGTCGGCAGTCCGACGGCAATGGACTGGCCATGGCGGTGCTGAACGCCATCCAGCATCCCGTCATCCTCGTCGATGCGGAGGGGCATATCGCCTTCGCCAACTGGGAGGCGGAATCCTTCTTCGGCGCCAGCGCCAGCCATCTGTCGCGGCATAATGTCAGCAATTTCATACCCTTCGGAAGCCCTCTTCTCACATTGATCGATCAGGTGAGGGAACGACTGGCGGCGGTCAACGAGTACCGGGTCGATCTCAGCTCGCCACGGCTGGGCGCCGACAAGCTCGTCGATCTCTACGTGGCGCCGGTGACGACCGCGCCGGGCTCGGTGGTGATCGTGCTGCAGGAGCGCTCGATGGCCGACAAGATCGATCGCCAGCTGACCCATCGCGCCGCCGCCCGCTCGGTGACCGGGCTCGCCTCGATGCTGGCGCACGAGATCAAGAATCCGCTCTCCGGCATCCGCGGCGCGGCCCAGTTGCTGGAGACCTCGGTACAGGACGACGACCGCGCCCTGACGCGGCTGATCTGCGACGAGACGGACCGCATCGTCTCGCTGGTCGACCGCATGGAGGTTTTCTCCGACGAGCGGCCGGTCGACCGGGTGGCGCTCAACATCCATTCCGTGCTCGACCACGTGAAGGCGGTGGCAAGCGCCGGCTTTGCCCGAAACATCAAGATCACCGAGAACTACGATCCGTCGCTGCCGCCGGTCTATGCCAATCGCGACCAGCTCGTGCAGGTGTTCCTCAACCTGATCAAGAACGCGGCCGAGGCCGTCGGCGACCGGCCGGACGGCGAGATCCAGCTGACCACGGCCTATCGGCCGGGCATCCGCCTGTCGGTGGCCGGCACGCGCGAGAAGGTCTCGCTGCCTCTGGAGTTCTGCGTGCACGACAACGGGCCGGGTGTTCCTCCCGATCTCCTGCCGCACCTGTTCGATCCGTTCATCACCACCAAGACCAACGGATCCGGGCTCGGGCTGGCGCTCGTTGCCAAGATCATCGGCGGCCATGGCGGCATCATCGAGTGCGACAGCCAGGGCCACCGCACGACGTTCCGCGTGCTGATGCCCGCCTCCAAGGGGCTGCACGAAGACGACGATACCTCCCGAGAGCAGAGGAAATAGCAGATGACAGGCGCCACAGTCCTTGTTGCCGACGACGATGCGGCGATCAGAACGGTCCTCAACCAGGCGCTGAGCCGGGCAGGCTATGATGTCCGCATCACCTCCAATGCGGCAACGCTCTGGCGCTGGATCGCCGCCGGCGAGGGCGACATCGTCGTCACCGACGTGGTCATGCCGGACGAGAACGCCTTCGATCTCCTGCCGCGCATCAAGAAGGCGCGCCCGGACCTGCCGGTGCTGGTGATGAGCGCGCAGAACACTTTCATGACGGCGATCAAGGCATCCGAGCGCGGCGCCTACGACTATCTGCCAAAGCCGTTCGACCTGACGGAACTGATCGCGATCGTCGGCCGCGCTCTGGCCGAGCCCAAGAAGAAGCCGGCGCGACTCGACGACGACACCCAGGACGGCATGCCGCTGGTCGGCCGATCGGCCGCCATGCAGGAGATCTACCGGGTTCTCGCGCGGTTGATGCAGACCGACCTGACGCTGATGATCACCGGCGAATCGGGCACCGGCAAGGAACTGGTGGCGCGCGCGCTGCACGACTACGGCAAACGCCGCAACGGACCTTTCGTGGCGATCAACATGGCGGCGATCCCGCGCGACTTGATCGAATCGGAACTGTTCGGCCACGAGAAGGGGGCTTTCACTGGCGCGCAGAGCCGTTCGACCGGGCGTTTCGAGCAGGCGGAAGGCGGAACGCTGTTCCTGGACGAGATCGGCGACATGCCGATGGATGCGCAGACGCGGCTTTTGCGCGTGCTGCAGCAGGGCGAGTACACGACAGTCGGCGGGCGCACGCCGATCCGCACCGACGTGCGCATCGTCGCCGCCACCAACAAGGACCTGAAGCAGTCGATCAACCAGGGCCTCTTCCGCGAAGACCTCTACTACCGGCTGAACGTGGTGCCGCTGCGGCTGCCGCCGCTGCGCGACCGCGCCGAGGACATTCCCGACCTCGTCCGTCACTTCGTCCAGCAGGCGGAGAAGGAGGGGCTGGACGCGAAGCGATTCGACCAGGAAGCGCTGGACCTGATGAAGGCGCATCCCTGGCCGGGCAACGTGCGCGAACTGGAGAACCTCGTGCGGCGGCTGACCGCGCTTTATCCACAGGATGTCATCACCCGCGAAATCATCGAGACGGAGCTGCGCGCGGATATCCCCGACAGCCCGATCGAGAAGTCGGCCGCCCGCAGCGGCGCGCTTTCGATCTCGCAGGCGGTGGAGGAAAACATGCGCCAGTACTTCGCCAGTTTCGGCGACGGCCTGCCGCCGCCGGGCCTCTACGACCGGGTTCTGGCCGAAATGGAGTATCCGCTGATCCTCGCCGCCCTGACCGCCACCCGCGGAAACCAGATCAAGGCGGCCGACCTCCTCGGGCTCAACCGGAACACCCTGCGCAAGAAGATCCGCGAGCTCGGCGTTTCGGTCTACCGCAGCTCGCGACTGGCTTGATTTCACCCGGAACTGCGTTGCATTTTCGCCACAATGTGTTGCATGGTGGTAACAGATGCGCGCGGGCGCGAATAGGCGTCGATCCTTCCTCGTTCCCTCCGCAGACGTCCCGCAGTTTCCACCCGCGGGTCCGTGCTTCTGCCTGAATGAGTGTATCGGCCCGCCTGCGGCCGGTCGGAGTGAGTGCTTCGGATGAACGAGAATGCGACCCTCATCGGAGGGGGAGACGACGCCGCCGGCAATGGACGCGACCGCAGGGCCTCGTTCGCGCTTCCCGGCCTCCTGCTCGCTGGCGGCGCTCTCGTCGCGGCGACCCTGTCGCTGTTCATCCTGCTGGGGCTGACGCCGATCAAGCCGGAGGCGAACGTGATCATCGCCTCGGTGGCGGTGAACGTGATCTTCGTCATCGGCCTGATCATCCTGATCGCCCGCGAGATCACCCGCCTGCTCAAGGCCCGCTCGCGCGGCCGCGCCGCCGCGCGCCTGCACGTGCGGATCGTCGCGCTGTTTTCGATCGTGGCGATCACGCCGGCGATCCTGGTCGCCATCTTCGCCTCGATCACGCTCGACGTCGGGCTCGACCGCTGGTTCTCGATCCGCACGCAGTCGATCGTCAGCTCGTCGCTGAACGTGGCGCAGGCCTATGTGCTGGAGAATGCGAGCTACCTGCAGGGCCAGACCGTGTCGATGTCGAACGACCTGGAGCGCAACCGCCAGCTCTACAGCCTCGACCGCACCGGCTTCAACGACCTCATCACCCGCCAGGCGCGCGGCCGCGGCATGCTCGGGGCGTTCCTGGTGCGCGGCGACGGGTCGCTCGTCCTGCAGGCCAACATCCCGACGGAGAAGCCGCTACCGGCGGTTCCCGAGGAGGCGCTGACGTCTGCCGCCGCCGGCCAGCCGACGCTCATTCCGCCGGGGACGACCAATCTCGTCGGCGCGGTGATCAAGCTCGACAACATACCCGACGTCTACCTCTACACGATCCGCACCGTCGATCCCGAAGTGATGCGCTCGATGCGGATGATGGAGGACAACACCGCGGAGTACCGGGCGCTCGAGGCCGGCCGGACGTCGCTGCAGGTGGCGTTCGGCGTGCTGTATCTCGGCTTTGCGCTGATCGTGCTCCTGGCGGCGATCTGGACGGCGATCGCGGTGGCCGACCGCATCGTGCGGCCGATCCGGCTGCTCATCGGGGCTGCGGATGCCGTCGGTTCCGGCAATCTCGACGTGCACGTGCCGGTCAGGGCGGCCGACGGCGACGTCGGCCATCTGTCGCGGACCTTCAACAAGATGATCGCCGAGATCCGGGCACAGCAGGGACAGATCCTCGACGCCAAGGACGAGATGGAACAGCGCGGGCACTTCATCGAGGCGGTGCTCTCCGGCGTCACGGCCGCCGTGATCGGCGTGGAGGAGGGCGGCCGGCTGACGATCGCAAATTCCTCGGCCGAACTCCTGTTCGGACGCGCGGCGGGGGCGCTCGTCGGTGCGCAACTGGCCGAAATCGCGCCCGAGGTCAACGAGGTGCTGCAGGAAGCCACGCACCGCTTCCGCAACGAACATCGCCGGCAGATCAACATCATGCGTGGCGGCACCGAGCGGACGCTGAATGTACAGGTGACGCGCGAGGAGGCGAAGGACGCCAAGGAATCCTACGTCATCACCATCGACGACATCACCGACCTCGTCATCGCGCAGCGCTCGACGGCCTGGGCCGATGTCGCCCGCCGCATCGCCCACGAGATCAAGAATCCGCTCACCCCGATCCAGCTCTCGGCCGAGCGCATCCGCCGTCGCTACGGCAAGCAGATCAACCAGGACGACCGCTCGGTGTTCGACCAGTGCACGGACACGATCGTCCGCCAGGTCGAGGATATCGGTCGCATGGTTGACGAGTTCTCCGCCTTTGCCCGCATGCCCAAGCCGACCAAGGACCGGTCGGACCTGCGCGCGATCCTGAAGGACGCGGTGTTCCTGCGCGAGATGGGCAACACGCACGTCGCCTTCATGAAGGACTTCGAACAGCAGCCGCTCGTCGGCCACTTCGATTCCCGCATGCTCGGGCAGGCTTTCGGCAACATCATCAAGAACGCGGTGGAGGCGATCGAGGCCCTGCCGGCGGACGTCCAGCGCGACGAGCGCAAGGTCCTGGTGCGCGCGGGACGCGACGGTGCCAGCGGGCATTTCGTCGTCGATGTGATCGACAACGGCAAGGGCCTGCCGACCGAGAACCGGCACCGGATCCTGGAACCCTACATGACCATGCGCGAGAAGGGCACCGGGCTAGGGCTGGCGATCGTCAAGAAGATCATCGAAGACCACGGCGGGCAGCTGGAACTGCACGACGCGCCGCCGGACTTCGACAACGGCCACGGGGCGATGATCCGCGTGATCCTGCCCGCCGAGGACACCCCGGCCGTCGATGCGGAAGAAGAAGACAAGGAACTGACCCATGGCCTCTGACATTCTGGTGGTGGACGACGAGGAGGATATCCGCGAGATCGTCTCCGGGATCCTCTCCGACGAGGGACACGAGACGCGGACCGCCTATGACAGCGACAGCGCGCTGCAGGCGATCAGCGACCGCGTGCCGCGGCTCGTCTTCCTGGATATCTGGATGCAGGGGAGCCGGCTGGACGGGCTGGCACTGCTCGACGAGATCAAGAGCCGCTATCCCGACCTGCCCGTCGTGATGATCTCCGGCCACGGCAATATCGAGACGGCTGTGTCGGCGATCCGCCGCGGCGCCTACGACTTCATCGAGAAGCCGTTCAAGGCGGACCGGCTGATCCTGATCGCCGAACGCGCGCTGGAGAACTCCAAGCTGCGTCGCGAGGTGACTGAACTCAAGCGCCGCTCGGGCGATGCCGTCGAGCTGATCGGCACGTCGGTCGCCGTCTCGCAATTGCGCCAGACGATCGAGAAGGTGTCGCCGACCAACAGCCGCATCATGATCCTCGGCCCGTCCGGCTCGGGCAAGGAACTGGTGGCGCGGATGATCCATCGCAAGTCGAGCCGCGCCAACGGTCCGTTCGTGGTTCTGAACGCGGCGGCGATCACGCCGGAGCGTATGGAGATCGCGCTGTTCGGGACCGAGGGCGGCGGCGGCGGGCAGCAGCGCAAGACGGGCGCGCTGGAGGAGGCCCACGGCGGCATCCTCTATCTGGACGAGATCGGCGAGATGCCGCGCGAGACGCAGAACAAGATCCTGCGGGTGCTGGTCGACCAGCAGTTCGAGCGCGTCGGCGGCTCGAAGCGGGTGAAGGTCGACGTCCGCATCATCTCGTCGACGGCCTATAATCTCGAGAGCCTGATCGCCGAGGGTGCGTTCCGCGAAGACCTCTATCACCGCCTTGCCGTCGTGCCCGTGCGCGTGCCGCCGCTGGCCGAGCGGCGCGAGGACATTCCCTTCCTGGTCGACATGTTCATGCGGCAGGTCAGCGAGCAGGCCGGGATCCGGGCGCGGAAGATCGGCGACGATGCGCTGGCGGTGCTGCAGGCCCACGACTGGCCCGGCAACATCCGGCAGCTGCGCAACAACATCGAACGCCTGATGATCCTTGCCCGTAGCGACGGTCCGGACAGCGCGATCACCGCAGACATGCTGCCGACCGATGTCGGCGACATGCTGCCGAAGGTCTCCAGCCAGGGTGACCAGCACATCATGACCCTGCCGCTGCGCGAGGCGCGCGAAATGTTCGAGCGCGACTACCTGATCGCCCAGATCAACCGGTTCGGCGGCAATATCTCGCGCACGGCCGAGTTCGTCGGCATGGAGCGATCGGCGCTCCATCGCAAGCTGAAATCGCTGGGTGTCTGACGAAGGCATGCGGGCTTCGGGGTACGGCACATGAAGGTCATCATCTGCGGCGCGGGCCGGGTCGGCTACGGCATCGCCGAACGGCTGTCACAGGAAGACAACGACGTCTCGGTCATCGATATCTCGCCCGCGCTGATTGCGGCGATCACCGAGACCCTCGACGTCAGCGGCGTGGTCGGCCACGGCGCCCATCCGGAAGTGCTGGCGCGCGCCGGCGCGGAGGCGGCGGAGATGATCATCGCCGTCACCCTGCACGACGAGATCAACATGGTGGCCTGCCAGGTCGCCCATTCGCTGTTCAAGGTGCCGACGAAGATCGCGCGCATCCGGGCGCAGAGCTATCTGGCGCCGGAATATTCCGATCTCTTTTCGCGCGACGACATGCCGATCGACGTGGCGATCTCGCCGGAGATCGAGGTCGGCAAGATGGCGCTGCGCCGGATCTCCTATCCCGGCGCCACCGACGTCGTCCGCTTCGCCGACGACAAGATCGTCATGCTTGCGATCGAGTGCATGGAGGACTGCCCGGTCGTCAATACGCCGCTGCAGCAGTTGACGGAGCTCTTTCCCGACCTGAAGGCGACGGTCACCGCAGTCTATCGCGACGGCAAGCTGTTCGTGGCAAGATCCGCGGACGAACTCCAGACCGGCGACCTCGCCTACGTCGTCTGCGACGCCGCGCATGTCAGGCGCACCCTGTCGCTGTTCGGCCACGAGGAACAGGAGGCAAGGCGCATCGTCATCGCCGGCGGCGGCAATATCGGCCTCTTCGTCGCCAGGACGATCGAGCAATTCCAGCCGCGGACGCGCATCAAGATCATCGAGAACAACCGAGAGCGGGCGGTCCATATCGCCGACCAGCTGCGCAACACGGTGGTGCTGCACGGCTCGGCGCTGGACCAGAAAATCCAGCAGCAGGCCGACATGGAGAATGCCGACCTGTTCGTGGCGCTCACGAACAACGACCAGATCAACATTCTCGGCAGCGTCATGGCCAAGAGCCTCGGCTGCAGGCAGAGCCTGGTGCTCCTCAACGACCCGGCCTTCCACGACCTGATCGACAGCATGGACATCGACGCCCACATCAATCCGCGCGCGGTCACGATCTCCGGCATCCTCCAGCACGTGCGCAAGGGGCGCATCCGCTCGGTCTATGCGGTGCAGAAGGGATCGGCCGAGGTGATCGAGGCCGAGGCGCTGGAAACCTCGCCGCTGGTCGGCACGGCGCTACGCGACCTCGACCTGCCGGAAGGCATTCGCATCGGGGCGATCTACCGCGACGGAACGGTGCTGGCACCGGGCGGCGAGCTGCGCATCAAGGCCAAGGACCGGGTGGTGCTGCTTGCGACCGGCGACGCGATCCGCCACGTCCAGCAGCTCTTCCGCGTCAGCATCCAGTATTTCTAGGGTCTGTCATTCGTCCGTTCCCGGCGTTGCGGCAGGGAAGTGGTATGATGATTTTTCGACATTGCGGAGAAGTCTGCGATTTGATACCTAAACCGACGGATGGGCGAGATGTGCGTCGCCTGTCGTCGGGGCATCAGTGTTTCAGTCAACCGGTCGGCAGGACCGGCAATCAAGAAAGAAGCGGCGCGATGGCGGAACGTTCTCAGAATCTGCAAGACCTTTTCCTTAATACCGTTCGCAAGCAAAAGATTTCCCTTACAATCTTCCTGATCAACGGCGTGAAGCTGACGGGCGTCGTGACGTCCTTTGACAATTTCTGTGTGCTCCTGCGGCGCGACGGCCACTCGCAGCTCGTCTACAAGCACGCTATCTCCACCATCATGCCCGGTCAGCCGCTGCAGATGTTCGAGAGTGAAGAAAGCGCCTCCTGACAAGGTGAAGGCCGATTAGCAAACGCGATACATCTCAGGATTCGATCGTCCCGGAGCTCGAAAAGCGCCGCGACGATTCGCGTGCCGTCGTCATCGCCCCGGTCATCAAGAGGGGCAGGGCGGATGCCAACGGCGTCACCGTGCGCTCGGACGAGGCGCGGCTGGCCGAGGCGATCGGGCTCGCCCGCGCCATCGATCTGGACGTCGTGTTCTCGGCGGTGGTGCCGGTGAGCCAGCCCAAGCCCGGCACGCTGCTCGGCACCGGCAAGATCGAGGAGATCAAGACGGCGCTGGACGCCAACGACGCCGGGCTGGTGATCGTCGATCATCCGCTGACGCCGGTGCAGCAGCGCAATCTCGAGAAGGAATGGAACGCCAAGGTCATCGACCGGACCGGGCTCATCCTGGAAATCTTCGGCCGCCGGGCCTCCACCAAGGAAGGCACGCTGCAGGTCGAGCTTGCCCATCTCAACTACCAGAAGGGCCGGCTGGTCCGCAGCTGGACCCACCTGGAACGCCAGCGCGGCGGTGCCGGCTTCATGGGCGGCCCGGGTGAAACCCAGATCGAGGCCGACCGCCGGCTGCTGCAGGAGCGGATCGTGCGGCTGGAGCGCGAGCTGGAGCAGGTGCGCCGCACCCGCCAGCTGCACCGCGCCAAGCGCAAGAAGGTGCCGCACCCGATCGTGGCGCTGGTCGGCTATACGAATGCCGGCAAGTCGACGCTGTTCAACCGGATCACCGGGGCGGGCGTGCTGGCCGAGGACATGCTGTTTGCCACGCTCGACCCGACGCTCAGGCGCATGAAGCTGCCGCAGGGCCGCACCGTGATCCTGTCCGATACCGTCGGTTTCATCTCCGATCTGCCGACCCACCTCGTCGCTGCCTTCCGCGCGACGCTGGAGGAAGTGCTGGAGGCCGATCTGATCCTGCACGTGCGCGACATGTCCGACCCCGACAACGGTGCCCAGGCCTCCGACGTGCTGCGAATCCTGGCCGACCTCGGCATCGACGAGAAGGACGGGGCGGAACGGATACTTGAGGTCTGGAACAAGATCGACGACCTGCCGGTGGAGGCACGCGAGGCGCTGGTGCAGAAGGCCGACACCACGCCGAACACGATCGCCGTCTCCGCCCTGACCGGCGAAGGCGTCGATGCGCTGATGAACGAGATCAACCGGCGGCTGTCAGGGGTTCTCGTCGACCGCGACGTGGTGCTGCCGGTCGACAAGCTGCAATTGCTGCCCTGGCTCTACGATCATTCGATCGTCGACGAGCGCGAAGACCAGGAGGACGGCAGCGTGCGCGTCTCCGTGCGGCTGACCGAGACGGAAGCCTCCGAGCTGGACCGGCGTCTTGGCCATGGCGCCAGGCGCCCGCTCGAGGACTGGGAACGATAGGCGCGCAAGACGCGCCTAGGGTCTTGCCCGTTACCCGCCTTATCCGAGTTGCCGCTCGATCGCCTTTGCGGCCTGCCAGAGGTCTTCCATCCGCTCCAGCGTCGCCTGTTCCAGCGTTTCGCCGGCGGCCTGAAGCTCCGTCTCGATATGGGCGAAGCGGCGGCGGAACTTCGCGTTGGTGCCGCGCAGCGCCATCTCCGCATCCGTGTCGGTGTGCCGGCCGATATTGACGACGGCGAAGATCAGGTCGCCGAGTTCGTCGGCCACCCTGGCGCGGTCGCCGGTGCGCAGCGCCTCGCGCAGTTCGCCGATCTCCTCTTCGATCTTGTCGAGGATGGGCTCCGGCTCCGACCAGTCGAAGCCGACCTTGGCGGCGCGTTCCTGCAATTTCAGGGCCTCCACCAGAGCCGGGAAGGAGCGCTGGACCGAGCCGAGATAGCCCTCGTCGCTCTCGGGCGGCAGCCCGCGGCCGGCGCGCCGTTCGCTGCGCTCGCGCTTTTCGGCCTTCTTGATCGCATCCCACTGCGCCTTGACCCGTTCGGGCGTGTCGGCGTCGGACTGGTCGAACACGTGCGGGTGGCGGCGGATCATCTTCCTCGTGATCGCCTCGACCACGTCGTCGAAGGAAAACGCGCCGGCTTCCTCGGCGATCCGGGCATGGAAGACGACCTGCAGCAGGAGGTCTCCGAGCTCGTCGCAAAGGTCGTGCATGTCGGCGCGCTCGATCGCGTCGGCCACCTCGTAGGCCTCCTCGATCGTATAGGGCTTGATGGTGTCGAAGGTCTGCACCACGTCCCAGGGGCAGCCGGTCTCGGGCTGGCGCAACGCCGCCATGATGTCGAGAAGGCCCTTGATGTCGCGGGACGGCTGCATGCGCTTTTCTCCGTCTGCCGCTCAGTTGAGCGGGATCGTGTTGTCGTCCTTGCCGGACTGGTAGGTCTGCGACAGCGCGTCATAGGCGCGACGGATGCGGGCGTCCTGCGCCTTCAGTTCCGCCTTTTCAGGCTCCGCGGCGGTCGCGATCAGGTCTCCGATCGCGGCCGATCGCCAAAACGCGTTCGTCTTCGCATAGCCGCCCGGCTCGAGCCGGAAGACTTCCTTCAGGATCTTCAGGTCGTGCGGGATCGCGAAGGCGTCCCGGGAATCCTCATGGGTGAAGAAATAGTAGAAATTGTCGAAGCCCGCCCAGGTGATGGCCGAGAGGCACATGGAACAGGGCTCGTGCGTGGACAGGAAGATCAGGTCCTTCGGATCGGGCTTGTCCGCCTGCTCGTGGAACCGCTTCAGCGTATGGACCTCGCCGTGCCAGAGCGGGTTCTCCGTCTCGTTGTTGGTTTCGGCGATCACGAGCGAGAGATCGGATTTGTGCAGGATCGCCGCGCCGAAAATCTTGTTTCCGGCGGCGACGCCCTTTCTTGTCAGAGGGAGAATATCCGTCTCGATGACGTCGAGCAGGCGTCCTGCCAGGGCCGCTTGATCCATGGCGCTTTCCTCGCTGGTGATGATCCGCGCCAACCTTTAGCGGGGCGGCGCGCATGGACGCAAGGGGCAAGAGCCCAACGGAGAGATTTGCTCGAAATGCCCGGGAGGCGAGCAAAAGAATACGCCGCCCCGATGGGCCGCGAATTTCTGTTCCTTTAAATTTTGTCCCGTATTGGCGATATTGCGCCTCACTCGAACCGGACCATGAGATGCAGCAGGCCAGCAACAAGCTTTCGGTATTCCCCGCCTTTTTCCGCGTCAGCGGCAAGAGGGTGGTGGTCGTGGGCGGTGGTGACGAGGCCTATGCCAAGGTCCGGCTGCTGCGCAATACCGATGCGGAAATCACCGTCGTCGCTGCCGATCCGGTGGCCGACTTTGCCCGCTATCTCGAGGCCGAGGCGATCGAGGTGATGGCCGCGACGGTTTCGGCCGATATGCTCGCCGATGCAGTCCTCGTCTTCGCCGCAACGGGTGACGCCGCCGCCGACCGCGAGATCGCGGCTCTTGCGCGTGAACTGCGCATACCCGTCAATGCCGTGGACCAGCCCGACCAGTGCGATTTCTTCACGCCCGCACTCGTCAACCGTGCGCCGGTCGCCGTCGCGATCGGGACCGAGGGGGCGGGGCCGGTGCTGGCGCAGATGATCCGCGGCCAGATCGACCAGATCCTTTCGCCCTCGCTCGGCAAGCTCGCAGCCCTGGCCGCCTCCTATCGCGAGGCGGTGGAGGCCATCGTGCCGCGCGGTGTGACGCGCCGCCTCTTCTGGCGTCGGTTCTTCCAGGGGCAGGTGGCGGACGCCATCGGCGCCGGCGACGAGGAACTGGCGCGTCGGAAGGCGAGCGAGCTTCTGTCCCGCGCCCGCAAGGTGGAGGGCCATGTCTGGCTCGTCGGCGCCGGTCCGGGCGCAGAGGACCTTCTGACGCTGCGGGCGCAGCGGGTGATGATGGAGGCCGATGCGATCGTGTTCGATGCGCTGGTGCCGCAGGCGATCGTCGACATGGGGCGCCGCGATGCCGAACGGATATCCGTCGGCAAGCGCAAGGGCTGTCACTCCAAGTCGCAGGAGGAGATCAACGATCTCCTGGTCGAGCTCGGCCGCGCCGGCAAGCGTGTCGTGCGACTGAAGTCGGGCGATCCGCTGGTCTACGGCCGGGCCGCCGAGGAGATGTCGGCGCTGCGCGAGGCAGGGATCACCTACGAGATCGTGCCCGGCATCACGTCGGCCTTCGCTGCCGCTGCGGACTTCGAGCTGCCGCTGACCCTGCGCGGCGTCGCCTCGTCGCTGGTCTTCACCACCGGCCACGACCTGACCGGCGCCGTCCTTCCTGACTGGGCACGGCTTGCCGTTTCGGGGGCGACGATCGCGGTCTATATGGGCCGCACGGTTGCCGCTTCCGTTGCAGGGCGGCTGATGCAGGCGGGCCTGCCGGCGGAGACGACCGTCGCCGTCATCGAGAATGCCAGCCGCGCCGACAGGCGGCTTCTGCACGGGACGCTGAAGGACCTGCCGGACCTGCAGCATCGCGACGAACTGACCGGTCCGGTGATGGTCATCATCGGCGATGCGGTCGCTGGCGCCAATTTCGAACATTCCGTTCCGCTCGTCCGCAGCCGCGCGACCGCGGACGCCGCATATCTGGGAGCATGACATGACAGACAAGGTCCTGACCGCGAACCGGCTGTCGGACGGCATTTCCGTCTGGCTCGATGCCGCAGGCAACTGGAACACATCGTTGCAGGAAGCCTTCGTGGCGCGCCACAAGGAAGCCGTCGAAGCACTCGAGGCGACCGGCAAGCAGGCGTTTGCCGACAACAAGGTGGTTGACGTCAACGTCGTGGACGTCGAAGAGGTCGACGGCGTGCTGCGCCCGCTTCGCATGCGTGAACGCATCCGGGCCGGCGGCCCGACGATCCCCTATGCCGCCGGATTTTCCGGCCTGAACGCGACCCGCGCAGTCGTGGCCTGAAGGACAAGACATGTATCGCTACGATGAATTCGACCACGCCTTCGTCAATGACCGCGTCGCCCAGTTCCGCGACCAGGTCGCCCGCCGGCTGTCGGGCGAACTGGCGGAAGATGCGTTCAAGCCGCTGCGGCTGATGAACGGCGTCTACCTGCAACTGCACGCCTACATGCTGCGCGTCGCCATTCCCTACGGCACGCTGAACAGCCGGCAGATGCGGATGCTTGCCCATATCGCGCGCAAGTACGACCGCGGCTATGGCCATTTCACCACGCGCCAGAACATCCAGTACAACTGGCCGGCCCTGTCGGAGGTCCCCGATGCGATGGCTGATCTCGCCTCTGTCGAGATGCACGCGATCCAGACCTCGGGCAACTGCATCCGCAATGTCACCGCCGACCATTTCGCCGGTGCGGCCGCCGACGAGGTCGCCGACCCGCGGCCCTATGCGGAAATCCTGCGCCAGTGGTCGTCGGTGCATCCTGAGTTTTCCTATCTGCCGCGCAAGTTCAAGATCGCCGTTACCGGTGCGGAGCGCGACCGCGCGGCGATCCAGGTGCACGACATCGGCCTGCACCTGAAGAAGAACGACAAGGGCGAGATCGGCTTTGCCGTCTATGTCGGCGGCGGGCAGGGACGGACGCCGATGATCGCCAAGAAGATCCGCGACTTCCTGCCGGAGGAGGACCTGCTCTCCTATACGACCGCTGTCATGCGCGTGTACAACCTGCACGGCCGTCGTGACAACAAGTACAAGGCCCGCATCAAGATCCTCGTGCACGAGACCGGCGCCGAGGAACTGGCGCGCCAGGTCGAGGTCGAATTTGCCGATCTGAAGAATAGCGAACTGAAGCTGCCCGACGCCGACATCCAGGCGATCGGCGCCTATTTCGCCCCGCCGGCGCTGGAGCCGCGCGCCGAAGGCTGGGCAAATCTCGCGCAGTGGAAGAAGGCGGATCCCGATTTCGCCCGCTGGGTGCAGCAGAACGTCCAGCCGCACAAGCATCCCGACTACGGCATGGTGACGATCTCGCTGAAGCCGATCGGCGGCATTCCGGGCGACGCGACCGACGCTCAGATGGAGGCCGTTGCCGATATCGCCGAGGACTATGCCTTCGACGAGATCCGCGTCAGCCACGAGCAGAACCTGATCCTGCCGCATGTGGCGCTCTCCGACCTGGAACCGGTCTACCGGGCGCTCGTCGCAGTCGGGCTTGCGACCGCCAATGCCGGCCTGATCACCGACATCATCGCCTGTCCGGGGCTCGACTATTGCGCGCTCGCGAACGCCCGCTCCATTCCGGTGGCGCAGGAGATCTCCAACCGTTTCGCCTCGCCCGAGCGGCAGGCCGAGATCGGCGAGTTGAAGATCAAGATCTCCGGCTGCATCAATGCCTGCGGACATCACCATGTCGGCCATATCGGCCTGCTCGGTGTGGAGAAGAAGGGCGAGGAACTGTACCAGATCACGCTTGGCGGCTCCGGTGACGAGAACACGTCGATCGGCGAGATCATCGGGCGCGGCTTCGAGCCGGAGAAGGTCACCGATGCGATCGAGGTGATCGTGGAGACCTATCTCGGCCTGCGGCTCGATCCGTCGGAGAACTTCCTCGCCGCCTATCGCCGCGTGGGGCCGCAGCCGTTCAAGGATGCGCTTTACGGCGATACGGCGAAGGCGGCTTGAGGGAAGGGCGTATCATGACGAGAATCTGGAAGGAAACCGGCTTCGTCAACGACGATCCGTGGGTCGTCGAGAGCGAGGAGACCAAGGCGGGATCGAACGAGAAGGCGATCATCGGCATCGATGATTTTCTCGCCCGGTTCGCAGAGGGTGAGGACGGGGGCTTCGGTGTCCTCGTCAATCCGGCAGACGATGTGCGGCGGCTTGCCGGGCATCTGGATCGCATCGCGCTCGTGGCCGTCGCGTTCCCCGCCTTCAGCGACGGCCGGGCGTTCAGCCATGCTTCGCTTCTGCGCTCGCGGCTCAGCTATGCGGGCGAGGTGAGGGCGGTCGGCGACGTGCTGATCGACCATATCCCGCTGATGCTCCGCTGCGGCATCGACAGCTTCGCGGTGACGAACGCGACGGCCCTGAAGCGGCTGTCGGAAAACCGCCTGCCGGGGATCGACAACCACTACCAGCCGACCGCACGGCCGGCTGCCGAGGCGAAATCCTACAGCTGGCGCCGCGTCGGCTGACGCATATTGTCGCGAAAGGGCCAGTTTTCCGGCTTTTGGCCGAGGCGGGCCTTTCTTCTTGCTGCGCCGCACATTATATGAGGTCCGTGACCGGACGACGACCGATGGAATGCAAATTGCGCATGGCCGCTTCCTTTGGAACGCGATGCCTTTCGTCGGCAACCGCAGTATAATATCTGCCTATGCGACATTCAGTAGAGACCGCAGGAACCGACCACGAATGAACGCGCCCGCAAAGACCGAAGACCTTGCAGCCACCGTTCCCGCCGGCGTCTATGCCGAGACGGTGACGAGCGTGCAACACTATACCGACCGCCTTTTCCGCTTCCGCATGACGCGTCCGGACGGCTTCCGGTTCCGCTCGGGCGAATTCGCCATGATCGGGCTGATGGTCGACGGCAAGCCGGTCTACCGCGCCTATTCGATCGCGAGCCCGGCCTGGGGCGAGGAACTGGAGTTCTTCTCCATCAAGGTTCCGGACGGCCCGCTGACCTCGCACCTGCAGCAGATCAAGCAGGGCGACCAGGTGCTGATGCGCAAGAAGCCGACGGGCACGCTGGTGCTCGACGCACTGACCCCCGGCAAGCGCCTCTACATGTTCTCCACCGGCACGGGGATCGCGCCGTTCGCGAGCCTGATTCGCGACCCGGAGACCTATGAGAAGTTCGACGAGGTGATCCTCACCCATACCTGCCGCGAAATCTCGGAACTGAAATACGGCTTCGACCTGGTCGAGGAGATCGCCAAGGACGAACTTCTGTCGGAGGTCGTCGGCGGCAAGCTGCGCCATTATGCGACCGTCACCCGCGAGCCTTTCCCTTACCAGGGCCGCATCACCGACCTGATCAGCAACGGCAAGATGTTCGCCGATCTCGGCGTCGCCCCCTTCGACCCGGCGGTCGATCGCGCGATGATCTGCGGTTCGGCAGCGATGCTGAAGGAAACCAAGCTTCTGCTCGAACAGGCGGGGCTTACCGAGGGCGCCAACAGCAAGCCCGGGGAATTCGTCATCGAGCGCGCCTTCGTCGACTGAGGCCGGCTCGATCGCACGGTCATGAAAAAGGGGCGATGCCGCGCGCATCGCCCCTTTTGTTTTTCCGGTCCGCAGGTCGGCGATGGTGCCCCCCTGCGCGTTTCTGCACTCAGGCGAGGATGAAGTCGCTTGCGCCGAGATCGGCGATATCGAACTCCTTCAGGACCAGGATATCCGTCGCCGCGAACTTGAAGCGGACGTCGTCATCGACCTGGGTCGCCTTGGCGAGCACCGACGAGACGGAGGAGAAATGGTAGCTGCGCAGGTCGATCTGGTCGACGCCATCGGTGAAGCTCTGCACCGTGTCGTTTCCGTAGCCCTTGCCGAAGACGAAGTCGTCGTTGCCCTTTCCACCGAAGAGCTTGTCGTTGCCCTTGCCGCCATCGAGGACGTCGTTGCCGTCGCCGCCCTTGAGCACGTCCTTGCCGTTGTCGCCGAAGATGCGGTTGGCGGCGCTGTTGCCCGTCAGGTTGTCGGAATGGCTGCTTCCGACCAGACGCTCGATCGACGAGTAGCTGTCGCCCCTGGCCTCGCCAGTGTTGGCCGAGCGTGAGCCGAGGTTGACGGTCACGCCGGACGACGCGCTCTGGTAGCTTGCGGTGTCGCTGCCGCTGCCGCCGATCAGCCGGTCGGCGCCGGCGCCGCCGATCAGCGTGTCGTTCCCTGACCCGCCGTTGAGCGTGTCGTTGCCCTTGCCGCCGTTCAGGCGATTGGCGGCGCTGTTGCCGGTCAGCTTGTCGGCATAGGCGGAGCCCAGCAGTTGCTCGATCGAGGAATAGCTGTCGCCGGCGGCGTCGTTGGTGTTGATCGAGGGCTTGGTGAGGCTTGCCGTCACGCCGGCGCGGGCCGTGGAATAGGAGGCGGTATCGGTGCCGCTGCCGCCGATCAGCCGGTCGCCGGCGGCCCCGCCGATCAGCGTGTCGTTTCCGCTGCCGCCGTCGAGCGTATCCTTGCCGCTGTTGCCGTAGAGCGTGTCCTTGCCGGTCAGGCCGTAGAGCCTGTCGTTGCCGCTGTTGCCTGTCAGCGTGTTGGCAGCCTGGTTGCCCCTGATGGTGTCTGCGCCCGCGCCGCCCTTGGCGTTCTCGATGAGGGAGCGCGTGTCACTGTTATAGAGCATGGCGTTGTAGATGTTGCCGCCGGCGTAGTGATTGTTGCCGAGATGGGCGAGCTGCCGGTCGCTGAATTCAGAGCTGGAGCCGGGAGCGAGATCGATGTCGACGCCTTCGGAATAGGCGGAGAGGTCATAGGTGTCCTTGCCGCCGCCGTCCCAGATCGTGGCAAAGATCCGGTTGGCGCCGGGGGCGATGGCGATCTCGCCGTTGACGTAGGTCCTGCCGCCGTCCGGGTTCCATTTGTAGGTGGTGTTTCCGGAATTCGTCGTGAAGTCGGCGCCGTACATGCGCTGGAGCGCTGCGATGTCGGCCATCATGAAGGTCTGCGGGGCGCCGAACGCCTCATAGGTATACGCCTGCGAGGTACTGCCCCGATAGCTGTGGTAGGTCATCACGGTATATTCGACGCTGTCGTAGGAGGCGGGAATCTTGCCGAAGCCTTCGTCCGTGTGAGCATGTTCCAGGCCGAGCGCGTGGCCGAGTTCGTGCGTCAGCGTGTGCCAGCCGTAGTTGCCGGCCTGCGGGCTGCTGAGGTTGCTGCCGTTCCCGAACCAAAGATCGCCGGCTTCGTCGTAAGTCCCCGGGAAGTAGGCCTTGGCCGTGGGGTTGTCGTAAGTCGATTTGGCGAAGCGGAGGTTTGCGCTCGTCTGCGAACCCGCAGAAAGATTGAGACCGGTGAAACCCTCCACCGAAAATCCGTCATTGGCCCTGGAGCCGTAGGACTGCTCCATCGCAAAGAGCGCGGCTTCCTTCACCTTGGCCGAGACGGCGCCGAAACCCTGGCTCGGTTCGTATTGCGAATAGCCATAGGCGGATTGGCTCGTCGGGAACGCATAGGTGACGGTACCGCTCCAGGCCGTGTCGCCGAGCACGGCGTCGATGACGTCGTTTCCGGTCGCCGAGACGGTCTTGGTGCTCTTGTTGATGCCTGTCATTCGGATGTCCTTGTTCGGTATCGTGGAAAAAGCGTCATCGGCCGGCATTTCCGTTATGCGTGTACAGGCAAAGCCTCAACAACTCATGACGTCCGGAGAGACGGAACGCAAATGGTGCGGAGCCGTCTTAGGCGGCCTTGCGGGGTTCGTCGTGGTTGCCATGCTGAGAGCTCTCCCGCTTGACTTCGCGGCCGGAGCGCCGCCGGGTGGTCCCGGCCCAGGGCAGGGTGTCGGGGGACCGAACGCGAGGGAGGCGATAGCGGCAGAATATGCCCGTCTCATGGCAGGCAGGGCCAGGAAGGCCCGCGGAGGCGTGTTGTCCCCGGTTTGCAGGCCGGGCCGCCGACGCCTTTCCGGAATGTTTTCTGCAATGCGGACATTGGATTTTCGTTCTGAAACGTTGATGTCTCGAGGGTGACGAAATCACATGCGCGACACACGATGCGGACCGGCGGCCGAAAGGCGCGCGCCATCCGGTCGTGGCCACAGCGCGGCGAATTCGCCGCCGGCGCGGGCACATACAGGCATCATCGGGTCTTCAACGGGCCGTGCTGATATAGGCGCGGGCAGAGCCGGGCTCAGGGCAGCGATACGAGGCGCCGGGACTGGCGCTCAAGGGAATTGACGGTTAGTGGGCGACGGCCGGAGCAGGAGGATCTCGCAAGGGTCCCCGGCTTCGGCCGGTTCCGCATGCGGCGGGCGGACGAGAAGGCAGTCGGCGGCCGCAAACACCTTCATCATCGAGGAATCCTGCTTGTCGTAGGGCGTCGCCACCAGCGTGCCGTCGTCGCGGACGCTCACCGTCGCGCGAAGATAGTCCTGCCGGTGGTCGTTGGCCGCAAGCGCGCTTCCGGCCAGCGCGAAGGTCCGCCGGTCGGCGGCCGGCAGGCGCGACAGCCTGCGCACGAGCGGCTCGAGGAACAGGAGCGCGCAGACCATGCTGGAAGCCGGGTTGCCGGGAAGGCCGAGGATCTGCATGCCGCCGAGGCGACCGACCATCAGCGGCTTGCCCGGCCGCATGGCGATGCGCCAGAAATCCAGTTCCATGCCGGCGGAGACCAGCACCGGCTGCACCAGGTCGTGATCCCCGACCGAGGCGCCGCCGAGCGTCACCAGCACGTCGGCGCCGCAGGCCTTCGCCCAGTCGACGGCGTCCATGATTGCATTGGGGTCGTCGGCGGCAATGCCGAGATCGATCACCTCGGCGCCGGCCTCGCGGGCGAGCGCTGCCACGCCATAGCTGTTGGAGGCGACGATCTGGCTGGGGCCGAGGGCCGAACCCGGCGGGACGAGTTCGTCGCCGGTCGCGAGCAGCGCCACCTTGGGGCGAGCGTAGACGTTGAGGACGGCATGGTTCATCGCCGCTGCGACCGTCAGCCGCCCCGCATCAAGCATCTGGCCCTCGTGCAGCACGACCTCGCCCTCGGTGAAGTCCTGTCCGCGCGGGCGGATATGACGGCCGCGCGGCGGCAGGAAGGTATTGCTGATGCGGTCGTCGCCGATCGTCTCCGCGTCCTCCTGCAGCAGCACCGTGTCGGCGCCGGCTGGCAGCGGGGCGCCGGTGAAGATCCGCACCGTCTCGCCGGGGCCGACGGTTCCGGTAAAGGCATGGCCGGCAGCGGACCGGCCGATGACGCGCAAGGTGGCGCCGGGTTCGGCGATGTCCTGGTGGCGCAGGGCATAGCCGTCCATCGCCGAATTGTCGAATGGGGGCTGGGTGAGGCGGGCGGCGACATCGCCGGCCAGCACGCGGTCGCAGGCCTCGTGAAGCGGCACGCTCTCGCTTCTTGCCGGTGGACGGGCTGCCTTCAACAGGCGTTCAAGCGCATCCTCTACCGGCAAAAGCGACATGTTCAATCCTGCTCCCCGCGGCGATAGTTTCCAGAGCGGCCGCCGGACTTGGCGAGAAGGCGGATCCCGCCGATCTCCATCTCCTTGTCCGCGGCCTTGGCCATGTCGTAGATCGTGAGGCAGGCGACGCTGACGGCCGTCAGCGCCTCCATCTCGACCCCCGTCCGCCCGCTCAGCTTCGCCATCGCCTCGACGCGCAGGCCGGGAAGGTCCGCATCCTCGGTAATGTCGACGGAGACCTTGGTCAGCATCAGCGGGTGGCAGAGCGGAATGAGGCTGGCGGTCTGCTTGGCGGCCATGATGCCGGCCAGCCGTGCCGTGCCGATCACGTCGCCCTTGCGGGCGTTGCCTTCGCGGATCAGCTTCAGCGTCTCCGGGCGCATCCGCACCGAGCCTTCGGCAACGGCGATCCGCACCGTTTCGGCCTTGTCGCCGACATCGACCATGTTCGCCTCGCCGGAGGCGTCGATATGGGTCAGTCCGTCGCGCCCGCCCGCCATCATTCCGCAGCCAGGACGGAGGGCTTGCCGGTGAGCAGCGTCCGCGTGGCCGCCGTCACGTCATCCTGCCGCATCAGGCTTTCGCCGACGAGGAAGGTGGAGATGCCGGAAGACTTCAGGCGCTCGCAGTCGGCATGGATGAATATCCCGCTCTCGCCGACCAGCAGGCGGTCGTCCGGCACCATGCGCGCAAGGCGCTCGGAAACGGCGAGGTCGACCTCGAAGGTCCGGAGGTTGCGGTTGTTGATGCCGACGAGCTTCGATTTCAGCGTCAGCGCCCGCTCCATCTCCGCCTCGTCATGCACCTCGACGAGGACGTCCATGCCGAGTGAAAACGCATGATCCTGCAGGCGCCTTGCGTCGTCGTCCGACAGCGAGGCCATGATGAGCAGGATGCAGTCCGCGCCCCAGGCCCGGGCTTCCTGGACCTGATAGGTGTCGAACATGAAATCCTTGCGCAGCGCCGGCAGGCTGCAGGCGGCGCGGGCCTTCGTCAGGAACTCCGGCGCACCCTGGAAGCTCGGCCGGTCCGTCAGGACGGAGAGGCACGCCGCCCCTCCGGCCTCGTAGGCTTTCGCGAGAGCCGGCGGATCGAAATCCGGACGGATCAGGCCCTTGGAGGGGCTGGCCTTCTTGATCTCGGCGATCAGCCCGAAGGCGCCCTGCGCCTTCCTGTTCAGGAGGCTCGCGAAAAAGCCGCGCGGGGCTTCCTGGTCGCGGCTGATGGCCCGCAGTTCGGCAAGCGGGACGGCCGCCTTGGCGGCTTCGATTTCCTCGCGCTTGTAGGCTTCGATCTTCTTGAGGATGTCGGTCATGGCGCAAGCCTACCCTTGATCGGCGGCGTTGGAAACCGCCACGAGCTTGCCGAGTGCCGTGCTGGCGCTGCCGCTCTCGAGCGAGGCGCGCGCGATCTCCATGCCCTGGCCGATCGAGCCCGCCTTGCCGGCGACGATCAGGGCGGCGGCGGCGTTGGCGAGCGCGATGTCGCGATAGGCGTTTTCCGCGCCGCCGAGGACCGACTGCAAAGCCTCGGCATTGTGCGCGCCGTCGCCGCCGCGGATCGCGTCGAGCGTCACCTGCGGCAGGCCGAAGTCAGCGGGCGTCAGCTCGAAGGTGCGGATCTTGCCGTTCTCCAGCGCCGCGATCCGGGTCGAGCCGGTCGTGGTGATCTCGTCGAGGCCGGAGCCGTAGACGACCCAGACGTGCTCGGAGCCAAGGTCGCGCAACACTTCCGCGACCGGCACCAGCCATTGCTCGGCATAGACGCCGACGAGCTGCCGCTTGACGCTGCCAGGGTTCGACAGCGGGCCGAGGAGGTTGAAGATGGTGCGCGTGCCGAGTTCGACGCGCGAGGGGCCGACGTGCTTCATCGCGGGATGATGGAGCTGGGCGAACATGAAGCCGAGGCCCGCCTCCGTCACGCAGCGCGAAATCGCTTCCGGGCCGATGTCGAGCTTGACGCCGAGGCAGGAGAGGGCGTCCGCGGTGCCTGATTTGGAACTCAGCGCGCGGTTGCCATGCTTGGCCACCGGCACGCCGGCGCCGGCGACGATGACCGCGGCGAGCGTCGAGATGTTGTAGGTTCCGGCGCCGTCGCCGCCGGTGCCGACGATGTCGACCGCGTCGGCGGGCACGGATACCGGAAGCATACGGGCGCGCATGGAACCGACGGCGCCGTAGATCTCGTCCACCGTTTCGCCGCGAACGCGCAGCGCCATCAGGAAACCGCCGATCTGCGAAGGGGTGGCGGCGCCGGACATGATGATCTCGAAGGCGCCGCGCGCCTCCTCCTTGTCCAGCGGCTGTCCGTTGGCAACCTTGGCGATGAATGGTTTCAGGTCAGACATGTGATCCGCTTTCCCGGCCCGTCATTGCATGCTGCGCTCGGCCAGCGACCGGTTGATCGAAACGCCGTAGGAGGTCTGCAGGCTGGAGACCATCTGGTCGAGGATGTCATCGCCGCTGGCGCGGGCGATCGCGTCGATCTGTTGGTCGGCATTCGCGAGCGCGTCGCCCATGGCGTCGCTGTTGACTTCGGTCACCTGCAGGACGACCTGGCCCTCGCCACCGATCCCCGGCGCATTGGCGACATGGCCCACCGGTCCGCCGAAAGCCGCCGTGACAGCGGCCGGGCTCAGGGTGATGTCCTCGGCGCCGCGGGTCAGCCCGGCCTTGTTCTCGACGGCAATGCCCATGTCCGCGGCGATGGCGGCCATCGTCTCGCCCTTGCGGATGCGCTCGGCGATTTCGGCGGCCTTCTTGCCGAGGGCGTCGCGCTGCTGCTCGGCGGTCCAGTCGGCGACGACGCTGTCGCGCGTCTCCTCGAGGGTGCGGTCGCGATCCGGAATGATGTCACGCACCTCGTACCAGATATAGCCGTCGCGGCCATAGTTCACCGGCGGGTTCTCAAGGCCGGCCTCCGTCGCGAACACGGCGGCCAGCAGCCCTGCCTGTTCGGGGAGGGCGATCTCCTCGCCGTCCTGGCCCCTGCCGGTGTTGTCGGCGGCCTCGACGGTGACCAGCTTGAGGTTCGCCTGGGCGGCTGCGTCCTCGATCGTGGCGCCATTGGCGACGGCTTCGTCGAAGCGATCGTGGATGGCCATCAGGTCGTCGCTCGCCTGCGTCAGGGCCATTTCCTCGCGCAGTTCTTCCTTGACGTCGTCGAAGGCTTTCGTCGCCTCCGGGCGGATGTTCGTCGCCCGCAGGATCACCGGGCCGAAGATGCCGTCGACGACAGGCGAGGTGCCCCCATCCGCCGGGATGGCAAATGCGGCCTCCGCGAGCGTCTGTTCCGGCATCGCCGCCTTGGTGAAGTCGCCGAGCGTGACGTCGGCCTCGGTCTTGCCCTGTTCGGCGATCAGCGCATCGAAGGTTGTGCCGGCGGCAAGCTTGCCCGCGGCGGCATCGGCGGCCGCGCGATCGGGAAAGGTCAACTGCTGGACGGTGCGCACCTCGTCCGTGCGGTACTTGTCCTTGGTGCGCTCGAATTCCTCGCGCAGCGCCGCGTCGTCGATCGCAGACGCGTCGACGATGTCCTTGGGCGACAGCGCGACATAGACGAACTTGCGGTATTCCGGGGCGCGGTACTTCGCCTTGTTCGTTTCGAACCAGGCCGACAGAACGTCGTCGGCCGGCGCCTTGACCGGATCGATATTGGCGTTCGACAGCAGCAGGTAGTCGACCGTGCGTGCCTCGTTGCGGTACTGGCGGATCGCGTCGGTCAGGGCCTGCGGCGCCTGGTAGCCGTCGGAGATCGCTTCGACAATCTGGCTGCGGACGGCGACCTGGCTGCGATTGTTGATGTAGTCGTTCTCGCGCAGTCCGGCATTGCGCAGGATGGAGGAGAAGGCGACCCGGTCGAAGCGGCCATTCGGCCCACGAAACGCCGGATCTTCCGCGATCAGTTGGGCCAGACGATCCTCGCTGAGGCCGAGGCTCATGTCGTTGGAGAGCTGGTCGAGGGCCGCGCCGGCGACGAGTTCCGCATAGACCTGGTTCTCGAGGCCGAACGCTCGGGCCTGTTCGCTCGTCAGGCGGGTGCCGAAGCGCTGCGAAAGGGCGGAGAGCTGGCGCTCGTAGGCCAGGCGGAAGTCGGTGGCCGAGACATCGACGTCGCCCACGGTGACGACGGCGCTGGATGTTCCGGTGATGAGCGAGCTCGAGACGCCCCAGACGCCGAAGGACGCCACCAGGATGATCATGAGGGCTTTCGCTACCCAGGTCTGGGCGCCTTTTCTCAAAGTCTCGAGCATATATCGCATTCCTCGCTGGTACGGCGCCTGGGCCGGACGGAAATCGTCTCATAACGGAAAGTTTCAGGGATTAGAAGTCCGATGGTCGGCGCGTTTCCTTCCCGCGGACGGAAGCGTCGAAGCCGGCGGCCCGCAGGCGGCCGGAAAACCGTTCCGGGACGGAATTTCCGGAACGGCGCTAACAGGCCGGTCGCGGTCGATTTTCATTTGCCGGCAAAAGGTCTGTTTCTGAAATAATTGATGAATTGCGCAAGCCGGGCTTTCTGCGATTCTCGCTGTCAGCCGTTATTGAGTGATACGGTTGCGGTTCGGCGGAGCAGGCGTAGCAGAAAAGGCGATGGCATGGAATCGACGACCGTGATGATCAATCTGCTCGGTGCAGTGGCCCTGCTGCTGTTCGGGCTCGGGCAGGTGAAGGACGGGGTGACGCGGGCCTTCGGCAGCCGGTTGCGCAAGGGGCTGGCGCTCGGCACGGGCGGTTTCCTGCGGGCCTTCGTGTCCGGCTTCGTCGCCACGATCGCGCTGCAGAGCTCGACGGCGACGGCATTGATGACCGCCTCCTTTGTCGAAAAGAACCTGATCCGGTCGCGTATGGCGCAGATCGTCCTGCTCGGCGCCAATGTCGGCACGGCCGTGACGGCCTGGATCGTCGCGACCGGGATCGAATGGGTGGCGCCGCTCCTCATCCTGGCCGGCGTCGTCCTCTACAAGGGCAGCTCGACGTTCCGGCAGGGCGCGGGCGCCGCCCTCGTCGGCATCGGCCTGATGCTCTTGTCGCTGCACCTGCTCAGCCAGGCGACGGAGCCGATGCGCCAGTCGGCGGCCCTTGCGGCATTCCTTTCGCTGCTCGACGGCGCGTGGCCGGTGGCGCTCGCCTTTTCGACGGCGCTCGCCGTCGTCTCGTCCTCGAGCCTGGCGGTCGTCGTTCTGATCCTGTCGCTTTCGGCCACCGGCATCGTGTCGCCCGGGCTCACCGTGGTGCTGGTCCTCGGCGCCAATCTCGGCGGCGCCGTGCCGCCGGTTATCGCCACGTTCCGCGCGGCGGCGCCGGCGCGCAGGGTGACGCTCGGAAACCTGCTTGTGCGGGCGGCGGGCTGCCTTGCGGTGCTGCCGTTTGCCGATCTGGCCGCAGGCGCGCTGCTGCAACTGCCGCTGCCGCTCGCGAAACTGCCTGTCGATGCACATCTCGCCTTCAACATCGTCGTGGCGCTGGTGTTCTGGCCGCTTTCGCCGCTGGTGGCGCGGCTGATGGAACGGCTGGTGCCGGACGAGCCGCCGGCCGAGACCGGCCCGCAATACCTGGACGAGGCGGCGCTCGATACGCCGGTGGTGGCACTGTCGGGAGCTACCCGCGAGGTCCTGCGCGTCGGCGATCTGATCGAGGCGATGCTGATCCATACGATGAAGGCGTTCGAGGAGAACAACCTGACCGAACTCGGCAGGATCGGCGTGCTGGAGAAGCAGGTCGACGAGTTGCAGCAGGCGATCAAGATCTACCTCTCGCGGCTCGGCAACAAGGGCCTGAGCGCGGAGAACAGCGCCCGCTCGATCGTCGTCATCGACTATGCGATCAATCTCGAGCATGTCGGCGACATCATCGAGAAGGGCCTGCAGGAACAGGTGCGCAAGAAGGTCGTCAACGGCCTGCGGTTTTCCAGCGACGGCTATGCGGAGCTTTCCGGGCTGTTCAACCTCACGATCGAGAACCTGCGGATCGCGCAGACGATCCTGGTCTCGCGCGATTTCGCGCTCGCAAGGCAACTGGTGGAGGTCAAGGTCGCCGTGCGGCATATGGAGAAGCAGTCGTCGGAACGCCACCTTGCCCGCTTGCGCGACGGCAGGATGGAGAGCTTGCAGACCAGTTCGCTGCATCTCGACATGCTGCGCGACCTCAAGCGGATCAACGCCCACCTGGTCTCCGTCGCCTATCCGATCCTCGACGAGAGCGGTCTCCTGGTCGAGAGCAGGCTGCGCGGTACCGAATAGGCGCGATTTCCCTTTGTCTCCGACGGGGCTCGTTTGATATGGAACGGCACCCGATCAGTTTTACGAGGATGCCGATGCACAAGGACGAGACGAAACGCAGCTGCCTGGCGATCATCCTGGCGGCGGGCGAGAGCACGAGGATGAAGTCCTCGCAGTCGAAGGTGCTGCATCCGATCGGCAACCGCGCGATGATCGCCCATGTGGTCGAGGCGCTTTCGGGCGCCGGGATCACCGAGGTGGCGCTCGTGCTCGGCCGCGACGCGGACAAGGTCGAGGCGGCCGCCCGGCATTCTGCAGTCCGTTCCGAAACCCATATCCAGACGGAACGGCTCGGCACGGCACATGCGGTGCTCGCCGCCCGTGAGGCCATCGGGAAGGGCTATGACGATATTCTCGTCGTCTTCGGCGACACGCCGCTCCTGACCGCCGCCCCCCTGCAGGCCGCGCGCGCCGGGCTTGCCGCTGGCAGCGACGTCGTCGTCGTCGGCTTCATGGCGGCCAATCCCTTCGGTTACGGTCGCCTGATCGTTGAGGACGGCGAGCTTCTCGCGATCCGGGAGGAAAAGGACGCCACGCCGAAGGAGCGGGAGATCGCCTATTGCAACGGCGGGCTGATGGCGATCGACGGCGGCAAGGCGCTGGAACTGATCGAGAAGATCGGCAACGCCAATGCCAAGGGCGAATACTACCTGACCGACATCGTCGAGGTGGTCCGGGCCGCCGGCGGCCGGGCCACGGCCGTCGAGGCCCCAGAGGCGGAGCTGACCGGCTGCAACACCCGCGCGGAACTCGCCTATATCGAGCGGCTGTGGCAAGAGCGGCGGCGCACCGCGCTGATGCTCTCCGGCGTGTCGATGATCGCGCCCGAGACGGTCTTTCTGTCCTACGACACGCAGGTCGCGCAGGACGTGACGATCGAGCCGAACGTGGTGTTCGGTCCGGGCGTGACGGTGGAGAGCGGCGCGGTCATCCATGCCTTCTCGCATCTGGAGGGTGCCCATGTCGGGCCCGGCGCCACGGTCGGGCCGTTCGCGCGGCTTCGCCCGGGAGCGGACCTCGGGGCCGGCTCGAAGGTCGGCAATTTCTGCGAGGTGAAGAAGGCGGAGATCGGGGAGGGCGCCAAGGTCAACCACCTGACCTATATCGGCGACGCCTTCGTCGGCGCCGGCAGCAATATCGGCGCCGGCACGATTACCTGCAACTACGACGGCATCAACAAGCACGAGACGCGAATCGGCGCGAACGCGTTCGTCGGCTCCAATTCGGCGCTGGTGGCCCCGGTCACGATCGGCAACGGCGCCTATGTCGCCTCCGGCAGCGTGATCACCATGGACGTTCCGGACGACGCCGTCGCCTTCGGCCGGGCGCGGCAGGAAAACAAGCCGGAGCGCGCCAGGCTGATCCGCGAGCGCAACGCCGCGATCAAGGCAGCACGCAAGAAGGCGGCCGAATAGGCCACAGGCATTAACGCATGAAATCGAAAGTGAGCGCTAGGTGATTGCGCTCGCTACAAAAACCGCTACCAGAATGCGCCAGTTACACCGCATACCCCCGAAAGTCTGAGTGGATTTTCGGTCGGCGTCATGCGTCGATCAATCGTGTGGTCCGCGTCGCCGCCCTGCAGAGCCGGCGACAGGCGCGACCCGGCCAAAAACGGAGTGGTTTCATGTGCGGTATTGTCGGCATCGTCGGGACCGGGCCGGTGGCCGGGCGACTGGTGGAGGCGTTGAAGCGCCTCGAATATCGCGGCTATGATTCGGCCGGCGTCGCCACCATTGTCGACGGGCGGCTCGATCGCCGGCGCGCCGAGGGCAAGCTCGTCAATCTGGAGGCGCGCCTTGCCGACAATCCGCTCGACGGCACGATCGGCATCGCCCACACCCGCTGGGCGACGCACGGCGCCCCGACGGAGGGCAACGCCCACCCGCATTTCACCGACGGCGTTGCCGTCGTCCACAACGGCATCATCGAGAACTTCTCCGAGATCAAGGACGAACTGATCGCCGGCGGGGCGGAATTTTCCACCCAAACCGATACCGAAGTCGTGGCCCAGCTTCTGGCGAAGCTGCGGCGCGAAGGCCATGGCCGGCGCGAGGCGATGCTGTCGATGCTGCAGCGGGTCAGCGGCGCCTATGCCCTGGCGGTGATGTTCGAGGACGACCCGTCGACGATCATGGTCGCCCGCAACGGCCCGCCACTGGCGATCGGCCACGGTCAGGGCGAGATGTTCCTCGGCTCCGATGCGATCGCGCTCGCTCCCTTCACCTCCGAGATCACCTATCTCGTTGATGGCGACTGGGCCGTGGTCGGGCGCAACGGTGCGCATATCTTCGATCTGGCGGGCAATCCGGTCGAACGTCGCCGGCAGGTCTCGAGCGCCGCCGCCTACATGATCGACAAGGGCAATCACCGGCACTTCATGGAAAAGGAGATCCATGAGCAATCCGAGGTCGTGTCCCACACACTGAGCCACTATATCGACTTCATCGAGAACAAGGTGAAGAAACCATCCGAAGAGATCGATTTTGCTTCTGTTTCGAGCCTCGCCATCTCGGCCTGCGGCACCGCCTACCTGGCGGGGCTCGTCGGCAAGTACTGGTTCGAGCGGCTGGCACGGCTGCCGGTGGAGATCGACGTCGCCTCGGAGTTCCGCTACCGCGAGATGCCGCTGAACCCGACCTCGGCGGCGCTGTTCATCTCGCAATCGGGCGAGACCGCCGACACGCTGGCGTCGCTGCGCTACTGCAAGGAGGCGGGGCTGAAGATCGGCGCGATCGTGAATGCGCCGGAATCGACCATCGCTCGCGAGGCTGACGTTGTCTATCCGACGCTGGCCGGCCCGGAGATCGGTGTCGCCTCCACCAAGGCGTTCACCTGCCAGCTTGCGGTCCTTGCGTCGCTGGCGCTCCAGGCGGCCCATGCGCGCGGCACGCTGAACGCTGCCGACGAGAGCGCGCTGGTGCGCCATCTGGCGGAGACGCCGCGGCTGATCGCCAACGTGCTGAACACCATCCAGCCGGCCGTCGAGCATCTGGCGCGCGAGCTGTCGAAGTGCCGTGACGTGCTTTATCTCGGCCGCGGCACCAGCTATCCGCTGGCGCTGGAGGGCGCGCTGAAGCTGAAGGAGATTTCCTACATCCACGCCGAAGGCTATGCGGCCGGCGAGTTGAAGCACGGGCCGATCGCGCTGATCGACGAGAACATGCCGGTGATCGTGATCGCGCCGTTTGACCGCTTCTTCGAAAAGACCGTCTCGAATATGCAGGAAGTGGCTGCCCGCGGCGGGCGGATCATCTTCATCACCGACGAGCGCGGCGCGGCTGCGACTAGGCTCGAGACAATGGCGACCATCGTTTTGCCGGCGGTCGACGAGATCATCGCGCCGGTGCTCTATGCACTACCGATCCAACTGATCGCCTACCACACGGCCGTCTTCATGGGCACCGACGTCGATCAGCCACGCAACCTGGCGAAATCGGTGACGGTGGAATGATCGTCCGCGACGAGACACCTGCCGACATTGCGGCGATCGGAGCGCTGACCGCGGAAGCCTTCGCACCGATGGCCTACAGCGACGGCACCGAGACCGCGATCATCGAGCGCCTGCGGGCGGCCTGCGCGCTGACGATCTCGCTCGTCGCCGAAGAGGACGGCGAGGTGGTCGGCCACGTAGCCTTCTCTCCCGTGACGATCTTAGGCGAGGATGAGGGCGGAGACGTGGGGCAGGGCCAGCGTCAGGCATGGTACGGGCTCGGTCCGATCTCGGTCCGGCCCGCGCGCCAGCGGTCGGGAATCGGCAGTACGCTGGTCCGTGCGGGACTGGAGCGGCTTCGGGCGCTCGATGCCGGGGGATGCGTGCTGGCGGGAGATCCGGGCTATTACGGCCGGTTCGGATTCGCGACGGATCCGGCCTTCACCTCGCCGGGGATCCCTCACGAGTATTTCATGCGGGTTGCGTTTTCACCGGTTTACGCGGGCGGCACGGTTACCTATCATCCGGCTTTCTTCGGCTGAGGCTTCCGGCGGCATACAGGTGATGACCGATATCGTTCCGCGACTTTCCGTGGCCACGCGGCTGCGAAACAATTTCCTGACAGGGCTCGTCATCTGCGCGCCGATCGCGATCACGATCTGGCTGACCTGGACGTTCATCCACTGGGCCGACAGTTGGGTGAAGCCCTATATTCCGAACCGCTACAATCCGGAAAACTATCTCCAATTCGCCATCCCCGGCTTCGGCCTGCTGATCGCGCTGGTCGTGATCACGCTCGTCGGCTTCCTCGGCAAGAACCTGATCGGGCGGTCGATCGTCAATTTCGGCGAGACGATCCTCAACCGCACGCCGCTGGTCAGCACGATCTACAAGAGCCTCAAGCAGATCTTCGAATCGGTGCTGAAGGAGAAGGGCACCTCGTTCAACAAGGCGGGGCTGATCGAATATCCGAGCGCCGGCCTGTGGTCGGTGGTGTTCATCGCCACCGATGCCAAGGGCGAGATGAAATCGAAGTTCGACGCCATGGGGCGCGACATGGTCGCCTGCTTCCTGCCGCCGACGCCGTTTCCGACCGCCGGCTATCTCGTCTTCGTTCCGCGCGAGAAGATCGTGCTGCTCGACATGAGCGCGGAGGACGCCGCCAAGCTGATCATCTCCGTCGGCCTCGTCAATCCGCCGGACAAGCTGATGTCCGCGCCGACGCCGTTCACGGCGAAGCTCAAGGAAAAGTTCAGGAAGTAACCCTAACCCGCGCGCAAGAAGCGGATCGCCTCGTCGCGGCGGTAGAGATAGAGGAGCGTGCGGATCGCCTGTCCGCGCTCGCTTTCCAGCTGCGGATCCTTCTCCAGCGTATAGGCGGCCTCCTTGCGGGCGATCTCCAGCAGGTCGCCATGCGCCTCGATGCTGGCGACGAGGAAGCCGGGCGTGCCGGACTGGCGCGTGCCCAGCAGTTCGCCTTCGCCGCGCAGCTTCAGGTCCTCCTCGGCGATGCGGAAGCCGTCCTCGGTCTCGCGCAGGATGCCGAGCCGGGCGCGGCCGTTCTCGCTGAGCGGGCCCTTGTAGAGCAGGATGCAGGACGAGGCGCCTTCGCCACGCCCGACGCGGCCGCGCAACTGGTGGAGCTGGGCGAGGCCGAAGCGCTCGGCGTGCTCGATGACCATGATCGTCGCATCGGGGACGTCGACGCCGACCTCGACCACTGTCGTGGCGACCAGAAGACGGGTCTCGCCATTCTTGAAGGCCTGCATCGCATCGTCCTTCTGCGGACCGCTCATGCGGCCGTGCACTAGGCCGACGGCGTTGCCGAAGACGCCGCCAAGCGTCGCGTGCCGCTCCTCGACGGACATCAGATCCGATTCCTCCGTTTCCTCGACGAGCGGGCAGATCCAGTAGGCCTTCTTGCCCTCGGCGATCGCCGCACGCAGCCGCTCGACGATCTCGCCGGTGCGCTCCTGCGGCATGATGACGGTCTGGATCGGCTTGCGGCCGGCCGGCTTCTCGGTCAGCTTGGAGACGTCCATGTCGCCGAAGGCGGCCAGCACCAGCGTGCGGGGGATCGGCGTCGCCGTCATCACCAGCATGTGCGGCGAGATCCCCTTCGCCGTCAGCCGCAGCCGCTGGTGGACGCCGAACCGGTGCTGCTCGTCGACGACAGCGAGCGCAAGGTCGCGGTAGACGACATTGTCCTGGAACAGCGCATGCGTGCCGATCACGATGTTCGTCTCGCCGCTTTCGATGCGCTCAAGGATCTGGTCGCGCTCGCGGCCCTTGGTTCGGCCGGTGAGGACGTCGAGGGTGATGCCGGCCGGTTCGGCCATTTTCACCAGCGTCGCATGATGCTGGCGGGCGAGGATCTCCGTCGGCGCCATCAGCACGGCCTGTCCACCGGCCTCGACCGCGGCCAGCATCGCCATCAGCGCCACCGCCGTCTTTCCGGAGCCGACGTCGCCCTGCAAAAGCCGCAGCATGCGCTGGTCGGTCGCCATGTCCGCCTTGATCTCGGCGATCGCCGTCTGCTGGCTGCCGGTGAGCGCGAACGGCAAGGCGGCGAGCACCGGTTCCGACAGGACGCCGGTTGCCGTCACCGGGCGCCCGGCGACGCGTCGCAGCGTCTGGCGCACCAGCGCCAGCGAGATCTGCCCGGCCAGGAATTCATCATAGGCGAGCCGGCGGCGGGCCGGCGTCCGCAGATCGAGATCGAGGGTGTCGCGGGGATGATGGAGGGCGGAAAAGGCTTCGGACGCGGCGGGGAAACCCTGACGGGCGACGAGCGGACCGTCGATCCATTCCGGCAGGGACGGGACCCTTTCGACGGCCGCCTCGATCGCCTTGCGCAGCGTGCGCGGCGACAGTCCGGCCGTCAGCCCGTAGACCGGCTCGACCAGCGGCATGGTTTCGGCTTCCGTGGCCTTCACCATGAAATCGGGATGGACCATCGAGGCGCGGCCGTTGAACCAGTCGACCTTGCCGCTGACGATCACCTGCTCGTCCACCGGCAGGCTCTTTTCCAGCCAGTCGCCCCTGGCGCGGAAGAAGGTCAGCGCCAGTTCGCCGGTGTCGTCGTGCAGGAACACCCGGTAGGGCACGTTGGACTTGCCGCGCGGCGGCGGCTGGTGGCGGTCGACGCGGCCGGAGACTGTGACGATCGCCCCTTGCGGCGCGTGCGCGATGCCGGGCTGGTTGCGGCGGTCGATCAGGCTGTATGGCAGGTGAAACACGAGGTCGATGACGCGGCAGTCGTCGATGCTCTCCTGACCGAGCAGCTTGGCGAACAGCTCGCCGGTCTTCGGCCCGATTCCGGGCAGCGAGGCGAGGGAGGCAAACAGGGGATCGAGCAGGGCAGGACGCATGGTGCAAAAATGCGCCGGACAATTGCCGCTTGGCAAGGCTGACAATCCGCTTTCCAGCGTCTATAGAGACGCGGCGATCGTCCGCGTGCATCCGCGCCGGGCGCTCGCCCGCGTCCGTCGCCCCGAATGAGAGCCGGCGGCCGCGACAAGGATTGGAATTTGCGCATGGTCCTGCCCCGGGACGCTTCCGGCCCGCCGGCAGCCTGCGCCTCGGCCGTGTGCCCGAACGTGGCGGACGGGCGGACAGCCATGCGGGAAAGACGGCCATGACGGGCACCACACGCTCCAGCGCAGACATCGAACCGCGCCGCAAGCGCATCCTCTTTCGCTGCTGGCATCGCGGCATCCGCGAGATGGACCTGGTGCTCGGCACCTTCGCCGATGCCGAGATCGAGACGCTCTCCGAAGCCGAACTGGACGAACTGGAGGAGATCATGGCGGAACACGACCGCGATCTCGTCATGTGGGTGACGGGCGAGCGACCGGTTCCGGAACGGTTTCTCACCGGGCTGTTCCCGCGCATCCGTGCCTTCACCCCTGACTTCTCGCCGGTCACGGCCGAGACCTTCGGAAAAGCGAAATGATCCCCGGCCTCGATACTTCAGCGCTTGCAACGATCGGCCAGCCGGCCACGGTCGGTTCGGTTCCGGGCGGTGCCGAGCCGCTGGTGCTGGCCGAGATCGCCCGCACGCTCGGGCCCGTCGCCTATGTCATGTCGGACGGCCAGCGGATCGGCGACATGGAGCAGATGCTGGGTTTCGCCGCCCCCGACATCCCGGTGCTGACGCTGCCGGGCTGGGACTGCCTGCCCTATGACCGCGTCTCGCCGAGTGCGGATACCTCGGCGCGGCGGCTGTCGGCCCTGTCGGCGCTGATTGCGCACGGCAATAACCCGCATCCGGCGATCGTGCTCGTCACGGTCAACGCCATGCTGCAGAAGATGGCGCCGCGGCAGGTGATCGCGAACCTCGCTTTTTCGGCCCGCCCCGGCAACCAGGTGCGGATGGACGATCTCGCGGGTCGGCTGGAGCGCAACGGCTTCGAACGGGTCGCCACCGTGCGCGAGGTCGGCGAATATGCCGTGCGTGGCGGCATTCTCGACGTGTTCGTGCCGGGCAGCGGCGAGCCCGTCCGGCTCGATTTCTTCGGCGATACGCTGGAGAGCATCCGCACCTTCGATCCCGCCAGCCAGCGCACCACCGGGCAGGCGAGGAGCCTCGATCTCAACCCGATGAGCGAGGTGACGCTGACGCCGGAGACGATCAGCCATTTCCGCAAGGAATACCTGTCGATGTTCGGCGCGGCGACGCGCGACGACGCGCTCTACCAGGCGGTCTCCGAGGGCCGGCGCTATGCCGGCATGGAGCACTGGCTGCCGCTGTTCTATGACGAGATGGAGACCGCGTTCGATTATCTGAAGGGCTTCCGCATCGTCACCGACCATGCGGCGCGCGAGGCGGCTGCGGAGCGATCCAAGCTCGTGCGCGACTATTACGACGCGCGATTGAGTTCGGCCTCGGCGAAGGGCCAGCTGGCGCAGGCCACGCCCTACAAGCCGGTGCCGCCGGGCGCGCTCTATCTCGACGACGACCGGTTCGCCACCCTCCTGAACGAGCACGACGCGATCCGCATCTCGCCCTTCAACGAGCACGAAGGCGAGGCGCGCCGGGTTTTTCCGATCGAGGCGCGCGCCGGGGCCCGCTGGGCCAAGGCTGCCAAGGACGGCGAAGGCGCCGGCGAGCGCGTCAATGTCTTCGACCAGGTGGTGAAATATATCGCCGACCTGCGCGCGGCTGGCAAAAAGGTGCTGGTGACCGGCTGGAGCGAGGGCTCGCTCGACCGGCTGATGCAGGTGCTTTCCGAGCACGGCCTCGGCAATGTCGTCGGCGTCGAGGATCTTTCGGGCCTGCGCAGGCTGAAGCCGGGCGAGGCGGGGTCGGCCGTGCTCAGCCTGGAGAACGGCTTCGAGGCCGGCGAATTCGTCTTCATCGGCGAGCAGGACATTCTCGGCGACCGCATGGTCCGCCGTACGCGCCGGCGCAAGCGCGGGGCGGATTTCATCGCGGAAGTGGCGGGGCTGGACGAAGGCAGCATCGTCGTCCATGCCGAGCACGGCATCGGCCGCTTCGTCGGCCTGCGCACCATCGAGGCGGCCGGCGCGCCGCATGCCTGCCTGGAACTGCGCTACGCCGACGATGCCAAGCTGTTCCTGCCGGTGGAGAACATCGACCTTCTCTCGCGCTATGGCGGCGAGGGGACGGATGCGATCCTCGACAAGCTCGGCGGCGTCGCCTGGCAGGCGCGCAAGGCCAAGCTGAAGAAGCGCCTGCTCGACATGGCGAACGGCCTGATCCAGATCGCAGCCGCCCGCCTCGTGCGCCACGCGCCGGTACTTGCCGCGCAGGATGGCGTCTACGACGAGTTCGCAGCACGCTTTCCCTATGACGAGACCGACGACCAGGCGACCGCCATCGATGCGGTGCGCGAGGACCTCGGCGCCGGCCGGCCGATGGATAGGCTCGTCTGCGGCGACGTCGGCTTCGGCAAGACCGAGGTGGCGCTGCGCGCTGCCTTCATCGCCGCGATGAACGGCGTCCAGGTGGCGGTCGTCGTGCCGACGACGCTGCTTGCCCGCCAGCACTTCAAGACCTTCACGGAACGTTTCCGCGGTCTACCGATCCGCCTGCAGCAGGCCTCGCGGCTGGTCGGCTCCAAGGAACTGGCGCTGACGAAGAAGGAAGTGGCTGATGGCAAGACCGACATCGTCGTCGGCACGCATGCGCTTCTCGGCAGCTCGATCAAGTTCGCCAATCTCGGGCTTCTCATCATCGACGAGGAGCAGCATTTCGGCGTCAAGCACAAGGAGCGGCTGAAGGAGCTGAAGAGCGACGTGCACGTGCTGACGCTCTCGGCCACGCCGATCCCCCGCACGCTGCAACTGGCCATGACCGGCGTGCGCGAACTGTCGCTGATCACCACGCCGCCGGTGGACCGGATGGCGGTGCGCACTTTCATCTCGCCGTTCGATCCGCTGGTGATCCGCGAGACGCTGATGCGCGAGCACTATCGCGGCGGCCAGAGCTTCTATGTCTGCCCGCGGCTCAGCGATCTTGCCGAGATCCAGGAGTTCCTGCAGCAGGACGTTCCGGAGCTGAAGGTGGCCGTCGCACACGGACAGATGCCGGCCACCGAGCTGGAAGACATCATGAACGCCTTCTACGACGGGCGCTACGACGTGCTGCTGTCGACCACGATCGTCGAATCGGGCCTCGACGTGCCGACGGCGAACACGCTGATCGTCCACCGCGCCGACATGTTCGGGCTGGCGCAGCTCTACCAGTTGCGCGGCCGTGTCGGCCGCTCCAAGGTGCGCGCCTTCGCGCTTCTGACGCTGCCGGTGAACAAGAAGCTGACGGCGACGGCCGAGCGGCGGCTGAAGGTACTGCAATCGCTGGATACGCTCGGCGCCGGCTTCCAGCTCGCCAGCCACGACCTCGACATCCGCGGCGCCGGCAATCTTTTGGGCGAGGAGCAGTCAGGCCACATCAAGGAGGTCGGCTTCGAGCTCTACCAGCAGATGCTGGAAGAGGCCGTCGCCGAGATCAAGGGCGACGAGGAGATCGTCGATACCGGCTGGTCGCCGCAGATCTCGGTGGGCACACCGGTGATGATCCCGGACGACTACGTTCCGGACCTGCACCTGAGGCTTGGCCTCTACCGCCGCCTCGGCGAGATCACCGAGCTTTCCGACATCGACGCCTTCGGCGCCGAGCTGATCGACCGCTTCGGGCCGCTGCCGCTGGAAGTGCAGCATCTGCTGAAGATCGTCTACATCAAGTCGCTGTGCCGGACGGCCAATGTGGAGAAGCTGGACGCGGGGCCGAAGGGCGTCGTCGTGCAGTTCCGCCACAAGGAGTTCCCGAACCCGGCAGCGCTCGTCGGCTATATCGCCAGGCAGGGCACGCTGGCCAAGATCCGGCCCGACCAGAGCCTGTTCCTGTCGCGCGACCTGCCGACGCCGGAAAAACGGCTGACGGGGGCTGCGCAACTGATGACGCAACTGGCAGGGCTGGCACGGCAGGCGGCGGCCTGACCCGCGACTGCGGGCCGGCACGGGCGAACGGGATAAAGAGCGGCGGCCGTCAGGCCTGGGCGGCAACCTGGCAGGCGGCCGCAGCCTCCTGGCGCTTCAGGGCCGCCACCTCGCGCAGGGCATCAGCGAGCACCTCGGACGTCTGCGCGCCCACGACCGCATACTTGTTGTCGATGATGAAGCAGGGGACGCCGGTGACGCCCATCTGGCGGGCAAGGCCGATCTCCTCCTTGACGGAGCCGACATCGGCGCCGGCCGAGAACAGCGCCGCGACAACCGCGCGATCGAGGCCGGCCTTTTCGGCGATGTCGAGCAGCACGTCGCGGTCGCCGATATTGCGGCCGTCTTCGAAATAGGCCTTGAACAGGGCCAGCGATACGCGGCTCTGCACGTCCGGCCCCTCGATCATCGCCCAGCGCAGCAGGCGGTGCGCATCCAGCGTGTTCGGGCTGAGTTCGATCTTCTCGAAATGAAAGTCGACGCCCGCCTCGCGGCCGAGGCCGGTCAGCATGCCATGGGCCTTGTCGACGGCATCCGCGCCGCCGAGTTTCTCGGCCAGGTGCTTCTTGTGGTCGACGCCCTGCGCCGGCATGTCGGGATTGAGCTGGTAGGGGCGGAAGGTCACGGACACGTTCAATTCGTCCGAGACGGCCTCGATGGCCTTTTCAAGACGCTTCTTGCCGAGATAGCACCACGGACAGACAACGTCTGACACGACGTCGATCGCTACGGTTTCCATTCCCAATCAACCTCCTGCGGGCCGCCGGTCGCGGCCTTACGTCGAGATAGGCTCTGGGGCGGCGGAGTTCAATGGGTTACCTGCAGGTAACCGGCCCCGGCCGGCTCATTGCTGCGCGTCCGCATCCCACCAGACGGGAAACTGATAGCCGTAGAGCGGCACGGTCTCGGGACGGGCGATGTGGCGGTGACGGGCCACCCATTGCCGGCCGAGATGATAGAGCGGCAGGACATAGTGATTGGAGAGCAGCAGCCGATCGTGCGCGCGGACGGCGGAGCGGAAGTCGTCGGCACTGCGCGCAGCCAGGATCGCATCGACCATCCGGTCGACATCGGGATCGTTCGCGCCGGCAAAGGCCTCGCTGCCGTCGCGGTCGCGGAAGTCCGAACGCCAGCGCACGGCCTGTTCCAGTCCCGGCGAGAGCGAGGAGGCATAGGCACGGATGATGACGTCGTAGTCGAAGGTCTGGGTCCGGCTCTGGTATTGCGAATCGTCGACGGTTCGCACGGCAGCGCGGATGCCGAGCGCATGCAGGAAGCGCTGGTAGGCCAGGGCCAGCTTCTCCTGGTCGGCGTTCTGGGTCATGATCTCGAAGGCGAGCGGGCGGCCGCTTTCGTCGCTCATGACGCCGTCCTTGATCGTGTAGCCGGCCTCCTTCATCAGCAGCACGGCTTGCTTGAGCACCTTGCGGTCGCGTCCCGAGGCATCGGTCACCGGCCACCGGTAGCTGCCGTCGAGCATCGCCGGCTCGACGCGGGCCAGCGCCGGTCCCAAAAGTTCCTTCTCCCGTTCATCGACGGCGGTGCCGAGCGAGGACAGGTCGGAATTCTGCCAGAAGCTCTCGGTCCTGCGGTAGGCGCCCTCGAAGAGGTTCCGGTTCACCCATTCGAAGTCGAACACGAGCGACAGCCCGTGGCGAAGCCTGGCATCGGCGAACATCGGGCGGCGGGTGTTGAAGACGAAGCCGAGCATGCCGGAGGGGACCTTGGGGGTGAACTCGTCCCTGACGATCTCGCCCGACCGGACGGCGGGGAAATCGTAGCCGCGCGTCCACTTGGTCGGATTGCCCTCCTGGTAGACGTCGATCGTGCCCTTCTTGAAGGCCTCGAACAGCGTGTTCTCCTGCAGGAAATATTCGACGCTGATGCGGTCATAGTTGTCGAAACCGATCTTGGAGGGGATGTCCTTTCCCCAGTAGTCCGGATTGCGTTCGAATACGATCTTCTCGCCGGGCCTGACCTCCTTGACCCGGTAGGGACCGGAGCCCAGCGGAAACTGCAGGGAGGTGCGGTCGAAGCCTTCGGCATCCGTCGCATGCTTTGGCAGGATCGGGGACAGCGCCAGAAGCAGCGGCGATTCGCGGTCGGCCTTGTCGTTGAAGGTGAAGCGCACGCTGTGCTCGCCGGTCTTCTCCATCCGTTCGACCACGTCCAGCCTGCGGCTGAAGGGGGAACGGCCCTTGTCGCGCAGAAGTTCGAAGGAGAAGATCACGTCCTCGGGGGTGACCGGCTTGCCATCCGCCCAGCGCGCCTTCGGGTTGAGATTGAACTGGATGAAGCTGCGGGCATCGTCCCATTCGACCGTCTCGGCAAGAAGGCCGTACATCGAGAACGGCTCGTCGCGCGAGCGCTGCATCAGGGATTCGGTGACGAGATTGCCGAATTCGGGGTCCCACATCCCGCGCGCGGTGGTGCGCATGCTTTTCAGGATGAACGGGTTGAGGTTGTCGAAGGTGCCGACGACGCCGTAGGTGATCGCGCCACCCTTCTTCACGTCCGGATTGACGTAGGGGAAGTGGCTGTAGTCCGGCGGCAGTGCCGGCTCGCCGTGCATCGCGATCCCGTGCAGGGGTGCTGCGTCCGCCATGCGCGCAGCCGGCGCCATGGTGGCGATCAACAATGCTGTCAGTAGGAGCCGCAACATGATTCCTCGTAGCGGTGCAAACACGATTCGGTGACAACTTACATAATCGCGCGTCGGCCGAACAACCTTGGCCCTTCTTTTTCAGGAAGTCGGGGTAAAATTGCGACGAAAGACTGGATATCCGCGGGCGCACAATGTAACAGGGTGCCTGAAAAGCGGGTCATGCAAATGCCTCAATTCGCCGACAGAGAGCGCTAAGCTGACCGAAATACCTTAGGGGCGAACAGCGCTCGGCATCGGATCTCAGGAGACGGAACTCGTTATGATCACCAAATCGACCTTCACCAAGCAGGCCGCAGTTTCGGCGTTCGCAGCGTCGCTCGTCGCAGCAGCCCTGCCGTCGGCCGCCTCGGCCCAGCAGACGCAAGCGCCGCAGGGCTGGTTCAAGGTCTGCACCAAGCAGGAAGACAACGACGTCTGCATCGTGCAGAACCTGCTCACCGCCGGTGGTGGCCAGTTGCTGACGGCTGTCGGCCTGATCACGGTCGAGGGCAAGGTCAACCGCAAGATCCTGCAGGTTTCGGTTCCGAGCGCCCGTCTCGTCCCGCCCGGCATCTCCATGCAGATCGACGGCGGCAAGGCGCAGAAGCTCGACTACGCCATCTGCATGCCCGACAAGTGCGTCGCCGAAGCGCCGCTTTCGGACCAGATGCTGGCCAGCCTGAAGAAGGGCGGCGAGGTGGTCTTCACCTCCGTCAACTTCCAGCGCTCGCCGAACCCGATCAAGATGTCGCTGTCCGGCTTCACCGGCGCCTATGACGGCGAGCCGATCGAGCAGTCCAAGCTCGAGGAACGCCAGCGCCTGCTGCAGGAAGAAATGCAGAAGAAGGCCGACGAGGCCCGCAAGAAGCTCGAGGACGCCCAGAAGGCCGCCAAGAGCCAGTAACCGGCATCATCCGCACCGCATGCATGAAAAACCCGGCCGATGGCCGGGTTTTTTGTGTGCTTCATTCCTGCGTGCTCGCCATTTGCGGCGGTTCGCCGTCAGTGGACGATGCCGGCGTCGACCTTCCAGTGATAGGTGCCGCCGTCGTCCGGCGCCATGAGCGCGCGGACCTGCGGATGGCGGACCGGCATGCCGCTGTCGTCGGGCACGAGGTTCTGTTCCGAGACGTAGGCGACGTATTCGGTTTCGGCGTTTTCCGCGAACAGGTGGTAGAAGGGCTGGTCCTTCGCGGGGCGGATCTCCGCCGGTATGGCGTCCCACCATTCGTCCGTGTTTGCGAACTCCGGATCAACGTCGAAGACCACGCCGCGGAACGGGTAGATCCGATGGCGGACCACGTCTCCGATACCGTACTTGGCTGTTCTTACTTTCATGTATGGCCTTCCTTTCACTGTATATCTGGGAAGGAATGCGGAAAACTCAAGGTTTCACGCCCTGGGGCCGCGAGCCCCGCCTACACTTCTGCGCGATATGCTCCAAAGCGCGCCGCGATCCTGCGGATTCGCTACCGCGCCTTGGCTCATTGTCTTGACGCATGTCCTGATCCCGAAACCGGTGACCACTTTCGGGCGGCATGCTCTAGCAAAAAGCCCGGCCTTGGGGCCGGGCTTCTCGGGTTTCGGCTTCCGCACTGATGGGCGGAAGCGCTCGGCATCAGGCCGAGTAGTACATGTCGAACTCGACCGGGTGCGGGGTCATTTCGAAGCGCATGACTTCCGCCATCTTGAGTTCGATGTAGGCGTCGATCTGGTCGTCGTCGAAGACGCCGCCGGCGGTCAGGAACTTGCGGTCCTTGTCCAGGCTTTCCAGGGCTTCGCGCAGCGAGCCGCAGACGGTCGGGATCTTCTTGAGCTCCTTCGGCGGCAGGTCGTACAGGTCCTTGTCCATGGCCTTGCCCGGATGGATCTTGTTCTTGATGCCGTCGAGACCGGCCATCAGCATGGCGGCGAAGCCGAGGTAGGGGTTCGCCAGCGGATCGGGGAAGCGGACTTCGACGCGCTTGGACTTCGGACCGGTGCCGAACGGAATGCGGCACGAGGCCGAACGGTTGCGGGCCGAGTAGGCGAGCAGGACCGGAGCCTCATAGCCCGGGACGAGACGCTTGTAGGAATTCGTCGTCGGGTTGGTGAAGGCGTTGATCGCCTTGGCATGCTTGATGATGCCACCGATGTAGTAGAGGCACGATTCGGACAGGCCGGCATATTCGTCGCCGGCGAAGGTCGGCTTGCCGTCCTTCCAGATCGACTGGTGAACGTGCATGCCCGAGCCGTTGTCGCCGAAGATCGGCTTCGGCATGAAGGTTGCCGTCTTGCCGTAGGCGTTGGCGACCTGGTGGACGACGTACTTGTAGATCTGGATCTTGTCGGCGTTGCGCACCAGCGTGTCGAACTTGACGCCGAGCTCGTGCTGGGCGGCAGCCACTTCGTGGTGCTGCTTCTCGACGACGACGCCCATTTCGGCCAGAACCGTCAGCATCTCGGAGCGCATGTCCTGGCAGCTGTCGACCGGCGGAACCGGGAAGTAGCCGCCCTTGACGCGCGGGCGGTGACCGAGGTTGCCGGTGTCGTAGTCGGTGTCGTCGTTGGACGGCAGTTCGGAGCTATCGAGCTTGAAGCCGGTGTTGTACGGGTCGGCCTTGTACTTGACGTCGTCGAAGACGAAGAATTCCGGTTCCGGGCCGACGAAGACGGTGTCGCCGATGCCCGACGACTTCAGGTAGGCTTCGGCCTTCTTGGCGATGCCGCGCGGGTCGCGGTTGTAGGCTTCGCCGGAGATCGGGTCCAGGATGTCGCAGAAGACGACCATGGTGGACTGGGCGAAGAAGGGGTCCATGTGGACGGTCGCCGGGTCCGGCATCAGCACCATGTCCGACTCGTTGATGGCCTTCCAGCCGGCGATCGAGGAACCGTCGAACATGACGCCGTCGGCGAACATGTCTTCGTCGACGCAGGAGATGTCCATCGTCACGTGCTGCAGCTTGCCCTTAACGTCGGTGAAGCGCAGGTCCACGAACTTGACGTCGTTCTCCTTGATTTGCTTCAGAATGTCTTTGGCAGTCGTCATGTTTTGAAAGTCCCTATGTAGTGGAGGGGTGGAATGCCCGTGCCGGACGGCCAGGCGGGATTAGATCGCGTCGACGCCGGTCTCGCCGGTGCGGATGCGGATGACTTCTTCGATATTGGAAACGAAGATCTTGCCGTCGCCGATGCGGCCGGTCTGGGCGGCGTTGCGGATCGCCTCGATGACGGCCTCCGCGTTCTCGTCCGCGAGCACGACCTCGACCTTGACCTTCGGCAGGAAGTCGACGACGTATTCGGCGCCGCGATACAGTTCCGTATGGCCCTTCTGGCGCCCGAAGCCCTTCGCTTCCGTGACAGTGATGCCCTGCAGACCGACTTCCTGAAGCGCTTCCTTCACTTCGTCGAGTTTGAACGGCTTTATGATCGCTTCGATCTTTTTCATGAGAAAATGTCTCTCCGCTTCTCCCATTTGCGCAGGAATTCGCTTCCTGCTGCCTTCATCAATGCACTTTGCATGCCAACTGTTGCATTTCTCGTGCCAGTTTCGCCGGTTCGGGACGATTTCCCCCCTCTTTCGGCGATGTGTCCGCGAAAGGTCCGGCGGCTGCCGGGCTGCGCGGTCACGATCTGCCTAAAAATTATGTCGCGGGCGCCAATCGGGGTGCGCGATTCCGGCAATCTGTCGCGGATTTTCAGAAGAGCACGGAATTTAAGCACTAAAGACGTGCAGATGCATAAATAACATGCATTTCGGCCGGGAAAAATTGCTGTTGGCAGGATCCGGCGTTGGAGGCATTGTGAGGCATGCACAGCGAACTGGAGACAATCGTCGTCACCCCTGAGGAAATGGCCGGCATCGACCGCGCCGCCATCGCCTCGGGCATCGACGGCTACGGACTGATGGAGAAGGCGGGGCAGGCGGTTGCCGCCGCAGCACTTCGGCTCTTTCCCGGTGGCCGGCGCTTCGTCGTGCTCGCCGGTCCGGGCAACAATGGCGGCGACGGCTACGTGGCCGGGCGCGCGCTGTCCGATGCCGGTTGCCCGGTCGAGCTCTACGGGATCGGCGCGCCGGCCACGGACAGTGACGCCGACCGTGCCCGGCAACGATATGCCGGCCCGACTTTGGCACTTGCCGACTACGCGCCATCCTCTGGCGACATCGTGATCGACGCCTTGTTCGGGGCGGGGCTGTCGCGCGATCTGGACGCAGCAGTCTGCACACTGATCGGCCGGGTCAACAGCCTTGCCGTACCCGTCGTCGCGGTCGACCTGCCGAGTGGCGTCGACGGTCGCACGGGCCAGGTCCGCGGCGCGGCGTTCCAGGCCCGGCACACGGTGACCTTCATGTGTCGCAAGCCGGGGCACCTGCTGATGCCGGGGCGGACGCTCTGCGGCGATGTCGAGGTGTACGACATCGGCATACCGGGGCGGATCGTCTCGGCCGCTTCGCATCACCTGCGGGTGAACGGGCCGGCGATCTGGCGCATGAGCCTGCCGCTGGCGGATCCGTCTGCACACAAATATGGCCACGGCCATCTCGCGGTCTTCTCGGGAGGGCGGCTTTCGACCGGCGCCGCCCGGCTGTCGGCCGCAGCGGGGTTGCACGCCGGGGCGGGGCTGGTGACGCTGCTGTCGCCCGGCTCGGCGGCAGACGTGAACGCGGCGCAGCTTTCGGCCGTCATGCTGCGGCAGGTCGACGACGTCGCCGGCCTCGGGGCGCTGACTGCCGATCCGCGCCTTTCGGCCTTCGTGCTCGGCCCGGCCTTTGGCGATCTCGAAAAGGCGCGCGCCTATGTGGCCGCGCTGCGCGGCCGTCCGCTGGTGCTGGATGCCGACGGCATAACCGCCTTTCGCGACCGACCGGAAGAACTTTTCGAGATCCATGCCGATGGCGAAGGTCCCCTCGTGCTGACCCCGCATGACGGCGAGTTCGCAAGGCTCTTTCCCGACCTTGCCGCCGATGCCGGCCTGTCCAAGGTGGAGCGCGCCCGCAAGGCCGCCGCGCGCAGCAGCGCGGCGGTCGTGCTGAAGGGAGCCGACACCGTGGTCGCCGCGCCGGACGGGCGGGCGCTGATCAACACCAACGCGCCGCCATGGCTCGCCACCGCCGGGTCGGGCGACGTGCTGGCCGGCATCATCGGGGCTCATCTGGCGCGAGGCATGCCGGCCTTCGAGGCGGCGGCGGCCGGCGTCTGGCGTCATGGCGAGGCGGGCCGCCGTGCCGGCCCCGGCGCAACCGCCGAGGATCTCGTCACCGCGCTGAAGGGCTCCGATCAAACCAGATGACGTTGACGTCGGCCGTGAACCGGTCGTACCCCGGACATCGCCCGGCGGCATGCCTCTCGCCGGATGCATATCGGTCCAGGTTGGTATAAAGCTCCGTGGATTGAAGTGCAGAGAGAAGACGTATCCATGGGCCTGATCGATATAGCCCTGCTGGTGCTGGTGGCGGCGCTGTGGGGGTTCAACTTCGTCGTCATCAAGATCGGCATCGCCAATTTCCCGCCGATCCTGTTCTCGGCGCTGCGGTTTCTGTTCGCCGCCCTGCCGCTCGTCTTCTTCCTGCCGCGCCCGGCCGTGCCGTGGCGGCTGATCCTCGGCATGGGGCTGGTGCTGGGCGTGGTGAAGTTCAGCCTGCTGTTCATTGCGATGGATGTCGGGCTGTCGGCGGGGCTGGCCTCGCTACTCCTGCAGGCGCAGGCCTTCTTCACCGTGATCCTCGCCGCGATCGTGTTCGGCGACCGGCCGCGGCCGGTGCAGGTCACAGGCATCCTCGCAGCCCTCGCCGGGATGACGGTGATCGCCTCGACGGTCGATGGCGGCTTCACCTATGCCGGGCTGGCGCTGGCGCTCGGCGCCGCGCTCGCCTGGGCGGTATCCAACATGATGATGAAGAAGGTCGGCAGCGTCGACATGCTGGCGCTGATGGTATGGGTCAGCCTGGTGCCGCCGATCCCGCTGATGCTCATTTCACTTGCCACAGAGGGGCTGAACCGCGACCTCGCGGCGCTTGCGGCGCTCTCGTGGGAAGGGCTCGGCGCCGTCGCCTACATCGCCTACGTCGCGACGATCTTCGGCTTCGGGGTCTGGGGCTACATGATCCGCAAGCACGGGCTGTCCTCGGTGGCGCCTTTCTCGCTGCTGGTGCCGGTGTTCGGGATGAGCTCGTCGGCGCTGGTCTTCGGCGAGAGTTTCGGGCCGGTCCGCCTCGGCGGCGCGGCGCTCGTCGTCTGCGGCCTGGTGTTTACCGCACTGGGACCGCGCCTGCTCGACAGGATGCGCCGCCCGGCATCAGCCGCGTAGGACAGGGCCGTTCTCTATCCGGACGCTGGATCCGGCCGCGTGGGCGCGCAAGAAGGCGTCGCACCGCAGGGCCGGCGGCGCCAGAGGCTTCCGCCGGCCGGATCTGTGTCCAGCCCGGCCGAACCCGCCATCAGGCCATAGGCTGCGTGCGCTTCTGCAGTTCGCGCGCGCCGTTCGGTGCGTTGACCTTGCCGGAGGTGATGAAGAAGGCGAACACGTCGCGCGGCTGGCGCGCCGGCACGTTGCCGGGATCGGCGAGGGGAAGATCGCCCGGCTGTCCGCCGGCGGCCCATTCACCCAGGCGCCCGGCCCATGCGTCGAGTGCGGTAGCGGGGTAGCACGTGGCGACCTCGTCGGAGCCGCGCTGCAGCCGCGCATAGACGAAGTCCGCGGTGACGTCGGCGAATTCCGGATAGTCGTCGTGATGGGCATAGACGACCGCCGCCTTGTGCTTTCGGGCAAGCGCGACGAATTCCGGCACCATGAAGCTCGGGTTGCGAACCTCGAGCGCATGGCGGAGGGGCAGGCCGTCCTGCTTCTCCGGCAGCAATTCGAGAAAGGCCTCGAAATCGTCCGGTTCGAACTTCTTCGTGGGGGCGAACTGCCAGAGGATCGGGCCGAGATGCGGACCGAGCTCGGTCAGGCCCTGCGTCAGGAAGCGTTCGATCGATTCTCCGGCTTCCGCCAGCACCTTGCGGTTCGTTGTAAAGCGGCTGGCCTTCAGGGAAAAGACGAAATTGTCCGGCACCTCCGAGGCCCACTTCGCGAAGGTCTCGGGTTTCTGCGAACCGTAATAGGTGCCGTTGACCTCGATTGCCGTGAGTTCGCGGCTGGCGAACTCCAGTTGCCGCTTCTTGGCGAGCTTCTCCGGATAGAACGTCCCCTCCCAGGGCTCGAAGGTCCAGCCACCTATGCCAGTGCGGATGGTGCCGGTCTTGGACATGGCGTTTCTCCCGAGGATCGTTGGTGGAACGGATTTGACCGGCTGTTCAGGCCGGCACGAGGAAGGATAGGTCACGGGCATGCACGGCGATGGCCATGCGGCGCACGAAGGAGGGATCGTATTGCCCGATCAGGATCATTGCTCCTACTCCGCCGCCGCCTTCTTCATCGGGCGCCGTTCCAGGAGCTCGTTCAGGAACCGGCCGGTATAGGAGCGCTCGACCTTGACGACATCTTCCGGCGTGCCCGTGGCGATGACCTCGCCGCCGCCGTCGCCGCCTTCGGGGCCGAAGTCGATGACCCAGTCGGCGGTCTTGATGACCTCGAGATTGTGCTCGATCACGACAACCGAATTGCCCTGGTTGACCAGTTCGTGCAGCACCTCCAGCAGCTTGGCGACGTCGTGGAAGTGCAGGCCCGTCGTCGGTTCGTCGAGGATATAGAGCGTGCGCCCGGTGGAGCGCTTCGACAGTTCCTTGGCGAGCTTGACACGCTGCGCCTCGCCACCCGACAGCGTATTGGCCTGCTGGCCGACCTTGATGTAGCCGAGGCCGACTTCGTTCAGCGTCTTCAGCTTGTCGCGCACGGCGGGGACGGCTGCGAAGAACTCCACGCCTTCCTCGACCGTCATGTCGAGCACGTCGGCGATCGACTTGCCCTTGAAGGTGACGTCGAGCGTTTCGCGGTTGTAGCGCTTGCCGTGGCAGACGTCGCAGGTGACGTAGACGTCGGGAAGGAAGTGCATCTCGATCTTGATGACGCCGTCGCCCTGGCAGGCCTCGCAGCGACCGCCCTTGACGTTGAAGGAGAAGCGGCCCGGCTGGTAGCCGCGCGCCTTCGCCTCCGGCAGGCCCGCGAACCAGTCGCGGATCGGCGTGAAGGCGCCGGTGTAGGTGGCCGGGTTGGAGCGCGGCGTGCGGCCGATCGGCGACTGGTCGATGTCGATCACCTTGTCGATGAACTCGAAGCCGTCGATGCGATCGTGCTCGGCCGGGATCTCTCGCGCGCCCATGATGCGGCGCGCGGCGGACTTGTAGAGCGTCTCGATCAGGAAGGTGGACTTGCCGCCGCCGGAGACGCCGGTCACCGCGGTGAAGACCCCGAGCGGGATCGAGGCGGTGACGTCCTTCAGGTTGTTGGCGCGGGCGCCGACGACCGTGATCTCCTTCTTTTTCTTCGGCTTGCGGCGTTCGGCCGGGACGGCGACGGCGAGCTCGCCGGAAAGATATTTCCCCGTTAGCGATTTCGGGTTCGCCATGATCTCGTCGGGCGAACCCTGCGCGATCACCTCGCCGCCATGGATGCCGGCGGCCGGGCCGATGTCGACGACGTAGTCGGCCGTCAGGATGGCGTCCTCGTCGTGCTCGACGACGATCACGGTGTTGCCGATGTCGCGCAGGTGACGCAGCGTATCCAGCAGGCGGGCATTGTCGCGCTGGTGCAGGCCGATCGAGGGCTCGTCCAGCACATAGAGCACGCCGGTCAGGCCCGAGCCGATCTGCGAGGCGAGCCGGATGCGCTGGCTCTCGCCGCCGGACAGCGTGCCGGAATTGCGCGATAGGCTGAGATATTCGAGGCCGACGTCGTTGAGGAAGCGCAGGCGCTCGCGGATCTCCTTGAAGATCCGCACCGCGATCTCGTTCTGCTTGGCGTTCATGTGGGCGGGCAGGGCGTCGAACCAGTCGCGCGCGACGCGGATCGACATGTTCGTCACCTCGCCGATGTGCAGGCCATGGATCTTCACCGCCAGCGCCTCCGGCTTCAGGCGGAAGCCGTTGCAGGCCGGGCAGGGGGCGGCGGACATGAAGCGCTCGATGTCCTCGCGCGCCCAGGCCGAATCCGTCTCCTTCCAGCGGCGTTCGAGGTTCGGCACGATGCCCTCGAAGGTCTTGGTCGTCTTGTAGGAGCGGGCGCCGTCCTGGTAGTGGAACTCGATCTTCTCGCCGGTGCCGTAGAGGATCGCCTTCTGGCCCGCTTCCGGCAGGTCCGACCAGCGGTTGGAGAGCTTGAAGCCGTAGGCCGTGCCCAGCGCCTCCAGCGTCTGGTTGTAGTAGGGTGACGACGACTTGGCCCAGGGCGCGATGGCGCCGTCGCGCAGGGTCCGCTGCGGTTCGGGCACGATCAGGTCGGGGTCGATCTTCTGCTGGCTGCCGAGGCCGTCGCAGGTCGGGCAGGCGCCGAAGGGATTGTTGAAGGAGAACAGCCGCGGCTCGATCTCCGGAATGGTGAAGCCGGAGATGGGGCAGGCGAATTTCTCCGAGAACATCACCCGCTCGTGCGTCTCGTTCAGCGACTTGTTGGCCGAGCCGCCGGCGGCCGTCTCCTCCGGCGGCAGCGGCCTGTCGGCGAATTCGGCGATCGCCAGCCCGTCGGCGAGCCTGAGGCAGGTCTCGAGGCTGTCGGCCAGCCTGGCGGCGAGATCGGGGCGCACGACGACACGGTCGACCACCACGTCGATGTCGTGCTTGTATTTCTTGTCCAGTGCCGGCACGTCGGCGATCTCGTAGAACTGGCCATCCACCTTGACGCGCTGGAAGCCCTTCTTCATCAGTTCGGCGAGTTCCTTCTTGTACTCGCCCTTCCGGCCGCGCACGATCGGCGCCAGGATATAGAGGCGCGTGCCTTCGCCGAAATCGATGACGCGATCGACCATCTGGCTGACCGTCTGGCTCTCGATCGGCAGGCCGGTCGCCGGCGAGTAGGGGACGCCGACGCGGGCGAACAGCAGGCGCATGTAGTCGTAGATCTCGGTGACGGTGCCGACCGTCGAGCGCGGGTTCTTCGAGGTGGTCTTCTGCTCGATCGAGATCGCCGGCGAGAGCCCGTCGATCTGGTCGACGTCGGGCTTCTGCATCATCTCCAGGAACTGGCGCGCATAGGCCGACAGGCTTTCCACGTAGCGTCGCTGGCCCTCGGCATAGATGGTGTCGAAGGCGAGCGACGACTTGCCGGAGCCGGACAGGCCGGTCATGACGATCAGCTTGTTGCGTGGCAGGTCGAGGTCGATGCCCTTGAGGTTGTGCTCGCGCGCGCCGCGGATGGAAATGGTCTTCAGTTCGCTCATGTGTCCAGCGCCAGTCGTCGGGTCTCGGAATGAAAGTGGCTTTTACGTCAGCGCACCCTATGTAGGGACTGGAGCGTGGCTGTCCATGTGCGTTGCGACGAAACCCTGCCTCTTTCCGATTCGGTTGACAAGATGTTAGCGACTAACTAGAACAAAAAAAGAACGAAATATATCGAAATCGGATCGCGGCAATCTGATCTGTGGATTACCCCGGCCGCGGGGCGGCGCGCGACGGCTTCGACGTTTAAGATGCGCGGATCGAAATTTCAGGCAGCCGGGCGAAGCGCCCGGCGCGGCAACAGGGACGAAAGCGGATGGCAGGCAGCGTCAACAAGGTAATCCTGATCGGGAACGTCGGCGCGGATCCGGAGATCCGCCGCACCCAGGACGGCCGTCCGATCGCAAACCTGCGCATCGCGACGTCGGAAAGCTGGCGCGACCGCAATTCCGGCGAGCGCCGGGAGAAGACCGAATGGCACACGGTCGTCGTCTTCAACGAGGGCCTGTGCAAGGTCGTCGAGCAATATGTGAAGAAGGGCGCAAAGCTCTACATCGAGGGCGCGCTGCAGACGCGCAAGTGGCAGGACCAGAACGGCAACGACCGCTATTCGACCGAGGTCGTGCTGCAGGGCTTCAACTCGACGCTGACCATGCTCGACGGACGCGGCGAGGGCGGCGGCGACCGTCGCGGCGGCTCCGACTTCGGCGGCGGCGGCAATGCGCCGAGCTACGACGATTACGGCTCCCAGCCGTCTTCCGGTTCGTCGTCGAACCGAGGTGGCTCGCAGTCGTTCTCGCGCGACATGGACGACGACATTCCGTTTTGAGATCCGTCAGCGGAAGGCAGACGGGCGAAGTGGCTTGAGGCAAGGCGGGGGCAAACCCCGCCTTTCGTCGTTTCGACGGAGGCGACCGCGATCTCGCCGGAGGCGATCGGCAGCCGAACAGCCGCCCGGCCGAAACACACCGCGGACGTGGCGGATCCCCGCGTTGACGGGAACCCGCGATTTCCGGCCGGCGGATGAAGCTCAGATCATGAGATCCGGGTTCATGTGGCCGGAGCCTGCCGCCATCTGGGCGATGATCTTCGCCAGCGCGTCGTGCGCGGCATCGGCAACGTCTGCCGACAGATGGAATTCGGCCGGGCGGTGCGTGAGCCTGGAGGCGTCAGCATCACGAAGTCCGAGGTTCGCCACCATTCCCTCGAGCAGATGGACGATGTCGTCGGTGTTTCCGACGGCAGGCTCAGTCGAGGCATGAAAATGCAACTGGTCGGCGTCAGAGGCGGGATGGTCGCCATTCCTGATCGCCGGGGCCTTTGCGTCGTCGCCGGCCGGAGCCTGATCGTCCACTGCCGACTTCGCACTCGGCGCTCCCGATTTCATGACCGGGTCGACAAGATCCTTCTTCACGTTTTTCGTGCCGATGGTCACCTTCTGCGTGGAGGTGGCGATGCTCGTGCCGGAAAAGGTGACGGTATAGGTACCAGGCTTCAGCGCGAGGTCGTAGCCACCGGCAGCGGATGTCGTGGTCTTGAAGAGCTGGCCCGCTGAATTCTTGGCCGTGACCGCAATGCTGCCCAGACCCTCGCCGACATCGTAGAAGCGATCGCCGTCGCGATCGTCGAAGGCAACCCCGGTCAGGAAGAGGTCCGAGCCGGTCTTTGCGAAATCCTGCGTCACGAAGGCGCTGCTGCGGCCGCGATAGTCGCCGACCTCGACGCCGAGGCCGACCTCGCGAAAGTTCGGATTGAGAAGGTTGGCGCGGTGACCTGCCGAGTTCATCAGGTTGGTGTGCAGAAGCTTGACTTCATCCTGATAGCCGGTCGGGGCTCGGGTCGTCGCCCAGGCGATGTTCTCGCCGGTGGCCCAGGACCCCTGCAGGACATAGCCCGCCGCCTTCATGCGTTGCGTCGAACTGGTGCCTCCGGAGCCGGTATGCGAGAAAACGTCGGCAGCGAGCATCCACTTGCTGTGCCCTTGGGCGGCCTCGCTGAGGTCGTTGTCGAAGGCCAAGGGCTGCGCACCCGTCTTTGCCCGCTCCGCATTGATCAGTTCCAACATATATTGTTCATTCGCACTGTGCTTCGGCATTCGGCATATCTCCCCGAAAGTCATTCATCGTCACTTGCATGCCCCACCCGATCGCTCCATAGGAACGAACTGTGTCCAAGGTGCGGAGCAAGATTGACCAACTTGGGGATTCACACAGGTATCGTCGGATTTGCCAGAACTCGCTATCGCAGGTGGCGGAATCATTTCAATGATACTTTGCGATTGTTGTCGCCCCTGCACGATAAACTTGCAAAGGAGGGACGGCGACAGTCTGCCGGACTCAAGGAGGCGAGTGGAGACGGAACGCAAGGACGATGCACAGGCCGGCCACGGCCAGCGGCACATGGAGGACTGCTCGATCTTCTTTGCGAGGACGGTAGACTGCGGATCCTATGCGTGCCGTACGGCGGCCGGCCCGACCTTCTGTAGGCGAGAGTGCAAGATTTTCAGGCCCAAAACGTGAGTAGCCAAGCGGTTCTGCCGGGGCGAACCGCCCTGAGGGGCATAATGGACGGGCCTTAGCCGGATCTAAATTCACTCGTCATTTTATGCGGGCAATCACTGGTCGTCTCTCACTTTGCATCTTCCGCCTTTACCGTTGCAAGATGCACATGGCTCCGGTCCGGCTCGCAGTATCAGTCCCCACGACAGCGAAGTGGGCGCAGTGGCGATATCTGTTTTCAATATCGAGAGTGATATAGCCTCCTCTACCTACTAAGTGATGGAGTTGCGAATGACCGGTTTTGATTTGGAAGGAAAGTATCTGTTTGGAAACGTATATTGTGAGTTCGGTGGGCACACTGATTTTCAGGAGGAAGAGGGAGTACTCACGAAAACGATCCGAGGGAGGGTCACGGAGTTGGGGCTATGTCTTGCCGAATGTCAATTTTATGATCGCGATCAAGTAATATTTTTTGGAGATAGCGAAAACGTAAAATCACGTCCAATCAGTATTTCTAAGGTATTTGGAAGGGGCGCTGATGGGTATTTGCGTAAAAATATCTATTATAGAAATGTGATCAACGTTAGCAAGCATTCCAATGGCTATACGATTGACATCCGCATCATCGATGCCACAGGAGATTTTATCGATGAGATAGAGAAGATTAATTTCGACACCCATACGCTCGAAATAGAATTTCATATAGAAAAGCTTGCAGGAGAAAAAGCTTACTTCACCTATGGTGCCTGCGTTCGCAGGAAGAAGATTCCTCACTCGAAGGACATGACTGTCCATAAGTTACCGGCAGGTCCGGGTAGATGGTTGAGACGAATCCTCGGCAGTTGACGAGGAGCGCGGAAAGGGGTTTGAAACGGCGCGTTTGGCGCCGGGGCGGAAAAACGTGAGTAAAAGGGTGTTTTTCGGTGCAAAGCATTGAAAACCTGCATTTTTTTGGCGACCCCTGCAGGATTCGAACCTGCGACCTACTGCTTAGAAGGCAGTTGCTCTATCCAGCTGAGCTAAGGGGCCGTCCGGGCCGAAGGCAGCCGTCAGTGCGTCCAGGGCTGCATGCGGTTGAAACGGAAGTTGTCCGGGTAGGCGACCTTCTTGCGGGTCGGGTCGTGCGGTTCGACGATGCGGTATTCGATGCCGTTGCGCTCGGCATAGGCGACGGCGAGTTCGCGCGTCTCGAATGTCAGCTTGACCTGCTGGCGCATGTCCCCGGAACTCGTATAGCCCATGATCGGATCGATCGTGCGGGCGCGCTCCTGATCGAATTCGAGGATCCAGCGATGCGTTTTCGCCTGGCCGGACTGCATGGCGGTCTTGGCGGGACGGTAGATCTTCGCGGACATGGGTTCTTCTGGCTCCGATAGGTTCTGTCTTCCGCCGCACCGGCGACTGCACATCCATAGCGCAGAATCGGGCGACGGCAAATGCACGCGCGCCGATCGTGCCCGGCCACACGCGCAGCTTTCGCTGCGGTGCATAGCATCAGGCGGGGGGCAATTCAACGGCGGCCTGAACGGCGGATGTTTCGGACGGGCCACCCTTGCCAGCCGGAAAATGGTTTCCATTTCATTGGGGTGGCAAGGGCGTCCCGGGTGGCAACCGCGCCGCGCGATGCGCCGGACCGCAGCGCGGCCTTGGCCGGCCAATGCTGCGGCGCGGGCGCAGCTCGAACGGAGTGGATCAGATGACGTGTCCAGACAAAAGGGCGAAGGGTGTCGCGGCTCTCATCTGCGTCGGTGCGCTCTGCATTGCCGGTTGCACGGCGAGCGCAGGCGGCGGGAACTATCCGGATCCCATTCCCGGGAGCATCACCTATGGCGGCCAACCCCGCACCAAGCTGACCAAGTCGCCGGTCGGCAGCTGGTTCCACCACCGCTTCACCGACCAGTTCGGCCGGACGGTGCAGGAGACCTACGTCATCCAGCCGGACAGGTCGCTGCTGCTGACGAACCGGGTCATCCTGGAAGACTTCTTCGACGACTGAGCCGACAGGGTCGAGCCTGCGAGGGGTGGCTTCGGCGTCGAAGGTGCGGGCGCCTGGCGCCCCATTTTTGCAGTTGCGGCCACGGCGGGATGCGTGTATCTCCGCCAGCACGGATCGGCGGAGTGTAGCGCAGCCTGGTAGCGCATCTGGTTTGGGACCAGAGGGTCGGGAGTTCGAATCTCTCCACTCCGACCACCGTTTCTTCCCGACAACGCCCTCATCAATCCGCCCGCGCCGAACGGTCCGAGCGCCCGGCGCCGCCTTGCCTCACTCGGCGGCGACCATGCGGAAGGCGCGGTCGGCGGCTTCCTTGGAGCCCCCGGCCATCAGGTAGATCAGACAGCTCGTCCGCAGCAGCGAGGCGAAGTTCGAGACCGAGCCGTTGATGAGCAGGGCCTCGTCGTAGAGCGTGGACAGGAAGCGGGACGTCGACAGGCCCTGGCTTGCGGCGATCTCGTCGATGAGGTCCCAGAAGGCCGCCTCGATCTGGATGCTGGTGGAATGGCCACCGATGCGCACGGAGCGGTTGACGGGGCGATAGCGCTGCGGGTCCTGGCCCGCAAAGACCTCACACATGGTGTATCCTCCAGTCTTGTTCTTATGGCAGCGATTATGCGTTGGCCGCCGGGTTTGGTCAAATCGTCCAACCCACGGCGAACAGGCGCAAAATCCTTCGAATTTTACTCCAGATGAGAGAAATTTGGCATGCGGTAACCGGCTGCTACCCGTCCCCGCCTTTCCCGGCGCAATCTTCCTTTCAGACAAGACTGCAAGCATCGGGAAGGGCAGCGTGGCCAAATCGATACATTCCATGATCCGGGTCCTGGACGAGGGGCGCTCGGTGGATTTCTACCGCAAGGCATTCGGCCTGGAAGTGGTCGAGAGGCTCGATTTCGAAACCTTCACGCTCGTCTACTTGAGCAATGCGGAGAGCGAATTCGAGCTGGAGCTGACGATCAACAAGGGTCGGGTCGAACCCTATCAGCTCGGCGACGGCTACGGCCATCTGGCCGTCTCGGTCGAAGACCTCGACGGCGAGCACGCGCGGATGGGCGACCTCGGGCTTACCCCCGGCAAGATCGTCGAATTCAACCGGGACGGCGGCCTGCTCGCCCGCTTCTTCTTCATCACCGATCCGGACGGCTACAAGATCGAGGTGCTGCAGCGCCACGGCCGGTTCAAATAGACAGCCTGGCGGCCGGAGGAGGGCTGCCGGGCAGACTGCAATGGGAGGAACGAACATGACCACGATCTACGAGCGTCGCCGCAGCCCGGCCTCCGGCCTGTCCCGGCGCGAGCTTCTCAAGCGCGGCACGGTGGGTGCCGCGCTCGTCATCACCGGCAGTGCGGTGATCAGTCCGGATCGCGCCTGGGGCGTGGAGACGACGGCGCTGAAGCCGGACACGATGGCGACCCTGATCAAGCTCGCCCGCGACATCTACCCGCACGATACGATCCCCGACCGCTTCTATGCGATCGCCGTGAAGGGCCACGACACGAAGGCGGGCCAGGATCCGGCGCACAAGGAACTGATCGAGGTGGGCATTGCCGACCTCGACGCGCGGGCAGGGGCGGGCGGCTACCGCGACCTCGGCTGGGAGGACGACCGCGTGGCGATCCTGCGCGAGATCGAGACCACGCCGTTCTTCCAGGCGGTGCGCGGCGATCTCGTCGTCTCCTTCTACAACCAGAAGGAGCTCTGGCCGCACTTCGGCTACGAGGGCGAATCCTTCTCGAAGGGTGGGTACATCAACCGCGGCTTCGACGACATCGAGTGGCTATAGGGCCGGGCGGCAGCCGGCGCCGGAGGAGGGCGCCCGCCGGACACGGAACGTGTCCCCGCCTGCATGGACAGGGTCGGAACAGACCGGGAGGAAGAACATGGCAGCTCCATACAAACTCGACGACGACAGCGTCGTCGTCATCATCGGCTCGGGTGCCGGCGGCGGCACGCTCGGCAACGAGCTGGCGCAGAAGGGCATCGACGTCGTCATCCTCGAGGCCGGCGCGCGCATCGAGCACGAGGATTTCATCAACGACGAGTGGGAAAGCTTCGCCCAGCTCGCCTGGCTCGATCACCGCACGACCGGTGGCGGCTGGCGCGTCGGCAAGGATTTCCCGAACCTGCCGGCCTGGATCGTCAAGGCGGTGGGCGGCACGACGACGCACTGGGCCGGCGCCTCGCTGCGCATCCAGGAGCACGAGTTCAAGGCGCTGACCAACTACGGCAAGGTCGAGGGCGCCAACCTTCTGGACTGGCCGATCACGCTTGCCGACCTCGAGCCCTATTATGCAAAGGCCGAGGACAAGATGGGCGTGACCCGGACAAACGGCATCGAAGGCCTTCCGGGCAACAACAACTTCAAGATCCTCAAGGCCGGCGCCGACGAGCTGGGCTACAAGGAATGTCACACCGGCCGGATGGCCATCAATTCCGCCGACCGCGACGACCGGATGAGCTGTCAGCAGACGGGCTTCTGCTTCCAGGGCTGCAAGTGGGGCGCCAAGTGGTCGACGCTCTACACAGAGATCCCGAAGGGCGAGGCCACCGGCAGGCTCGAGGTCCGGCCGAACGCGCATGTGGTCAAGATCGAGCACGATGCGGACGGCAAGGTGACGAACGTCGTCTATGCCGACAAGGACGGCAAGCTGCAGAGCCAGAAGGCGCGGATCGTCTGCGTCGCGTGCAATTCGATCGAAAGCCCGAGGCTGCTGCTGAACTCCGAATCGGCCAGGTTTCCGGACGGGCTCGCCAACTCGTCCGGCCAGGTCGGCAAGAACTACATGCGCCACACCACCGGGTCGGTCTATGCGGTGTTCGAGAAGCCGGTGCACTTCTACCGCGGCACGACGATGGCCGGCATCATCCAGGACGAGGCCGGACACGATCCGTCGCGCGGCTTCGTCGGCGGCTACGAGATGGAGACGCTGGCGCTTGGCGTGCCCTTCATGGCGGCGTTCCTGGATCCCGGCGGCTGGGGCCGCTCCTTCGCCTCGGCCATGGACGGCTATGCCAACACCGCGGGCCTGTGGATCGTCGGCGAGGACATGCCGCAGGAGCAGAACGCGGTGAAGCTGCATGCGACGCTGAAGGACCAGCATGGCATGCCGATCCCCGACGTCTGGTTCACCGACCATCCGAACGACATCGCCATGCGCAACCACGCCTACAAACAGGGCCAGGCGCTCTACGAGGCGGTCGGCGCGATCCGGACCTTCCCGACGCCGCCCTATCCCTCGACCCACAATCTCGGCACGAACCGCATGAGCGAGAAGGCGCAGGACGGTGTCGTCAACAAATGGGGCCAGACCCACGACATCAAGAACCTGTTCGTCTCCGACGGCAGCCAGTTCACCACCGGGGCGGCGGAAAACCCGACGCTGACCATCGTGTCCCTGGCGATCCGCCAGGCGGACTATATCGCCGAGCAGATGAACGCCGGTTCCATCTGACGGCTGCGCCAACCTCCCCCGGCCGCCCGTGCGCGGCCGGTGATCGCGCGCGGTGATCCGCGCCCCCTCCGGTCGGCCCTGCCGGCCGTCTTTTTTTGAAGGGGAGCAGTGTTGTCGTTCAGCCGGGTGGCCGGCGGTGTCTGAACGCGAAACGGGCGGACCTTGCGGCCCGCCCGTTTGAGTTACTCCTATCGCACTGCGCTCAGTGCAGGATCTGGCTGAGGAACAGCCGGGTGCGCTCGTGCTGCGGGTTGTCGAAGAAGCTCTGCGGGTCGTTCTGCTCGACGATCTGGCCCTGGTCCATGAAGATCACGCGGTTGGCCACCTGGCGGGCGAAGCCCATCTCGTGGGTGACGCAGAGCATGGTCATGCCCTCCTCGGCGAGCGAGACCATGGTATCCAGCACTTCCTTGACCATTTCCGGGTCGAGTGCCGAGGTCGGCTCGTCGAACAGCATGATCTTCGGCTTCATGCACAGCGAGCGGGCGATCGCCACGCGCTGCTGCTGGCCGCCGGAGAGCTGGCCCGGATACTTGTGCGCCTGCTCGGGGATCTTGACCCGCTCGAGATAGTGCATGGCGACCTGCTCGGCATCCTTCTTCGGCATCTTGCGCACCCAGATCGGCGCCAGCGTGCAGTTCTCGAGGATCGTCAGGTGCGGGAAGAGGTTGAAGTGCTGGAACACCATGCCGACCTCGCGGCGCACCTCGTCGATCTTCTTCAGGTCGTTCGTGAGTTCGATGCCGTCGACGATGATCTGGCCCTTCTGGTGTTCCTCCAGCCGGTTGATGCAGCGGATCATCGTGGACTTGCCGGAGCCGGAGGGGCCGGCGATGACGATGCGCTCGCCGCGCATCACCTTGAGATTGATGTCGCGCAGGACGTGGAAGTCGCCGTACCACTTGTTCATGTTGACGATCTCGATGGCGACGTCCGTCGCCGATACCGTCATCTTCTTGGCCTGGGCCTGGTTTGCCATGGTTTGTTGTCCTTATCTCTTGTGGCCCGTGTCGAGCCTGCGCTCCACGAACATTGAATAGCGCGACATGCCGAAGCAGAAGATCCAGAAGACGAATCCTGCGAAGATCAGGCCCGTGAGCGGCGTCACCGGGGAGGCCCAGGAGACGTCGGCGAAGTTCTGGCGGATGATGCCGAGCAGGTCGAACATGCCGATGATCGACACCAGCGAGGTGTCCTTGAACATGCCGATGAAGGTGTTGACGATGCCGGGGATGACGATCTTGATCGCCTGCGGCAGCACGATGAGCCCGGTCTTCTGCCAGTAGCTGAAGCCGAGCGAATCAGCGCCTTCGTACTGGCCCTTGGGGATCGCCTGCAGGCCGCCGCGGATCACCTCGGCCATATAGGCCGACGCGAAGATCGAAAAGCCGATCAGCGCCCGCAGGAACCGGTCGACGGTGACCCCCTGCGGCATGAACAGCGGCAGCATGACGCTTGCCATGAACAGAACCGTGATCAGCGGCACGCCGCGGACGATCTCGATGAAGGTGACGCACAGCGTCTTGATCACCGGCATGGGGGAGCGCCGTCCGAGCGCAAGCAGGATGCCGAGCGGGAACGACACGGCCATGCCGACGAAGGACAGGATCAGCGTCACCATCAACCCGCCCCACAGCGAGGTCTCGACGTGCCGGAGGCCGAAGACGCCGCCGACGAGCAGGAAGAACGAGACGACCGGCAGCACCGCGAACAGCAGGATCGCGTTCCAGCCCTTGTAGGGCACCTTCGGGATCAGCAGTGGCACCAGCAGCGCCACGAACAGGATGCCGACGAGCGTCGGGCGCCAGCGTTCGTCGATCGGGTAGCGCCCGAAGATGAACTGGTCGAAGCGCGAGCCGATGAAGGCCCAGCAGGCGCCGCTCCAGCCTTCCGGCTGGCTGCCGCCGCTCTGGACGACGGTGGCGCAGAAGGTGCGGTCGGTGCCCGCCCACTGGGCGTCGAAGAACAGCCAGTTCAGCATCTGGGGCACATACCAGGCCAGAAGCAGCAGCGCGATCACGGTCAGGATCGTGTCCTTAGTTGTCGCGAACAGGTTGGTCTTCAGCCAATGTGCCACGCCGGTGACGCCGGGCGGCGGCGGCTCTGCGGCGATCATCTGGGTGCGAACGTAAGACGTTTGTGTGCTAGCCATGTCCTATCGCTCCACCAGGGCCATTCTCGAATTGAACCAGTTCATGAAGAGCGATGTCAGCAGGCTGATGCTGAGGTAGACCACCATCCAGATCGCCACGATCTCGATCGGGTGGCCGCTCTGGTTCAGGATCGTGCCGCCGACCGAGACGAGGTCGGCGTAGCCGATCGCGATCGCCAGCGTCGAGTTCTTCGTCAGGTTGAGATACTGGCTCGTCAGCGGCGGGATGATGATGCGCATCGCCTGCGGGACGACGACGAACCGGGTCGTATATCCCTGCCTGAGCCCGAGCGCCTCGGCCGCCTCCGACTGGCCCCTCGGCACGGCACGGATGCCGCCGCGGACGATCTCGGCGATGAAGGAGGCGGTGTAGAACGACAGTGCCAGGTAGAGCGAGATGAACTCGGGTCCGACGACGGAGCCGCCCGTCAGGTTGAAGGTGCCGGCGACGGGATAGTCGAACGACAGCGGCGCGCCCATGATGACGTAGGCGATCACCGGGAAGGCGACGATCATCGCAATGGACGGCCACAGGATCGGGACGCCGCGGCCGGTCGCCATGCGCCTGTTCAGCGAATAGCGCCGCAGCACCAGCGACAGGACGATGGCGGCGAGAAGGGCTGCGAGCACGAGCCAGAAGCCTTCGGCGAAGACCGGCTTCGGAAAGGCAAAGCCGCGGTTGTTCAGGTAGCTTCCGAAGGGCAGGGCGATGGATTCGCGCACGCCCGGCAGGACGGCGAGGACGCCGCTGTACCAGAAGAAGATGACCAGCAGCGGCGGGATGTTGCGGAAGATCTCGACATAGGCGGTGGAGAGCTTGGCTATCAGCCAGTTCTTCGAGAGCCGCCCGATGCCGATGATGAAGCCTAGGACCGTGGCCGTGATGATGCCGGTGAACGCGACGAGCAGCGTGTTGAGGAAGCCGACATAGAGCGCGCGGGCATAGGTCGAATCGCTGGAAAAGGCGATGAGCGACTGCCCGAGATCGAAGCCTGCACGGCCGGACAGGAAGCCGAAGCCGGAGGCGATGTTGGCCCGCCGGAGGTTCTCCAGCGTGTTGGTCCAGATGAAATAGATCAGGGCGATGAAGACGAGCGCCGTCACGACCTGATAGATGATGCCGCGGATTTTCGGGTCGTTGAGGAGGGAACTCGGTGGTCGTTCCGTCCTGCCTGATGCCATCGATGCGGGTGCTGCCATTGTCGTCCCCTTGATCGCCCTTGTTCGAGCGCTTCTTGTTCTAGGGATGAAGGGCGGGATCGATCCCGCCCTTCGCATGCGTGTCGCCGGCGCTTAGCGGATCGGCGGGGCGTACTGGATGCCGCCCTTGGTCCACAGAGCGTTCAGGCCGCGCTCGATCTTGAGCGGGCTGCCGGCGCCGATGTTGCGGTCGAAGACTTCGCCGTAGTTGCCGACGGCCTTGATGACGTTGACCGCCCATTCGTTGTCGAGGCCGAGGTCGGCGCCGATGGTGCTGTCGGCTTCGGCGCCGAGGAAGCGCTTGATGTCCGGGTTCGGCGAGTTCTTCATCTCTTCGACATTGGCCTGAGTGACGCCGAATTCCTCGGCGTTGATCAGCGCGTAGTGGACCCAGCTGACGATGTCGAACCACTTGTCGTCGCCCTGGCGGACGGCCGGTGCGAGCGGCTCCTTGGAGATGATTTCCGGCAGGACCATGTGGTCGTCCGGAGCCGCCAGCGTCAGGCGGATCGCATAGAGGCCGGACTGGTCGGTGGTGTAGACGTCGCAGCGGCCGGCGTCGTAGGCGGCGTTGACTTCCTCGATCTTCTCGAAGACGACCGGATTGTACTGCAGGTTGTTGGCCTTGAAGTAGTCGGCGAGGTTGAGCTCGGTGGTGGTGCCGGTCTGCACGCAGACGGCCGCGCCGGAGAGCTCGAGCGCCGACTTCACGTTCAGGCTCTTGCGGACCATGAAGCCCTGGCCGTCATAGTAGTTGACCGGGCGGAAATTAAAGCCGAGCGCGGTGTCGCGGTTGATCGTCCAGGTGGTATTGCGGGCCAGAACGTCGACTTCGCCCGACTGCAGCGCCGGGAAGCGTTCCTTGGCGGTGGTCGGCGTGTACTTGACCTTGGTCGCGTCGCCGAAGACCGCAGCGGCGATCGCCTTGCAATAATCGACGTCGAAACCGGCATAGTTGCCCTGGGCGTCAGGAGCGGCGAACCCGGCAAGGCTGCTGTTGACGCCGCACTGTACGAAACCCTTAGCCTTCACGTCGGACAGCGTGTCCGCCTGGGCAGCCTGGGCGCCCATCCCCAAAACGGCAGCGCCGAGGAGTGCCGTAACGATCTTCTTAGCCATGTCCAAATACCCTTGTTCTATTTGTCTTTCTTCGTCCGGCTGGTGCTGCCAAGGTGCGGGAGCGTCGCCGGCACTCGTCGCCCTCCCGGCGCGAGTTGATCTATCTCATGCTCAAAACGACGCACGGTCAAGAGTGGCGGCCTGTTTTCCAAGCAAGCTGGTGAATCTCACTGGCAATGACAAAAAAATAAGCAAATTCAGCTGGAAAAGGGCAGGTTGAGCTCAAAAAAAACGCGTCCAAAGCCGTCTCCGAAGGCCCTATCCGTCACTTGCGCGTGATGAGTACTTCAGCAAAATTGGCTTGACCACGCAAATCAGGCTCTGGAAAGTGCCTGTCTTCACCAGGCAACACTGCGGATTCCTCTTGATGACTGACAAGAATGACGTGCTGGCCGGCGCCGGCCCGAACACCCGACTGGCCCATGTCGGCAACGACCCCGCCGAATTCCACGGCTTCGTCAATCCACCGGTCGTCCATGCCTCCACCGTGCTTTTCCCCAATGCGGCGACGATGGAGCACCGGGCGCAGAAATACAGCTACGGCACCCGCGGCACGCCGACGACGGACGCGCTCTGTGCTGCGATCGATGAACTGGAGGGCTCGGCCGGCACCATCCTCGTGCCCTCCGGACTCGCCGCCGTCAGCGTCCCGTTCCTGGCGTTCCTCTCTGCCGGCGACCACGCCCTCGTCGTCGATTCGGTCTACAGCCCCACCCGGCACTTCTGCGACACGATGCTGAAGCGGCTGGGCGTGACGGTCGAATACTACGATCCTTCTGTCGGGGCCGGGATCGCGTCGCTGATGAAGCCGAACACGAAACTCGTGCATCTCGAGGCGCCCGGTTCGAATACCTTCGAGATGCAGGACGTCCGCGCCACCGCCGATGCCGCACACAGGGGCGGGGCTGTGGTCACGATGGACAACACCTGGGCGACGCCGCTCTATTTCCGTCCACTCGATCACGGCGTCGACGTCTCGATCCATGCGGCCACGAAATACCCCTCCGGCCATTCCGACATCCTGATGGGCACGGTTTCGGCCAATGCCGCCCACTGGCGGCAGCTCTGGGAGGGCAATTTCGCCCTCGGCATCTGCGGGTCGCCCGACGATTCCTACCAGATCCTGAGGGGACTTAGGACCATGGGCGTGCGGCTGGAGCGGCACCAGGAGAGCGCCATGCGGCTCGCGGAATGGCTGGAGGGACGGGACGGCGTCGTCTCCGTCCTCCATCCCGGCCTGCCGAGCTTTCCGGGTCACGAACTGTGGAAGCGCGACTTCAAGGGCGCGAGCGGCATCTTCTCGATCGTGCTCGACGGCGGCGACCCCGGCCGGTTCAAGGCCAAGGCGCATGCCTTCCTCGATGCCTTGAAGATCTTCGGCCTCGGCTATTCCTGGGGCGGCTTCGAGAGCCTTGCCGTCCACGTCAACCTGAGCGACCGCCGCATCTGCAAGGCGCCCGAAAACGGCCCCGTGGTCCGGCTCCAGATCGGCCTCGAAGACATGGCCGATCTCCGCGCCGACATCGAGCGCGGACTGGCGGCGGCGCGGGCGGTCTAGCTAGACAAGGCTACCCGGCGGCGAACATCGACACGGCCAGGACGGCCCGCAGCGCGACGCGATCGGCTGCGGGCTGCCTGCTCTCAGATGTGGGGCCGGTAGCCGTAGAGCCAGTCGAGATCGGCCGCCAGGCGTTCGGGGCTTCGCAGGCCCAGCACGACGTCGCGAACCAGCGCCACCGGGCCGCGCGCGTGGTAGGCGAAGCGGTTGAAGTCGGCCCGCGCGCGGACGCGGCGGACGCGCTGGCGGCGGCGTGTCTCAAAATCGGAAAGGGCGGTCCGAAAGTCCGAAGCGTCGGCAACGGCCTGTGCGAGTTCGGCCGCGTCCTCGATCGCCATCGCCGCGCCCTGCGCGGCAAAAGGCGTCGTTGCATGCGCCGCATCGCCGATCAGCACGAGATCGTTGCCGTCGAACCAGCGCCCGTCACCGCATTCGTAGAGCGGCCAGGCGAGGGGCTTTTCGGCGAGGGCCAGGAGAGCCGCAATGTCCTTGTTCCAGCCGGAGAAGGCGTCGAGCTGGAAGGCTGCGCCGGCCTCGCCGGCCTGCGTCTCCCAGCCGCGGCTGATGAAGGCCGGGCCCTTGTGAATCGCGACGATATTGAAGGCGTTCGCCTCGGTGAGCGGGTAGGCGACGAGATGCGACGACGGTCCGACGAATGCGGTGACCGCGCGCGGATCGAGAAAGCGCGGCGCTTTCGCAAACGGGATCATGAAGCGCCAGGCGATGTTGCCGCTGAAGCGGGCATTGGCAGCGCCGGGAACGCCGGCCCGCATGGTCGACCAGACGCCGTCGGCGGCGATTGTCAGGTCCGGACGGACGCCGATCAGGTCCGCGATCTCGGCGGCGCGGTCGTATCCTTCCATGCGCACGCCGAGCGTCATGCCGACAAGCGGGTTGTCGCGGGCGGCGTCGAACAGGACCTTTTGCAGCGTGGCGCGGTGAAGGACGCCGTAGGGGTCGTGCCAGCGCCGCCGGGCGTCGGCACCTGCCGGGACCTGGGCGAGCGGCTTCAGGCTGCGGCCGGAGGCGAGCACGATCCGCTCGGGTTCGGTCCAGCGCCTTTCGAGGGCGGGAAGGAGGCCGAGGACGGAGAGGACACGGGTCGCGTTCGGCGACAGTTGCAGGCCGGCACCGACCTCTTCGAGCCGGTCGGCCTGTTCGATCAGGTGGCTGGAGATGCCCTTCCGGGCGAGGCAGAGTGCCGCAGTCAGGCCGGCAATGCCGGCGCCGACGATCGCAACCGTTCGCACGGTCATCCGCGCGACCCCTCATGCGACATCGATCAGGCGGCCTGGTTTGCGAAGGTGCAGCCGACCGGGTTCGTCTGGGTCGCCTTCAGCGTGGGATTGTAGCGGTAGAGCGTGGAGCAGTAGCCGCAGACCTTTTCGTTGTCGTCGCCCATGTCGATGAAGATGTGGGGATGATCGAAGGGGACGGAGGCGCCGACGCACATGAATTCCTTCACGCCGATCTCGATCACCGCGTGTCCGCCGTCGTTCTGGAAGTGGGGAATGCTGTGGCCAGCCATGGGATGCTCCGGAAGGTCTGTCTGAATTTCGGCGGACCATATAGCCGTTGGGCGGAAATGTGTAGCGGCAAACGTCAAGTCGCAGGGGAGAAAAAACGCCACGCAGCGTTCCATCATGCGGCAAAGCGTCCTATGAGCGGAGGGCCCGCAGGATGCGGCAGGCGCACATGAAAGAGGCATGGACATGAATCTCGATCCCCCGACCTTTTCCCGTTTCCGCCACGACGGCCTCGAACTCGCCTTCTTCGACGAGGGCGATCCGTCCGGGGCGCCGGTCCTGCTGATCCACGGGTTCGCCTCCACCGCCAACGTCAACTGGGTCTATCCGGGGTGGCTGAAGACGCTGGGCGATGCCGGATACCGGGTGATCGGAATCGACAACCGGGGCCACGGGGCGAGCGACAAGCCGCATGATCCGGCACTCTACCACCCGCCTTCAATGGCCGGCGACGCGGCGGCACTGCTCGATCATCTCGGCATTCCCGAGGCGCATGTCATGGGTTACTCGATGGGCGCGCGCATCACCGCCTTCCTGGCGATCGGCCATCCGCACCGTGTCCGTTCGGTCGTCTTCGGCGGGCTCGGCATCGGCATGGTGGACGGGGTCGGGGACTGGGACCCGATCGCCGAGGCGTTGCTCGCGCCGGCGCTCGAGGATGTCAACCACGACCGCGGCCGGATGTTCCGCAGCTTCGCCGACCAGACGAAATCCGACCGGCGGGCGCTGGCGGCCTGCATCATGACCTCGCGCGATCTCCTGTCGCCGGAGGACATCGGCCGGATCGACGTGCCCGCCCTCGTTGCCGTCGGAACCAAGGACGATATTGCCGGCTCGGCGGAGGAACTGGCCGCGCTGATGCCGCACGCGCGCGCGATCGACATTCCCGGGCGCGACCATATGCTGGCGGTCGGCGATCGCGAATTCAAGAAGGCCGTTCTGGCGTTCTATGCCGAAATCGACGGCCGATAGCGCGTCCGTGTCCGGCGGGGCATTCCGCCCGGCGGCCGTTTGCTCTATATATCCATGAAGACGCAAGAAGGAGTACGGCGATGGTCGCCAGCAACGAAAAGCGCGCCGACGAGAAGCTGATGGCGATGGACCCGATCTGGGACAGCCTGCAGCAGGAGGCGCGCGCGGCTGCACAGGAGGACCCGCTGCTGGCGGCGTTTCTCTACTCGACGGTGATCAACCAGCCCTCGCTCGAGGCCAGCGTGATCCATCGCGTCTGCGAGCGGCTCGACCATCCCGATCTTCAGGCCAATCTGCTGCGCCAGACCTTCGAGGAAATGCAGGCAGCCTGGCCGGAATGGGGCGCGATCCTGCGCGTCGACATCCAGGCCGTCTATGACCGCGACCCGGCCTGCACGCGCTTCATCGAGCCGGTGCTCTATTTCAAGGGCTTTCACGCGATCCAGACCCACCGTCTGGCCCACTGGCTGTATCTCAATGGACGACGGGACTTCGCGCTCTACCTGCAGAGCCGCTCCTCAAGCGTGTTCCAGACGGATATCAATCCGGCGGCCCGCATCGGCAAGGGCATCTTCCTCGACCATGCCACCGGTCTGGTGGTGGGCGAGACGGCGGTGATCGGCGACAACGTCTCGATTCTGCACAACGTCACCCTCGGCGGCACCGGCAAGGAGGGTGGCGACCGCCATCCGAAGATCGACAACGGCGTGCTCATCGGCGCCGGAGCCAAGATCCTCGGCAATATCCACATCGGCCACTGCTCGCGCATCGCCGCAGGCTCGGTCGTCCTGAAGGACATGCCGGCGAAATCGACGGTCGCCGGCGTGCCGGCCAAGGTCGTGGGCGAGGCCGGCTGTTCGGAACCGTCGCGCGCCATGGACCAGATCCTGCACGGCGCAGGCTTCGACATCTAAACGCAAAACGCTGGAGACCGGGCTCTTTTCGGGTTTACAGCACTCCGCGCAGGTGCGAGAAGCGGCGCGAACGAACCGATACGGAGACGCAATCGTGAAGCCCGAAGAGATCAGGAAGCTTGAAGCCTACTTCAAGCGGAACTTCAACAAGGACATGGTCATCAAGGCACGCCCGAAGAAGGACGAGTCGGCGGAAGTCTATCTGGCCGACGAATTCCTGGGCGTCGTGTTCCGTGACGAGGAGGACGGCGAACTGTCCTACAACTTCTCGATGGCGATCCTCGACATCGATCTCTGATCCGGCCGCCTCAAGGCCTTCCAATCGAACCCGGCGCTCAAAAAGCGGCCGGGTTTTTTGTGTCCTGTCAGGTGCCCGCGGCAAGCATTTGCAATTGCTGACTAATATTGCACCGCGGCATATAATTGACTTTATTGTGCATTGCATATAGCTTTCCTTTGTCCGGATGGGACAAATAGGAGGAAATCGATGTTCAATTTTGACGAGGCCAACAAGACGGGGAAGGAAGCTATGGACACGGTCCTGAAAAGCTATTCGTCGGTGGCCAAGGGCATGCAGGCGATCGCGACCGAAGCGGCCGACTACTCCAAGAAGTCTTTCGAGGAGGGCGTCGCGCATTTCGAGAAGCTGTCGGGCGTGAAGAGCTTCGAGGCGGCTTTCGAGCTGCAGTCCTCGTTCCTGAAGAAGTCCTACGAGACCTACATCGCCGAAGCGACGAAGATCGGCGAGATGTACTCGGACCTCGCCAAGAGCGCCTATAAGCCCTACGAGGCTCCTGTCGCCAAGGCCGCCGCTGCGGCAAAGGCAGCCGTCGCAGCCTGAGTGCCGCAGACGCAAGTTTCAGAAGGCCGGCGACGCGGAGGTGTCGCCGGCCTTCGCCGTTTCGGGCAGGCCGTTGAAACGGGTCGCTAAATTTCGGGCTTTCAATCCGGCACCGCTGGATTATCCTTGCAGGACGAAGCAGGGGCCTTAAAATCCCGAAAGGAACCACTAGATATCGTAGGCATGATGACGGCAACCGTCGGCCGCCGCGGCTCCCCCTCCATGCGAGAGCCGTACTCACGAGGAATGAACTGGAATGAATGCGATACCGGGCCGGTTGCAGGGCGATGAAGGAAGCGGCGACACTCCCGGTCGCAGCACTTCCGTCATTACCCGCACGAAGCCGAAGACCAAGAAGCCGAGCCTCTACCGGGTGCTGCTTCTCAATGACGACTACACGCCAATGGAATTCGTGATCCACATCCTCGAGCGGTTCTTCCAGAAGGACCGGGAGGCCGCAACGCGGATCATGCTGCATGTGCATAATCACGGCGTGGGTGAGTGTGGCGTTTTTACCTACGAGGTTGCCGAAACCAAAGTGACACAGGTGATGGATTTCTCCCGCCAGCACCAGCATCCGCTGCAATGTGTCATGGAAAAGAAATGAGGAATGAAACGTGCCAACTTTTTCGACCAGTCTTGAGAAAGCGCTTCACCAGGCACTGACCTACGCCAATGAGCGCCACCATGAATACGCCACGCTGGAACACCTGCTTCTCGCGCTGATCGACGACGCGGATGCGGCGGCCGTCATGGGCGCCTGCAACGTCAACCTGGAGACCCTGCGCAAGACGGTTTCCGACTATGTCGACAACGATCTTGCCAACCTGGTGACGGGCTACGAGGAAGATTCCAAGCCGACCTCCGGCTTCCAGCGCGTGATCCAGCGCGCGGTCATCCACGTCCAGTCGTCCGGCCGCGAAGAGGTGACGGGCGCCAACGTGCTCGTTGCGATCTTCGCCGAGCGCGAAAGCCACGCCGCCTACTTCCTGCAGGAGCAGGAGATGACGCGCTACGACGCTGTCAACTTCATCTCTCACGGCATCGGCAAGCGGCCCGGCACGTCCGAGACCCGCGCCGTGCGCGGTTCCGAGGACACCGAGAACGAGCAGAAGCAGACCCGCTCGCAGGGCGAGCAGGAGGAGGCCGGCAAGAAGCAGGATGCGCTCACGGCTTACTGCGTCAACCTCAACGAGAAGGCCAAGATCGGCAAGATCGATCCGCTGATCGGCCGTCACGCCGAGGTCAACCGGACCATCCAGGTGCTGTGCCGCCGTTCCAAGAACAACCCGCTCTACGTGGGCGATCCCGGCGTCGGCAAGACCGCCATCGCCGAGGGCCTCGCCAAGCGCATTGTCGAGAAGAAGGTGCCCGAGGCACTGCAGGATGCCACGATCTTCTCGCTCGACATGGGCACGCTGCTCGCCGGCACCCGCTACCGCGGCGACTTCGAGGAGCGCCTGAAGCAGGTGGTCAAGGAACTGGAGGAGTATCCCGGCGCGGTGCTCTTTATTGACGAGATCCATACCGTGATCGGCGCCGGCGCCACCTCCGGCGGCGCGATGGATGCGTCGAACCTTCTGAAGCCAGCATTGTCCTCGGGCGCGATCCGCTGCATCGGCTCGACCACCTACAAGGAATACCGCCAGTTCTTTGAGAAGGACCGGGCGCTGGTCCGCCGCTTCCAGAAGATCGACGTGAACGAGCCGACGATCGACGACACGATCGAGATCATGAAGGGGCTGAAGCCCTATTTCGAGGACTATCACAAGCTGAAGTACTCGAACGAGGCGATCAAGTCGGCTGTCGAACTCTCGGCCCGCTACATCTCCGACCGCAAGCTGCCGGACAAGGCGATCGACGTAATCGACGAGACCGGAGCGGCGCAGATGCTGCTTCCGGCCGGCAAGCGGCGCAAGCTGATCACCGAGAGGGAGATCGAGGCCACGATCGCCACCATGGCGCGGATCCCGCCGAAGACCGTCTCCAAGGACGACGAGACCGTTCTCGCCAACCTGGAGAAGGAACTGCGCTCGGTCGTCTACGGCCAGGATCTCGCGATCGAGGCGCTGGCGTCGGCGATCAAGCTGGCGCGTGCCGGCCTTCGCGAACTGAACAAGCCGATCGGCTGCTACCTGTTCTCCGGCCCGACCGGCGTCGGCAAGACGGAGGTGGCCAAGCAGCTGGCGTCTTCGCTCGGCGTGGAGCTCCTGCGCTTCGACATGTCGGAATACATGGAGCGGCACACGGTTTCGCGCCTGCTCGGTGCACCTCCCGGCTATGTCGGCTTCGACCAGGGCGGCCTTCTGACCGACGGCGTCGACCAGCATCCGCATTGCGTGCTGCTGCTCGACGAGATCGAGAAGGCGCATCCGGACCTCTACAACATCCTGTTGCAGGTCATGGACCACGGCTCGCTGACGGACCATAACGGCAAGAAGATCGACTTCCGCAACGTCATCCTGATCATGACGACGAATGCGGGCGCGTCCGACATGGCCAAGGCCGCGATCGGCTTCGGCTCGTCCAAGCGCGAGGGCGAGGACATGGAGGCGATCAACCGCCTGTTCACGCCGGAGTTCCGCAACCGCCTCGATGCGATCATCCCGTTCGGTTCGCTGCCGACGCCGGTGATCCACCAGGTCGTGCAGAAGTTCGTCATGCAGCTGGAAACCCAGCTGTCCGAGCGCAACGTCACCTTCGAACTGCAACCCGAGGCGATCGCCTGGCTGGCGGAGAAGGGCTACGACGAGAAGATGGGTGCGCGGCCGCTGGCCCGCGTCATCCAGGAGAACATCAAGAAGAAGCTCGCCGACGAGATCCTGTTCGGCAAGCTCAAGAAGGGCGGCGTCGTCCGCGTCTCCGTCGGCGTGAAGGAGGACGGCACCAGGGGCATCGTCCTCGACGCCGTGCCTGAGACCGCTCCGATCAAGCCGAAGGCCGAGATCGCTTCGCCCGCCCGCAAGGCGGCCAAGCCGAAGAAGGCCAAGGAGACCGTTGCGGCCGCGTCGTCTTCGTCGCGCGCGAAGGCGGCAAAGGCCTCAGAGGCCGAGAAGCCAGCCGCGCCGACCCGCAAGGGAAGCGCGGTGCCGAAGGTGCCACGAAAGAAGTGACCGCCTCCAATGAACGAACGATGCCGGGCAGTCCGCTGCCCGGCATTGTCATGTTGAATATCCGGAATGACTGAATGGACGCCGAGGCGACATCCGAAGGGCAGACGAAGCGATACTGGTTCGTTCAGGGCATGCGCGGGATCTGGAGCATTCCGGCGGTCATACTGATGCTCTCCTTCGTGGGATTTGCGGCGTTCACCGCCGAAGGCGGCATCCCGGTCGAGCAGGTCATGTTCATGACCGGGGCTGTCTGGGCGCTTCCGGCCAAGGTGATCCTCGTCGGCAGCATGCTCTCGGGTGCGAATATCGCCACCACCTTTATCGCCGTCACCCTGTCCTCGGTGCGGATGATGCCGATGGTGGCGGCGCTGGTGCCGGAAATCCGCAACAGCAAGACGCCGACCTGGCTGATGCTGCTCCTGTCGCATTTCGTCGCCATCACCGCCTGGGTCTTCGCCATGGAGCGTGCGCATCGCGTGCCGCGCGACGGGCGGCTCGCCTTTTTCGCCGGCTTCGGCATCACGCTGACATCGGCGAATATCCTGCTCGTCGGTGTCGCCTATTTCATGGTGACGCAGTTTCCGCCGATCGTCGGCGCCTGCCTATTCTTCCTGACGCCGGTCTATTTCCTGACCTCGATCTGGGTTTCGGCGCGCCATCGGGTGATCTACTGGTCGCTCGGGACCGGCCTGTTGCTCGGCGTCGTCTTTCACGAGGTCGCGCCGGAATTCGACATCCTCCTGGCCGGGCTGGTCGGCGGAACGCTTGCCTGGGCCGGGGAGCGGCACTGGCGGCTGAAGCGGGCAGGCGGGGCGGCGCGATGATCGAGACGCTCTGGCCCTATATCTTCATCGCCATCGCCGGCTGGCTTGCGACCGATATCTGGCGCTGGCTCGGCGTTCTCGCCGGCAACCGCATCGACGAGAACTCGGAAACGATGCACTGGGTGAGGGCGGTGGCGACCGCACTCGTGGCCGCCGTGATCGCCAAGCTGATCGTCTATCCGACCGGCGAACTGGAGACCTCGCCGCTGTGGTTGCGGATCGGTGCGGTCGTCGTGGGCGCCTGCGCCTTCTTCCTGTTCCGGCGCAACCAGCTTCTCGGCATCGTCGTCGCCATCGGGACGCTGGCTGCGGGCCTCTACGCGATCGGCGCTTGAAGCCGGCGCCTGAAGCGCGTCGCGATCCCCCGGATCTGCTCTGCGCGCTTCAAGGTCCTTGTCCTGCCGCATGCCGTCGCAAGACCGCGGCACGCGGCTTCGTCGTCCCGTCCTTTATCCGGCGAGCGCGTCGCGCATCTTCTGCGCGTTCGCGGTGAGCACGTCCTGGTCCTCCATCGCGCCCGCATGCCGCTTGATTGGCACGCCTTCGAAGCGCGGGATGACGTGGAAGTGCAGGTGGTAGACGCTCTGCCCCGCCGCCGGCTCGTTGAACTGGGTGACCGTGACGCCGTCCGCCTCGAAGGCCTCCTTGGCGGCGACGGCGACCTTCTGGACGATGGGGATCACCCGGGACAGCGTTTCGGGGTCGGCGTCGAGGATGTTGCGCGAGGGCGCCTTCGGAATGACGAGCGTGTGGCCCGGCCCCTGCGGCATCACGTCCATGAAGGCCAGCGTATGCTCATCCTCGTAGACCTTGTGGGAGGGGATCTCGCCGCGGAGGATCTTGGCGAAGATGTTGCCGGGATCATAGGCGCTCATGTCGGTCTCCTTCGATTGGGTGGCCCTGTGGCCGGAACTGTGTGCGGCTGCGAGCCGCGATCGATCGGTCAATCCTCGTCCGGTGCGGCCCCGCCGCCTTTGCGGAACGGGCCGTGCCCGGCCAGCCATTCACCCGTCTCGGCGACGTCCTGCCGCTCGCGTTCGAGATAGTCGGCGACGGCGCGCCGCAGGCCCGGGTGACTGATATAATGCGCAGAATGGGTGGTGACGGGCATGTAGCCGCGCGCCAGCTTGTGTTCGCCCTGCGCGCCGGCCTCGACGCGGGAGAGGCCCCGGTCGATCGCAAAATCGATGGCCTGATGGTAGCAGACTTCGAAATGCAGGAACGGATGGTCCTCGATGCAGCCCCAGTGCCGGCCGTACAGCGCATCCCCGCCGATGAAGTTGATGGCGCCGGCCACATAGCGTCCGCCGCGCCTGGCCATGACCAACAGGATGTCGTCCGCCATCCGCTCGCCGATCAGCGAGTAAAATTGGCGGGTCAGGTAGGGGCGGCCCCACTTGCGTCCGCCCGTATCCATGTAGAAGGCGAAGAACTGATCCCAGATGTCCTCGGTGAGGTCGCTGCCGGTCAGCCAGTCGATCTCGATGCCGTTCTCCAGCGCCGACCGCCGCTCCTTCTTCAGCGCCTTGCGCTTGCGCGAGGCGAGCGTCTGGAGAAAATCGTCGTGCGAGCGGTAGCCTGCGTTCTGGAAATGGAACTGCTGGTCGGTGCGGTGCAGATAGCCGGCGTCCTCGAATGTCGGCATCTCGTCCTCCGGCACGAAGGTGACATGCGCCGAGGAGATGCCGTGCCGCCGGGCCAGTTCCTGCAGGCCGGCGGCCAACGCCTGGCGGACGGGAGCCGGATCGAGGTCGTGGCGATGCAGTAGCCGCGGCCCGCTCGCCGGCGTGAACGGCACCGAGGCCTGCAGTTTCGGGTAGTAGTTCCCACCGGCCCGCTCGAAGGCGTCCGCCCAGCCATGGTCAAAGACGTATTCGCCCTGGCTGTGGTTCTTGAGATAGGCCGGCAGCGCGCCGAGCAGCGTCCCGTCCTCCTGCTCCAGCAGCAGATGCTGGCCCAGCCAGCCGGTGTCGGCCGTCGCCGAGCCGGACTGCTCCATCGCCGAAAGATAGGCGTGGCTGACGAAGGGATTATAGACGGCGCCCGGAAGTCCGCGCGCCGCGCCGGACAATCTCGACCATTGCTCCGCCGGGATGTCGGCGAAATGCTGGACGACACGGATCCGGTAGGTGTCGGACATCGTCAGGCGACCAACTCTTCCCGCGGATCGAAGCCTTCGAAGGTCATCTGGTCGGCTTCCGCGCGGGTCTTTTCGACGGCTGCGCCGTCACGGACGGTCCAGGTGATCACCGGGATCCCCGCCTTGCGCTCCTTGGTGATGAACGGGTTGGGCAGATCGGCGTAGAAATAGGAGATGAAATCCAGCCCCAGTTGCATCGCCTCCTCGTGCACGAAGAAGGTTTCTGGGTCGATGCCGCCGGCCGTCAGCCCGACAGGCCGCGGCGCGTCGAGTTCCTTCAGTTCCTTCAGGAGCCAGTGGTCGAAGCTCATCAGCGCGATCGGCCCCTTGTAGTCCTCGATGACCTCCAGGACGCTGGCGACGAAGCCCTCGTCGTCGTCCTTGCGTCCCTTCAGCTCGATGACCAGCGGCACGCGGCCGTCGACCAGCTTCAAGAGTTGCGCAAGCGTTGGCACCTTGTCCTTGGTGCCGCCGATCGAGAGCATGCCGAGTTCGACAGACGTCTTGGCGCGCACGTCGCCTGGGATGGCGCAGAGCCGCTCCAGCTTGTCGTCGTGGAAGACCACCGGTACGCCGTCGGCGGCATATTGCAGGTCGCACTCGATCGCAAAGCCCGCATCAACCGCGCGGGCAAAGGCCGAGAGCGTGTTTTCCCATATGGTGCGGTTCATGTCGTGAAAGCCGCGATGGGCGATCGGTTGCGCGGTCAGCCAGGAAAGCTTGCCGGATGGCATCAGGCGATTTCCACGATCGCATCGATCTCGACGGCCGCGTTCATCGGCAGGGCCGCCATGCCGACGGCGGCGCGGGCATGCTTGCCGGGCTCGCCAAGGGCGTTGACGAGGAGGTTGGAGGCGCCGTTGATGACCAGATGCTGTTCGACGAATGTGGGAGCAGACGCCACGAAACCGTTGATCTTGATGATTCGCTTGATGCGGGAGAGATCACCGCCGAGGGCTGCCTTCGCCTGGGCGAGGATGTTGACGGCGCAGAGCTCGGCCGCCTTCTGGCCGGTGGCGACGTCGACATCGTTGCCGAGATGGCCGGTGACGGCGATCTTGCCGTCGGCGATCGGCAGTTGCCCGGAGATGTGCAGGACCTGGCCGCTGATCACGTAGGAGACATAATTTGCGGCGGGCGCGGCGGCGGTCGGAATGACGTAGCCCAGTTCCTTGACCCTGTTTTCGATTTCGGCGGACATGCTGTTCTCCATCCTGCGATCTGTCGACGGCGCCGCAGTCCGCGGCCTGCCGCATGAAGGTGTGTCTCGAAAGCCGGCATGTGCGAACTGTGCGCAGGCATGCCGCCTCGATTGCGTTTTCTGCTACAATGCGGCATGCAATGCCCTTGCGCCCCGCTCTTGCCGAATGTGTACTTATAACATCGCGGCCGAGTTCAACAGGAGGAAACGGATGTTTCGCTCAACCTTTGTCCCGGCATTCTGCACGGCGGCGTTCATCACAGCGCTCGCGCCGGTGCCGGCCGCAGCGGCAGGACTGGCGCCGCACCGCGCCGTCTACGACCTGCAACTTAAGGATGCCTCGGAACGCTCGGGGATCGCCGGCATGTACGGCCGCATGGTCTACGAGTTCAACGGCAATGCCTGCGAGGGCTATACCGTCAGCTTCCGCTTCGTCACCCAGATCAACACGGGCGAGGAGACGCGGCTGACGGATCAGCAGACCACCACCTATGAAGACCTGAAGAACCGCAGCTTCCGCTTCCTCACCCGCTCGTTCACCGACGAGAAGCTGGACAAGGAAGTGCGCGGTAATGCCCAGGACGAGAAGGACGGCGTCAACGTCGAACTGACATCGCCCGATACGCGCGCCGTCGCGCTGGCCGACAGCGTCTTTCCGACCGAGCACATGCTGGAACTGATCGAGCGGGCCAAGAAGGGCGAGCGCTTCTTCGAGGCGCGCATCTTCGACGGCTCCGACAGCGGCGACAAGACGCTGATGACCACGACGGTGCTCGGCAAGGAAGAGATGCCGGCGAGCGACGATCCGGACGCCGCCAAGGCAGGGTCCTTCGCCAAGCAGTCGTTCTGGCCGGTGACGATCGCCTACTACAACGACGACGCAACCGGCGACGCCCTGCCGATCTACCGCATGTCGTTCAAGCTCTACGAGAACGGCATCACCCGCGACCTGACGATGGACTACGGCGATTTCGTCCTCTCCGGCAAGCTCGCCGATCTCGAGGTCTTCCAGCCGGGCGACTGCAAGTAGCCGGCACAGTCGTCGACGCCGGGCGGATCCCGGCTTTTTCGCCCGTCCGGGGTTGATTTCGGCGTCGACTGCGGTTAAGGGCAGCGCATTCCACACGTGAGGCATGGGGCTTTCCGGGAGAAATCCGGAGCGTTCCGCCGGTGGCAGGGCCGATGGGTCCTGCTGTTCGCCTTGCGGAGGTTCAACCGGAAAAGGAGAAAAAGGCATGGCATTGCCTGATTTCAGCATGCGCCAGCTTCTGGAAGCTGGTGTTCACTTCGGCCACCAGACCCACCGCTGGAACCCGAAGATGAAGCCCTACATCTTCGGCGATCGTAGCAACGTCCACATCATCGACCTCGCCCAGACCGTGCCGCTGCTTCACCGCGCGCTGCAGGTCGTCAGCGACACCGTCGCCGGTGGCGGTCGCGTTCTCTTCGTCGGCACCAAGCGCCAGGCCTCGGAAATCATCGCCGATGCCGCCAAGCGTTCGGCCCAGTACTACGTCAACGCCCGCTGGCTCGGCGGCATGCTGACGAACTGGAAGACGATCTCCAACTCGATCCAGCGCCTGCGCAAGCTCGACGAGATCCTGGCCTCCGAAGCCTCCGGCTTCACCAAGAAGGAGCGCCTGAACCTCGAGCGTGAACGCGAGAAGCTCGACAAGGCCCTCGGCGGCATCAAGGACATGGGCGGCACGCCCGACCTGATGTTCATCATCGACACCAACAAGGAGTCGATCGCCATCCAGGAAGCCAAGCGTCTCGGTATCCCGGTCGTCGCCATCATCGATTCGAACTGCGATCCGGACCCGATCGACTTCCCGATCCCGGGCAACGACGACGCCTCGCGCGCCATCGCCCTTTACTGCGACCTGATCGCACGCGCTGCCATCGACGGCATCGCACGTCAGCAGAGTTCGTCCGGCCGTGACCTCGGCGCTTCCGCCGAAGCCCCGGTCGAGCCGGCCCTGGACGACGCGCAGGCCTGACAGGGCAGGGCGTCGGGAGTGCTCCCGAGCGTCCGTTGAAGGATCTGGACAAGGCCGTTTGTCTCCGGCGAGGATCGAACGGCCTTGTCTCTTTTGCCACTGATGCGCGCGATGTCCGCGCAATCATGGTGCAACGGGATGCTGATTCGTCATCATCCTGTCACGCGCACGGTGGATTGGCTGCCGCACGCGCCGCGCGTCCGCGGGACGCTGCGAGAGTGCTGCCGAGAACATGAAATCGCGCCATCGTCGTGCGGGGATCTTCCGATTTCCGCGAGACGGGGCGCAGAACCCGCAAAGAGGCGAGACGATGGAAATCACTGCAGCAATGGTGAAGGAACTGCGCGAGAAGTCCGGCGCAGGCATGATGGATTGCAAGAAGGCTCTCAACGAGACCAATGGCGACATGGAAGCCGCGATCGACTGGCTGCGCGCCAAGGGCATCGCCAAGGCCGACAAGAAGTCCGGCCGCACCGCAGCTGAAGGCCTGATCGGCATCGTCAGCGGCGGCGTCAAGGCCGTTGCCGTCGAGATCAACTCCGAGACCGACTTCGTCGCCCGCAACGAAGCCTTCCAGGAACTGGTCCGCGGCGTCGCCAATGTCGCGCTGACCACCGACGGCTCCGTCGAGGCGATCTCCAAGGCGACCTATCCGGCGACCGGCAAGTCCGTCGAGGATACGATCAAGGACGCGATCGCGACGATCGGCGAGAACATGACGCTGCGCCGCTCGGCACTCCTGTCGGTCGAGGACGGCGTTGTCGCCACCTACATCCACAACGCTGCCGGCGACGGTATCGGCAAGCTCGGCGTTCTCGTCGCTCTGAAGTCGATCGGCGACAAGGAAGTGCTCTATTCGGTCGGCCGCCAGGTCGCCATGCACGTTGCTGCGACCAACCCGCTGGCCATCCGTGCCGAGGAAGTCGACGCGGCGGTCGCCGAGCGCGAACGCAACGTCTTCATCGAGCAGTCGCGCGCGTCCGGCAAGCCGGACAGCATCATCGAGAAGATGGTCGAAGGCCGCATGCGCAAGTTCTTCGAGGAAGTCGCCCTTCTGTCGCAGGCTTTCGTCATGAACCCGGAGATCACGGTCGGCCAGGCCATCAAGGACGCTGAAAAGCTCGCCGGCGCACCGATCGAAGTCACCGGCATGGCCCGCCTGCTGCTCGGCGACGGCGTCGAGAAGGAAGAAAGCGACTTCGCAGCCGAAGTGGCCGCTGTCGCCAAGGGCTGATTTTCTTTACCCGATTTGGGAAAAGACAAGCGACTTTGGAAAAGAAACGGGGCATCGCGTGACAACGCGGTGCCCTTCGTGTATCCGGCTCACGGCGAGGCCCCGGGCGTCTCGAGCGCTGCCACGCGACCGTGCGCGCTGTTGTTGCCGCATCCGCCTCGCCGCGATGTCCAGTCCAACCACCAGGAGCGCCAATGTCCGCCAAACCGATCTACAAACGCGTTCTGTTGAAGGCCTCGGGCGAGGCGTTGATGGGCTCGCAGGGCTTCGGCATCGATGTCGCTGTCGCTGACCGCATCGCCTCCGACATTGCCGAGGCGCGGGGGATGGGGGTCGAGGTCGGCGTCGTCGTCGGTGGCGGCAACATCTTTCGCGGCGTCGCAGTGGCCTCCAAGGGCGGCGATCGCGTCACCGGCGACCACATGGGCATGCTTGCGACCGTGATCAACGCGCTGGCGCTGGCGACCTCGCTGCGCAAGCTAGACATCGACACCGTCGTCCTCTCCGCCATCGCCATGCCGGAGATCTGCGAGAGCTTCTCGCAGCGCGCCACGCTCGCCCATCTGGCGGCCGGTCGCGTGGTCATCTTCGCCGGCGGCACAGGCAATCCGTTCTTCACCACCGATTCCGCCGCAGCCCTTCGCGCCGCCGAGATCGGCGCCGAGGCGATCTTCAAGGGCACGCAGGTCGACGGCATCTATTCGGCGGATCCGAAGAAATACCCCGACGCCACCCGTTTCGACCGGCTGACGCATGGCGAGGTGCTCGAAAGAGGGCTCGCCGTGATGGATATCGCAGCCGTGGCGCTCGCCCGCGAGAACGCGATCCCGATCGTCGTCTTCTCCATCCACGAGAAGGGCGGCTTTGCACAAATATTGACCGGCGGCGGTCGCGGGACCATCGTATCCGACAATTGATTCCGAAACGGCGCACAAGACGCGCCGTTTCCCTATAACGGGAGTTCCAAGCTATGAGTGAAGGTGTTGATCTGAAGGAACTGAAGCGCCGCATGGATGGTGCCGTTTCCGCGTTCAAGCACGATATCGCTTCGCTGCGCACCGGCCGCGCCTCGGCCAACGTCCTTGATCCGGTGACGGTGGAGGCCTATGGCTCGCGCATGCCGCTGAACCAGGTCGCCAACATCACGGTGCCGGAGCCGCGCATGCTGGCCGTCTCGGTCTGGGACAAGCAGATGGTCGGCGCGGTCGACCGCGCGATCCGCGAATCCAATCTCGGGTTGAACCCGATCGTCGATGGCCAGAACCTGCGCATTCCGCTGCCGGAGCTGAACGAGGAGCGCCGCCGTTCGCTCGTCAAGATCGCCCACGACTATGCCGAGAAGGGCAAGGTGGCGATCCGCCACGTGCGCCGCGACGGCATGGACGACCTGAAAAAAGCCGAGAAGGATGGCGATATCGGCCAGGACATCAGCCGCGGCCAGTCCGAAAAAGTTCAAAAGATGACGGACGACATGATTTCCGAAGTCGATCGCTTGCTTGCCGAGAAGGAAAAGGAAATCATGCAGGTCTGAGCGCAGGCTTGCCCGGTTTCCCGCTTTCGTCCACGGATCGTCGATGACCCATCATGCTGTGAAGAACATACCCGACCACGTTGCCATCATCATGGACGGCAACGGGCGCTGGGCCAATGTTCGCGGTTTGCCGCGAAGCATGGGTCACCGCAAGGGGGTGGAGGCCGTGCGCGAGGCGGTGCGCACCGCCGCCGATGCGGGCGTGTCGTACCTGACGCTCTTTGCCTTTTCTTCGGAGAACTGGAGCCGGCCGGAGAGCGAGGTCTCCGACCTCATGGGCCTGCTGAAGACCTTCATCCGTCGCGATCTCGCGACCCTGCACAAGGAAAACGTACGGATCCGTGTCATCGGCGACCGCTCCAACCTGCGTGACGACATCCTGCCGCTGCTTCTGGAGGCGGAGGAGAAGACGCGGGACAACACCGCGATCACGCTGGTCATCGCCTTCAACTACGGCGCCCGAGACGAGATCGCCCGCGCCGTGCGTTCGATCGCGAGCGACGTGTCGATCGGGCTCCTTCATCCCGCGCAGGTCACCTCCGATCTGATCAGCGCGCGGCTGGACACGGCGGGCATTCCAGATCCGGACCTCATTATCCGCACCAGCGGCGAGGAGCGCCTGTCGAACTTCCTGCTCTGGCAGGCGGCCTATGCCGAGCTCATGTTCGTACCCGAGTTCTGGCCTGATTTTTCGCGGGCGACCTTCCTCCAGGCGCTGGCGAACTATGCCGGTCGCGAGCGGCGCTTCGGCGGCGTATCCGCGCCGACGCTGGCAGTGGGCTCCTGATGGGCACCGAACTGCGGCTTCGCATCGTATCCGGACTGGTTCTCGCTGCCGTTGTCCTCGTCGCCGCCTGGGCCGGCGGCCTGCCGTTCCGGCTGCTGTCGTCGCTGATCGCCCTTCTGGTCTATTACGAGTGGTCGACGATCACGCGCCTTGCCGAGACCGACGTGCGGGGCAACGCCTTTGGCTGGGCCGTGACCGTGGCCGTCGCCGCCATGGTGGTCTATGCCGAGGAGGAACTGGCGCTCGTCACCATTGCTGGTGCTGTGGCGTTGTCGGCGATCCATGCGGCCGCGTTCAAGCGGAGCTTCTGGCTTGCGGGCGGGATCGCCTATGCCGGGCTGACGGCCGTCTCGCTGGCCGCCATCCGCGGCGGCGATGCCACCGGCCTGATCGCCATGCTGTTCGTCTTTTCCGTCGTCTGGGCGACCGACATCCTGGCCTATTTCGTCGGCCGGGCGATCGGCGGTCCGAAGCTCGCCCCGTCGATCTCGCCGGGCAAGACATGGTCCGGCGCGATCGGCGGCACGATCTCGGCGATCGCTGCCGGCAGTGTCCTCTATCTCGCCTTCTTCCCGTCGATCGGATCGTGGATCCCGTTCGTCGCCTTCATTCTGTCCGTCTTCAGCCAGGTCGGGGATCTGTTCGAATCCTTCATCAAGCGCCGGTTCGGCGTCAAGGATTCGAGCCGCCTGATCCCCGGGCACGGCGGCGTCATGGACCGGGTGGACGGTCTTGTTTTCGCCTGTTTCGCGGCGTTTCTGCTGGGTCTGGCGGCAATGTTGTCGGGGCAGCAGTCCGCATCGACGGGCGCGTTTCTTCTTGGCCTTTGACGCCAGCTTTCCAGGGAGCCCATCGCAGATATGGAACTGTTGCAGCAAGCGTTCGGCCTCGTCACCGGCACCATCATTCCGTTCCTGGTCGTCCTGACCCTGATCGTCTTCATCCACGAGATGGGGCATTATCTCGCCGGACGCTGGTGCGGCATCGGCATCACCGCCTTCTCCGTCGGCTTCGGTCCCGAGATCGCCGGCTTCAATGACCGCCACGGCACCCGGTGGAAGCTCTGCGCCATTCCGCTCGGCGGCTATGTCAAGTTCCACGGCGACGAGGATGCCGCCTCCACTCCGGACTACGGCAAGCTGGGCGGCCTGACGGAGGCGGAGCGGTCGCGGACCTTCCTCGGTGCGGCGCTGTGGAAGCGTGCCGTGACCGTCGCAGCCGGGCCGATCGCCAACTTCATCCTTGCGATCGCGATCTTCAGCGTGACGTTTGCGACCTACGGCCGGCAGGTCGCCGATCCGGTGGTTGCGGAGGTGCGCGAATCGAGTGCTGCGGCGGCGGCCGGCATCCTGCCGGGCGATCTGCTTGTTTCCATCGACGGTTCGCCGGTGCGGACTTTCGACGACGTCCGCCGCTATGTGAGCGTGCGCCCGGAGGTGCCGATCGTCGTGACGATCCAGCGCGACGGCGAGAACCGGGACCTGAGCATGGTGCCGCAGCGGACGGAGCTTTCCGACCAGTTCGGCAACAAGATGGAGGTCGGCGTCATCGGCATCGTGACGAACGAGGCGACCGGCAATTTCCGCGTGGTGGAATACAGCCCGCTGCAGGCGGTCGGGCAGGGCGCGCTGCAGAGCTGGTACATCGTCACCGGGACCTTCGACTACCTGGCGAACGTCGTTACCGGCCGCATGAAGGCCGATCAGATCGGCGGGCCGATCCGGGTGGCGCAGGCTTCGGGGCAGATGGCGACGCTCGGTGTTGCCGCCTTGCTTCAACTTGCGGCCGTTCTGTCTGTTTCCATTGGACTTTTGAACCTAATGCCCGTTCCGGTACTTGATGGGGGGCACCTGATGTTCTATGCGGTTGAAGCCCTTCGCGGACGGCCCGTCGGCCCGAGGACGCAGGAGATCGCCTTTCGTATCGGAATGGCGCTGATCCTGATGCTGACGGTGTTTGCAACCTGGAATGATACTTTCGGTAGGCTCGGGTAAGCCTGCGCGGGTATTTCAGGCGCTGAAGCAGGGGCGGGCAGGGGTTCCGCTAAGGTCCTGTTTACCGTGTTTGAAACCTTTAGTGGCCTATGGGCCACGGTTCGAATCGAAGTAAACAGAAATTAACGGGCGTGCTTGCTTGTATGGCAAAAGCGGTTAAAACGGCATCGTGACCGGAGTCGGGTTTTCGAGTTCGCCGCGGGACATTGAAACGAAGGTAAGTTGTGAAAATGAAAGCTGGTTCAAGATTTTTGAACGCGGTGTCTGCCGTTGCCCTTTCCACGAGCATGGTGGTGGCTGGTGGAGCAGCCGTCTCGCTCGTTGCCGTAAGCGCCGCAGAAGCTGCCGTCATCCAGCGCATCGATGTTCGCGGCGCCGATCGTGTCAGCGCTGAAACCGTTCGCTCCAATCTCACGATCCAGCCGGGCAAGACCTTCAGCAATTCCGATATCGATGCCTCCGTGCGCCGCCTGTTCGGGACCGGATATTTCTCCGATGTCCGCATCAGCGTTTCCGGCAGCACGCTCGTCGTCGTCGTCGACGAGAACCGGCTCATCAACCAGGTCGTGTTCAACGGCAACCGCAAGATCAAGGACGACAAGCTCGCAGGCGTCGTCCGTTCGCAGTCGCTCGGTCCGTTCAGCGAGACGACGATCGAGAGCGACATCCAGTCGATCAAGGATGCCTATGCCGCGATCGGCCGCAGCGATGCGACGGTGACGACGCAGACATATGACGTCGGCAACGGCCGCGTGAACGTCGCCTTCGTCATCAACGAGGGCGACCGGACCAAGATCTCGGCGATCAACTTCGTCGGCAACAATGCCTACAGCGACGGCCGCCTGCGCTCCGTCGTCAACACCAAGAAGTCCGGCCCGCTGTCGTTCCTGTCGCGCAAGGACGTCTATGACGAAATGAAGCTGCGCGCCGACGAAGAGGCGCTGCGCCAGTTCTACTTCAATCACGGCTACGCCGACTTCCAGATCGTTTCCTCGGAGGCTGTTCTCGACGAGAGCACGAACGAATACGCGATCACTTTCACCGTCGAGGAAGGCGAGCGCTACAAGTTCGGCGACATCACCGTCGAATCGACCGTCGAGGGCGTCGATGCCGAGCAGTTGAAGGGTCTCGTCGAATCGCGTGCCGGCGACGTCTACCGCGCCAACGACGTGCAGGATTCGATGTCGCAGATTTCGCGCGTGGTCGCCGCTCGCGGCTATCCCTTTGCCCGCGTCACCCCGCGTGGCAACCGTGACTTCGCCAACCACACGATCGCGGTCGACTACCTCGTCGACCAGGGCGAGCGCGCCTATGTCGAGCGCATCGAGATCCGCGGCAACACCCGCACGCGCGACTTCGTCATCCGCCGCGAATTCGACATCAGCGAAGGCGACGCCTTCAACCAGGAAGTCATCAACAGCGCCAAGCGCCGCCTGGACGCCCTCGGCTTCTTCTCGTCCGTCAACATCACGACCGCTCCGGGCAGTGCTTCCGACCGCGTCGTCCTGATCGTCGACGTTCAGGACCAGTCGACCGGTACCTTCGGCATCGGCGCCGGCTACTCGACGGGCAACGACGGAGGCTTCAAGCTCGAAGCCTCGATCGAAGAGAAGAACTTCCTCGGGCGCGGGCAGTACATCCGCATCGCCGCCGGTGGTGGCGACGATTCGCGCAACTATAGCCTGAACTTCACGGAACCCTATTTCCTCGGCTACCGACTGGCCGCCGGCTTCGACCTGTTCCGGAACGAGGACAATTCCGAAGACTTCTACGACATCGACAATCAGGGCTTCACGCTTCGCGTCACCGCGCCAATCACCGAGGACCTGTCGACGACGCTGCGGTACAACTACACGAAGATGGACTACAGCACGAACGTCAACGAGGAAGAGGATCTGGCCAAGGCGCCGGAAGACCGCGACCTGTCGCGTCCCTATTGGGATGCCGTCGATGGCAGCCCGTGGGTCCGTTCGTCGATCTCGCACTCGATGACCTTCGATACCCTGGACGATCGCAAGATGCCGCGCGACGGCATCTACGCGACCTTTACCCAGGAATTCGCGGGTGTCGGCGGCGATTCGGACTTCTACAAGATCTACGGCAAGGCGCGTTACTTCCGGACGCTGCTCGAGGACGCGGACATCGTCGGGTCTCTGTCGGCCGGCGCCGGCTACATGACGCCGACGAGCGGCGACCTGCATGTCTTCGACCAGTTCCAGCTGAACGCCAACGATCTTCGCGGCTTCGAGAGCGGCGGTATCGGCCCGCGCATGGCGAACGGCGACGAGATCGGCGGCACGACCTACTTCACGGTCTCGGCCGAGACGAGCTTCCCGCTGCCGTTCATTGCGCGTGACGCCGGCTTCCGTGGCGCGTTCTTCGCCGATGCCGGCACGCTCTACGGCAACAAGGTCGACATCGGCGACGACGATGTCGAGGGCACCAGCATGTCCTGGCGCGCATCGCTCGGCGCCAGCCTGATCTGGTCTTCGCCGTTCGGTCCCCTGCGCGTCGACTACGCGATCCCGGTCGTGAAGGAAGACTTCGACGAAACGCAGCGGTTCAAGTTCGGCATTTCGTCGACCTTCTGATCCAAGCAGTCCAGAACTGCTGACAACGGACTGTTCTGGGGTCTATGCTGATGGAACAAAACTGGTTCTTTCCGCCGCACGACGGCGTTCGCCTGGACGATCTGGCGAACCGCCTCGGGGCGGAACTTCTCGACCCGACTGCCGGATCCCGGCTGGTGAACAACGTTGCGCCGGTCTACCGGGCGAAGGAGGGCGACCTCTGCTACCTGCTGTCGCGCAAGACAAAGGCTGAACTCGAGACCTGCCAGGCGACCGCCATCCTGTGCGATCCGTCGCTGGCGTCGCTGGTGCCGGATCACGTCGCCATCCTGCAGACGAAGCGGGCGCACATGGCTTTCGCGCTGGCAGGCGAAATCCTGCAGCCCGGCGCAATGCGCCCGGCCTTGTCCACGTCCGAGTCCGCCGGCATTTCCCCGCTCGCCTATATCGATCCGACCGCGCGTCTCGAAGCGGGCGTCGTCGTGGAGCCGATGACGGTGATCGGCGCCAATGTCGAGATCGGCGAGGGCACGCAGATCGGCCCGGGGGTCACGATTGCGGCCGGTGTGCGGATCGGGCGTGACTGTACGATTTCCGCCGGCGCCCGGATCCAGTGCGCGCTGATCGGCAACCGCGTCATCCTTCACCCCGGCGCCTGCATCGGCCAGGACGGGTTCGGCTACGGTCCGGGCCCCAAGGGCGGCATGATCAAGATCGTGCAGGTCGGCCGCGTCATCATCCAGGACGACGTGGAGATCGGGGCCGGCACGACGATCGACCGGGGCACGATGGACGATACCGTGATCGGCGAGGGGACCAAGATCGACAACCAGGTGCAGATCGGCCACAACGTCCGCATCGGCCGGCATTGCGGCATCGTCAGCAAGGTCGGGATCGCCGGCAGCACGCGCATCGGCGACGGCGTGATGATCGGCGGTGCGACAGGCGTGAACGGCCACATCACCATCGGCGACGGCGTGCAGATCGCCGCGATGAGCGGCGTGGTCGCCGATATTCCCGCCGGCGAGCGCTATGGCGGGATACCGGCGCGGCCGATGCGCGACTTCCTGCGCGACGTGGCCGAGATGACGATGCGGATCAACAATAGAAAGAAGACGGGTGACAAGGAATGAGCGAGGAAAAGAGGGAGGCCCTGGGCGTCGCTGAACTGAAGGATATCCTGACGCTTTTGCCGCACCGCTATCCGTTCTTGCTGGTGGACAAGATCATCGAGATCGACGGCGACAATTCCGCGATCGGCATCAAGAACGTGACGGTCAACGAGCCTCAGTTCACCGGACACTTCCCGGACCACCCGATCATGCCCGGCGTGCTCCTGATCGAGGGCATGGCGCAGACGGCCGGCGCGATCTGCGCGCGCAAGACCGGCACCGGCACCAACCTCGTCTATTTCATGACGATCGACAATGCCCGCTTCCGCAAGCCGGTCATCCCCGGCGACCGCGTCGAGTATCATGTCGTGAAACAGAAGCAGCGCGGGAATATCTGGAAGTTTCACTGCGACGCAAAAGTTGATGGGCAACTTGTCGCCGAAGCTGATATCGGCGCGATGATCGTCAACAAGGAAGACGCCTGAACATGATTGCAGCCAGCGCCAGGATCCATCCGCTCTCCGTCGTCGAAGACGGGGCGGTGATCGGGGAGAACGTCGTCGTCGGCCCCTTCTGCCACGTGGGGCCGAATGTCGTTCTCGGCGACGAGGTCGAGCTTCTGACCCATGTCGTGGTCGTCGGACGTACGACGATCGGGCGCGGCACGCGCATCTTTCCCTCCGCCGTCATCGGTGGCGACCCGCAGAGCATCCATCATGGCGGCGAGGACACCACGCTGACCGTCGGTGAGCGCAACACGATCCGCGAAGGCGTGACGATGAACACCGGCACCGCCGGTGGCGGTGGCAAGACCGTCGTCGGCGACGACAACCTGTTCCTTGCCTATTCGCACATCGCCCATGACTGCATCCTCGGCAACAACATCATCCTGTCCAACAACGTCATGCTGGCCGGCCACGTGACGGTCGAGGATCGCGCCATTCTCGGCGGCGGCTCGGCGGTGCACCAGTTCGCGCGCGTCGGACGCCATGCCTTCGTCGGCGGACTTTCGGCCGTGGCCTACGACGTCATCCCCTATGGGATGCTGAACGGCAATCCGGGCATCCTCGGCGGCATCAACGTCGTCGGCATGTCGCGCTCCGGCATGGACAAGGCGACGATCCATCGGGTCCGCCGGGCGTTCAAGGAAATCTTCGAGGGCGAGGCATCGATCCGCAACAATGCGGCCGCCATTCGCGAGGACTATGCGGACTGCGTTCCCGTCATGCATATCCTCGATTTCATCGCAGCGGACAGCGATCGCGCGCTCTCCTCGCCGAACCGCGGCAAGGCCTGACCGGCATGGCAGAGCGCCGGCCGGAGGGCGCAAAGCGGCTGGCCATCATCGCCGGCGGCGGGCAATTGCCGATCCACGTCGCGCGCGCCGCCAGGCTGCACGGCGAAAATCCCTTCATTCTTGCGCTTAGCAACGAGGCCGATCAGGACTGGTCTGAATTCGACCATGCCGGCGTCGGCGTCGGCGACTATGCCGGCATCAGCCGCATCTTCTCCACCGAAGGCATCGATCGCGCGGTTCTTTCCGGCTGGGTCCGCCGCCGGCCGGAATGGCGCGACATCCGGCCGACCATCCGCACGCTGATGCAGGTGCCCGGCATCGTGCGCACGCTTTTGAACGGCGGCGACGACACGGTGCTGAAGATGGTGATCCGGCTGATCGAGGCGAACGGCGTGCGCGTCGTCGGCGCGGACGAGATCGCACCGGAACTTCTGGCCACCGAAGGGCCGGTCGGCGCGATCCGGCCGGACGAGGAGGCCATGCGCGATATCGCTGCCGCTTCCGCCGCTGCACTGGCGCTCGGCGCGCTCGATGTCGGGCAGGGGGCGGTTGCCGTCGGTGGACGGGTGGTTGCCCTTGAGGGGGCAGAGGGAACCGATCTGATGCTGGAGCGGGTGGCGAGCCTGAGACAGGAAGGCCGCATCTCGCGCCGCCGCAAGGGCGTGCTGGTCAAGCTGTGCAAGCCCGAGCAGGACCGGCGCGCCGACCTGCCGTCGATTGGCGTCGACACGGTGCGGCGGGCGGCGGAAGCGGGGCTTGCGGGCATCGCCTGCGAGGCGGGCCGTTCGCTGGTGCTCGACCGGACGACATTGATCGCGGAAGCCGACCGCGCCGGCCTTTTCGTCACCGGCATCCTGCCGCGCGACGGCGGAGCGCACCCGTGACCCGCCCGCTCAAGCTCGGCATCATCGCCGGCGAGGTTTCCGGCGATCTTCTCGGCGGCGATCTCATCGCAGCGCTGCGCCGGCAATGGCCAGGTGAGATAACCCTTTGCGGCGTCGGCGGCGAGGCGCTGCAGGCGCAGGGCCTGAGATCCCTCTTCGACTATTCCGAACTGTCGATCATGGGTTTCTCGCAGGTGCTGGCGAAGCTGCCGAAGCTGCTCCGGCGGATCCGCGAGACGGCGGCGGCGATCGTTGCCGAAAAGCCCGACCTGCTCGTCATCATCGACAGTCCCGATTTCACTCACCGTGTCGCCCGGCGGGTCCGCAGGCAGTTGCCGGATTTGCCGGTAGTCAACTATGTCTGCCCCAGCGTCTGGGCGTGGAAGGAGGAGCGCGCGCCGCGCATGCGCGCCTATGTCGACCACGTGCTTGCCGTACTGCCGTTCGAGCCAGCCGTGATGCAGCGCCTGAATGGGCCGCCGACCACCTATGTCGGCCACAGGCTCGCCGGCGATCCCGAGGTGAGGGCGGTGCGGGCGGCGCAACTGCAGAAGAAGGTGCCGCCGCTCGGAAGCGGCGAACGGCGCGTCTGCCTGCTTCTTCCCGGCTCGCGCGCCGGCGAAATCACGCGGTTGCTGCCGGCCTTCAAGGATGTGATGGCCGAACTCTCCGCCGGGCCCGTACCGTTCGAGTTCCGCCTGCCGACCGTTCCCCGGCAGGAGGCACTGGTTCGCGACCTTCTGGTCGACTGGCCGGAAAAGCCCGCAGTGACAGTTTCTGCGTCTGAAAAGTGGCCGGCCTTTCGGGACGCGGACGTGGCCATCGCTGCGTCCGGAACCGTCCTGCTCGAACTGGCGCTGGCGCGGGTGCCGGTCGTCTCCTGCTACAAGGTCGACTGGATCGCGCGGCTGATGGCGAAAAAGATCAAGACCTGGACGGGGGCGCTGCCCAACCTGATCGCCGACTATGCCGTGATCCCGGAGTATCTGAACGAGGCCGTTCGCCCCGGTTGCCTCGCCCGCTGGGCCGTTCAGCTCTCCCATTCCACTCTGCAGCGCCAGGCGATGGTCGAGGGCTTCGATCTCGTCCACGACCGCATGCAGGAGGTGCGCGCCCCCGGCGACAGGGCGGCCGATGTGATCCTCGCCCTTCTGAAAGAGAAAAAGCCCGGCCTGTTCTGACCGGGCTTTCTTCCTGTATCCGTCGCTTCCGTCTCAGCGCTTGGAAACCGGGATGTAGTCCCGCTTCGGCTCGCCGACATAGAGCTGGCGCGGACGACCGATGCGCTGTTCGGGATCCTCGATCATCTCGTTCCACTGGGCAATCCAGCCGACGGTGCGGGCCAGGGCGAACAGCACGGTGAACATCGTGGTCGGGAAGCCGAGCGCCTTCAGCGTGATGCCGGAATAGAAGTCGATGTTGGGGTAGAGCTTCTTCTCGATGAAGTATTCGTCCGTCAGCGCGATGCGCTCCAGTTCCATCGCGACTTCGAGCATTGGGTCGTCCTTGATGCCGAGCTCGCCCAGAACCTCGTGCGTCGTCTTCTGCATGATGCGCGCGCGCGGATCGTAGTTCTTGTAGACGCGGTGGCCGAAGCCCATCAGGCGGAACGGATCGTTCTTGTCCTTGGCGCGGGCGACGTATTCCGGGATGCGTTCGACCGAACCGATCTCGGCCAGCATGTTGAGCGCTGCCTCGTTGGCGCCGCCATGGGCGGGGCCCCACAGGCAAGCGATGCCCGCGGCGATGCAGGCGAACGGGTTGGCGCCCGACGAACCGGCGAGGCGGACCGTCGAGGTGGACGCGTTCTGCTCGTGATCGGCGTGCAGGATGAAGATGCGGTCCATGGCGCGCGCCAGGACCGGATTGACGACGTATTCCTCGCAAGGCACGGCGAAGCACATGCGCAGGAAGTTCGAGGCGTAGTCGAGATCGTTCTTCGGATAAACGAAGGGCTGGCCGATATGGTACTTGTAGGCCATGGCGGCGATCGTCGGCATCTTGGCGATCATGCGCAGCGATGCAACCATGCGCTGGTGCGGATCGGTGATGTCGGTGCTGTCGTGATAGAAGGCCGACAGCGCGCCGACGCAACCGCACATTACAGCCATCGGATGCGCATCGCGGCGGAAGCCGGTGAAGAAGCGCGACATCTGCTCGTGCACCATCGTGTGATGGGTGACGCGGTAGTCGAAGTCGTCCTTCTGCGCCTTGGTGGGCAGTTCGCCGTAGAGCAGCAGGTAGCAGACCTCGAGAAAATCGCCGTGCTCGGCCAGTTGCTCGATGGGGTAGCCGCGGTGCAGCAACACGCCTTCGTCACCGTCGATATAGGTGATCTTGGATTCGCAGGAGGCCGTGGACGTGAAGCCGGGGTCGTAGGTGAAAGCGCCGGTCTGCTTGTAGAGCGTGCCGATATCCATGACCGAAGGCCCGATGGTCCCCGTTCGCAGTGGCAACTCCACCGTCTTGTCACTGATCGTGACGTCCGCGCTCTTTCCCGTCATGAGGACCTCCATTGATTTATGAGGGCACTGGGCGTGCCCGAACTCGGCGGTGCCGCTTTGCTAACCCATTTGCGACGCCCTGCCAAGCAAGACGAAAGGCATGGTTGTGCAATGCAAAATCCGACATTCCGGATCGCAATATCTACTCTTCCGCGCCAGTTGCAAGCAACTTATGGGTGAGGCGGAATAATTATGGAGGGCGCATTCTTTCCGGAAACGACGGTCATGCGGGCACGGAATCGGGATTGCCTTGCAAAATCGTAAGTTGCAATATCGGGGTGTCTGCCGCCGGGATCGTTCATATGGGAAGGGGGACTGCCAGCGAGGTCGAGCACCGTGTCGCAGTGCCGGAGACAGCCTCCGTGGCGTCACCGGCTGCGACCACGTTTGCCAGGGCTTTTCCGACGCTTCCAAGGGGTGTTTTCCGGCGAACGCTGGCCCTGCGGCTGTCCCGGAACCTCACGCTCGCAAGCGCGTCTTTCGCGACGGCCTGGCAGAGCGAGCGCGACCACGGGACGCCGTTCCTGTTCGTGCCCGTCGTGCTCGGGGCAGGGGTCTGGGCATGGTACGCGCTTCCCCGCGACCTGCCGCCGCTGTTGCTCGCGGCCCTGCTCGCCGCGAGCGCGATCCTTGCCTTTTGGACCCGGCATCGCAGCGGTCTCCTTGCCGTGGCGGCGCGCACGGCCTTCCTGTTCGTCGCCGGGATGACGCTCGCGGCCGTCGAGACGGCGCGGTTGTCGACAGCGATCTTCGACCAGCCGGTGACGACGACGATCACCGGAAGGGTACTTTACGGCGAGGCCGACGAGCGCGGGCGGATGCGCTACCGCGTCGCCGTCCTTGCCACCCGCGAACCAGCCCTGCGCCGGCCGCCGGACGTGGTCAACCTCGTGGCGCGCAGCCCGCATGCGCCGATCGCGGTCGGAGGCGGGATTTCGGGCCGCGCCCGCCTCAGCCCGCCCTCGGGCGCAGCCCTGCCGGGATTGAACGACTTCGCCTTTGACGCCTACTTCGCCGGCACCGGCGCGATCGGCTACTTCTATGGCAAACCTGCCGCGGTCGTGCTGAGTGAGGCGGCCAGTGACGTCTCCTGGCTTGCGCATGCGCGCGAGACCGTCGCGGCGTGGCGCGGCGCGCTGACGGCACGGATCCGCGACCAGATCGGCGGCGACGCGGGTGCCATCGCGGCCGCCCTCGTCACGGCCGAGCAGCGGGGGATCAGCCCGGATACGGTCGAGGCGCTGCGCCGGGCAGGGCTCGCGCATGTGCTGGCGATCTCCGGCCTGAACATGGTGCTGGCCGCCGGCACGTTTCTCGTCGGTGCGCGGCTGGCCCTGTCGCTGCTGCCGGGGGCGGCGGAACGATACCCGATCAAGAAATTCGCAGCCGCCGGCGGGCTGGTGACCGTGACCCTCTACATCCTGATTTCCGGCGGCGCCGTGTCGGCGGTCCGCTCCTGGCTGATGATCGTCGTCATGCTTGTGGCCGTACTGGTCGACCGCACCGCCATCAGCCTGCGCAACATCGCCCTGTCGGCGATCGTCCTGCTGGCTGTCACGCCCTCTGCCGTTACCGGACCGGGCTTCCAGATGTCCTATGCGGCGACGCTCGGGCTGGTGGCCGGCTATGCGGCATGGCGGGACCGCGGTGTCTCCCGCACGGGGCCGTCCGCCGGCGGACTGCGGCTGATGCAGCACGCGTCCGGCTTTACGGCCGGGCTCCTCCTGTCGTCGGTCATCGGCGGGCTGGCAACGCTGGTCTATTCCCTCGGCCATTTCCACCGGATCCCGGCCTACGGCCTTGCCGGCAATCTCCTGGCCATGCCGGTCATCTCCTTTGTCGTCATGCCGATGGGGGTGATCGCCATGCTGCTGATGCCGCTGGGGCTCGAAGGGCTTGCGCTGACGATCATGTGCAAAGGCATCGAAGCCATGATCGTCATGGCGAACTGGGTCTCGGGATGGGGCGGCGAGATCGTCACCGGCCGCCTTTCGCCGCTTGCCTTCGCGCTTCTGGCTGCGGGCGGAGGGCTCGCCTGCCTGTTCAGGACGCGGCTCGCCGCGCTCGCCGTCCTGCCCCTTGCCGCCGGCGTCGCCGTGGCGGCCCTTGCGCCGGCACGGCCCGCACCGCAGTTGCTGGTCTCCGAAGACGGCGCGCTGGTGGCGCTCGTCGACGGTCGCACGGCCGCCACCAATCGCAGGCGGCCGCCCGGTTTTATCTACGACCAGTGGCGCTATGCCCTGCGCTTCGAGGACCATATGGCGCCGTTGATGCTGGGCGGCGGGGAGAGCGATCGGGGAAGCCCGGCGCGGTCAACGACCGAACGGCGAAGGGGCACGGCCGGGCGTGCGGGTGACGGACAAGCGGCCCCGTCGCATGCAGCGCTGCCCCGTCCGGTCTTATCTTCCGTCTCGCAGGGAACCGGGACGTATCATGTCAACACCGGCGCCGCGAAGGAAGCACTCGCCGCGGACTTCACCCTGGCCGCCCGGCAGAAGCGATTCGCCTGCCGCCGGCAGGCGTGGTGCGTCGGCGTCACCGCTGCGGACTGGCGGGTGGTCTGGCTGGAGGATCCGGCCCATCTGGGAGCCGCGTGCGACAGTGCCGATATCGTCGTCGCCCCCCGCCATCGCCGCGAGGGCGGCTGCGCCAGCGGAGCCCGGTTGATCAGTGCACACAGCCTTCGCCTCACCGGCGCCCTGGAGATGGCACCGGCAAACGATACCGTCGCGACAGGGCACGGCATCATCACAACGCAGGCGGTCGTCCAGCTTCATCGCCCCTGGAACCGGCATCGCCTCTACGACTGGCGCACAGACAGTTTCCGGGATGACCGCTTCCAGGATCCGGAAGACGATGCCGAAGCTCAATGATAGCGACGAATGAGCCCGACCAGCTTGCCCTGGATCTTGACGCGGTCGGGGCCGAAAATCCGGGTCTCGTAGGCCGGGTTGGCAGCCTCCAGCGCGATCGAGGCGCCCTTGCGGCGGAAGCGCTTCAGCGTTGCCTCCTCGTCGTCGACGAGGGCCACGACAATGTCGCCGGGGTTGGCCGTCCCGGCATTGCGGATGATCACCGTGTCGCCGTCGAGAATGCCCGCCTCGATCATCGAATCACCCCTGACCTCCAGCGCATAGTGCTCGCCGCCGCCCAGCATTTCCGCCGGCACGGAGATATCGTGGGTGTTGTTCTGGATGGCGGAAATCGGCACGCCGGCAGCGATCCGGCCCATCACCGGCACGGCGACCGAGCTCTCGGACGCCGGAGCCTGCGGCCGTTCCGGCGCAGGCTTTTCCTTGCCGAGGCTGCCCTCGATCACCGATGGCGAGAAGCCGCGCCGCGCCTTGAGGCTCGGCGAATAGGCCTCCGGCAGCTTGATGACCTCGAGCGCGCGGGCGCGATTGGGCAGCCTGCGGATGAAGCCGCGCTCCTCGAGCGCGGTGATGAGCCGATGGATGCCGGATTTCGACGCCAGGTCGAGCGCATCCTTCATCTCGTCGAATGACGGCGGTATCCCCGTTTCCTTCATCCGCTCGTGGATGAACAGAAGCAGTTCCTGTTGCTTGCGGGTCAGCATGGCTCGTCACCCAGAATCGTGAAACAAATACGGAACAAACACTATCTGTTCCATTTGTGTTCCGCAAGTGGCTAAAATTCCGTGAAGGTCGGCAATGAATGTGGGCTGCCAAGGGCACGGGTTGACCTGTGCCGGATGCGACTGAACACGTTGACGGCCTGCCATGAACGGCTATAAAGCGCCGTGCCCCGGCGCGGGTGCACAAGACGGCTGATGCAGCAGGATATGGTTGCGCAGCTTGTTGGAAGAGTGTCCGAGTGGTTTAAGGAACCGGTCTTGAAAACCGGCGTGCGGGAAACCGTACCGTGGGTTCGAATCCCACCTCTTCCGCCATCTGCCGCAAAATTCATTCCTTGTCTCCCGCTTGCTCTTCAGTCTTCATCTCGGAACGTCTGTGGCGCAAACGTCCGGGCTTCCCTGATGGCTGAATAGCGAGGCGCGAGGCGGAGGTAGACGCCCCGCCGGGATGGCAGGGCGCCCGGGAACATGGGTGTCAGTTGACCGAGTTCAGCGTCATCGACGTGCCGGTCGCTGCGATGTTGAGGCCGATCTGGCCGGTCAGGCTGACGGTCTGCAGGTGGATGGAGCCGGAGGTGCCGCCGACGAGGATGTTGGCGCCGACGCCGGCGCCGACGGTCGCTTCCGCCGTGGCGCCCTGGTAGACGCCGCCGAGCGAGCCCTGGTGGTAGCCGGCGGTCGGCGCGAGCACCGCCCAGACGAGGCGGCCCTGCGTGGTGAAGCCGAGGTCGACGCCGAGCTTGCGGATCTGGCCCTGGTAGTGATCGACCGGTTCGCTGCCCATCGTGGTGACGAAGGCGCAATCGACTTCCTTGGCGGAGCCGAGCACATAGCCGGCGCCGCCGCCGATCCGGCAGTCGAGATAGCCGATGCGGACGCCGTCGCGCGCCTCCGAGCGGGCGACCACAGGCGCTTCCGGTGCGGGCACCATGTCGGCGGCACGGGCGGCCGTCAGGCCGGACGCCGCGACTGCCGTGGTCATCACTGCAATGGCAAAGGTCTTTTTCATATGCTTTCTCCTGTTTCGGGCGCGCTCATCGACGCGCCCTCCTTCTCGTGGTCGCTCGGTTGGCCTTCAGGAACACCTGTCCGTTGCCGAGGTTCCACAATGACGAATCCGTCGGCCCATGGGTTCGGCCTTCAATGAGGCGATTCAACGGCATAGGCAGCTTGCCCTTCCGCCATCAACAATCCTCGGATCGTTGCCGGAAAACCAGATATCGGGTGGCAGCGGTGCGTCTATCCGCGGGACTTCGAAGTGGATCGTAAAGACCTTGCCGGCATGGTTCGGCCGGCCATGAAGTAGAAGGAAGGAGAGGTGGCAGGGCGCCCCTGAATTATCCCTTCATTAACCATGCGGAAGTTTAGTTCTTCTGTTGCGCCGTTTCCGCGCGGGGAGAACCGCATTTTCGCCATTTTGAGGTCATGATTAATATTATGTTTTGAACGGAGCGCTATCGAGGGGGCGATCGCAGGACAGACGATCGCGAACGGTGGCGTCAGGGACACGAGCGGCGTGGGACATATGAATTTCGGTTTCTTCTCGGCGGGCGCGCGCACTGCTTTCCGGCTCGTCGCCATTCCGGTCGTCTGCGCCGGCCTGGCGAGCTGCAACACAACGAGCGAGACGGCGAAGAAGGCGGGTCGGAGCAAGGAATATTTCGCCGAGTCCGAATACGGCGTGAAGGCCAGCCCGCGCGTCGTCCAGGAAGGGCAGGCGGTCCCCAAGGGGGGCGGACGCTATCAGGTCGGCAAGCCCTACAAGGTGCGCGGCAAGTGGTACAAGCCGCAGGAGGATCCTGACTACGACAAGGTCGGGCTCGCCTCCTGGTATGGCTCTGCCTTCCACGGCCGCAAGACGGCCAATGGCGAAATCTACGACAAGTACCATCTCTCCGCCGCCCATCCGACCTTCCCGCTGCCGAGCTATGCCCGCGTCACCAATCTCGAGAACGGCACCTCCGTCATCGTGCGGGTAAACGACCGCGGGCCCTATTCGCATGGCCGGATCATCGACGTGTCCTCCAAGACGGCGGAGATGCTGGACGTCAAGGGCAAGGGAACCGCCAAGGTTCGTGTCCAGTATGTCGGCAAGGCCCGGCTCGACGGCCACGACATGCCCTATCTGATGGCTTCCTACGTGCCGAAGGGATCGCGCGTTCCCGCGGTCGATCCGGGCGGCCAGATTGCGACCGGCGTGATGGTCGCCTCGGCGGCACCGATGGCGGACAGCCTGCCGGCGATCCCGACCTTTGCCGAGCGGGCAAGCGCGGGCGAGGCGGGTTCGGCCATGACGGCGCTGGCGGAGCAGGCGCCGGCCAGTGCGGCGTTTTCCGCGATGGACGGGTTCGCCATGTTGCCGGAGATCGGCCCGATCCCCGGCGAACGTCCGGATTTCGTGCCGCGCCATGGAGACGGGGCGAGCTTTGCGGCCGCCTATGCCGAAACCCCGGCCGCCGGCGGATCGGTCGAGGCCTTCGATGCCGTCCTGCGTCAGGACGGCTCGCTCGTGCTGCTCTCCGGCAGCGACTAATACCAACCTGCACTGATATTGACCGATTGCGCCGGAGCGATTTTGGCCTGCGGCCAGGAGGAAACCGCAGTCGGACCTCTCGGTCCGGCGAGGATTTTCGACGCCGTCCGCAGTCCAAAAGCGCCCGGCCCTCCGGGTGGGCCGTCTGTCGGCCACCGGCAGCGTCGCAATCCTCGACCGATGCTGAGGCATCGCTCTGCGGTATGCTCCTCGCCGGATGACCGCAGGCGGTCCCACGCAATCGGTCAATATCACTGCAGGTTGGTATAAATCCCGTGAGACAAACGCCCGGACGGTTGCTTGCCGAACGGATGGATGTGTAGGACTTTAGGACAAATGCCGGAGTCTCCATGTCCTTCCGATCGATCGCCGTCCTCGTCCTCTCGCTGATCCTGACATCGACCGCCTGGTCACAGTCACAGCTCTCCGGTGCCTTCGATACCAAGGCCAGGCAGGCCTACCTGATCGATTCCGGGACGGGGACGATCCTCTTTTCGCGCAAGGAAGGCGAGCCGGTCACGTCAGCTTCGCTGGCCAAGGCGATGACGCTGGCCGTCGTCTTCAAGGCGTTGCGGGCGGGCGAGATCGCGCTCGAGACGACCTATTCGGTGTCCGAACACGCCTGGCGGACCGGCGGGGCGCCGTCGCGCACGGCGACGATGTTCGCAGCGTTGAAGTCGCAGGTTTCGGTGCAGGACCTGATCCGCGGCGTCGCCGTGCAGGCCGCCAATGATGCCTGCATCATCCTGGCCGAAGGCATGGCCGGCTCGGAGGCAGCCTTTGCCGCACGGATGAACGAGGAGGCGAGGGCGCTGGGGCTTTCGCAATCGCACTTTGCCAACGCCACCGGCCTGCCGGACCCGGGCAACAAGGTCAGCATGCAGGATCTCGTGACACTCGGGCGCCATCTGAGGGACACCTATCCGGAATACTACCGCTACTATTCCGAGCCGGAATTCGAGTGGAACAAGATCCGGCAGCGCAACCGGAACCCGCTGGTCGGCATGAACATCGGCGTCGACGGGCTGGTGCTCGGCTTTGCCGAGGACAGCGGCTACGGCCTTCTGGCGTCGGTGCAGCGCGACGGCCGCCGGTTGTATCTGGCGCTGGCCGGGATTGCCAGCGAGAAGGAGCGGATCGACGAGGCCCGGCGGATGATCGACTGGGGCATGACGGCGTTCGGGTCGAAGACGCTCTTCAAGGCCGGCGACACCATTGCGGAGGCCAGCGTCTATGGCGGCAGCGTCCACACCGTCCCGCTGGTAACGCCCGGCGATGTCGAGGTCCTGCTGCCGGTCGACAACAAGGAGCGGCTGTCGGCGCGCGTGGTCTATGCCTGGCCGCTGCAGGCGCCGGTCGCGCCGGGCCAACAGGTCGGCGTATTGCGGATCTGGAACGGCGACCGCTTCCTGCGAGAGGTGCCGCTGCAGACGGCGGCAAGCGTCGAGGTCGGAACACTCTCCAGCCGTGCGCTCGATGCGCTCCAGGAACTGCTGTTCTTCTGGCTTTGAGGCCGGTTGCGCGGGCGGCGGTGCCGTGCCGGCATCCCCGCGAATGCGTTTTCGGTTTTGAAGGATATGCGCTAGTAGTGGGCGGAATCGGTCCCGAAGGGCCGGACGATGCCGGTGCGCCGGAGTGGGAAGAGGTCGGTTTGGCCGGTTTGTTCATAACGTTCGAGGGCGGTGAGGGGGCGGGGAAGTCGACCCAGATCCGCTTGCTGGCGCAGGCGCTGCAGGAGCGCGGGCAGGAGGTGCTCGTGACCCGGGAGCCGGGTGGCTCGGCAGGCGCCGAGGCGGTCCGCCATGTCATCCTGTCGGGAGCCGCGGAGCATTTCGGCACCCGCATGGAGGCGTTGCTGTTTGCCGCTGCCCGCAGCGACCATGTCGAGGAACTGATCCGGCCGGCGCTGCGCCGGGGCGGGGTCGTGCTTTGCGATCGCTTCGTCGATTCGTCGCGGGTCTACCAGGGCATCACCGGCAACCTCGAGGCGGAGTTCATCGAACGGCTGCAGCAGGTCGCCGTCAACGGCGTCATGCCGGATTGCACGCTGATCCTCGACCTGCCGGCCGCAATCGGCCTGGAGCGGGCCCGCCAGCGTTCGGCCGGGCCGGTGGACAATGCCCCGGACCGGTTCGAGAAGGAGGAACTGGAGACGCACGAGAAGCGTCGCGAGGCCTTTCTCGATCTTGCCGAGCGCGAGCCGCTGCGGTGCCGCGTCATCGACGCTTCGCAACCGCGCGAGGATATCGCCCGCCAGATCCTTTCGATCGTCGAGCCGCTGCTGCCGTTCGGCCGGCGCAGCCGCCTTGCCCATCCGGAGGATGCGACGTGAGCACCGAGCATCCGGGCCTGCTGGACGGCGCGACGGCACCGGCGGAGCAGGCGCATCTTTTCGGCCATGCGGCGGCGGAAGCCTTCCTCGCGCAGTCCTATCGCTCCGGCAAGGGGCACCATGCGATCCTGATCGAGGGGCCGGAGGGCATCGGCAAGGCGACGCTGGCCTTCCGCTTCGCCCACCATGTCCTCACCCATCCCGACCCGCTTTCGGCCCCGGAAACGATCGCCGATCCCGATCCGCTTTCGGCGCTCGGACGGCAGATCGCCTCGGGCGCCTCGCACAATCTCCTGCATCTCTCCCGGCCGGTGGATGAGAAGACGGGGCGGATGCGCGCTGCGATCACTGTGGACGAGGTCCGCCGCGCCGGAAAATTCTTCGCCCAGACCTCGGGAAGCGGCAACTGGCGGATCGTCATCGTCGATCCCGCCGACGACCTGAACCGGAATGCCGCCAACGCCATCCTCAAGATCCTGGAGGAACCGCCGCGCAACGCAATGTTCCTCGTGCTCACCCATGCTCCGGGCAAGCTCCTGCCGACCATCCGTTCGCGCTGCCTGCCGCTGACCCTTGCGCCGCTTTCGGATCCGGACCTGGAGCAGGCGCTGGGCAGCCTCGGCGTCGCCTTGCCGCCGTCCCGATCGGATCGGCTTCTTCAGGCTGCCGGCGGCAGCGTGTCGACGGCGCTGAAGCTCATCAACTACGGTGGCTTCGACATCCTGGAGGCATTCCAGGCGATCGTCGCCCAGGGTGGCGGTGCGCCGCGCAAGGACGTGCACAAACTCGCCGACGTGCTGGCGGCCAAGGACGGCGACACGCTCTACGACTTCTTCTGTGGGCAGGCGAACGACCATGTGGTGACACGCGCCCGGGCTGCGGCCGTCGGCGGCGACATCGCGGCGGCCGATCGGCTGGCGCGGCTGTCCTCGGCGCTCACTGAAAAGATCGCGATTGCCGCAGGCTACAATCTCGACCGCAAGCAGACGGTCATCGAGATCCTCGACGAGATCGCAGGTCAGATGGGCGGCTGAGGCCGACCGATCGTCCCTCAGGAAAAGACGAGCTTGGTGCCGACCAGGGCAAGGGTGACGGCCAGCATCGCGCTGACGATGCGGTCGGGCAGGCGAGGGGAGAGGTGGCTGCCGATCATGATGCCCGGGATGGAGCCGACCAGCAGCGTCGCCAGCATGGCCCAGTCGACCTCGCCGATGCTCCAGTAGCCGAGGCCGGCGACGAGCGTCAGGGGAACGGCATGGACGATGTCGGAGCCGACGATGTTGCGCACGTTCAGACCCGGATAGAGCGCCAAAAGGACGGTCACGCCCAGCGCCCCCGCACCGACCGAGGTCAGCGTCACCAGCACGCCGAGCGTCAGCCCGAGACAGACGGTGAGGATCGCGACGGTAGAAGGCTGCACCGGCCGCCGGTCGCGCATCAGGTGACGGATCTTCTCGATGATGCGGCGGCGGAAGATCAGGAGCACGGCCGTCAGGATCAGCATGTAGCCGAGCGCAATCGTGATGGTCGCGACAGCGGCGATGTCGTGGCGGTCGATGCCGGACACGAACCAGAGCGTCACCGCTGCCGCCGGGAGGCTGCCGGCCGCAAGCCTGGCCACGACTTTCCAGTCGATCGTCCTGTTGCGACCATGGACGAAGGTGCCTGCGCCCTTGGTGACCGCCGCATAGAGGAGGTCCGTGCCGACGGCGGTGACGGGGTGGACGCCGAAAAGAAGGACCAGAAGCGGCGTCATCAGCGATCCGCCGCCAACCCCGGTAACGCCGACAAGCAGGCCCACGAAGAAGCCTGAAACGGAGAACAGGGGATTGAACGTGCTGAAGAAGTCCAAACAGCGTTTCCTTGGGTTTTCGAGCCGAACACCTTGATCGTCGGTATCGAAACCTCACGAAACGGGTCAGTAGCGCGGCATGGTTAGAGATGGGCCGATAGGCTGTCAAGCAAGCACCATCGTCGGCCGGCACGGCTGATGGCAGGGCAGAGGTGCAAACTTGCTGTTTCCCTTCAAGGACGCATGCGCTAATAGCTGCGACAATCACAGGAATAGACAGGCCAGGCCTCGCCCATGACAGATACGTCGCCCTTCTACATCACCACGGCAATCTCCTATCCGAACGGCAAGCCGCATATCGGCCATGCCTATGAGCTGATCGCGACCGACGCCGTGGCCCGCTACCAGCGGCTGGACGGACGCGACGTGTTCTTCCTGACGGGCACCGACGAGCACGGCCAGAAGATGCAGCAGACGGCGCGCAAGGAAGGCATCTCCGCCCAGGAGCTCGCCGACCGCAATACCGCCGAGTTCCAGAAGATGGCGGTGCTGCTGAATGCGTCCAACGACGACTTCATCCGCACCACCGAGAAGCGCCACCATGAGGCCTGCCAGGTGATCTGGAACCGCATGGCCGAGGCCGGCGACATCTACAAGGACAGCTATTCCGGCTGGTACTCGGTCCGCGACGAGGCCTACTACCAGGAAGGCGAGACGGAACTGCGCGACGACGGCGTTCGCTACGGGCCGCAGGGCACCCCGGTCGAGTGGGTGGAGGAGGAGAGCTATTTCTTCCGGCTGTCCAATTACCAGGACAGACTGCTGGCACTCTACGAGGCGCAGCCGGACTTTGTCGGGCCCACCGAGCGCCGCAACGAGGTCGCCTCCTTCGTCAGGTCCGGCCTGAAGGACCTGTCGGTTTCGCGCACCACCTTCGACTGGGGCATCAAGGTGCCGAACGATCCGGCCCATATCATGTATGTCTGGGTCGACGCGCTGACCAACTACATCACCGCCACCGGCTACCTGACCGATCCGCAAGGGCCGCGCGCGAAATACTGGCCGGCCGATATCCACATGATCGGCAAGGACATCATCCGCTTCCACGCCGTCTACTGGCCGGCCTTCCTGATGTCGGCCGGACTGCCGCTGCCCAAGCGGGTCTTCGCCCACGGCTTCCTGCTCAACAAGGGCGAGAAGATGTCGAAGTCGCTCGGCAACGTCGTCGATCCGGCCAATCTCGTCGAGCATTTCGGCCTCGACCAGATCCGCTTCGTGCTGTTGCGCGAGGTGTCCTTCGGCCAGGACGGCAGCTACAGCGAGGAGGGGATCGCCACGCGCATCAATTCCGACCTCGCCAACGGCATCGGCAACCTGGCGAGCCGCTCGCTGTCGATGATCGTCAAGAACTGCGACGGCCGGATCCCGGTCTGCGGCCCACTGACGGAGGCGGATCGGACGATGCTCGCCTCGGCCGACGCGCTGCATGCCGTCACCCGCGACGAGATGGGCAAGCTGATGATCCATCGGGCGCTGGCGGCGATCATCGCCGTCGTCTCCGAGGCCGACCGCTATTTCGCCGGCGAGGCGCCCTGGGCGCTGAAGAAGACCGATCCGGAGCGGATGGGCACGGTGCTCTACGTCACCGCCGAGGTCGTCCGCCAGATCGCGATCCTGCTGCAGCCCTTCATGCCGGCGTCTTCGGCGAAGCTGCTCGACCTCGTCGCGGCCCCGGCCGACAAGCGCGATTTCGCAGCGCTCGGCGAGGCCGGTCGTCTCGAAAGCGGCACGCCGCTGGAAGCGCCGACGCCGGTCTTCCCGCGCTACGTCGCGCCGGAGGCCTGAGGGCAAGCCTGGACCTGAAAGATGCTGATCGACACCCATTGCCACCTGGACTTTCCTGACTTCGAGGCGGAGCGAGACGCGATCGTCGCCCGCGCCCATGCCGCCGGCGTCGCGCAGATGGTGACGATCTCGACAAGGGTCAGGAAATTCCCGCAAATCCTTGAAATCGCTGAAAAGTACCCGACCGTCTTCTGCTCGGTCGGCACCCATCCGCACAATGCCGACGAGGAACTCGACGTCACCGTCGACGAACTGGTGCGGCTGTCGCAGCATCCGCGCGTGGTGGCGATCGGCGAGGCCGGGCTCGACTATTTCTACGACAACGCCCCGCGCGAGGCTCAGGCGCAAGGCCTGCGAAACCACATCGCGGCGGCACGCCTGACCGGCCTGCCGCTGGTGATCCACAGCCGTTCCGCCGACGAGGACATGGCGGCGATCCTGATGGAGGAGATGGGGAAGGGGGCATTTCCCTTCCTGCTCCACTGCTTTTCCTCCGGTGCCGAACTCGCCCGCATCGGCGTCGAACTCGGCGGCTACGTGTCGTTCTCCGGCATCCTGACCTTTCCGAAATCGGTGGAGCTGCGCGAGATCGCCAAGACCGTGCCGACCGAACGCATGCTGGTGGAGACCGACGCGCCCTATCTTGCGCCGAAGCCGTTCCGCGGCAAGCGCAACGAGCCGGCCTACGTCGCCCACACCGCGGCGGTGCTTGCCGAAACGCTCGGCCTGTCTGAGGCCGAGATCGCGACGATCACCACCGAGAACGCGTTCCGCATCTTCTCCAAGATGCCAAGGCTCTGACATGGTCGGCTACCGGCGGCGCTTCACGATTCTCGGCTGCGGCTCTTCTCCCGGGACACCGCGCATCACCGGCGACTGGGGCGCCTGCGATCCCGACAATCCGAAGAACCGCCGGACGCGCGCAGCGCTGCTGGTCGAGCAGATCGGCCCGGAAGGAACGACGACCGTCGTCGTTGACACGGGGCCGGACTTTCGCGCACAGATGATCGCGGCGAAGGTCGCCCGCATCGATGCGGTGCTCTACACCCATCCCCATGCCGACCACATCCATGGCATCGACGACATCCGCGGCTACGTCATCCATGGCGGACAGATGCCGATCTGGGCGGACCGGCCGACGATGGAGCGCATCCGCGAGGGCTTTTCCTACTGCCTCGAGACGCCAATGGGCGGCTTCTATCCGCCGATCGTCAGCGCCAATCTGATCGAGCCCGCCGACCGGCCGGTCGTGATCGGCGGCGCCGGGGGCGATATCCGCTTCCAGCCGCTGATGCAGGTGCACGGCGCGATCCATTCGCTTGGCTTCCGTGTCGGCGGCTTCGCCTATTGCACCGACGTCAGCGGCTTTCCGGACGAAACGGTGGCCCGGCTTTCGGATCTCGATCTCCTGGTGATCGACGCCCTGCAGTATCACCCGCATGTGAGCCATCTCTCGCTCGGCCAGGCGCTGGACTGGATTGCCCGCCTGAAGCCGCGCCGCGCCGTGCTGACGCACATGCATGTGCCGCTCGACTACGAGACCGTGATGGGCGAGACGCCGGACCACGTCGAGCCGGCCTACGACCAGATGGCGATCGAATTCGACGTCACCGAGGAGGTCGAAGCGCAGGCTAGCGGCGGAGTTTGAGCGGCGGGCAGGGCGCGCACAGGTCATCCGAAGCCCAGCCCGATGCGGCGCATCGATGCCGAAAATCTAACAAGGTACTTTATTTTACCGCTTTAATATGCTGATATATCTATTTTTTATGGAAAGTATCGTGCAAGGTTCTTGCGGACGCGCTCCAGCACGGTTGCTCCAGAGAGGTCCGCGCCTGCGATCCCGACAATCCGAAGAACCGCCGGACGCGCGCAGCGCTGCTGGTCGAGCAGATCGGCCCGGAAGGAACGACGACCGTCGTCGTTGACACGGGGCCGGACTTTCGCGCACAGATGATCGCGGCGAAGGTCGCCCGCATCGATGCGGTGCTCTACACCCATCCCCATGCCGACCACATCCATGGCATCGACGACATCCGCGGCTACGTCATCCATGGCGGACAGATGCCGATCTGGGCGGACCGGCCGACGATGGAGCGCATCCGCGAGGGCTTTTCCTACTGCCTCGAGACACCAAAGGGCGGCTTCTATCCGCCGATCGTCAGCGCCAATCTGATCGAGCCGGTCGACCGGCCGGTCGTGATCGGCGGCGCCGGGGGCGATATCCGCTTCCAGCCGCTGATGCAGGTGCACGGCGCGATCCATTCGCTTGGCTTCCGTGTCGGCGGCTTCGCCTATTGCACCGACGTCAGCGGCTTTCCGGACGAAACGGTGGCCCGGCTTTCGGATCTCGATCTCCTGGTGATCGACGCCCTGCAGTATCACCCGCATGTGAGCCATCTCTCGCTCGGCCAGGCGCTGGACTGGATTGCCCGCCTGAAGCCGCGCCGCGCCGTGCTGACGCACATGCATGTGCCGCTCGACTACGAGACCGTGATGGGCGAGACGCCGGACCACGTCGAGCCGGCCTACGACCAGATGGCGATCGAATTCGACGTCACCGAGGAGGTCGAAGCGCAGGCTAGCGGCGGAGTTTGAGCGGCGGGCAGGGCGCGCACAGGTCATCCGAAGCCCAGCCCGATGCGGCGCATCGATGCCGAAAATCTAACAAGGTACTTTATTTTACCGCTTTAATATGCTGATATATCTATTTTTTATGGAAAGTATCGTGCAAGGTTCTTGCGGACGCGCTCCAGCACGGTTGCTCCAGAGAGGTCCGGCACGAAAGTCTGGCCGGTGATCGTCTCGTAAGCCTGGACGTAGACCTTCGATGTCTGCTCGACGAGTTCGGCGGGGATTTCGGGAATCGGGTCCTTGTAAGGATCGCAGCGCTCGGTGACCCAGGCGCGGACGAAATCCTTGTCGAAGCTCTGCGGCCGCGTGCCGGCGGCAAACGCCGTCTCGTAGCTGTCGGCGATCCAGTAGCGGCTGCTGTCCGGCGTATGGATCTCGTCGGCCAGCACGATGCGGCCGTCCTTGTCGGTGCCGAACTCGTACTTGGTGTCGACCAGGATCAGGCCGCGTTCTGCGGCGCGTGTCTGTCCGCGGGCGAAGAGTGCCAGCGCATAGGCGGAAACGGTGTCCCACTGGTCGGCGGTCAGCAGGCCCTGGGCCAGGATCTCGTCGCCGGAGAGCGGCTCGTCATGGCCGCCGTCGAAGGCCTTGCTGGTCGGCGTGATGATCGGCTGCGGCAGCTTCTCGTTGTCGCGCAGGCCATCCGGCAGGCGGATGCCGTACATTTCGCGCTCGCCGTTGCGGTACTTTGTCAGGACCGAGGTGCTGGTGGTTCCGGCGAGATAGCCGCGCACGACGACCTCGACCGGCAGGATGTCGAGCCGCGTGCCGACGACGACGTTGGGATCCGGATAGGCCAGCACGTGGTTCGGGCAGATATCGGCCGTTTCCTCGAACCAGTAGCGCGCCGTCTGTGTCAGCAGTTGACCCTTGAACGGGATCGAGGTCAGGATGACGTCGAAGGCGCTTAGCCGGTCGGTCGCGATGATGATGCGACTGCCGTCGGGCAGATCGTAGTTTTCGCGAACCTTGCCCTTGTAGCGGCCCGGCAGTTCGGGAATGAAGGCATCTGAAAGTACGCGCAGTTCGCTCATCGTCCGGGCCTCGCATGCAGGAATGATGACAGCGCTAAAGCAGGCGCAGCCCAGAAGGTCAAGACAAAGGGGGCGTTAGCGGGCTCGACGGCTGAATATCACATAAGATAGTTCCATAATCTATCTTATGTGATATCTCTGTGTCGCGGCTATTTAGTAATGCGACAGTTGGGCCAGTTAGAGATGCGACAGTCTCGCCTCTCGACGCACTGGTCA
>NZ_JAOXHF010000008.1:0-286454 GCF_025780115.1 Rhizobium sp. TRM96647
CGCGCCCTTCGTCTATCGGTTAGGACGTCAGATTTTCATTCTGAAAAGAGGGGTTCGACTCCCCTAGGGCGTGCCACTTCCCTTCTCCGCGTTCTTCTTTCCTGTACTCCAGCCGGCTAGCGTGCGATCTGTTCCGCATTGTGCGAATGTCCGAGAGGCGCTTCGGCCCCAGTGCGAAAATCCCCGGAAATTTGCGCCGAATCATCATTTTAGGGCTTGCGCGGCACGGGGGTGCTGGCTAGAAGACGGCCACCGCACGCGCCCTTCGTCTATCGGTTAGGACGTCAGATTTTCATTCTGAAAAGAGGGGTTCGACTCCCCTAGGGCGTGCCACTTTTCCTGACAAAACCAGCGACAGTCCATCCCGGCGAGACACGTCAAATGGCAATGCTTTTGATTCCGGGGTTCATGCTCGATGCCGATCTATGGCGCGACGTGGAGCCGGCATTGGCCGAATTCGGCCCCGTACGCCACGCCGATCTCTCGCAGGATGGCGCGGTGGACGATATGGCCCGCCGCGCATTGGCCGAGGCGCCGGAGAAATTTGCCCTCACCGGTTTTTCGATGGGCGGCTACGTCGCACGACAGATCGCGCGGCAAGCGCCTGAGCGGGTGACCGCCCTCATTCTCATCGCCACCTCCGCGCGGGGCGACAGCGATGTACAGGTCCAGCGAAAGGCTGCCATTGCCGCGCAGGACGGCACAGCAGTGTTCAAGGGCCTCAGCACATCGGCCGTTGCGTCGTCCCTGCATCCGGACAATGTCACGCGGATGGACCTCATTGGGCGTGTCCAGGCGATGGGCCAACGGCTCGGGGCCGAGGTGTTCCATCGCCAGTCCCTTCTCGACCGACGGGACGAACGCGACGACCTGCATCAGATCCGGTGTCCGGCACTCGTCATTGCCGGAGAGAAGGACAGGCTCAGGTCGAGAGCCGAAGCCATCGAACTTCACCACGGGCTGGCCGGCTCGTCGCTCGAGATTGTCGAGAACACCGGGCACATGATCCCCCTCGAGGCCCCGGATGCTTTGGCGCAGGTCATGGCCGATTGGCTTCGTCCCCAGCAACTCGCATCGCAGGGCGCGATCGCAGGTAAGGCGCCCAGATAGGGAAAACGTCACCCCGCCTTCCGGTACCGGTAGCGGAAGGTGCAGCACGGCGCGCCGGCCATGATCGTCTGCTTGCGCTCAAGTTCTATGTTCGGATCGTAGCCCTGGCAGAAGGTGCCGTCGCGATTGCACGACATCAGGTGGCCAATCTCCGCCAGCCCCATCTCCCGGTAGGTCTCGGCGTAGCGACATCGGGTGACGTTGAAGTCGTAGGTCTCCTCGGTCGCCTCCAGCACCTCGACCTCGAGCGCGGAATCGGCAGTCCACAGATCATAGAGCTTGATGAAGCTCGCCATCGAGGTCACGCCGCCCGGCTCGCGCGCCGCAAACGCCTTGCCCTCGGCGATCGCGGCCTTGCGCACCGCACTGTCGATGATGGCGTCGGCCGTTTCCCGGCCCAGCACCGCCACCATCTCCGCATGGATCGGCCCGATCACCTGCGCCTGCAGGCGACGCTTCACCAGAACCGGAATGTCCAGCGTATCCTTGGTCATGCAAAAATCCCCCAGTACCTCTGCCGCTCGCCGTCCAAAGAGGCCGGGCGGCAGCTCTGCAATGCATGCATATAATATCATGGCATCGGTCGCGTTAGGCCGGAGAAAATCGAAGGACTACAACGACAGCCATGTTTGCGTGTCCGTTCGCAGTTCTTGGGCTCAGGACGTCGTCGCGGAAGACGACGTCCATGGCCTTGTTCACGACGCCCCAACGAGCACGTCCGGCGCAGGCGGACTGGGCCGCGGGGAGCCTTGCAAAGCAAGGGATGACGTACCGTGGGGCGCGATTGACGCCTACGGCCGTTGTGATATGAGCGCGGGACGCAGACGCCGCGCCGGCAGGGTTGGAGAAGCAACAAAATGCAATTGGATTCGCGCAAGAAGGTCGATGGCGTCGTGAAAAGCCAGCCAACCGTAATCCCGACCTATCAGAGCATTGATGAACTGCTGCAGGCAGGATTCGGTTCGTGCGGCCATTATTTCTTCCAAAACAACGAACAGAAAAGATATATCCTGGTCTTCTTCAACGGCGCGATGAACCGCCAGAACCATTCGGAAACGCCCCGGTTCAACCGTTGGTCATGGGGCAAGAAGTGCCGGTTTCCCGTCGTCTGCGTCAGCGACCCTGCGGTCGCGCCTTCGACCGGCCTGCATATCGACTGGTATCTCGGGCGCAAGGACGAGTGGACGCTGGAGAAAGTCTGGACGCAATTGCACCATATCAGGTCGGTGATCGCGCCCGAGGCAGAGTTCATTGTCGTGGGCTCGTCCGGAGGCGGCTTCGCTGCTCTGCAGTCCACCATGATGGGCCACGCCAAGGAATGTTACTGCATCAATCCGCAGATCGAACTGTGGCGCTTCCAGAACCAGTCCCGTTACTTCGCATCGCTCAGCAAATACAACCGCGACGATTCCGGCCAGATCCCGCCGGAACACCTGCACCGCTTCTCCGTGATCGAGGCAGGCAAGAGCGGCGCCCACCGCGGATCGAAAATTTACTACGCCCAGAACAACGCGGACATGTCCCACGTTCGCGACCATTACTTGCCGTTCTTGATCGAGTTTTCCGCTAAGCCGCACAATCGTACCAGGAAGATCCACCATATCTCCTTCAGGGACGCGACCCTGAAGCACCTGCCGCCGAGCTACGAACAGACGCTCAAGATCTTCGGCCAACCATTTCAGCGACTTATGAAGTAATCCGCCGCACGGCCCAGAGCAATCGCTTGAAAAGACATGGAATCTCTTCGGCTTTCAGCCGATGGCGACCCACTTAGCGACCCAAAATCGCGTTCTACATGGGACTTGAATGTCGACATACGTCGCACTATCTGCTTTTCCAGCATTGCAGCCACCCGCAAGCGCCCATCGTCTAGCGGTCAGGACATCGCCCTCTCACGGCGAAAACACGGGTTCGATTCCCGTTGGGCGTACCACCCCCCGTTCCAACACACGATCCATTCTCCGGGCAGTCCGGCAGAGTTCGCACGACGCCAATTCAGAACGCGTTCGCCGCGTCGCTGACGCGGAACTGCACGCGTCTGGTGCCTTGCCACTGGTCGGCCGAGACGGTGCCGGCGACGTGTAGCGCCTGGCCGCGGCGGCTCATACAGAAGGCGCCGAGCGGTGCGTCGGCGGCGCGGAAGGCCATGCCGTCGATGCGGCTGCGGTCGGGACCTTCCAGCGTCAGTTTCAGGTGGTTGACGCCGACCTGGCGCACGTCGACGAGCCGGTGGGCTGCGAGCGCGAAGACGGGCTGGGGATGACCGGCGCCGTAGGGGCCTGCCTGCTCCAGCTGGTCGGCGAGCGCGATCGTGGCGCCGGAGGCCGAAAGCGCTCCGTCGATCTTCATCGTCCGCGTCGCCGTCAACTCGCGCACGCTCTTGTCCGCCCGCTCCTCGAAGAAGCTCCTGAGCCGCCCGAGATTGGCGCGCTCCACCGTCAGCCCCGCCGCCATGCCGTGGCCGCCGCCCTTGACGAGGATGCCTTCCTCCACGGCGGCGCGCACCATCCGGCCGAGATCGAAGCCGTTGATCGAGCGTCCCGAGCCGGTCCCCTTGCCGGAAGCGTCGAAGGCGATCGCAAAGGCCGGCCGGTGGAAGCGATCCTTCAGCCGCGAGGCCAGGAGGCCGACGACGCCCGGGTGCCAGCCGTCGCGGGCGGTCACGATCACCGAGGCGTTCTCGCCGGTGCCGTATTCCGCCGACGCCTCGGCCTCGGCTTCGGCCAGCATCGCCACCTCGAGGGCCTGGCGCTCGCGGTTCAGCCCGTCCAGTTGCATCGCGATCGCCTCGGCCTGGGTATCATCCTGCAGCGTCAGGAGCCGGCTTCCGAGGGCCGCGTCGCCGATCCGCCCGCCGGCATTGATGCGCGGCCCAACGAGGAAGCCGAGGTGATAGGGCGTCACCGGGCCGCCGATGCCGGCCTGTTTCAAAAGAGCGGCAAGACCCGGGTTGGCGAGATGGCGCGCCGCCACCAGCCCCTTGACCACATAGGCGCGGTTCAGCCCCTTCAGCGGCACCACATCACAAACGGTCGCGAGCGCCACGAGGTCGAGCATGGCGAGAAGATCGAGGCTTCCGGCCCGGGCATCGCGGCCGCGCATCAGCCGCTGCAGCGCCACCAGCACCAGAAAGACAACGCCCGCGGCGCAAAGATGCCCCTGGCCGGAAAGATCGTCCTCCCGGTTCGGGTTGACCAGTGCGGTGCAGGCCGGCAGGTCCTGGCCGACCTGGTGGTGGTCGATGACCACGACGTCGATGCCGCGTTCGCGCGCATGCGCGATCGATTCGAAGCTGGTCGATCCGCAGTCGACGGTGACGATCAGCCTCGCGCCGCGATCGATCAGGGTATTGATCGCCTGCGGGTTCGGGCCGTAGCCCTCGAAAATGCGGTCGGGAATGTAGATCTCGGCATCGACGCCGAAATGGACGAGGAAGCGGTAGAGGATCGCCGAGGCGCAGGCGCCGTCGACGTCGTAGTCGCCGAAGATCGCGACCCGCTCGCGCCGGGCGATCGCTGCCGCGATGCGTTCGGCCGCCGCCTCGCAGTCGGTCATGCGATAGGGATCCGGCATCAGCCTGCGGAGCGTCGGGTCGAGAAACTCCAGCGCCTCGTCGAAGCCGACGCCGCGGCCCGCGAGCACGCGGGCGATCAGGTCGGGGATGCCGTGCGTCTGGGTCATCGCCAGTGCCCGGTTCTCGCCGGCCTGGTCGAGGCGGGCGATCCAGCGCTGCCCGGTGGCCGATTGCTCGACCCCGAGGAAGGCGCGCTGGACGGGATCGACCTCCTGGTTCATCACTCTCCTTGGCGGCGCGGCGCTGCCACCGCGCGTTCGTCAGGCGGTCTTCGGCCGCTCGATGCGGATCACCTGCGCCTCGCCGGCGAGATAACCCTCCCCGGTGATCGCCGCCACCGCGCGGCGGACGCTGTCCTCCATCGTCGCATGGGTGACGAGGATGATCGTCTTCGGTTCGGCCGCCTCGCTGTGATGTTTCGAATGCTGCACGATCGATTCCAGCGAGATGCCGTTCTCGGCCATGTGGCCGGCGATATTGGCGAACACCCCTGCCCGGTCCTCGACCGTCATGCGGATGAAATAGCCGCCGTGGTGCTTGCGGATCTGCGCGCGCTTGTAGGGTGCCAGCGAGGCCGCCGGCCGGCCGAGCACGGGCACCATCTGGGCACCCGGGCGGCTCTTGGCGATGTCGGCGATGTCGCCGAGCACGGCCGACGCCGTCGCATTGCCGCCGGCGCCGGGGCCGACCATCAGGAGTTCGCCGAGAATGTCGCTCTCGATCGCCACCGCATTGGTGACGCCGTCGACCTGGGCGATCTCGGATTCGATCGGCACCATGGTCGGGTGCACCCGCTGCTCGATGCCGGTATCGGTCTTCTGCGCGACGCCGAGGAGCTTAATGCGGTAGCCAAGGTCGGCGGCCGCACGGATATCCTCGATCGAGATGTTGCTGATGCCCTCAAGATAGATGTCGTCGGCCGAGATCCGGTTGCCGAAGGCGAGCGTCGTCAGGATGGAGAGCTTGTGCGCGGTGTCGTTACCGTCGATGTCGAAGGCAGGATCCGCCTCGGCATAGCCGAGCCGCTGCGCCTCCTTCAGGCAGTCGGCAAACGACAGGCCCTCTTTCTCCATCTTGGTCAGGATGTAGTTGCAGGTGCCGTTCATGATGCCGTAGACGCGGGAGACGACATTGCCGGTCAAAGATTCGCGCAGCGCCTTGATGACCGGGATGCCACCGGCCACCGCCGCCTCATAGTTGAGCAGGCAGCCGCGCTCTTCGGCGATCGTCGCAAGCTCGACGCCGTGGGCTGCCAGCAGCGCCTTGTTCGCGGTGACCACATGGACGCCGCGCGAGAGCGCCGCCTTGACGGCAGCAAGGGCCGGATCGCCGGCGCCGCCCATCAGTTCCACGAAGACGTCGATCTGCGGGTTTTCGGCCAGCGCCACCGGATCGTCGAACCAGGCGACACGGGAGAGGTCGACGCCGCGGTCGCGCTTCCTGTCGCGGGCGCTGACGGCGACGATTTCGATCGGGCGCCCGCAGGTCGAGGCCAGGCTTTCGCGGCGTTCGACGAGGATGCGGGCGAGCGAGGCCCCAACGGTACCCAAGCCCGCTATGCCGATCTTGAGGGCATCAGCCATGATGAAAAGTCCTATCGATATGGATTGTGCCCACCGGCGAAGACCGGCGGGCCAAGGAGATCAGCGGTGCGCGTTGAGCGAGATGACGTTGTGCATCGTCTCGTCGGCCGACGACAGGAAGCGCTTGATGTTGCGAGCCGCCTGACGGATCCGGTGCTCGTTCTCGACCAGCGCGATGCGCACGTAGTCGTCGCCCTGCTCGCCGAAGCCGATGCCGGGCGCAACCGCCACGTCGGCCTTCTCGACCAGGAGTTTGGAAAACTCTAGGCTGCCGAGATGGCGGAATTTTTCAGGGATCTTCGCCCAGGCGAACATGGTGGCGGCCGGCGGCGGCACCTCGAAGCCGGCCTTGCCGAAAGTGTCGACCATCACGTCGCGACGGCGCTTGTAGATGCTGCGCACCTCGGCGATGTCGGAACCGTCGCCGTTCAGCGCGTGCGTCGCGGCCACCTGGATCGGCGTGAAGGCGCCGTAGTCGAGATAGGACTTCACCCGCGTCAGTGCCGCGATCAGCCGCTCGTTGCCGACGGCGAAGCCCATGCGCCAGCCGGGCATGGAGAAGGTCTTCGACATCGATGTGAACTCGACGGTGATGTCGATCGCGCCCGGCACCTCCAGCACCGACGGCGGCGGCGCGCCGTCGAAGTAGATCTCGGAATAGGCGAGGTCCGACAGCACGATGATGTCGTGCTTCTTGGCGAACGCGATGACGTCCTTGTAGAAATCAAGGCTTGCCACCTGCGCTGTCGGGTTCGACGGGTAGTTCAGGATCAGCGCCAGCGGCTTGGGGATGGAGTGGCGCACGGCACGCTCGAGCGGGCCGAAGAAGCTCTCGTCCGGTTCCACCGAAATGGAGCGGATGACGCCGCCCGCCATCAGGAAACCGAAGGCGTGGATCGGATAGGTCGGGTTCGGGCACAGCACCACGTCGCCGGGTGCGGTGATTGCCTGGGCCATGTTGGCAAAGCCCTCCTTGGAGCCCAGCGTCGCCACGACCTGGGTATCCGGGTTCAGCTTCACGCCGAAGCGGCGGGCGTAGTAGGCGGCCTGGGCGCGGCGCAGGCCGGGAATGCCCTTGGAGGCGGAGTAGCGATGGGTACGCGGGTCCTGCACGACCTCGCACAGCTTGTCGACGATCGCCTTGGGCGTCGGCAGGTCCGGGTTGCCCATGCCGAGGTCGATGATGTCGGCCCCGCCCGCTCGCGCGCTCGCTTTCAAACGGTTGACCTGCTCGAAAACATATGGCGGCAGACGCCGGACCTTGTGAAACTCTTCCATCTCAGACCCCGTTGGGCACGGTCGTCGTTGCGCCCAGGGATCGGACGCCCCGCCTTCCGTGCAAATCAAGATTTCCGGTTAGGCGGGAATATGTCCGATTTGATGACACTCCGCCCACCGAAACGGTCACTTGGACCATTCAAGGCTTTGCGTCCAATCGTGCGTAAACGCAAGCGCTAATTCTGGATTTCGTTCAGCGTATCGGCCCCGTGATTCTGGGCCAGCGCATCCATCTCGGCCATCTGCCGCCGGTACTCGGCTTCCGATATCGTGCCGGCGCGCCGCTGCGCGCCAAGCCCGCTGACCCGGGCGCTGATCTTCGCCGCTTCCTCGTCGCTCATCTGGGCGGTCGCGGCCTGGACCCTTGCCGTGATGTCGGGATAGGTGGTGGAACGGTCGGCGCCGGGATTGACGGCTTGCGCATTCGTCGTCGTGGTCGATGCCGAGGTGCATCCGGCGGCAACCGCCAAGGTGCCGCAAATCGCGACCGCCGCACCAAGCCTTCTCAAATCATACGCCATGCCCATCCCGCTCCGCGCAGCCAAATACTTCCGGTCCGGCAGCGCGCTGCCGCCCCGTCCGGACGGCGCCCGCCCTCAAGGTGGCGCCGAAGAACTCTATGGCCCTTTTATTCTTTTTCCGGCAGGATGTAAAAACGGAACTAACAAGAAAATCCGGAGGAAACGGGTGAGCCAGGAGAAGGACGGCGACACGCGCGAGGCAGCCGGGTTTGCAGGTTTCGACCCCAAGACGATCGAACCCTACGTCGTCAGGAATCCCGAGGCACTCGCGGTCAATCTGGCCCGAACGGTCGAACAGCTCGGCCGCGCCGCATCGGCCTGGCTGGCCCCGCGCGAGCGGGGCGAGAAGGTCGATACCGTCGCAGACCCCGTCGTCGACATGGTCAAGACCCTGTCCAGGGTCTCCGAATACTGGATCTCCGATCCGCGGCGGACGCTGGAGGCGCAGACCCACCTGTTCGGCAGCTATTTCGGCATCTGGACGCGAACGCTGCAGAAGCTCGGCGGCGAGGCCGAGCCCGTCCCGGACGATGCCCGGCACGCCGCGGACAAGCGATTCGCCGACGAGGACTGGGCACGGAATCCCTTCTTCGACTTCCTGCGCCAGGCCTATTTCGTCACCTCCGACTGGGCGGAGAAGATGGTGTCGGAGGCCGAGGGGCTGGACGAACACACGCGGCACAAGGCCGCCTTTTATGTCCGCCAGATCACCAGCGCCCTGTCGCCGTCGAACTTCGTCACCACCAATCCGCAGCTCTACCGCGAGACGGTCGCCAGCAACGGCGAGAACCTCGTGCGCGGCATGCGGATGCTGGCCGAGGACATCATGGCCGGCAAGGGCGACCTGAAGCTCCGGCAAACCGATACCAGCAAGTTCGCCGTCGGCGAGAACCTGGCGGTGACGCCGGGCAAGGTCATCGCCCAGAGCGACGTCTGCCAGGTGATCCAGTACGATGCCACCACCGAGGAAGTGCTCAAGCGCCCGCTGCTGATCTGCCCGCCATGGATCAACAAGTTCTACGTCCTCGACCTCAACCCGCAGAAATCCTTCATCAAATGGGCGGTGGACCAGGGCCACACGGTGTTCGTCATCTCCTGGGTCAATCCGGATGAGCGGCATGCCCGCAAGGACTGGGAATCCTATGCGCGGGAGGGGATCGATTTCGCGCTCACGACGATCAAGCAGGCCTGCGGCGAGGACGAGGTCAACGCGGTCGGCTATTGCGTTGGTGGCACGCTGCTTGCGGCCACGCTCGCCTTGCATGCGCAGGAGGGTGACAAACGTATCCGCTCGGCGACGCTGTTCACGACGCAGGTCGACTTCACCCATGCCGGCGACCTGAAGATCTTCGCCGACGAGGACCAGATCGCAGCGCTCGAGCAGGGCATGGCGGCGGTCGGCTATCTCGACGGCTCGAAGATGGCGAACGCCTTCAACATGCTGCGTTCGTCGGAGCTGATCTGGCCCTATTTCGTCAACAACTACCTGAAGGGCCAGGAGCCCCTGCCCTTCGACCTGCTCTACTGGAATTCCGATTCGACACGGATGCCGGCGGCCAACCACTCCTATTACCTGCGCAACTGCTACCTGACGAACAGCCTCAGCCGGGGCGAGATGACGCTCGCCGGCAAGAAGCTGTCACTGAAAGACGTGAAGATCCCGATCTACAACCTCGCGACCCGGGAGGACCACATCGCACCCGCCCGCTCCGTCTTCGTCGGCAGCAGCATCTTCGGCGGCAAGGTCACCTTCGTTCTGTCCGGTTCCGGCCATATCGCCGGCGTCGTCAACCCGCCCGACCGCAACAAGTACCAGTTCTGGACTGGCGGACCGCCCAAGGGCGAGTATGACGACTGGGTGAAGACGGCCAGGGAAACCGCCGGCTCCTGGTGGCCGCACTGGCACGCCTGGATCGAGAAGCTGGACGGTCGCAAGGTCCCCGCCCGCAAGACCGGCGGCCCGCTCAACTCGATCGAGGAAGCCCCCGGCTCCTACGTCCGGATGCGGGCGTGAGGTAACTCGGCCTGACAGATTTGGGACAGAATGCGTCGGGCTGGCGCGCACCCATACCTCCCCCTTGAGGGGGGAGGTCGCCGCGAAGCGGCGGGTGGGGGTGACACGCCGCAGAACAGTGACAGACCTTCTCGCTGGGCCCCCTCCGGATCACCCCGCCCCACCCCGGCACTGCGTGCCGACCCTCCCCCTCAAGGGGAGGGTGTTCATCGCGGCAGCCCACCGCGCGAACCTACGTGCCGCTCGCCCGCAGGCCACTTCCCATCGGACAGTCATCTACTTGTTATCCCCTATCCGCTCCCCGCCCGTCTCTGCTAAGCAGCCCCCTCACCCTACCGCCACATTCGATCCACCCTTTCGGTCCCGCATGATCTTCGATCCACCCCTGGTGCCGGCCACGCTGGTCCAACGCTACAAGCGCTTTCTGTTCGACGCAGTCCTCGACGACGGCACGGCGATCACCGGGTCCTGCCCGAACACCGGCTCCATGCGCGGGCTGACGACGCCGGGGTCGCGCATCTGGCTTTCCGAGCACGACGGCCCCTTGCGCAAGTATCGCCACCGGTTTGAGCTGATCGAGGCCGACGGCACCGTAGTCGGGGTCAATACCGGCCTGCCGAACCGGCTCGCGGAGGAGGCGATCCGCGCCGGCCTCGTCAGCGATCTCGCCGGCTATCCCGTGGTCGAGCGGGAGAGGAAGTACGGCCGCAACTCGCGCATAGACCTGCTCTTGTCGGGCGACGGCCGCGCGCCCACCTATGTCGAGGTCAAGAACGTCCATTTCTCCCGCACTCGCGGCCTTGCCGAGTTTCCCGACACGGCGACGGCGCGTGGCGCCAAGCATCTGGAGGAACTCGGGAACGTCGCCGAGGCCGGATGTCGCGCGGTGATGCTCTACGTCGTCCAGCGCGGCGACTGCGAGCGGTTCCAGGTCTGCTCCGACCTCGACCCGGTCTATGCCGCAGCCTTCGAACGGGCGCGGTCGCGCGGCGTCGAGGCCTATGCGGTCGGATGCAGCGTCTCGGCGCTGGAAATTCGCCCCGACGCATTGATCGCCATGGACGAAACAGCCATAGCTGCTTTATGAAATCCTGAGAGACAATCGAAAGTTCGACGATGGTGACCTATATCGAAGCCTTTTCCGCGCCGATGAAGAATACCGGCGTGATCCGGCTCTACGGCAGCGAGGCCTTCGAAGGCATGCGCAAGGCCAGCCAGCTGACGGCGCGCGCGCTCGACGAGATCTATCCGCTGGTCAAGCCCGGCGTGACGACGGACGAGCTCGACCGCTTCGTGTTCGAGTTCGGCATGGACCACGGTGCCCTGCCGGCAACGCTGAACTATCGCGGCTACACGAAATCGTCCTGCATCTCGCTCAACCACGTCGTCTGCCACGGCATCCCCAACGACAAGCCGCTGCGCGAAGGCGATATCGCCAATATCGACATCACCTATATCCTCGACGGATGGCACGGCGATTCCAGCCGCATGTATCCGGTCGGCCAGATCAAGCGTTCGGCCGAACGGCTGCTGGAGGTGACCTACGAGTGCCTGCTGCGCGGCATCGCCGCCGTCAAGCCGGGCGTGCGCACCGGCGCCATCGGCGAAGCGATCCAGAAATATGCCGAGGCGGAGCGCTGCTCGGTCGTGCGCGACTTCTGCGGCCACGGCCTCGGCCGCCTCTTTCACGATGCGCCGAACATCCTCCACTACGGCAGCGCCAACGAGGGGCCGGAACTGAAGGAAGGCATGATCTTCACGATCGAGCCGATGATCAATCTCGGCCGGCCGCATGTGAAGGTGCTTTCCGACGGATGGACTGCGGTGACCCGCGACCGGTCGCTGTCGGCGCAGTACGAACACGCCGTGGGCGTCACCGCCGACGGCTGCGAAATCTTCACGCTTTCGCCTGGCGGCCTCGACCGGCCCGGCCTACCCGGATAGGAACCCATGGGCAAGGACCCCGCACCGAAGGACGAACAGTCCGCTTCCGAGGAAGCGCAATCGGCAACGGGGTATGGCAGCCTGCTTTTCGGCGACGACGAGCGCGGGCATTTCGCCGAACGCTCTGCCCGCCACGGAACGATCGGCGGGACCCGGGCGGCCGCCCCCGCCGACGTCGAGACGGCCCACTATCACGGCCACCGCGAGCGGTTGCGCAGCCGGTTCCGCGAGCACGGGGAAACGGCGCTGGCGGACTACGAGATGCTGGAACTGCTGCTGTTCCGCCTCATACCCCGGCGCGACACCAAGCCGATCGCCAAGGCCCTGCTCGACCGCTTCGGCACGCTCTCCGGCGTCCTCGGCGCGCCGCCGGCGCTGCTGCAGGAGGTCAAGGGCATCGGCGAGGCGGTCGCCCTCGATCTCAAGCTGATTTCGACCGTGTCGCAGCGCATGCTGAAAAGCGAACTGCGCAACAAGCAGGTGCTCGGCTCGTGGACATCGGTGATCAACTACTGCCACGCCGCGATGGCGCACGAGAGCCGCGAGCAGTTCCGGATCCTGTTTCTGGACAAGCGCAACGTCCTGATCGCCGACGAGGTGCAGGGACGCGGCACAGTCGACCATACGCCCGTCTATCCCCGCGAGGTGGTCAAGCGGGCGCTGGAGCTTTCGGCCACCGCCATCATCCTCGTTCACAACCACCCCTCCGGCGACCCGACGCCCTCGCGGGCGGATATCGAGATGACCAAGACCATCGTCGAGACCGCCCGCCCGCTCGGCATCGTCGTGCACGACCACATCATCATCGGCCGCGAAGGCCATACGAGCCTCAAGGGCCTGCGGCTGATCTGACGCCGGACAGCGTGCGTTGAACGCAAGGATTTTTTCCGGCGCCGCAACATTTGCGCGAGGGCTTTGTTAAGCGATCACATTGAGGCTATAGGTACGACGGCAGAAATGCCGCAATGCAAAAGATTCTGTCCAGCTTCCGGAAGCGCCCATGCAAGAATTTGATCTCGTCGTCGTCGGCAGCGGCCCCGCCGGTCGCAGGGGGGCGATCCAGGCCGCCAAGCTCGGCCACAAGGTTCTCGTCATCGAGCAGGGAAAGCGCGTCGGCGGCGTGTCCGTGCACACCGGCACGATCCCGTCCAAGACCCTTCGCGAGACGGCGCTCAACCTGACCGGCTGGCGCGAGCGCGGCTTCTATGGCCGCGCCTACCGCGTCAAGCAGGAGATCAGCGCCGAGGACCTGCGCCGCCGCCTGCTCATCACGCTCGACCACGAAGTCGAGGTGCTGGAGCACCAGTTCGCCCGCAACCGGGTGCAGCTCATCCGCGGCAAGGCGAGCTTTCTCACGCCGGAAACGCTGCAGGTCATCAAGGACGACGGCGAGATCCTGCACGTCTCGGGCAAGAGCATCATGCTCGCGGTCGGCACCAAGCCCTACCGCCCCTCCAGCATCCCCTTCGACGGCAGGACCATCCTCGACAGCGACGAGCTGCTGGAGATCGAGGAACTGCCGCGCTCGCTCGCCGTCATCGGCGCCGGCGTCATCGGCATCGAGTATGCGACGATCTTCAGCGCGCTCGACGCCCAGGTCACCGTGATCGATCCGAAGTCGACGATCCTCGATTTCATCGATCGCGAGATCGTCGAGGACTTCACCTATCAGCTGCGCGACCGCAACATGAAGCTGCTGCTCGGCACCAAGGCCGAGAAGATCGAGAAGCTCGACACCGGCAAGTGCGCGATCACGCTCGACAACGGCCGCACCGTCGTCACCGACATGGTCCTCTACGCCGCCGGGCGCATGGGCGCCACCGATACGCTGAACCTGGCGGCCGCCGGGCTCGAGGCGGACGACCGCGGGCGGTTGAAGGTCAACCTGGAGACGTTCGAGACGACGGTGCCGAACATCTATGCGGCGGGCGACGTCGTCGGCTTCCCGAGCCTGGCCTCCACATCGATGGAACAGGGCCGCATCGCCGCCCGCGTCGCCGTCGGCGCCATCGCCAAGGAGCCGCAGAAATATTTCCCCTACGGCATCTATGCCGTGCCGGAAATCTCCACCTGCGGCCTGACCGAGGAAGAAGTCAAGCAGCGAGGCATCCCCTACGAATGCGGCATCGCCCGTTTCCGCGAAACCTCGCGCGGCCACATCATGGGGCTCGATTCGGGCCTGCTGAAGCTGATCTTCTCGCTGAAGACGCGGCGGCTGCTCGGCGTCCACATCGTCGGTGAAGGGGCGACCGAACTCGTCCACATCGGCCAGGCAGTGCTGAACCTGAAGGGCACCGTCGAATATTTCGTCGAGAATACCTTCAACTATCCGACGCTGGCGGAAGCCTACAAGATCGCCGGGCTCGACGCCTGGAACCGCATGGGCGAGATCCGGCCTCCCGAAACCGTGGAGGCGCCGGCGGCCAAGAGCGGAACGCAGCGGAAATAGGCTGCCCGACCGCGGTTCAGTAGCCTTGCGGAAACTGGCGGGCGCCGTCCTCGATCTCGTAATAGTCGCCCTTGTCGTCGCAGAAGATGTGGAAGCCGATCTTCAGTCCGGTGGGCCGGTCGAACGCGCCGGCCATGATCGAGGTGTGGCCGGAGCCGTCGCCCTTCCAGAACAGCGCCGAGCCGCAGGTCCGGCAGAAGCCGCGGCCGGCCATGTCGCTGGCCCTGTACCAGGTGACGTTGTCGGCCCCGTCAATCTCGAGGTTCTCGTCCTCGACGTTGGTGGCGGCATAGAAATGGCCGGACTGGCGGCGGCACTGGCTGCAGTGGCAGGCGATCACCTCGCGCAGCGGCGCGGTCGTGCGGAAGCGGACGCCGCCGCAAAGGCATTGCCCGGTGTGGATCTCGGCCATGGGCTCCCCTTCCAGCCTTCTTTCCAGGTTCCGTCGTACCGGACATGCACAACCGGACACGCACAAAAAGAACCGGGCCAGCTTCGGCAGCTGGCCCGGTCCTGTCAAATTCAGAAAATTCATCAGTCTTTTCAGTGCCGTTGATGAACGGCACCAAAGCATGAACGAAAGGCGATCAGCCGTTCACCACCATGCGTTTTTCGTCCAGACTGCTCTTCAGCCGCTCGGCCAGGAGGAAGGCCAGCTCCAGTGCCTGGTCCGCGTTGAGGCGCGGATCGCAATGCGTGTGATAGCGGTCGCCCAGGTCGGCGCCGGACAGCGCGCGCGCACCGCCGGTGCATTCGGTGACGTCCTTGCCGGTCATCTCAATGTGGATGCCGCCGGGATGCGTTCCCTCCGAGCGGTGGATCTGGAAGAAGCTCTCGACCTCCGACAGGATCCGTTCGAAGGGGCGGGTCTTGTAGTTGTTGAGCGTGATCGTGTTGCCGTGCATCGGATCGCACGACCAGACCACTTTCTTCCCCTCCCGCTCGACCGCGCGGATGAGGCGCGGCAGGTTCTCGGCGACCTTGTCGTGGCCGAAGCGGCAGATCAGCGTCAGCCGGCCGGCCTCGTTCGCCGGATTGAGGGCATCGATGAGCTCGATCAGGCCGTCGGCCGTCAGCGACGGACCGCACTTCAGCCCGATCGGGTTCTTGATGCCGCGGCAGTATTCCACATGCGCGTGGTCCGCCTGGCGCGTGCGGTCGCCGATCCAGATCATGTGGCCGGAGGTCGCATACCAGTCGCCGGAGGTCGAATCGACGCGCGTCAGCGCCTGCTCGTAGCCGAGCAGCAGCGCCTCGTGGCTGGTGAAGAAATCGGTCTCGCGCAGGCTCGGCTGGTTCTCGGCGGTGATGCCGATCGCCTTCATGAAGTCCATCGTCTCGGAGATCCGGTGGGCCAGCTTGCGGTAGCGCTCGGCCTGCGGGCTGTCCTTGACGAAGCCCAGCATCCACTGGTGCACGTTCTCCAGGTTGGCGTAGCCGCCCATGGCGAAGGCGCGCAGAAGGTTCAGCGTCGCGGCCGACTGCCGGTAGGCCATGATCTGGCGCTCCGGATTGGGGATGCGGGCCTCTTCGGTGAACTCGATGCCGTTGATGATGTCGCCGCGGTAGGACGGCAGCGTCACTTCGCCCTGCTTCTCGACGTTCGACGAACGCGGCTTGGCGAACTGCCCGGCGATGCGGCCGACCTTGACCACCGGCTGCTGCGCGCCGAATGTCAGGACCACCGCCATCTGCAGGAAGGCGCGGAAGAAGTCGCGGATCGTGTCGGCGCCGTGCTCGGCGAAGCTCTCGGCGCAATCGCCGCCCTGCAGCAGGAAGCCCTTGCCGTCCGCCACATTGGCCAGCGCACTCTTCAGGCGCCGGGCCTCGCCGGCGAAGACGAGCGGCGGATAGGAGGCGAGCTGCTCCTCGGTTGCGGCAAGCGCCGCAGCGTCCGGGTAGTCCGGCACCTGCTGGATCGGCATCTGCCGCCAGCTGTTCGGAGTCCAATTCTGTGCCATCTTGTTCACCTGGTTCGGGGCATGCGCGACGCATTGTCCGCACACCCGCTTTCTTTAGGATGCGGGCTTATAAACTGGAAAGCCCCGCTTGCCTAGCGGGGCATGGCGGGGATCGGCCCGTTCAGATCCGCTCGCCGTTCAGGATCCGGTAGCTCGGCTGGTACATGGTCACCAATTCTTCGGCCGCGGTCGGATGCACCGCCATCGTGCGGTCGAAGTCGTCCTTGGTGCAGCCCGCCTTCAGCGCGATGCCGAGCAGCTGCGCCATCTCGCCGGCATCGTGGCCGAGCACGTGCACGCCGAGGACCCTCCGGTCCGCTGCGTTGACGACGATCTTCATGATCGTGCGCTCCTGGCGGCCCGACAGCGTCGCCTTCATCGGCCGGAACTCGGCGCGGTAGACCTCCAGCTCGGCAAAGGCCTTCGCCGCCGCTTCCTCGCTCATGCCGACCGTACCGATCTCCGGCTGCGAGAATACCGCCGTCGGGATCAGGTCGTGATCCGGCGAGGTCGGCCGGCCGCGGAACTCGGTCTCGATGAAGCACATCGCCTCGTGGATGGCCACCGGGGTCAGCTGCACGCGGTCGGTGACGTCGCCGATGGCGAAGATGCCGGGAACGTTCGTGCGCGAATATTCATCCACGACGATCGCGCCCCGCGGATCGGTCCTGACGCCCGCGGCCTCCAGCCCGAGATCCGTGGTGTTGGGCACCCGCCCGAGCGCCAGCATGACCTGGTCGACGACCAGTTCGTCGCCCTTCAGCGTCTGCACCTGCCGCCGGCCGTCGGCGCCTTCGACGATCTCCTGCACAATGTCCTCGCAGAGGATGCGGATGCCCTTGCCGACCATCGCCTTGTGCAGCCCCTGGCGCATGTCGTGGTCGAAGCGCGACAGGATCTCCTTGCCGCGGTAGATCAGCGTCGTCTCGACCCCGAGCCCGTGGAAGACGTTGGCGAATTCGACGGCGATGTAGCCGCCGCCGGCGATCAGGATGGATTTCGGCAGTTCCGGCAGGTCGAAGGCTTCGTTGGAGGTTATGCAGAGCTCGTGCCCCGGCAGGTCCTTGTGCGGCGACGGATGGCCGCCGGTGGCGATGAGGATGCGCTCCGCCGTCACCAGCCGGTCGCTCGCCGAAAGCCTGAGCGTGTTCGGACCGACGAGCACCGCCCGCGTGTCGAGGATCTCGGCGCCGGCAGTGTCCAGCCCCTTGCGGTAGAGCCCCTCCAGCCGCGTGATTTCCTGCTCCTTGGCGGCGACCAGCGCCTTCCAGTCGAAGCGCGTCTCGCCGACGGTCCAGCCGAAACCGGCCGCATCCTCGAAATGCTCGCCGAATTGCGAGGCATAGACATAGAGCTTCTTCGGCACGCAACCGCGGATGACGCAGGTGCCGCCGTAGCGGAATTCCTCGGCGATCGCCACCCTCTTGCCCATGGCGGCGGCCAGCCGCCCGCTTCTGACGCCGCCCGAACCGCCGCCGATCACGAAGAGGTCATAGTCGAAAGCAGGCATCGGGCGCTCCGGATTGCAGTTGGACGGGATGGCGCGGCACAGGCAGCGTTCGCGACACGACCGAGATATAGGTGCTGCCGGGCCCAAAAGAAAAGCCCGGATCGCTCCGGGCTTCATAAAACCGATACGGGAAGGCCTCGGCCCTTATTGGGGCTGCTGCTGCCCCTCGGCCTTCTTCTGCGCGCCGATCTCGGCCTCGAGCTTCTTGTCGCTGTTGACGGCGAGGTCGCGCGAGATGCCGGCAGCCCAGATGTCGGCGGCCTTCATCACTTCGCGGGCGGCGAGCGGGCCGGACTGCAGGAGCTTCTTGCCGGCTTCCGAGCCGTAGAAGGCGGCGATCGCGTTCAGCTCGTCGACGGTGAAGGTCTTGGCGTAGATGTTTGCGACTTCGCGCTCGAGGTCGGCGCGGCGCGGCGCCAGCGCCAGCGCTTCCTCGTCGACGGTCTTGTTGATCAGGTCGCCGAAATTCGGCGACGACTGGATGAGCGTGCCCTTCAGCTGCTCGGCGATCTGCGGCAGGATGGCGTCGAACTGTCCGGTCGCGTTCAGCGCGGTCATCGCCGCACGGGCGGCCGTGACCTGTTCCGGCGTTGCGTCCTGCGCCATCACGGAACCCGCGAAGGCGACCGAAGCGACGAGCGTTGCGGCAAGGGTACGGCCAAAGCCGGCAAAAATGGTCATTTTGGTCATTGCTCCTGTCTAAGTGTCCGCTTTCAGCGTCCGCGCACCTGCCGGCCCGGCAATGATGGCAATCGACGCCATGTTGATGAACAGACCGTGTTCCACGACGCCCGGTATCGCGTTCAAGGCACTTGCAAGCGCCTCTGCATCAGGAATACGGCCAAATGATGCGTCCAGAATATAGTGTCCGCCGTCGGTCGTGAAGATGCCGTCGCCCAGCCGGCGCGGCTCGATGGCGCCGGCAAGCCCGAGCCTTGCGGCCAGCTTCTCGATGGCTATACGGGTGGCGACCAAGCCGAAGGGGTTGACCTCGATCGGCAGCTTGAAGGCGCCCAGCGTCTCGACCACCTTGGTTTCGTCGGCGATCACGATCATGCGGCTGGATGCGCTCGCGACGATCTTCTCGCGCAGCAGCGCACCGCCACCGCCCTTGATCAGGCGCAGTTGCCCGTCCACCTCGTCGGCGCCGTCGATGGTGAGGTCGAGTTCCGGCAGTTCGTCCAGCGACATCAGTGGAACGCCGAGTTCGACGCAGAGCCGCGCCGTTCGCTCGGAGGTCGGAACGCCGACGACCGACATGCCGTTCGCCACCCGCTCGGCCAGCAACCGCACGAATTCCTCCGCAGTCGATCCCGTGCCGATGCCGAGGCGCATGCCGTCCTCGACATGGGAGAGCGCCGCGGCGGCGGCCTTGATCTTCATTTCGCGGGCGTCCATCCGCCTCAGCTCCTCTAGAAATCCCTGCCGTGACCCGGCAGATATCCGGATCGACACTTACACGCCATCACGCGGGAACGAAAGCCATTTCGCCCGTCGAATCGTCCAGTGCCAACAGCTTCCCGGCAGCGGCGCCCGCCTTGGCAATTGCAATCGCAGGCGCCATCCCTTACCCCTTTTTGCCGGCACCCCAACCGAAGGATACGCCGTGACAGCTCCCCTCGTCGTCTTCGATCTGGACGGAACCCTCGTCGATACCGCCCCGGATCTCGTCCTGAGTCTCAACCACACGATCGGAACCGCCGGCCTCGAGCCGGTCAGCTATTCCGATCTCACCTATCTCGTCGGGCACGGCGGACAGGTGATGATCCGGCGCGCCTTCGAGCTTCGTGGCGGCCATCTGTCCGACGACGACCTTCCGGCCATGGTCGATGTCTTCGTCAAGCACTACGCGCATGGCATGCCGGGCGCATCCGTCCCCTACCCCGGTCTCGTCGCCGCGCTGGACCGGCTGCAGCAGGCGGGTTTCCACCTCGCGGTCTGCACCAACAAGATGGAGGGCCTGGCCCGGCGGCTCCTGGACGGGCTCGGCCTGTCGGAGCGCTTTTCCGCCATCACCGGCGGCGACACCTTCGCCGTGCGCAAGCCGGATGCCGGCCACCTGCTCGAGACGGTCCGCCTCGCCGGCGGCAATGCCGCGCGTACGGTGATGGTCGGCGACAGCCTCAACGACGTGCTGGTTGCGCGCAATGCGGGCGTGCCTTCGATCGGCGTTCCCTTCGGCTATTCGGACGTCGCCATCGCCAGCCTCGAGCCCAGCCACGTCATCGACAGCTTCGACGAGCTTCATCCCGAACTCGTCGAGGACCTGATCGCCCGCGTCGCCGCGGCCTGAAAAACGGCGTTTCCATCAAGACAAACGGCCCGCTCCGGAAAACGGAGACGGGCCGTCGGTTATTCTTCATCCTGCCCGCGCGCGGGACCCGTTCAGCTCTGCGCCTGACGGGCCGTCCGAGTCGCTTCCAGCGCCTTGCGCATGTAGTCGTCGCGGCCATAGACGTCGTCGAAGAACTCGACCTTGCCGTCCTTGTCCGGCCATGCGGTGAAATAGGACACATAGACCGGGATGCGCTCGGGAACGCTGACGGCCTTGTTGCGGCCCTTGGCGATCTCCGCGCCGACCTGGTCGACGCTGGTGCCGAGAACCGCCGCCGCCATCAGTCGCGGATCGGCCAGACGGACGCAGCCGTGGCTCAGCGCCCGCATGTCCTTCTTGAAGTAGCTCTTGGACGGCGTGTCATGCATGTAGATCGCATGCGCGTTCGGGAACAGGATCTTCAGTTCGCCGAGCGCATTGTCGTCGCCCGGCGGCTGGCGGACGGACACGCCCTTGGTCGAGCTCCAGTTGATCTGCGACGAGGAGACCGCCCGGCCGTTGAGTTCGACCTGATAGCCCATCCGGTCGAGATAGGACGGGTCGGAGCGCAGCTTCGGCAGCATCTCGTTGATGATGATCGACTGCGGCACGCCCCAGTACGGGTTATACTCGACGGTCTGGATCTCGTCCTGGAAGAAATAGGTCTGGTTCGACTTCGAGCCGACGACCGTGCGCATGGAGAACTGCTCGGCACCCTTCTCGTGGTAGTAGGCCATGAAGGCCGGCTGGTTGATGAAGACGTAGCGCGGGCCGAGATCGGCCGGCAGCCAGCGCGCCTGCTCCATCGCCACCTGGACCTTGAAGATCCTGTCGGCAACGCTGTCGCCGCCCGTCAGGTGCCGGATCGTCGCCTGCCCGACGATCCCGTCCGGCTTCAGGCCGCGTTCCTTCTGGAAGGCCTCGACGAGGGCGACGAGTTCCGGGGAGTAGTCCGGCGTATCCTTGTAGGCTGCGATCGTCGCCGCCTGCTCGGCCTTCAGCGCATCGGAGGCGTGCCGGATCACGCCCTTGACGACGTTTGCGAGTTCCGGGTTGCTCTGGCCGGGCTTCAGGAGCGTCCCTTGCGCGATCACCACCGGATCGTCGGTGCCGCTCTCGGCCTTGAGCGCCTTCAGTTCGGCCTTCAGCGCCTGGAAATGGCTGCCGGAGGGTTCGCGGGTCTTCAGATAAGCCGCGACATCCGGGCTCATCGACAGGTTCTTCAGCGCTGCGACCAGATTGACGTCCTTGCGGGCGAAATCATGGTAGCCGGAGATCCGGTTCGGATTGATGCGCCCGCGCACGGTATCGAGCACATAGGTCGCCACGGCCGAGGACATGCTGACCTCGAAGGCGGCAAGCTCCTGGTAGCGCTGCACCATGTCGGCGCTGTCGAAGACGGCAGACGGCACGTCGACGGCGTAGTCCTGCGGATCGAGGCCGGTCGAGGCCGCATCGGCGAGCACTGCGAGCGCTGCGCGGGCGCGCGCGCTGATCTGACTGCCCGACACCCAGATGAGGCCGGCATTGTGGCTGTAATAGTCCTCGACCGCCTTGGCGCTCTCGGCCGGGGCACGGGCCGTGACGGTTGCGAATTCCCGTCGGATCTCGCCTTCCGGGGTCGGTTGCGGCGCGTTCAGCGCGGCGACGTCGATGGAACCGGTGACGACCGGATCGGCGAACTTGTCCATCGCGATCGTCTTCAGGGGCTCGGCCTTGTAGGTGTAGTAGCTCGGCGCGCTGACACGCGGCAGCGGCGCTGGCTTGGCGGCAGCCCTGGCGGTCGCGGGCGCCTGGGCGGGCATGTTCACGCCCGGCGGCGGTGCCGGCTCCTGGCGCCTGCGCTTGCCGAACAGAAGTTCCAGCAGGTTCGGCTGCGCCGCATAGGCCGGAGCCACGTCGGCGACCGTAACGGCGCAGCTTATCATGAGCGCCGTGAGCGCCGCGGACTTCTTCAACGTCATATCTGCTTCATTCCCCTGTACCGCCGGTAGGCGGCGAACTGGATTGCACCCGACCATGCGAGTCCGGAAACTATAGAATCCGATGGTGAATGAAAAGGAAACGCGCAGTCGCCGCGACTTCGCAACCGTCCCATTTCGACATTCCGGCCGGACCGTTCCAGCCATCCAACGGCATGAAAGACAACGGGAATTCCTACCTCTCCAGTTTTCCTGCCGCAGTTTCGCCGCACCTTGGCAAAGGCTTCGCCATGAAAATGCCGATGGCTGTGCCGCAACGGCAACAGCGACGGCTTGCGAAACAGGCGCGTCATCCCCTGTGCAGCGCTAATCGATTTTAGCGGACGGAGCCGGAAATAGCGCCGCGCCCGCCCTTTACAAGGATGGACCTTATGGGCCAGAGAATGCCCCGGATTTCGAGCACGGCGCCACCTTCCGCGCGCCGCCCGGAGACGGCCGCTTCCATGCAGCGGCAGTCGCCGACCCGAGAGCGCATGGATTTGACGGCGGGAAGAGACATGACATCTACGCGTACCGAAACCGATACCTTCGGCCCCATCGAGGTCGACATCAGCCGCTACTGGGGTGCGCAGGCACAACGCTCGCTCGGCAATTTCAAGATCGGCTGGGAGAAGCAGCCGCTTTCGGTGGTGCGCGCACTCGGCATCGTCAAGCAGGCGGCCGCGCGCGCCAACATGGCGCTCGGTCGGCTCGACCCGAAGGTCGGTGAGGCGATCGTCGCCGCCGCCCAGGAGGTGATCGACGGCAAGCTCGACGATCACTTCCCGCTGGTGGTCTGGCAAACCGGCTCCGGCACGCAGTCGAACATGAACGCCAACGAGGTGATCTCCAACCGCGCGATCGAGATGCTCGGCGGCGAGATGGGCTCCAAGAAGCCCGTGCATCCGAACGACCACGTCAACATGAGCCAGTCGTCGAACGACACCTACCCGACGGCGATGCACGTCGCCTGCGGCGAGCGCATCGTCCATCACCTGCTGCCGTCGCTGAAGCACCTGCTCGGCGCGCTCGAGGCCAAGGTCAAGGCGTTCGATCACATCATCAAGATCGGCCGCACCCATACCCAGGACGCCACGCCGCTGACGCTCGGCCAGGAATTCTCCGGCTACGCCGCGCAGGTCGCATCCTCCATCAAGCGGATCGAGGCGACGCTGCCGGGGCTGATGGAGCTCGCCCAGGGCGGCACCGCCGTCGGTACCGGCCTGAACGCGCCGGTGGGCTTCGCCGAGAAGGTGGCCGAGGAGATCTCGAAGATCACCGGCCTCGACTTCAAGACCGCGCCGAACAAGTTCGAGGCGCTGGCCGCCCACGATTCGATGGTCTTCTCCCACGGCGCCATCAACTCGGCCGCCGCCGCCCTCTTCAAGATCGCCAACGACATCCGCCTGCTCGGTTCCGGTCCCCGCTCCGGCCTCGGCGAACTGTCGCTGCCCGAGAACGAGCCGGGTTCCTCGATCATGCCCGGCAAGGTCAACCCGACCCAGTGCGAGGCGCTGACGCAGGTCTGCATCCAGGTCTTCGGCAACAACACCTCGCTGACCTTTGCCGGCAGCCAGGGCCATTTCGAGCTGAACGTCTACAATCCGCTGATGGCCTACAACTTCCTGCAGTCCGTGCAGCTGCTCGCAGACGCCGCGGTCTCGTTCACCGACAATTGCGTCGTCGGCATCGAGGCCCGCGAGGACAACATCAAGGCGGCGCTCGAGCGCTCGCTGATGCTGGTCACCGCGCTGGCGCCGAAGATCGGCTACGACAACGCCGCCAAGATCGCCAAGACCGCCCACAAGAACGGCACGACGTTACGTGAGGAAGCCGTCGGCGGCGGCTATGTCACGAACGAGGAGTTCGACGAGGTCGTCCGCCCCGAAAAGATGATCATGCCCGGCTGAAACGCCTGAGATACCGGACTTTGTCAAAGGCCCCGCAGGTTCGCTTGCGGGGCCTTTGTTGTTGCCGGAAATGCTGCGACCGACACAAGAACGTTAATCGATTCCAAATCTTTTCCCCCTAATTTGATTGATCGAAGCGAACCCCGACAGGAGCCGGCATTGAACACTCCCCTCGCGCAGAAAGTGCAGGCGCCGGATATCGCCGCGCAGGTGGCCTATGCCATGCGCATCATGGGCGTCGCGCCGATCCCCCGAAACTACGAGCTGTTCTACGAGGCCTATATCGGGTCCAGCCCGAAGCTGACGCGCGAGGTCGCAGCGCTCGGCAACCGGGCCACGCAGGAAGAGCTCGACCAGATCGGGCGCCAGTTCTTCGGCCATCACCACCGGGCCGAAGCGATCGACGGCGCCCACAGCAAGCTCACCAGCCAATTGGAAGGCCTCCTGCAGATGCTCCGGCAGGAGCAGACGTCGCTGGAGAGCTACAACCAGTTGCTCGACGAGACCTACAACCGAATCACGAACAAAAACAACACGAGCGCCGAGATCATCCGCGGCGCCATCACCGTGCTCTCGACCGCGACCGGTGACACCATCAGCCAGGGCAAGGAGATGGTGGAGACGGTGACGCAGCGGTCGCGGGAGATGGACGTCGTCCGCCGCGAGCTCGACGAATACAAGCGCATCGCCAACACCGATTCGCTGACGCAGCTCTCCAACCGCCGCGCCTTCGACGACAAGCTCGCCGCGACCTACGACAATGCGATGCTGCACCCCGTGACCGCGCTCGTGCTCGCCGACATCGACCACTTCAAGAAGATCAACGACACCTACGGCCATCCGGTCGGTGACAAGATCCTGGCGTCCGTCGGCAGCATCATCCGCGCCTGCGTGCGCAAGGACGTCTTCATCGCCCGTACCGGCGGCGAGGAATTCGCGATGATCGTCGAAGGCAACAACCTGGAAGAGGCGATGGCGATCGCCGAGCGCATCCGCACCACGCTGGAGCATACCCCGTTCAAGAATTCCAAGACCGGCGTGAACTACGGGCCGATCACGATTTCGCTCGGACTGTGCATGGCAAGCGAGGCCGACGGGCCGGCCGAACTCTACAACAAGGCCGACATCGCGCTCTACTGCGCCAAGAACGGCGGGCGCAACCGCACCATGCCCTTCGAGGACGGCATGAAGAAGGACTTTTCCAAGAGCTGGCTCATCTATCGCAAGTAGCCGGCCATCCGGGCGCGCCATGCCGTGGTCCTGCATGGCAGCGTCACAGGGGTCACGAACCCTTCGGGAACTCTGCGGCGCCTTGCGGCGCCGTCTTCTTTTGTCCGGACGTTTTTCCGCCGCCCTGTTCCCGCGGTAACAGCGCCGGCTAACAATCGCGCCGATACTGCCCGCGTCGTTCAGGCCCCATGCAGTTAGGGCGTCGCGCGGATCCTCCCAAGCGCTGCGGCGATCTTTAAGGAAGCACTTCACCAATCAGGTGGGGGCCTGGGTGCGTGCCTCCGGCGGAACTTGTACCGTGTATCCCCGGAGGCACGCCTTCCAGGACCAGTTACCCGCCCGCGACAGGGCCCGTTCTCACCACATCGTCTTTGCCGCCCGACCGGGCCACTCGCGATCGTAGGTCTCGCCGGCGAAGCCCTTCCTGGCCGAGGCCAGCATCTGGCCGACGGTCGGCAGGCTCTTCGGATCGTGATGCCTGGCCGGATTCCACAGGTCGGCGCGCATGACCGCGCGGGCGCACTGCGAATAGACCTCCTCGATCGAGATCACCACGACGGAACGGGGATGGCGCCCGTCCATCTCGAACCGCGACGTGAGATCCTGGTCGATCCGGACGACGGCGCGGCCGTTCAGGCGCATGGTCGTATTCGACCCGGGCACCAGGAACAGCAGCGCGACGCGCGGATCGCGCACGATGTTCGACAGCGAATCGATCCGGTTGTTGCCGCGCCAGTCCGGCAGCATCAGCGTCCGCTCGTCCTCGACGTGGACGACGGTGCCGGCATCGCCGCGCGGCGAGCAGTCCAGTCCCTCAGGTCCGACCGTTGCGAGCATCATGAACGGCGAGGCCTCGATCATCGTCCGGTACTCCGGCAGGAGATAGTCCGTCACCTTGACGAGCGATGCCTCGCCCGGCTCGCCATAGAGGGCATTCAGTTGCTCGACGGAGGTCACGACGGTCATGGCAGGTCTCTCGCTTCGGTGTGCAGGTCTCTCACAGGGGTGAAGCGTCGTTGGCACAAACACGTGACGATTGCGTGACGGCCGCCTATCGCGGCTTTTCGGAGCGGTCGCGCGTCATGCCCTTCTCGGCAAGCTCGCGCTCATAGGCGCCAAAGAGCTCGTCGCCCTTTTCGCCGAGTTCGCGCAGGAAGGCCCAGGTATAGATGCCGGTATCATGGAAATCGTCGAAGCCGATGCGCACGGCGTAATTGCCGGTCGGCGTCATCGCGATGATCGCGACGTTGCGCTTGCCCGGAACGGTCACCCGCTGTCCCGGGCCATGCCCCTCGACTTCCGCCGAAGGCGACAGCACCCGCAGCATCTCCGCCGACAGCTCGAAACGCTGCCCGTCGTCGAACGCCACCGTCAATCGCTGCCGATCCGGCGATACCCTGAGTTCGGTCGGCCAGTATTCGCTCATCGTCGTCTCTCCCGCGCCATTGTCGAAGCACTAGGCCTGACGTCCGGCGGGCGCAAGCGTCAACTTCGCTTGATCTGCCCGCCAGCCCCTTGACGGCGGGCTGCGGGGGGACCACATTCCCGGTAATTCAAGAGGATAGACGTGAACAGCTACGTAGGAACGACCGACAGGGCAACGGCGCTCGGCACCTCGGATGCGCCGATGATCGATCCATTCGGTCGCGCCGTCACCTATCTGCGCGTCTCCGTCACCGACCGCTGCGACTTCCGCTGTACCTACTGCATGGCGGAGAACATGACGTTCCTGCCGAAGAAGGACCTTCTGACGCTGGAAGAACTGGAGCGGCTCTGTTCCGCCTTCATCCAGAAGGGCGTGCGCAAGCTGCGCCTGACCGGCGGCGAACCGCTGGTGCGCAAGAACATCATGTTCCTGGTGCGCCAGCTTGGCCGCCACGTCGAAGCCGGCAGGCTCGACGAGCTGACGCTGACGACCAACGGCTCGCAGCTGGCAAAGCACGCCGCCGAACTGGCCGACTGCGGGGTCCGCCGCATCAACGTCTCGCTCGACACGCTGAATGCCGACAAGTTCCGCACCATCACCCGCTGGGGCGATCTCTCTAAGGTAATGGATGGGATCGATGCGGCCCAGGCCGCCGGCATCAAGGTCAAGCTCAATGCGGTGGCGCTGAAGGACTTCAACGACCGCGAGATCCCCGACATGCTGCGCTGGGCGCACGGCCGCAGCATGGACCTCACCCTGATCGAGACCATGCCGATGGGCGAGATCGACGAGGACCGCACAGAGCACTACCTGCCGCTTTCGGAGATGCGCGAGCGGCTCGCCCAGGAATTCACGCTCACCGACATCGACTACCGCACCGGCGGACCGGCACGCTATGTCACGGTCGCCGAGACGGGCGGCCGGCTCGGCTTCATCACGCCGATGACGCACAATTTCTGCGAAAGTTGCAATCGCGTCCGGCTGACCTGCACCGGCACGCTCTATATGTGCCTCGGCCAGAACGACGCGGCCGACCTGCGCCTGCCGCTGCGCGCCTCCGAAGACGACGCGCTGCTGTCGCAGGCGATCGACGAGGCGATCGGCCGCAAGCCCAAGGGCCATGACTTCATCATCGGCCGCAACAACCGCCCCGCCGTCTCCCGCCACATGAGCGTCACCGGCGGCTGAGCGGCAGGACCGCCCAGCGACCCTTCTTCTCCCCGCCGGACGAGCGTCCCTGGTTCCTTCTTCTCCCCTTGGGGAGAAGAGAGGGAGATCGCCGCCCCGTCGTTTAACGCATCCAGCAATCTCCCGCTATCAGGTCCCAATCGGGATGAGGAATCGCTGAGCGGCAGCCTCTGGCTCCCTCTTCTCCCCAGCGGGGAGAAGGTGGCCTGAAGGGCCGGATGAGGGGGTGGTGCGGCAAACGCGGCGCTCGCGGCTCCCCCTCATCGCCTCGCTTCGCTCGGCACTTCTCCCCGCTGGGGAGAAGAGGGAGATCGCCGTGATGCGTCCACCAAATAGCAAGCTGGTGAAGGCGGCCGTCTCCCGACGACCGCAGCGGCGCGCCCGTTCACGCCGCGTAGTAGCTGCCCAGGGCCGCGTCGAATTCGCCCGTCTTGAACCGGTCGATCTTGCGGTTGAGCAGTTCGACGCGGCTGCGCAGGCCGTGGATCTCGGCGTTGTTCTCCTCCACCATCGCCGCGTTCTGCTGGGTGATCAGTTCGACCTGGTGCACTGCCTGGTTCACCTCGCTCAGGCCTTCGTACTGCGCGGCGGCCGCCTTTTCGATATTGCCGACGAGGTCGTGGATGGAGGAGATGTGCTCGTTGATCACCGTCAGCGCCATGCCGGTTTCCTCGACGAGGGAGACACCGCTGCGGACCTGGGCGGAACTGTCGGAGATCAGCCCCTTGATCTCGCGGGCCGCACCCGCGCAGCGCTGGGCCAGTTCGCGCACTTCTTGCGCGACGACGGCAAAGCCCCGGCCGGCATCGCCTGCCCGCGCGGCTTCCACACCGGCGTTGAGCGCCAGAAGGTTGGTCTGGAAGGCGATCTCGTCGATCACGCCGATGATCGTGCCGATCTTTTCCGAGGAGCGGTTGATCTGCGCCATCGCCTCGACGGCCTGGGCGACCACCTGGCCGGACTTGATTGCATAGGTGTGCGTCTCATCGACCGAGGCGGTCGTGCGCTGGGCGCTCTCGGCGGTCGAGCGGACGATGTCGGTGAGCTGGCGCAGTGCCCGCGAGCTTTCCTCGAGGGCGGCTGCCTGCTGCTCGGTGCGGCGGGCGAGGTCGTCTGCGGAGGCCGCCAGGTTGCCGGTGCCGCCGTTGATCTCCTGCGTCGTGGCGCGGACGTCCGAAAGCGTCGCCCGCAGCGCCTCGACGGCGTTGTTGTAGGTGCGGGCCATGGCGACATATTCGGCCGCCAGCGCTTCGGTCATGCTTTCCTCCAGGTCGCCCTCGGCCAGCTTGCCCAGCACGCCGGAAAGCGCATTGAGCGCCTCCATCTGCTCGGCCTCCACCCGCGCCTGCTCGGCTGCGCGCCGCGCCTGCTCCTCGGCCGTCTGCGCCCGCTGCGCCTCGGCCTCCTGCTCCAGCCTGACGTTTTCGAGCGCCGAATCGCGGAACACGGCGACGGAGCGCACCATGTCGCCGATCTCGTCGCCGCGGTTGCGGCCCTCGATCGGCACGTCCAGATCGCCGCTGGCGAGCCGCGACATCACCTCGGTGACGCGCTTCAGCGGCCCGCGCAGCGTCTCGACCAGCATCAGCCCCCCGACGATCGCCAGCAGCGTGCCGGCGACCATGGCGATGATCGAGATGTCGGCCGAGCGCTGGCTGTCGCGCTTGCCGGCCTCCTGGGCGCTGCTGACGAAGGCTTCGAGCGTCTGGCTGGCATCGGCCACCAGCGTGCGCGCGCCGGCCCTCGCCTCGCGCCAGCGCTGGTCGACGTCGATCAGCGCCTGCGTGCCCTGCTCGATCGCCGCAAGATGCGGCTTCAGCTTCGAGGCGAGGTCGCGCAGCGCGGCGTTGCGGCCACCGAGCCCGGAGAGTTCGTCGGCGCTCTTTTCGACCGCTGCAAGATCTGCCAGCACGAGTTCGCGGCCGGCCTGTTCGGGCTTGCGGTGCAGTTCGCTGATGTGCAGCCGCGTGCGGTCGATCTGCAGGAAGGTGTCGCCCATCAGCGCGATCAGCGTCTTCAAGGTCCCGATCTCATTGTCCATGCTGACGAACCGCTTGGCGGCCATGTCCGAATTCTGCTGGGCGGCTTTCTGGAAGTCGGCGTCGTATTTGGAAAGCTTCGACAGGATCGGCGTGAAGGCCTGCTTCTTGGCCTCGGCATCGTCGCTGCCGGCAAGGACCTTCTCGATCTGCGCGATCTCGGTCTTCACCGGCACGAACTGGCCCAACGCCTTGTCGGAGGCGATCTTCTCGGATTCGCCGAGTTGCTTGAGCAGCGGCGGCAGGTAGGTCGTCGCGGCCTTGACCTTGTCCTCTGGCTTCATCGCCAGCGCCACCGGCTTGCGGAACTTGCCGATCCGTTCGGCGAGCCCCTGGTAGGCGGCGGCGTCGAACAGAAGCGTGCGGGCGAACGTCTCCTTCTCGTCGGATTCGCCGCGGATGACGCCGATCTGCTTCTCGGCGAACTGCCCCTCCGCCGTCAGGCCGGCGAGCGCCGCTTCGAGTTCGCCGGTGATCCGGTCCTGCTCCTCGCGCACCGACCAGAGCAGATCGGCCTGTGCCCGCATCTGCGGCGCAAGCGCCACGACCGTTGCGATCTTTTCCTTCTCGGCCGCGTCCGGCAGCAGCGCGTCGAGGGCGTTGATGCCCCGGTCCTGCGCGTCGATGCGTTCGGCGAGCGCCGTGCGCGCGTCTTCGGTCGGCGCATCGACGAAATCCTGCAGGGCCGTCCGCAGATACTGGAAATCCGACAGGCTGCTGATCGTCTCGCGGGTCACCGTCATGTGCCCGTTGAGGGTCCTAGCGGTGAAGAACCCGACGAGCCCGATGCCGGCGATCAGGACGACGAGCGGAACGACGAAAAGCAGCACCTTGGTGACGATACGTCGGCGCTGCAGCAAGCGATCGATGAAGGACATGGGTTCCCCAGGGTATTGTTCTTGCCCATCTCATACCCGACCGGTGGCCGATTGCTTGCGTCCGCCTCTACGGTGTGCGGGGCGCGGTTGCGCCCGGCGGCAAAACAAGCAGGGGCGCGGCGTTTTCGCCTTGCGCTCCCGCCACCCGTCGCCTCATGCGATGGGTCCTGTGGGTGACGTTACGATAGGTGTGGATGATTAACGAAAAGCGAAACCGGCATGGTGGCTTTTCGCAGACCACGGCCTCCCCGCCTCCCGCCATTCCGGGAGACCGGACGTCGCACTGGCGCGCTGCTCCCATCGCGGCTATCACAGGCCGAGGGGGCCCGGGAATCGCAGCATGAAACTCTCCGCAAATCACAAGGGCGCGCTGTTCATGGCGCTGGCGATGGCCAGCTTCAACGTCAATGACGCGCTCGTGAAGTCGGTCACCGGGGTGATGAACCCGGGCCAGATCATGTTCGTCCGCGGGCTTCTGACGTCTGCCATGATCATCGCGCTCGCCTGGCCTACCCGGGGGATGTTCTGGCGGCGCGTGCTGCCGGACCGCAAGGTGCTGGTGCGGGCGGCCGCAGAGGTCGGCGCCGCCCTCACCTACATCATGGCGCTCGGGCTCCTGCCGCTCGCCAACACTGCCGCGATCCTGCTGTCGCTGCCGCTGGCGGTAACGCTCGGCGCGGTGCTGTTCCTCGGCGAGACGGTCGGATGGCGGCGCTGGCTTGCGATTATCAGCGGCTTTGCCGGCGTGCTGATCGTGATCCGGCCCGGCCCGGAGGGATTTTCGATCGGCGCGGCCTTCGTGATCGCCGCCGTCGTCTTCGCCGCCACGCGCGACCTCCTCACCCGCAAGATCGATCCGGAAATCCCCGCGGCACTGATCACCGTGGTCACCGCGCTCTCGATCACCGCCTTCGGCGCGCTGACGATCGCGCCGCTGGGCGGCTGGCAGCCGATCGAGTGGCACATCTTCCTACGGCTCGCCGTTTCGAGCGTCGCACTCCTGATCGGATACCAGTGCATCGTCTTTGCGATGCGGGCCGGCGATATCTCCTTCGTCGCCCCGCTCCGCTATACGAGCCTCATCTGGGCGATCGGCATCGGCATCGTCTTCTTCGGCGAGATACCGGATTTCTGGATGTGCGTCGGCGTCGCCGTGATCGTTGCCTCCGGCCTCTATGCCTTCAACCGGGAAAATCGCAGGCGCGCGAAGCCGATCGCCCAGACCTCGGCGATCGAGGGCCCTTGAGTGCCGGTCCGCCGCCCCGGACGATCGTGGAGAGGCGTTGAACCCATGAAGGACAGGTCTAGAATCGGACGCAGCAGGTTGAATTTGAGCACCAGGTCCACGCCATCGTGACAGACAAGCCGAACGCACACGCCACAGCCCCCAACGGTGGAGCCGCCGTCCCCGGCGTCGTCCTCGCCGGCGGCCTGTCCAGCCGCATGGGGGCCGACAAGGCGCAAGTCCGCCTCGGCGGCGTGCCGTTGCTGGAGCGTGCCCTGCGCCGCCTCGCTCCGCAGGTATCCTCGCTGGCGATCAGCAGCAACGACCCGTCCTCGCCGGCGTTCGAAGCCTTCCAACTGCCGCTCCTCGGCGACCCGGACGGCGTCCGGGCCGGGCCGGTCGGCGGCGTGCTCGCAGCCCTCCGGCATGCGCAGGACAACCATCCGTCCGCCTCCCATGTCGTGACGGTGCCGACGGACAGCCCCTTCTTTCCGGCCGACCTCGTCGCCCGGCTGCGCGCCGCTGCGGACCGGCCGGACGGCATCGCATACGCCACCTCCGCCACCGGCGCCCACCCCGTCTTCGCGCTCTGGCCGACAGCCCTCGCCGACGATCTCGCCGGCTGGATGCGCAGTGGCGAAACGCTCCGCCTGCGCGCCTGGCTCGCGCGGCACCATGCCACGCCCGTTCCCTTCCCCGCCTGCGAGACGGCCGAAGGGCCGCTCGACCCGTTCTTCAACATCAATACTCCCGCCGATCTCGAACGGGCGGAAAGCTGGCTCAGGATACTCGACCGATGACGACATCCCCTCCCCGCATCTTCGGCATCGCCGGCTGGAAGAACTCCGGCAAGACGGGCCTGGCCGTGCGGCTGGTCGAAACCCTGGTGTCCCGCGGCTTCCGCGTCTCGACGATCAAGCACGCCCACCATGATTTCGACATCGACAAGGTCGGCGCCGACAGCTACCGCCACCGCCTGGCCGGGGCGCACGAGGTGACGATCGTGTCGGGTACGCGCTTTGCCATCATGCACGAGTTGCGCGGCGCGCCGGAGCCGAGTTTCGAGGAGATTCTGGCGCGGATCGCGCCCTGCGACCTCGTGCTGATCGAGGGCTACAAGCGCGAACCGATCCCGAAGATCGAGGCCCGGCGGCTGGAGGCGGCCAACCGCACGCCGCTCGCGCCGGAAGATCCGCATATCGTGGCGATTGCCGCCGACCATGCCGTCTCCGACAGCGCGCTGCCGGTGTTCGACCTCGACGACACCGATGCGATCGCCGATTTCGTGCTTCAGACGGTGGGGTTGCCGTCGAAGCGGGGCTGACCCCCGTCTTGCGCCGTCAGCCCTCCTGCGGGCGGGGATGGTCGCGCGAGAACTCCCTGACCGCCAGCAGCACCGGCATCAGCCGCAGGCCCGCGCCCGTCACACCGTATTCGACGCGTGGCGGCTGTTCGCCAAAATCCCGTCTTTCGACAAGCCCGTCGTCCTCCAGCTCCCGGAGATGCTGGGTGAGCATCTTCTGCGAGACACCCGGCATGTCGCGGAGCAGCTGCGAGCTGCGCATCGATCGCTCCGCGAAAAGCCGAAACAGGATCGGCAGCTTCCACCGTCCGCTCAGCATGCGAAAGACACGGCCGACATGCGCCACCGAGCCGTCCGGCCCGAGGCAGGCGCTCCGATCCCCGTCTTCGATAGGCACTTTAAAGTGCGTAATTGCCTCGTCCATCGCCGTGACCTCATATCGAATTTCGACCTTGATATGGGAATGGTGCGATGGATTTGAAACTGGACGGAAAGGTCGCGCTCGTGACCGGCAGCAGCAAGGGGATCGGCGAAGGGATCGCGCGCGGACTGGCGCGTGAAGGCGCCATCGTCATCGTTCACGGTCGTGACCGGACAAGGGCCGAGGCGGTCGCGCACGATATCGTCGCCCGGGGCGGCCGCGCCCACGCTGTCACCGGCGATCTGACCGACGACGACGCGGTCCGGCGCCTGGCCGACGAGGCTCAGGCCTTCGTGAAGCCCGTCGACATCGTGATCAACAATGCCGGCGGTTCCGGCGAGACGGAGGACTGGACCACGACGCGGCCCGAAACATGGGCCGGCGGTTATGATCGCAACGTGCTCGCCGCCGTCAGGGTGACCGCCCGGCTGCTGCCGGCCATGCGCGCGGCGAAATGGGGCCGGGTCGTCAATATCTCCAGCCTTGCGGGCATGATGCCGCCGGCCGGAAGGCCCGACTATGCCGCGGCCAAGGCGGCGATGATCGCCATGACGGCCTCCCTCGCCAAGGCGGTGGCGTCGGACGGCGTCACGGCGAACACGGTCTCGCCCGGCACGATCCGCAGTGCCAGCCTCGAAGAGGCGTTTCGCAAGGCGGCAACCGGCCAAGGACTTGCCGCCGAAGCGCCGTGGGCGGACATCGAACAGAATGTCCTGCCCTTGTTCGCGCAGGTGCCCATGGGACGCGTCGGAACGCTCGAGGAGATCGCCGACGCCGTCGCCTTCCTCGTCAGCCCCCGCGCCGGCTATATCACCGGCGCCAATCTGAGGCTCGACGGCGGCATGTGGCCCGGGCTTTGAAGCCTCTCGTGCAGGATTCGCAGCCGAACATGCAGAAAGGCCGCCGGATCGCCCCGGCGGCCTCTCCAATCTTCATTGACGTCCCGCCTCACTCGGCCGAGGCGACCGGCTTCACCAGCGGGGTAACGCGGCGGATGGTGACGCGGCGGTTGAGCTGCTCCGGGCCGTCGGTGGCGACTTTCAGGTAGCGCTCGCCATAGCCCTGGGTCGACAGGTTCTCCGGCGGGATGTCGTAGACGTCCGTCAGGAGGTTGGCGACCGATTCTGCCCGTTCGTCGGACAGGATCAGGTTCGAATCGTCCGATCCGACCGCATCTGTGTGGCCCTCGATCAGGAAGGTCTCGCTCGGATCCTCGTCCAGCAGGTTGTTGATCGCGTCGGCGACCTGCCTCAGCGTCGAGGCCTGCTCCATCGAGATCTCCGCGCTTCCGGTGGCGAAGGTGATCGTGTCGAGGTCGATGCGGCGCACCTTGTCGCGGATACGGGCCGAGTATTTCACCTCGTCCAGCGTGTAGACGCGCTCGACCGGCTCGACAGGCGGAAGCTCGAGGAACTCCTGGTAGTCGCGGTCGTAGTCGGACGAGGTGTCGATGATGTACTCGTCGACGGGCACGCTCAGGCGCATCGGCGGCAGGTCGAGGCCGGGATCGTAGAACGGCCGGTCGTCCACGTAGTCGACCTCGGGCACGTAGTAGAGCACGTATTCCCGGTCACCGACGAAGCGCGAACGCTGAATGACGGTGCCGTAGTCGTTACGGATCGTCACCACGCGGACGCCGCCCGGACGCTCGATCGTCTCGCGGACGCGGCCGCCGCGCAGCGTCTCGTAGTAGGTGTTGCCGCCGCGGCGCGACAGGCGATCGCTGTCGTAGTGGCGCACGAAGGTGCGGTTGTCGATGTTGTAGATCACGCGGTTGTCCTCGCGCCGGCCGATCCGCACGTTGTCCGGATCGCGGTAGTCCGGCCGCCGGTCGCGCCGCTCGCCGCGTTCGCGGTCGATCGATTCGTGGCGGTCGTAGCGGCGGCGGTTGCCGTCGCGGTCCGTCTGGGCGTCCGCATCCGAGCGGGGCACACGCACGTTGGCCTTGCGCCGCTCCTCCTCGCGCTTCTTGCGGGTTTCCTCACGCGAGCGATCCCGGCGGTTGTCGGCGTCCTTGTCGCTGTCGAGCACGGCTGCGCCGCCGACCACCGGCAGGTCGATCGTCCCGGTCGTCTTCGAAGGATCGCGGGCGATCTTTTCGCGCTCGGCGTCGCGCTCGCGGCGCGGACGCTGGCGGTTCTCCGCGCCCGCACGCCGCTCGCGGTCGGACTCGGCCTTCTGGCGCCGCTCCTCGCGGGCGCGCTCCCGATCCGTCTGCTTGCCGTCGGACTGGTCACGCCCGGCCTGGTTGCGATCGGAGTCCTTGCGATCCGTCTGTTTGCGATCGGTCTGCTTGCTGTCCGCGGGGCGCTGTTCCTTGTCGCCGGCGCGCTGCTCCTGCTCGCGCTTCTGTTCTCTCGCCTTCTGGCCGTCGGACTGGCGCTTCTCGTCGTTCTTGCGCTGCTCCTCGGCCTGCTGCTCGCGCTTCTTGTTGCGCTCCTCGCGCTGGCGCTGGCTGTCGGACTGGCGCTTCTCGTCGCTCTTGCGCTGCTCCTCGGCCTGCTGCTCGCGCTTCTTGTCGCGCTCCTCACGCTGGCGCTGGCTGTCGGATTGGCGCTTCTCGTCGTTCTTGCGCTGCTTCTGTTCCTCGGCCTGCTGCTGCTTCTTGGCGCGCTCCTCGCGCTGCTGGCGCTGGCTGTCGGACTGACGCTTGTCGTTGCTCTGCTTCTGTTCTTCGGCCTGCTGCTCGCGCTTCTTGTTGCGCTCTTCGCGATTGCGATCCGACTGCCGCTCCTGATTGCGGTCGGACTGCCGTTCCTGGCGCTCCTTGTTGCGCTCGGACTGGCGTTCCTGATTGCGGTCGGACCGGTTCTCCTCGCGCTGTTCACGGCGCTTGCGGCGCAGTTCCTCTTCGGATTCGCCGTTGCCGTTCGACTGGGCGAGGATCACGCCGCCTGTGGTATCGACGGGTTGCAGCGTCGCGCGGAAGGCCGCTGCGTCCGCAGGCTGCCAGATGATCGACACGATCGGCAGTGCCACCGTAGCAAGCAGTTTGGCTCGATTACCCATAATGTATTCCTTGTTGTCGCGTTTCCTCAGTGGCGAGGGTCAACCAATCATTCCGGGCGAATTTGTGTTTCAACCGGAACGGTTAGCCTCTTGATATCCAACGATATCGGCCTCCGCCTGAACTCCTCGTGAACGTCATGTTGAACCCTCGTTCACCTTCGGGACAGGTCAACGCCCGTCCGCCACGATGGTTCCGCAATCCACAGCCCCCGGCGCGGCGCCGGCCGCGCTTCGGCGGATTGGCCGTTGATTTTTGCCGCAAAAGCTGGCGATTATCGCCGCAAGCGGAACCCTTGTCCGCCCGGCGCCGGCAGAACCACAACAATCCGGCCGGCCCGAACAAACAGAGAGGATCTCGATGCGCATTTCCAAACGTCTTTCCATGGCTGCGACCGCCGCCGTCTTCACGCTGATGGCCGGCGCGGCGATGGCCGATGGTGAAAAGATCATCATCGGCACCGAAGGTGCCTATCCGCCCTTCAACAACCTCGAGGCGGACGGCACCCTCACCGGCTTCGACATCGACATCGCCAAGGCCCTCTGCGAGGAAATGAAGGCGGAATGCACCTTCGTCACGCAGGACTGGGACGGCATCATCCCCGCCCTCGAAGCCAAGAAGTTCGACGCCCTCATCGCTTCCATGTCGATCACCGAGGAGCGCAAGCAGAAGGTCGACTTCTCCGCCAAGTACTACAACACCCCGCCGGCGATCGTCGTGCCGAAGGATTCCGACATCACCGCCGCGACGCCCGAGGCGCTGGCCGGCAAGTCGCTCGGCGCCCAGTCGTCCACGACCCACTCCAACTATGCCGAAGCGCATATGAAGGATGCGGAACTGAAGCTCTACCCGACCGCCGACGAGTACAAGCTCGACATCGCCAACGGCCGAATCGATGGCGTCATCGACGACGTCGTCGTCCTGTCGGAGTGGCTAAAGACCGATGACGGCGCCTGCTGCAAGCTGCTCGGCACCCTGCCGATCGATCCGGTCATCAACGGCGAAGGCGCCGGCGTTGCCGTCCGCAAGGGCGAAACCGCGCTCGCCGACAAGTTCACCCAGGCGATCGCGGCGCTGCGCGCCAGCGGCAAGTACCAGGAAATCAACGCCAAGTACTTCCCCTTCGACGTCTACGGCGAGTGAGCCTGCCGGCCGGAAAGCGGTTTTTCCGGCCAGATCGACAGATGTGACGACGGGAGGGCTTGCCCTCCCGTCTTTTTTGTTTGAGAACTGCCGCAATCACAAGGCGTTCCAAAGCGCCGCAAGACGGGCGCGAAGCGGGCCCGGGGGGTTCTTTAGGCATGAGCGGGTTCTTTTCCGCCATCGCGGAAGCGGTTTCCGCAATTCTCGGCTTCATCGATCCGTTGTGCGGCCCGGCCGGCGTGTTCCGCTGGTTCGCCGAGGGCACGCTGCTTGCCTGCGGCGATGCGGGCTGGGGCGACGAGATCGCCATCGGCTTTCTCGTCACCGCGAGCCTCGCCGTCGCCACCCTGCCGCTCGGCCTTCTGATCGGCTTCTTCATCGCGCTGGCAAAGCAGTCGCCGGAGCGCTCGCTCAGGCTTGCCGCCGACATCTACACCACCATCTTCCGCGGCCTGCCGGAACTGCTCACCCTGTTCATCGTCTATTACGGCCTGCAGATTCTGGTGCAGAACCTGCTGTCGGCGCTCGGCTACGAGCAGGCGATCGAGATCAACGCCTTCGTCGCCGGCATGATCGCGCTCGGCGTCGTCTTCTCCGCCTACTGTTCGGAGGTGCTGCTGTCGGCCTTCCGCGCCATCCCGCACGGCCAGTACGAGGCGGGCTATGCGCTCGGCCTGCACCATGGCCGCACGATGGGCCTGATCATCGTGCCGCAGCTCGTCCGCATCGCGTTGCCCGGGCTCGGCAACCTGTGGATGGCGCTTTTGAAGGACACCGCGCTCGTCTCGGTGATCGGCCTGTCCGACATCCTGCGGCAGACCGGCATCGCCGCGCGCGTGACCAAGGAGGCGTTCCTGTTCTATGGCATCGCCTGCGGCCTCTTCCTCGTGCTCGCCTTCCTGTCGTCGATCGTCTTCTCGATGATCGAGGCGCGGGTGCAACGCTCGGAGGCCAGGCGATGAGCGCTGTGACCACGCTGCTGCCGCCGCAGGCGCCCCCGCCCGCCCCCGCCCGGCCCTACACGCTGTCGCGCTTCGTCGGCAGCGTCGCGCTCGGCATCTGGCTGGCGCTGACCGTCGGCATCTTCCTCACCGTCGTCGATGGCTGGGATCCGGCGAAATTCTCGCGCTACGCGCCGAACTACCTCTCCGGCCTCGGGGTGACGCTGCTTCTGGTCGCCTTGTCGATCACGCTCGGGGCGATCGTCTCGCTGCCGCTCGCATTCGCCCGGATGTCGACGAACAGGTTCCTGTCCTGGCCGGCCTATGCCTATGTCTATTTCTTCCGCGGCACGCCGCTGCTCACCCAGCTCTTCCTCGTCTACTACGGCCTCGGGAGCTTTTCCGCCGAGCTGAAGGCCATCGGCCTCTGGGGCTTCTTCCGCGACGCCTGGAACTGCGCGCTCCTGACCTTCACCCTGAACACCGCAGCCTACCAGGCCGAGATCCTGCGTGGCGCCATCGAGAGCGTGCCGCGCGGGCAGCACGAGGGTGCCGCCTCGCTCGGCCTGCCGCAGCGCGTCACCTTCTTCAAGATCATCCTGCCGCAGGCCCTCATCGTCGCGCTTAGGCCCTATGGCAACGAGATCATCCTGATGATCAAGGGCTCGGCGATCGTCTCGATCGTCACCGTCTTCGACCTGATGGGCGAGACCCGCCGCGCCTTCTCGCGCACCTTCGACTACCAGACCTATCTCTGGGCGGCGCTGCTCTACCTCATGATCGTCGAACTGATGCGCAATGTCTGGGCCTGGATCGAGGCGCGCCTGACCCGCCACCTCAAGCGCTAGCCGGCCCTTGCCGCCCCCTTGGCAGCACTCGTCGCATTCGGCTGCCAAGCCTTTGTTTTTTCATACTATTCATTGTCACAGATGAAAATCGGCAATTGATTTGCCGACAAGGACGTTGGATCATCGGTGATCATTCACGATGGAACGAGGTCCTGGATGCCATCGGACATGGAAATGCAGATGAAGGGCTACGGCATGACCACGGCCCAGATCCTCTACCGCATGCCGGACCACCCCTCGCTGCTGCAGACCTACATCTGGCAGCACTACGACCTGGCGCCGGACTTTCCCGAGATGCGCCATTTCCTGACATTCTGGCAGGAGACGCTGGACGGGCCGCTGCACTCGGTGCGCTACGTTCATCGCCAGCTGATCTCGGCCACCGAATGGCGGGCGTTGAAGGGCGAATTCATCCTGCACTGAGCGCCGGCGCGAAACCAAGGCATTCAGACATGCGCCTCGCCGCGCACCCGCTCCCCCTCGGCCCGGTCGCGGTGCAGGACACCGGCCAGGATGACGGCGTAGAAGAAAAGCACGAGCGAAAGCACGATGGCGCCGGGGATCGGCCCGAAAGCGGCGTTCTTCAGCACCTGATCGAACGACAGCACGACATCCACGTTGCTCTCGGTTCCCGTCATGCTTGATGAGGAGATCTTCAGCGCCCAGGCCAGAAGCAGGATCAGATACATCCAGGAATAGTTGCGGCGCAGCCGGCGGCAGGCGGCGTCGCGGTAGCTGATGAGGAATTCCGGCTTGCGCAGGCTGGCTGCGACCGCAGCCCCCCAGTCCGGCGCCAGATCGCCGCGCGGCTGCAGGAACTCGGCGAAATACTTCTTCTCCACCTGGCGGACGCGGGCGCGATAGACGTCGAAGAAGCGGTAGCGCCGTGCCTCGATCACAAGCAGCAGCGAGACGAGCAGCATGGCGAACAGCAGCACGCCGTGATGGGAATTGGGTGTCGACAGCGAGACCGACAGAAGCGCCGCCACGACGGTGATCGCCCAGTTGGTCGTGCGGTCGATGCGGTCGCGCCAGCCCGCCATCCGCCCCATCTCGCCACGGTAGTAGTGGACCATCAGGTTGATGGCCTCCGTCGAGGTCACCGGAGGCGCCGGCGATGGATGCGGCTCCCTTTGACCCTGCGCCGGCAGCGCCGTCACCTCCCCGGACATCGCAACCTCCCTTTTACAGTTTCTGTTGAAGGGAATGATGCTCCTCTTTGTTCCACTTGTGAAATGTCAATTTCATGACTTGCCGGGCATCGGCCCCGCGCACCGCCGACATTGCCAAACGCCCGGCCCGGCCCTATGACACCGTCCATGAAGAAGATCGACGAAGACGCGCTCGCGGAAGCCTATAACCGCGCCCTTGCCCTGGAGAAGACCGGCCAGTTCGATGCCGCCGCCGCGGCCTATCGCGAGGTGCTGGCGCTCGACCCGGAGGACCACGGCGGCGCGGCCGTGCGGCTCGCCTCGATGGGACGCGGCGAGACGCCGGAGAAGGCGCCAGACGCCTATGTCGCGACCCTCTTCGACCAGCATGCCGAGGTCTTCGAGGACGTGCTCGTTGAGCAGCTCGGCTATGCCGTTCCGGTGCTCGTCCGCCAGCGCCTGCAGACGCTGGCGTTCGGACCGTTCGCACGCATGCTCGACCTCGGCTGCGGCACCGGCCTCACCGGCGGGACGCTCCGCGACATGGTGGACGACATGACCGGCGTCGACCTGTCGGAGAACATGGTCGAGGTCGCCCACGAGAAGGACCTCTACGAGACGCTCTACGTCGCCGAGGCCGTCGACTTTCTCGACGACAACGACGACGCGCCGTTCGACCTGATCACCGCCACCGACGTGCTTCCCTATGTCGGCGCGCTCGAGCCGCTCTTCTTCGGCGCCGCCGACAACCTTTCGACCGGCGGCCTGTTCGTCTTCTCGTCGGAGACGCTGCCGGCCGCAGCCTTTGCCGAAAGCGGCTTCGTGGTCGGCCCGCACCAGCGCTTCGCCCATGCCGAAAGCTACATCCGCGACCGCCTGGACGCGACCGGTTTCGACCTCCTCGAAATCGGCGACATCACCGTGCGGATGGAAGAGGGCGAGCCCATCGCCGGCCAGCTCGTGGTGGCGCGGTACCGCGGCGAGTAACGACAACCCATAATTGCTGACGGTTTCTGGAACCCGCATCGAAAGCGGCCTATCGTGCATCCGCATCGCCTGGGGGGCTTGGCGCGGATGGAAACCGTCACGAATGCAGTGGACGTCGCGACCTACGGCTATGTGCTGGGCGCACTCGTCTATGTGTGGGAGCGCATCAACGGCTGGGCGCTCCTCGTCGCCATCCTGACGCCGACGCTGATCATCTTCGGACGCCAGGAGATCCGCGTGCGGCGGGTGCGGCAGATTTTCGACTTCGAACGAACGTTCGGCCAGATCAATTCCGGCGAAAAGTCGATCAATCCTTCCTTCGAATTCGTCCGAAGCAAGTATCTGTCCGACGTCGATCTGGACGGCGGATGGGAAGCGACAAGTGCGACCCTGCCGACAGGCATGCCGCTCAACGAACTCCTGAACCGTATCCGCAGGCAGGGTCTGCGCCGGGACCTACGTCTCTTCGTGTCCTCCATCGGCTTGATGATCGTCGTCTATCTCGGCTTCGACGCCCTCCTGGCCGCCATTCGCTGCGGCTTCGGGGATGCCACCTGCGCCTGTTCCAGCACCCATTTCGCCGGCTGCACCCAGCCGGCGGCCCTTGTTGCCGGCGAGGCGGCGGCGGGTCCAGATGCTGCCGGCGCGCCGGGCCGGGTCGGTTTCGGCAACCTCGTCGTCATCGGGGCGCTGGCATTTGCCGGCGCCTACATCGGCGCCGTCCGCAACTTCCTGCGCAATCTCGCCGTCTACGACCTGAGTTCCTTCACTTTCCTCAAGCAGGGTTGCGAGATCGTCGCAGCCAGCGTCTTCGCGATGATCGCCTTCGCGGCACTGCCGGATCCGTTCGGGGTTTTCACCGCTCCGCAAACCGGCATCGATGCGACGACGCATGACGGACGGATCTCGATGGTCTGGATCGCCCTTGCCCCCATCCTCGGCCTGATGCCGCGTTCGGCCACGCAGTTCGTCTACACCAAGACCAAGAACCTGGTGCCCTGGTTCAAGACGGAGGACGACCGGTTCGAACGGGTGACCCGCATCACGCCGATGGACGTGATCGACGGGATCGACTTCCCGACCCGCTTCCGTCTGGAGGACTGCGGCATCTACGACGTGCAGAACCTCGCCGCGGCGAACCCGATCATGCTGCACATCGAATCCCCGTTCGGCATCTACCAATGTATCGACTGGGTGGCCCAGGCGCAGCTTTGCCACATCCTGGGCATCGAGAAGTTCCTGATGATGCGCGAACTGAACATCCGCACCATCTTCGATCTCGAAAGGGCGATCGACGCCAGCGGCGAGCCCGACGAGGCCGATTCGATCTATGCCGGCATCCTCTTCGCCGCGACCGACAATCTGCGGGCGATCGCCGCGATCGGCAGCAGCCGCCCGATTGTCATCCAGGACGGCAAGGCAACACCGGCCTCCATCGACGAGTACTGTATCTGGGCCCGAACGGTCATCGGCACCAGCCAGGAACAGACGAAGAAATGCATCGAGCACGTCATGCGCTGGATCGGCGACGACCTGCATGTTCGCCGGCTGCGCCGGATCTGGAACGACATTTCACGCTCCCTCGGCCCCGGCGCGATCGCGCTGGATGAAGCACGGACAGGAAGGGCCGCAGCCGCCGATGGCGAGCACCGGGGTGCCGGCCAGAGCACGGGGGGAACGGGCGGCGGTGCCCCCGAGCCCGGCACGCAACAGCCAGGTGGGCAGCCAGCTGCGCCGGCCCAGGATCCTGCCTCCGACCCTCCGTCCGGCGCCGATGGCGAGCCCGGCGCGGGCCAGCAGTAGGCGGAATCCTTATCCCTGCCGTGCCGCGCAGGGCGCAGTTCCCGCACCACCCTTCCGTCCCCTCGCCGTTTCCGCTAAACCGGATGCATCGATCACAGGAGCATCCGCAGCATGGCAAATGTCGCATTCATCGGGCTCGGCGTCATGGGATATCCCATGGCAGGCCATCTCAGGGTCAAGGGCGGGCACGAGGTCGCCGTCTACAACCGCACATTCGCCAAGGCCGAGAAATGGGTCGAGCAGTTCGGCGGCAAGGCCGCCCGGACGCCGGCCGAGGCCGCAAGGGATGCCGATTTCGTGTTCGTCTGCGTCGGCAACGACGATGACCTGCGCTCGGTCACGACGGCCGAAGACGGCGCGCTCGCGGGCATGAAGGCCGGCGCGATCCTGATCGACAACACCACCGCATCGGCCGAGGTCGCCCGAGAACTCGACACGGCGGCCCGGCAGAAGGGGTGCAGCTTCATCGACGCCCCCGTCTCCGGCGGCCAGGCGGGCGCGGAGAACGGTGTGCTGACCGTCATGTGCGGCGGCGACGAGGCGACGTTCGACAAGGCCCGGCCGATCATCGACGCCTATGCCCGCATGGTCGGCCTGATGGGGCCGGCCGGTGCCGGCCAGTTGACCAAGATGATCAACCAGATCTGCATCGCCGGCCTCGTCCAGGGCCTCGCCGAGGGCCTCCATTTCGGCAAGCGCGCCGGCCTAGACATCGAGAAGGTCGTGGACGTCATCTCCAAGGGCGCGGCCGGGTCCTGGCAGATGGAAAACCGCCACAAGACGATGAACGAGGGCAAGTACGACTTCGGCTTCGCCGTCGACTGGATGCGCAAGGACCTCGGCATCGTTCTTGCCGAGGCCAAGCGCAACGGCGCCCGCCTCCCCGTCACCGCCATCGTCGACCAGTTCTACGGCGACGTCCAGGACATGGGCGGCAGCCGCTGGGACACGTCTTCGCTGCTGGCGCGGCTCGAGCGCAAGTAGGCCGCCCCTGGCTATAGGCTACGGCAGTGCATCCGCGCTGCCGCGCCCGCTTGTCCGCCTCACTCGGCCCATTCGGCATCGGCGGTGAAGGCGATCGTGAGCCAGCGATTGTCGACGTCGCCGCCGATCTCGTCACCGATCTCGTCGCGGATCCGGTCCCATTCCTCGATGCTTCGAGCAGGCTGGCCCGGCGGAACGATGAAATAGATCTCGATCTGCCGCGCCCGGCCAACCCGTGCGACATAGGCCCGGTAGGAGAGGAAGCCGTATTTGCTCGTGGTGTCCCGGGCAATGCGATCGACCTGCTCCTGCAGGTCGGACGGCGCAATCAGCAGGATGTCCGCCAATGCCTGCCGGACCGTGCCGACCGGAAGCGGGATGATGACGATGCAGACGAGCGCCAGCACGGCCGGATCGACATAGGGCACCATCCATCCGTGCTGCGTCCCCTCCACCGTGAGACCAAGGACGAAGGCTGCGAGCAGTGCGGCGGTGATCCCGCCGGACATGAGCCACGCCTTGACGTCGAGCGCGACGAAACCGGACTTCAGGACGCGGTTTGCGCGCCAGCCAAGTGCCGCCATCGCAAGGCAGGCGACGAGGGTGACCACGGCATAGGCTATGGCGTATCCGAACACCAACTCGCGCCCGCCGTCCAGGATGCTCGATACGGCATTGATGAAGGCGTAGGCCGAGACGGCGATCAGGAGCACGCCGTTCAGCCCGAGCACGATCGGCTCGAGATGCCAGAACCCCATGGTGAAACGACGGGCGAACCGGCCGGGCAAGGCGCCCTGGGCGGACCTGACGATCAGCGCGGACACCCACAGCGCCAGCACCGTCATGCTGGCGTCAGCAAGCGCATAGACGCCATCGAAGACAATGGAGAACGACCCGGACAGGAGCCCGAAAACGATGCCGAACGCGGCTACGACGAGCGTGGCCAGGATCGAGATGCGCAGCACGTCCTGTTCAGTCCGCATGCTTCCCCCGCAGCGCGGCACGACAGAAATCCCGGCCGCCCACGGTCCGGTCCGGCGCGGCCCCTCAGTCCTCGGCGGACTTCTGGTTGTCCACCATCATGTAGTCGAGCGGAAGCTCGGTCGTGTACTTGATCTGCTCCATGGCGAAGCTGGAGGAGACGTCCCGGATCTCGATGCGGGCGATCAGGCGCTTGTAGAAGGCGTCATAGGCGCCGATGTCGGGAACGACCACCCGCAGGAGATAGTCGACGTCCCCGCTCATGCGATAGAACTCCACGACCTCGGGAAACTCGACCACGACCTCGGAAAACCGTTTCAGCCACTCCGTCGAGTGGGCGCTGGTGCGGACGGACACGAAGACGGTGACCTTCGTGTTGACCTTGACGGGATCGAGCAGGGCGACGCGGCGGCGGATGACGCCGTCCTCTTCCATCTTCTGGATCCGCCGCCAGCAGGGCGTCGTGGACAGGCCGACCTTCTTGGCAAGATCCGCAACGGCGAGCGTCGAATCTTCCTGCAGCAGGCGCAGGATCTTGCGGTCGAGGCGGTCCATGGATACTCCCTTCATTGAAACGAATTTTCTATTTGAACCACTCATGCGGCAAAAGAAAGAACGATATTTCAGCCGGTCAAGGTTTTCACCCGCTTTCGCAGCTCCGGCAGCAGTTCGGCCTCGAACCAGCCGTTGCGCTTCAACCAGGCGCTGTTTCGCCAGCTCGGATGCGGCAGCGGCAGGATCGGCGGGAAGAGATCGCCGTCGAGATAGCGGCGCCAGGACAGCACGGTCTCGGTCATCGATCGCGCGCGCAGCCGCCCCAGATGCCATCGTTGCGCATATTGGCCGACGGCCAGCACGAGCCGGACCTGCGGCATCGCCGCCATGACGGCTGCGCGCCACTGCGGCGCGCATTCCCGCCGCGGCGGCAGGTCGCTGCCGGCGGCGTCGTAGCCGGGGAAACAGAAGCCCATCGGCACGATCGCGAACCGGTCGCGATCGTAGAATTCTTCCCTTGAGACCTGCAGCCAGTCGCGCAGGCGATCGCCCGAAGCGTCGTTGAACGGCAGGCCGGTCTCGTGCACGCGCAGGCCCGGCGCCTGTCCCGCGATCAGGATGCGGGCCCTGTCCGACAGGACGACGACAGGCCGGGGCTCGTGCGGCAGGCGGAAGGCGGCGCCGCCTTCAGGGGCGTCGCGACAGATGCGGCAGGCGGCGATCGACCGCCGCAGCGCCTCGATACCGTCCGCATCCGGCTTGCCGGCAGAAGGCTTCGCAGTGCCGGGCCCGCCGGCATCCGACGGGGCCGCCGTCATCGCGGGCTCCCGTCAGCCAAGGCCGAGGAAGCGCAGGAACGCGCCCAGATAGGTCTCCACCGGCACATGCGGCTCCTCCTGCGGCCGGCCGTGCTGCCGGCGCCAGTCCTGCGGGCGGTCGAACACGCTGCTCCAAAGCCCCTTGCGCTCCTGGCGCGCAAGGCTCTCGGCCTCCTCGTAGTCGCCATAGGAAACGGCAAGGCCGTCGCGCACCATCCGCTCGCCCACATCTTCCTCGCCGATCCGGCATCGGGCAAGCGTGCGATTGTACTTGTCGGTGCCGATCAGGCTGCAGGCGATGTCGCCGCGCCTGAGCATCTCGGCCAGGTGCGAGCGCGCCGAAGCGCCGCAATACCATTCGGCCTCCTCGCGCCGGCACACCTGTGTCAGTTCCGGCGCATCCATGCCCGAAAGGCGGATCCGGCGGCCGTCCAGCGTCAGCGTGTCGCCGTCGGCGGCCCGTGCCGCGCCGGCGAACAGCTCCGTCGCCGGGCGATCGTCAAGGCGCAGGGCGATCAGCGCCATCAGCGACAGGATCGCCGCGGTGACGGCGAGGTCGGCCCATTTCCTGCGATAGACAAAACCACTGCCCAACATCGTATGCATCCTTGGGCTTCTGCCCGGACCGGCCTTCATGCCGCGTTATGCCATACCGCCGGAGATTGTCGCCCCGGCGCACCGTCTGCATCTCCCGATCCTGCATCGGATCGGAACTCATGCACGAAATCAACGTCTTGCTGTCGTCTGTGCCAGCCCGTCGCGCCTCCCCCCGGATGCCCGCGCAACAATTTGGCCTTAGCGTCGAAATGGTTCGCAAATCGCTAATGGGCGGCAGCATCTTCTTAAGAATTCCACAATAGACTTGCGAAGTTAATCGCAACAGTTGCACAGGCCATGGGTCCCGGCGTCAGTACCACGCACGACAAGATCATCGTCGACAGATCGCGCAGCCACAGGAACAAGGCTGTTTCGCGGGCTGTCCGTGCGACCCGCGAACGGCTGCAGACGGCAACCGGGACGTCGCCCGCCTTCGAGCGCGACATGCTGCTGCTCTACATCGAGGCGGTGCTGAACGGCGCGCTGGTGATGCCGGTGCTGGTCTTCGCCATCACCGGGCTCGGCCTCTATTTGACCCGCGACGCCGCCTTCGTCGCCTGGGGCCTGCTGGCGCTCAGCCTGCACGCGATCAGCATCCTTCTGGCCAGGCACGTGCGCCTGAAGGGCCTGCCGCCCGAGGAAGTGCGGCGCTGGCACCGGCTCCTGCTCGCCGCGCAGGTGCTGATGGGCTTCGGGTGGGCCGTCTTCGCCCTGCAGGACTGCAGCACCTGCGCCGGCAACAGCTTCGACTTCTTCAAGGGAACCGTGCTGCTCGTCGCACTCTGCGTCACGTCGATGAGCGCGCTGATGCTGCGCAACGCCGTCCTCTACGCCTTCCTGCCCACGGTCGTCGCGCTCGTCTACAACGCCCAGCGCAAGCCGGACCCGATCGTGCTCGGGATGACAGCCTTCATCTCGGTGGCGCTGGTGTTCCTCACCTTCGTCACCAAGCGCATGCGCCACAACAGCCGCCAGCTCCTGTCCTTCCAGTCGGAGAAGGACGACCTGATTGCCGAGCTGGAAGTGGCGAAATCGATGTCGGACGAGGCGCGCCGGCGGGCCGAGGAGGCCAATCTCGCCAAGTCCCGCTTCCTCGCTTCGATGTCGCACGAGCTCAGGACCCCGCTGAACGCGATCCTCGGCTTCTCGGAGGTTATGAGTACCGAGGTGCTCGGTCCGCTGAACAATCCGGTCTACAAGGAATACACGGCCGACATCCACAATTCGGGCAAGCACCTGCTGAACCTGATCAACGAGATCCTCGACCTGTCGCGCATCGAGGCGGGACGCTACGACCTCAGCGAGGATGCCATCCGGCTGGTGGAGATCTGCGAGGACTGCATCGGCATGGTGCAACTGCGCGCCGGGGCCAAGAACATCTCGATCAGCGAGCAGTTCGAGACCGACATGCCCGACGTCTGGGCCGACGAGAAGGCGATGCGCCAGGTGGTGCTCAACCTGCTCTCCAATGCCGTCAAGTTCACCCCGCAGGGCGGTGAAATCACCGTCAAGGTCGGCTGGACGGCCGGCGGCGGACAGTATCTGGCGATCCGCGACAACGGCCCCGGCATCGCCGAAGAGGAGATTCCGATCGTGCTTTCGGCCTTCGGCCAGGGCGCGATCGCGATCAAGAGCGCCGAACAGGGAACCGGCCTCGGCCTGCCGATCGTCCAGGCGATCCTGGCCAAGCACAATGGCGAGTTCATCCTGAAGTCAAAGCTGCGCGAGGGCACGGAAGCGATCGCGATCCTGCCGGCCAAGCGCGTGCTGCAGAGCCTGCCGCCGGTGGCGCAGATCAAGACGGTGGCGCCGCGCCGCAAGAGCTTCGCCTGAGGCGTTCCCGCGCAGCACTCAGAGGAAGTGCGAGAAGATCACCACATAGGCGGCATAGACCGCATTGGCGAGGATCAGGCAGAAGCAGGCGAAAGAACCGAGGTCCTTGGCATTGCGGCCCATCTCGGAGATTTCCGGCGATACCCGGTCGACGATCTCCTCGATCGCAGTGTTGACGGCCTCGAAGGCCATCATCAGCAGGAACAGGATGCTCATCGCCACATACTGGAAGAGGGTGGCGCCGGTCGCGACGAAACCGACCATGACGGCGGCGAAGGCAAGCAGTTCGTGGCGGAAGGCCGCCTCGCCCAGAAGCCGCTTCGCACCGCCGAGCGAATAGCTCGCGGCGGCGAAGAGATGGGCCAGCCCCTTGTGCTTCTTGAACGCCTGCTTCTTCACCGGGCTCGTGTCGATCCTGCCTTCGGCCATGGTCATCGTTTTCTCTCGCGGGCGGCTCGGCGCGCGCCCTCGCCTTCACATAGTGTTCACATCATGCCTGCAAAGTGCAAACATTGCATTGCCGTGCTGTTGCCTGGCCGACGGATCGCGACGCGCTTTAGGCGGCCCCGGTGGCAGAATGAAGGCCGCAGGCGCGCCGCGCAGGGGCCGTCGTCGCGCCGGGCCTGCGGCCCGCTATCCTCAGCCGCCCGCCTGATCGGGATTGCATCGGACAGCCCGTCACTACTGCCTGTTGCTGACACCCGCCTGAACGAAGGTCGCCATGCCGCCGTGGCAGGCGGCCGCCGCCTTGACGATGCCGGCGGCGAGCGCTGCCCCCGTCCCCTCGCCGAGCCGCATGCCGAGCGCCAGCAGCGGGGTCTTGCCGAGCTTCTCGATCGCCCGCATGTGGCCCGGCTCGGCCGAGACGTGGCCGATCAGGCAATGGTCGAGTGCGGACGGGTTGGCAGCCCTGAGCACGGCGCCGGCGCAGGTGGCGACGTAGCCGTCGAGGATCACCGGCACCTTCTGCATCCGCGCTGCGAGGATCGCGCCCGCCATGGCGGCGATCTCCCGGCCGCCGAGGCGGCGGAGCACCTCGAGCGGATCGGACAGATGGTCCCGGTGCAGGGCGACGGCCTTCTCGACGGCGGCGATCTTGCGGGCCAGCACCTCGCCTTCGGATCCGGTGCCCGGTCCCACCCAGTCGGCGGCGGTGCCGCCATAGAGCGCGAGGTTGATCGCCGCGGCGATCGTCGTGTTGCCGATCCCCATTTCGCCGATGCACAACAGATCCGTGCCGCCGGCCACCGCCTCCATGCCGAAGGCCATGGTGGCCGCACAGTCGCGCTCGGACAACGCCGCCTCCTCGGTGATATCGCCGGTCGGATAGTCCAGCGCCAGGTCGAATACCTTCAGGCCGAGGTCGTGGGTGACGCAGATCTGGTTGATGGCGGCGCCGCCGGCGGCGAAGTTCTCCACCATCTGCGCCGTCACCGACGGCGGAAACGGCGTCACGCCCTGCCGGGTCACGCCGTGATTGCCGGCGAAGATCGCCACGAGCGGTCGGGTGACGGCGGGCGGCCGCCCGGTCCAGGCCGCCAGCCAGAAGGCGATTTCCTCCAGCCGGCCGAGCGCGCCGGGCGGCTTGGTCAGTTGCCCGTCGCGCTCGCGCGCCGCCACCAGGGCGGCCGAATCCGGGCCGGGCAGATTGCGCAGCAATTCACGAAAGTCATCGAAGGGCAAACCGCTGGCACTCATGGTGGGAACGTCCTCGTATTCTGCTTCCAAAGTTGGATCGGTTGCCTCCTATTAGAGATCGGGAGCGAATCGGACAACCGTATTTGCGCCGGTGCCTGTCGCCGTTTCGGCATGCCGTTCCGGTGGAGAATCGGTAGGATGTACCTGCCGCCACCGGCGCCCACCATGGCCGCCGGACGCGCCGGCACAATGCGGCAGGAGAACGCAGGTGGATATCCGCGACTATATCGACGACGTGGCCCGGTCCGTGGCCTTCCTGTCGCGCATCCGCGTGCCGCAACGGCACTTCGCCGGCCATGACGGCCGCCTGTCGACCACCGTCCGCGCCTTTCCGGTGGCCGGCGTGCTGATCGTCCTGCCCGCGGCCGTCCTTCTGGGCCTGCTGCGGATGCTGGACGCCGCCCCCCTCTTCTGCGCCTTCCTGGTGCTCGCGGCACAGACGCTTCTCACCGGGGCGCTGCACGAGGACGGCCTTTCCGATGCGGCCGATGGCCTCGGCGGCGGGCGCGACAGGGAGAGCGCGCTTGCGATCATGAAGGACAGCCGCGTCGGATCCTACGGCGTCGTCGCCCTGGTGCTCTCCTTCGGCCTGCGCGGCGCAGCCCTTGCGGCGATGATGCCGGCGCTGTCCCCGCTCACGGCCGCGCTCGCGCTGATGGCGGTCGCCGCCACCAGCCGGGCGGCGATGGTTTGGCACTGGAACGCGCTTCCGCCGGCAAGGCGCGACGGGGTCGCCGCCGCGGCCGGCGAGCCGGAGACCGCCTCCGTGCAGGTGGCGCTCGCCTCCGGCGCGGTGCTCGCGCTGCTGTTCCTGCTGCCCGGTGCGCCGTTGCTCGCCATCGCCTCCATGGCGCTCGCCGTCTGCGCCGCCGTCTTCGCCTTCACCGATGTCGTGCGCGACAAGATCGGCGGACATACCGGCGACACGATCGGCGCCAGCCAGCAGATGGCCGAAATCGCGGCCCTCGGCGCCCTTGCGCTGGCGCTGTGAGCCTACGATATAGTTTTCGACACGACCCCGGAGACCCGATGGAATCGCCCTGCATTCTCGTCTGTTCGATCGACGACGCCACCGGCTACTGCTACGGCTGCGGCCGCACGCGCGAGGAGATCGGCGCCTGGACGCAGTACACCCCCGAGCAGCGGCGGGCGCTGATGGCGGCGCTGCCGGAGCGGCTTGCCATGGTCGAGCGCAGGCCGCGGCGGGAAACCCGCCGGGCGCGGATGGCACGGGAGCGCGGCGAAGCATGAGATTCTGGATCATCCTCGGCATCCTCGGCTTCGGCCTGGCAATGCTTCTGTGGAACCATCAGAGCGGACGCACCTTCGGCCTCGGCAACGACGATTTCGCCCAGATCGTCCAGCTCTCGGCCATCGCCGCCCTGCTTGCGACCGGCTTTCTGGTCACCCGCGGGCGGATCAGCGAGACGCTGCGCAACGCCGCCCTCTGGCTGCTGATCATGCTCGTCTTCGTCGCCGGCTACGTCTACCGCGACGACCTGCAGAGCGTGGCAGGCCGCATGACCGCCGGCCTCGTCCCCGGACGCGCGGTGATGGTGACGGATGCGGCCGGCGAGCAGATCCTGGTCCTGCACAAGATGGATCACGGCCACTTCCAGGCGAATGTCCAGATCAACGGCGGCACGGTCCCCATGCTGGTCGACACCGGGGCCAGCGCCGTGGTGCTGTCCTATGCCGACGCGGAACGCCTCGGCCTGCAGCCCGAGACGCTCGATTTCAACCAGATGGTCTCGACCGCCAACGGCACCGCGCTCGCCGCGCCCATCCGGCTCGACAGCCTGGCGATCGGCCCGATCGAACGGCGAAACGTCCGCGCCATGGTCGCCGGCACCGGAAGGCTCGAGCAGAGCCTGCTCGGCATGAGCTTCCTCGGCACGCTCGGCTCGATCGAGATCCGCGGCGACGAACTGCGCCTGCGCGACTAGAAGTGCCCCGCAATGTCGGGGCGATTGCTTGTGGCAGATCCCCCTCCGGCCTTCCGGCCATCTCCCCCACAAAGGGGAAGAAGACTTGCCCCACGCGACGGCTCGAAGGAAGCCTCGGCGGTGCGGCCAGGTTGAGCCCTCCCCTTGTGGGGAGGGTTGGTGGTCAACCTGCGATGGCCCCGGCGGCCATTGTCCATGCCCCCGCCGCGACGGTTCCGCTTATTGCCAGCCCTGCCGTCAGGCCACCTTGCGCTGCGGCACCGGGGCCTGTGCGGCCGGCTGCGTCTCGGTCCGGAACTCGCTGACCAGCCGGAACAGCGCTTCGGCCTCGTCCGCCAGCCCCTTGCTCGCGGTCGCCGACTCCTCGACCATCGCGGCGTTGCGCTGGGTCCCCTGGTCGATGACCGTCACCGCCTCGTTGACCTGCGCGAGGCTGAGGGACTGCTCGCGGCTCGCCTGGACGATGGCGCCGACATTCTCGTGCACGCGCGTCACCTGATCTGCGATCTTCGCCAGCGCCTCGCCCGCCTGACCGACGAGACCGACGCCGTCGCGGACATGCTGCTCGGAGATGCCGATCAGGTCCTTGATCTCTTTGGCCGAGGTGGCCGCGCGCTGGGCGAGCTCGCGAACCTCCTGCGCCACGACCGCGAAGCCCTTGCCCGCGTCGCCGGCGCGCGCCGCCTCGACCCCGGCGTTCAGCGCCAGCAGGTTCGTCTGGAAGGCGATCACGTCGATGACGCCGATGATACCGGCGATCTGCGCCGACGACGCCTCGATCTTCGACATCGCCTCGACCGTGCGGCGGACGACGTCGCCCGACTGGTCGGCACTCGCCTTCGCATCAGCGACCAGCGAGCCGGCCTCGTTGGCGCGGATCGACGTCTCCTTCACCGTCACCGTGATCTGGTTGACAGCGGACGCCGTCTCCTCCACCGAGGCCGCCTGCTGCTCGAGTTCGCGGGAGAGGCCTTCGGAGGCCGTGCGGATCTCCTGCGAGCCGGAGGCGATGGCTTCGGCGTTTCCGGCGATCGTCTGGATGGCGCTGCGCAGCCTGCCGACCGAGACGTTGAAATCCGCCCTCAGCTTGTCGAGCGTCGGAATGAACGGCCGCTCCAGCGTCCGGGCAAGGTTGCCCTCCGCCAGTTCGTGCAGGCCACCGGCCAGTTCGTTGACCGCGCGAACGCGCTCGGTCACGTCGGTGGCAAACTTGACGACCTTGAACACCCCGCCGTTCATGTCGAAGATCGGATTGTAGGAGGCCTGGATGTGGACCTGCCGACCACCCTTGCCGATCCGCATGAACTCGTCGGCGACGAACTCGCCGGCTGCAAGCTTTTGCCAGAACGCCGAATAGTCCGGGCTTGCGACGTAGCCGGAATCGCAGAACATCGAATGGTGGCGATCGGCAATCTCGTCCAGCCGGTATCCGAGGGTGGTGAGAAAGTTCTCGTTGGCGGTCAGGATCCGTCCGTCCGGGGTGAATTCGATGGTCGCCTGGACGCGCGAGATCGCCTCCAGCTTGCCCTCGCCCTCAGCGTTCTTCAGCTTCATCTCGGTGATGTCGGTTGCGAACTTCACCACCTTGTAGGGCTTGCCGCCGCGCAGGACCGGATTATAGGAGGCCTCGATCCAGACCTCGCGCCCGCCCTTTCCAAGCCGGCGATACTGCTGGCGATCGAACTCGCCGCGTCCCAGCCGCTCCCAGAATGCGCGATATTCCGCGCTCGCGGCGAATTCCGCGTCGACGAAGATATGGTGCTGCCGGCCGAGGATCTCGGCGAGTTCGTAGCCCATCGCCTTGCAGAAGTTCTCGTTGGCGGAGAGGATCTTGCCGTTCATGTCGAATTCGATGATGGCCTGTGACCGGTCCATCGCGCTCAGGATAGCCCGCGCATCGGCGCCGCGGCCAAACGAAAGCAACGTCATTGCTGCACTCCAGAAAATTTGGGAGAAATGGACAGAGGATATGTAAGGCAACAATCATGTTACCTTTGCGGGTATCGCTGACGCCCACCTGCATAGATATCGAAGGTTGAAAATCGATTAAGCCGAAAGCGGATACCGCACCTATCCTACTGATAAGAGTCGCTTTTTAGCATAGCCGTATATCTTTTAAATTGCAGATTGCAACTACACGCAGGAATTTGCCCGCAATGCGGGCAAATGCCAGATCAATCGAAGGTGGAAAGCGAAAGGACCGGCCGCTCAGTTCTTCAGCTTGTATCCGGTCCGGAAGATCCATGCCGTGACGGCAAGGCATGCCCCCAGGAAGGCCACGACGATCGCCAGGCTGATCCAGGGATTGACGTCGGCGATCTCGAAGAAGCTCCAGCGGAAACCGGAGACGAGATAGAGGACCGGGTTGAAGTGGCTGACGGTCTGCCAGAACGGCGGCAGCATGTCGATCGAGTAGAAGCTGCCGCCGAGGAAGACCAGCGGCGGGATCACCAGCATCGGGATGATGTTCAACTGCTCGAAGTCCTTCGCCCAGATGCCGATCATGAAGCCGAACAGGGAGAAGCTGACCGCGGTCAGCACGAAGAAGACCACCATCAGCAGCGGATGGGCGATGGTGATGTCGACGAAGAGCGAAGCGGTCGCCAGGATGATGGTGCCGATGATCAGCCCCTTGGTCGCGGCCGCGCCGACATAGCCGATGACGATCTCCGCCGTCGAGATCGGCGCCGACAGGATCTCGTAGATCGTGCCGGTGAATTTTGGAAAATAGATGCCGAACGAGCCGTTGCCGATGCACTGGTTCAGCAGCGTCAGCATGATCAGCCCGGGCGCGATGAAGGCGCCGTAAGGCACGCCCTCGATCTCCTGCACGCGCGAACCGATCGCCGCGCCGAAGACGATGAAATAGAGCGAGGTGGAGACGACCGGCGAGACAACGCTCTGCATCAGCGTGCGGCGCGTGCGCGCCATCTCGAAGGCGTAGATCGACTTGATGGCCTCGAAATTCATTTCGCGTCTCCGACCAGTTCGACGAAGATGTCCTCGAGCGAACTCTGTTCGGTCGAGACGTCCTTGAGGCGCAGCCCCTGCTCCGCCATGGCGGCCAGGAGCGCGGTGATGCCCGTCCGCTCCCCCGCCGTATCGTATTCGTAGACGAGCGACTGGCCGCCCTCGCCCAGCCGCAGCCGGAATGCGGCGAGCCCTTCGGGCACGGCCTCCAGCGGCTCGGCCAGCTCGACCGTCAGCTGCTTGCGGCCGAGCTTCTGCATCAGCGCCGCCTTGTCTTCCACGAGCAGGATCTCGCCCTTATTGATCACGCCGATGCGGTCGGCGATCTCCTCGGCCTCCTCGATGTAGTGCGTCGTCAGGATGATGGTGACGCCGGTGGCGCGCAGCCGCTCGACGAGCTGCCACATCTCCTTGCGCAGCGTCACGTCGACGCCGGCCGTCGGCTCGTCGAGGAACAGCACTTTCGGCTCGTAGGACAGCGCCTTGGCGATCAGCACGCGCCGGCGCATGCCGCCGGAGAGCTGGCGCAGCATCGTGTCCTTCTTGTCCCACAGCGATAGCTCGCGCAGGATCTTCTCGATCAGCGCCGGATCCGGCTTCCTGCCGTGCAGTCCGCGCGAGAACGCGACGGTATTGAACACCGTCTCGAAGGCGTCGAGCGTCAGTTCCTGCGGCACGAGCCCGATGATCTCGCGGGTGCGGCGGAAATCCTTGACCACGTCGTGGCCGGCCACCGTCACCCGCCCGCCCGACGGCGTGACGATGCCGCAGACGATCGAGATCATCGTCGTCTTGCCGGCGCCGTTCGGGCCGAGCAGCGCCAGGATCTCGCCTTCCTCGATGTCGAGGCTGACGCCCTTGAGCGCCTGGAAACCGCTGGCATAGCTTTTGGTCAGGTTTTCGATGCGAACGATGGGCGCCATGGAGGACCGTCATGATTGGAAGCGGAGGGACTGCCGGCGGACGCCGGACCTGCATCGCTCCCTCTCAGGCTCTCAAGGGGGACGCGGGCGGAATATGGGGTATGCGTGTGACGTTTTCATCCCCGCACGCGAAAAAACATTCTCTCAACCGTAGATGCTGTAGAGAAAGCGGGCGCCGACGAAGAGCAGGAACAGTCCGAAGGCGATCTCCAGGTGGCGCTTGCTCAGCGCATGCGCGATCCGGACGCCGTAGGGCGTGACCACCAGTGCGATCGGGATGATCAGCGCCACGGCGACCCAGTTGATGAAGCCGGTCGAGAACGGCGGCAGGCCCGGCGCACCCCAGCCAGCCCAGATATAGCCGAAGATGCCGGGGATCGAGATCAGCACGCCGACGCCCGACGACGTCGCCACCGCCTGGTGGATCGGCCGGCCGTAGAGCGTCATGTAGGTGTTGTTCAGGACGCCGCCGCCGATGCCCATCAGGCCCGACAGCGTGCCGATGACGACGCCGGCGATCCACCGCCAGGGGTTCTGCGGCAACTCCGTGCCGAGACGCCAGTGCGGCTGGTCGAACAGCATGCGCAGCGCGAACAGGATGGCGATGGCGACGAAGATCAGCCGCAGTCCCTCCGAGGAGATATAGGCGGCGATGACCGCGGCGAGGATGGCGCCCAGCGGCAGCGCCACGATCCAGCCCTTCAGCAGGTCCATGTCGACGGCGCCGCGCTTGCGGTGCGCGGTGAACGAGCGCAGCGAGGTCGGCACGATGATGGCGATGGAGGTGCCGACGGAGAGGTGCATGCGCACCGCCTCGGGCACGTCGAGATAGCCGAACACCTGGTAGAACACCGGCACGAGGATGGCGCCGCCGCCGATGCCGAAGATGCCGGCGAGCAGTCCGGACACCACGCCGGCGGCCGCAATCGCCGCCGCGAACAGGAGAAGGTCGGCGACTGGCGGCATGCGGCTACTCCTGATTGCTGTCGGACCCGTGCGGAAATCGAGTCGCCTGCCGCCTAAGTGTCATGAAACCGTGATCGTTTTCAATCACTCTGGCTTTCGAGGCAGGAAGCCGCCGCCGCGTCGCCCGGGCGCTTTCGGCTCGCAATGATTGCGACTGCGCCTCGCCCGGCAGCCCCCTGCCGGGCCGAACGGACGGATGTACCCGTCCGCAGGAATGCGCCGCCCTCCGGGACCCCCTCCCGCCGGGCCTTGTATCGAGTTGGCGTGGCGACGCACCTCTTTGACGCGTATCTTGGCCGGCTTTCGAGCCGGTCCTTTTTTTTGCGCGGCTCTACAGGCTGCAGTGCCGGTAGCCGGACTTGCGCGTGCGCAGGTCGAAGTGGAAATGATCCTTGTGGAAGCGGTCGCTGCCGGGGCCGAGCACGGTGGTGAAATACTTGCAGCTGTCGCTGCGCACCGCCTTCAGCAGTCCCTTCTCGCGGAAGGCGAAGAAGCCCTTCTTGCGGATCAGGATCTCCTTGCCGTTGTTCAGCACGATCTTGCCGACGTCGATGGCGTTGCCCTTGGCGTGCTCGGACATGGAAGCACCCCGCTGCGAATTCATCGTGCGGCAGGAATAGGACGACATCTGGTGGATCGACTTGACGCCCGAGACGTAGCGCAGTCTTGCTGCCGGGGCGAGCTCGTTCTTCACCCACTTCGCAAAGGCCTCGCTGATCTGGCAGTTCACCTGCGCGGCCGGCCGGATCTGGATGCCGCCGGACAGGCCCTGCAGCTCGATCGGATAGGCGATGCCGCAGGATCGGCCCTTGCCGATCGCCGGCACGTCGCGGAACTTCACGCCGAGACGTTGCAGCCGCTGGCGGCAGGCCTTCTCCGAAGCCGGCATGCCGCCCCGGCTCTCGGGCACCGACATCGGGTTGTCGAAGCGCGGGATGAAGGCGACCTTCTGCTCCTCCTCTGCACGGCGGGCGCCTGAGCGGGCCGCAGGAGCGGTCATCTCCGCCTCCGTTTCCGGCATCGGCATCGGTTCGGACATTTGCGGCTGGCCCAGCTGCCGCGGATCGTCCGAGCCGATGCCGTCGACGACCACCTGCGTGGCATTGCCCTCGGCGATCTCCCCGGCCTGCGCCTCCGCGAGCCCCTGTATCGCCCCGTCCTGGCCGACGCCGAGGCCCGCATCCATGTTGACCCCGTCCTGCGGGATCTGCAGCACGCCCCCGGTCGAGGCCACCTGCGTGCCGCCGGAAACCCCCATCGCCTCGTCACTGTCGATTCTGGGCAGGCTGCCGGGCTGCCGGCCCGGCTCCGCCGGCATCGCCTGGTCGACCGGTTCGAGCCCGCCGAAGGTGTCGGCCCCGCCTCCGGCAGCGCTGACCGGCGCTCCGCCTGCCGGATAGGCTGCCGACGCGCCGCCATCGCCGCCTGCGGAGCGCATCCGCTGCGCGCCCGCCGGCCTGATGGCGCTGACCGTGCTTTCGCCGTCGACGCTTGCCGGCGGCGTCAGGTCGGCCGAGCAGGCGGCAAGGAAGAGAGCCGCAAGGATGGCGGCCGGTCGCGCCGGTGAGAAAGCAGACGTGATACTCATGACAATTCCCGTTCCGCCCGTGCCCGCGCGACCGATCCGCAAGCCTCCAGGTCCCGGCATGCTGCCGCCGCGACGTGTCCGCATTCGGGACGAATCCGGGCGGCAGCGCCCGCGCCGGGCCAGCGCCCTGCAAAACAAGGAAATTTTAGGCCCGCAGGGTAAACGAAGCGTTTCCGGCCGATCCACGCGATCGCGTGCGTCGCCCTATCAACCCGGCCGGAAAGACGAAGCGGCCCCGGCGGGTGACGCCGGGGTCGATCGGGTTTGCGGCCATGTCGCGCCTGCCTCAGGCGGCGCGGGCGCGGGCGGTTGCCGAGGGCGCGTCGAGGCGGAAGCGCTGCAGCAGCGTCCGCAGTTCCTCGCTCTCCTGCGACAGCGTCTGCCCGGCCGCGCTCGTCTCCTCGACCATCGCGGCGTTCTGTTGGGTCATCTGGTCCATCTGGTTGACGGCGGTGTTGACCTCGGCCAGTCCGGTCGACTGCTCGCGGGCGGCGGTGGCGATCAGTTGCACCTGGTCGTTGACCTGGTGAACCAGTTGCTCGATCTCGGCCAGCGCCTCGCCGGTGGAGCGCACCAGCGCCACGCCGTTGCCGACCTCCGTCGCCGAATTGCCGATCAGGCCCTTGATCTCCTTGGCGGCATTGGCCGAGCGCTGCGCCAGTTCGCGCACCTCCTGCGCCACCACGGCAAAGCCCCGGCCCGCCTCGCCGGCGCGGGCCGCCTCGACGCCGGCGTTCAGTGCCAACAGGTTGGTCTGGAAGGCGATCTCGTCGATCACCCCGATGATCTGGCCGATGCGGTTGGAGGCGTCCTCGATCCGCCCCATCGCGGCGACGGCGTCGCGCACGATGGCGCCGGAGCGGCCGGCGCTGTCCTTGGTCTGCCCGACCATGCGGCTCGCCTCGGCCGCGCGGTCCGAGGCGCTGCGGACGGCGGCGGTGATCTCGTCCAGCGCCGCAGCCGTTTCCTCCAGCGAGGCCGCCTGCTGCTCGGTGCGCTGCGACAGGTCGTTGGCGGCTGCGGCGATGCCGCCGGCATTGCCGTGCACCACGTCGGTCGAACGGGCGATCGCGCCGATGACGCCGTTCAGCGCCTGCGCCGCCTGGTTGAAGTCCTCGCGCAGCTTGGCATATTCCGGGGCGATCGCATCGATCCGGGCGGAGAGATCGCCGCGGGCGAGCCGCTCGAGCGCCGTGCCGACCGTGTCCATCGCCTCGACCTGCGACTGGCTGATCGCGCGCTGTCGGCGTTCGCCCTCGCTGCGCTCGGCATCGGTGCGCCGTTGCTGCTCGCCTTCGCGGGTGCGCATCTCGGCGCGTTCGCGCACGCTGTCGCGCAGCACCGACACGACCCGGGCCATGTCGCCGACCTCGTCGGGCCGGTCCGTGCCGGGCACGTCTCCGGAGACGTCCTCCTGCGCGATCGCCTGCATGGCGGTCTTCAGCCGGCCGATCGGGCCGACCACGCTGCGGACAATGGCGAAGGCGACCAGCACGATCGCCAGCGCGCCGAGCGCCAGCCAGCCGGCCATGGAGACCGCGTTGCGCCGGAACATGGCCGAGAGGTCGTCCGCATAGACTCCCGTGCCGACCACCCAGCCCCAGGGCGCGAAGCCCGCGACATGCGAATATTTCAGCACCGGCTCCTCCGCGCCGGGCTTCGGCCAGTAATAGTCGACGAAGCCCTCGCCCCTGGCCTTCGCCACGTCGGCGAACTCGCGGAAGATGAACTTGCCGGTCGGATCCTTCATCCCCGACTGGTCGGTGTTGTCGAGCTCCGGCTTGATCGGATGCATGACGATGTTCGCGTCGAGATCGTTGATCCAGAAATAGCCGCTATCCTCGTAGCGCAGCGCCCGGACGGCATCCTTGGCGCGCGCCTGCGCCTCCTCCCGCGAAAGCGCCCCCGACGCCTCCTGGCCGTGATAGAACTCGAACAGCTTCACCATGTTCTGGTCCATCGCGCGCAGCTTCGACTTGCGCTCGACGACCATCGCGTCCTGATAATGAAACAGCGCATAGACGGAAACCGCCGAAAAGACGGCAAGCGCCAGTCCCACGAGCAGATACAGTCTGGCGGATATCTTCAGCTTGTTCACAATGATCCCCTTAATCCGGCAGATGACTTTGCCGGCCCAGGCGCCGATCTTTGTCGCGACAAGTTAAATTCGACTAAATTACGATGTACCAAATTCCCCGGGCTTTGCCCGTCCGCCGCCGGAGCGCAAGACACGCAAGGTGGCAGTGTGCCCTGTTTCTCGGAGCGCCTTTGGTCTAAATCGATAGCGAACACGGAGTAATCGATTCATGACCGAGAACGCTTCACCCCCCGGGCAGCTGACGCTCAGAACACTGGCGATGCCCGCCGACGCCAATGCCGCCGGCGACATCTTCGGCGGCTGGGTCATGTCGCAGATGGACCTCGCGGCCGGCATTCGCGCCGCCGAACGGGCGCATGGCCGCGTCGTCACCCGCGCGGTTCGCGAGATGGCGTTCGAACTGCCGGTCAAGATCGGCGATACCATCAACGTCTATACCGAGATCGTCGCCGTCGGCCGCACCTCGATCACCCTGCTGGTCGAAGCCTGGGCGCGCCGCTACCTGACAGGGCGCCTCGACAAGGTTACCGGCGCGACCTTCGTCATGGTCGCCCTCGATCGCGACGGCAATCCGGCGGCCGTACCGGCCGAGTGACCCGCCCCGACATGGACCTGCCGGCCTTCACCTGACATTCTGCGCCCGCCTGAACCGGCCGAATCGGTCACGAGGATGAGCCGGCGGATCCCTGCGGTCCGCCACGAGCGGGAAAATTCCGATGGAGCACGCGACAGCCGATCCGGCCCTCTTCACCCATGTGCGGGTCGTCATCGGCATGGTGGTCAGCCTGTCGCTGGCCCGGCTTCTCACCGGGCTCGCCACCTTCGTCCAGCATCCCGGCAAGACGCGCGTCTACTGGGTCCATCTCGGCTGGGTGCTGTCGATGCTGCTCTTCCTGCTGCATTTCTGGTGGTGGGAATTCCGGCTGCAGGCGCTGACCATCTTCGACTTCGGCGTCTTCCTGTTCCTGATCGGATACGCCTGCCTGTTCTTCTTCCTCTGCGTGCTGCTCTTTCCGCTGTCGATGGAGGACTATGGCGGCTACGAGGACTATTTCATGTCGCGCAAGGGCTGGTTCTTCGGCTTCCTTGCGCTCTCTTACGCGGTCGATCTCGTCGATACGGCCATCAAGGGGCGAAGCTATTTCGAATCCTTCGGCTACGAATATCCGGTGCGCAACGTCGTCTACATCGTCCTCTGCGGCATTGCGGCGCTCACCGCCAACAGGCGGTTCCACGCAGCCTTCGTCTCCCTTGGCCTGCTCTACCAGGTAAGCTGGATCTTCCGGGCCTTCGACATCATCGACTGATGCCGGTAAGGGCTCAGCCGCGCAGGTAGGCGGCGCTGCGGTCGAACGACAAACCCGGGAAGATCGCATTGTCGATGGCGCGGGCCGGGACGTCGAACTGCCGGTAGAGCATGGCGGCGGCCAGCTGGCGCAGGTCGGTGGTCGGCGTCAGGTCCCGGTCGTCCAGCAGCGCCGTTTCGGCGAGCCCCGGCCATGTCCCGTAGACCCTGCCGCCCGCCACCGCGCCGCCGGCGATGATCGCCAGGCCGCCGGTGCCGTGGTCGGTTCCGCCGGAGCCGTTCTCCCGCGCGGTGCGGCCGAATTCGGTGATCGCCAGGATTGCCGTCTTCCGCCAGACCTGCGGCGACAGGTTCGCCTTCAGCGTCAGGATCGCGGTGCAGAGATCGGTGACCGGCCGCTTGAAGGTCCGCTCCTGGCCGACATGGGTGTCCCAGCCGTTGATGGTGAAGCTCGCGATGCGGTGCTCGCCGGACAGCATGCCGGCAGCGAGCCTGGCGACCGCGACGACGCCCGCGTTCCGCCGCTCGTCCCCGTAGATGCGGTCGGAGAACAGGTCCGTGTCCATAGCGTCGCCCATCGCCGCGGCGAAGACGGGATCATTGCGATAAAGCCGCACGAACGCCATCTGCTCGTCCTCGGCCATGTCGAGGTCGGCGCGGGTCGACCAGACGTCGACCGGATTGGGGCCGGACAGGATGAGTTCGGACGTCGTGGTCACGTCGATCGCCCGGCGCTCGGCGCTGCGGGGAATGCTGGCGATGGCGCGGTTGAGCCAGCCGGTGCGCTCGTCGTTCAGGGCCGCACCGCCGCTTTCGAGCATGTCCTGCCCGTCGAAATGGCTGCGGCCGGAGCGGTAGGGCGTCGAGGTCGCATGCACGAAGCCGAGTTCGCGCGACCGCCACAGCGGCATCAGCGCCTCGGCCAATGGATGCAGGCCGAAAAAGCCGTCGAGGTCGAGCAGGCCCCGCTCCGGCGTCAGCGCGAGCTTGGGCCGCAGAACCGGCAGCGCCGGATCGCCATAGGGCTGCACCAGCGCAAGCCCGTCCATCGCACCGCGCAGCACGATCGTCACCAGCCGGTTGTCGCCGGGAACCGCGGCGAAGCTCACCGGCGTCACCACCGGCGAGGCGGCCAGGCAGCAGGCTGCGCCGAGCAGGGTGCGCCGGCTGATTTCGTTCGTCATCGCTCGGTCTCCTCGGCACCGCGCCCGGCAGCAGCTCACATCTGCCCGCGGACGTCCATGCCCTTCTCGATTCCTGTCGCGCCGGGCTCTGCGATGAACCCTAGCGCCTGTTGAACTCCGGCGAGGCCAGCGCCAGCACCAGTCCCGCCTCCCGGCTCGGCGCCTGCGACACGACCTGGATGGTATCGTCGCGGGCGATGTCGCCCAGCGCCGCCTCCACGAAGCGGCGCGGATCGCGGTCGCCGCCGAACCGCGCCACGAGGTCGCGCGCCCAGTCGATCCGCTGCGTCAGCTGCGCCGCCGTGATCCAGGCGGACAGTTCCTCGTCCCAGCCGGCCGGGCTCGGCGGACGCCAGAGCGGCTGGCCGAGCCGCTGCAGCGCGCCCACGGATAGCGGGTTGGCACGGATCGGCACCCGCCCGTCGGCGGTCGGCCTGGCCAGGACCGTGGCCGTCGCCCCGTCGTCGCCGCTCGCCATCTCCACGACCGCGTCCCCCGTTCCCGCTTCATCCGTCGCCATCATCGACATTTCAGCCGCCCCGTCCTGCGGCGTCGCCATCGCCGCCTGCCCGGCCCGCCTCGACGTCACGGCGATCGGCTCCAGCGCTTCCGCCGGCACGTCCAGCGCGCGCAGGCCGGCCACCACGAAGTCGAAGGGCTGGCGGGCCTTCCGCCCGTCCTCGTCCCAGCTGCGCGGATGTTCCAGCATCGCGCGGTAGACCGCGAGCAAGTCGCCGTCGGTGCGCGACCACGCCGTTACCATCGCCTCGACCACCTCGGCCGGCGGCTCGTCGGCGATGAAATGCACCACCAGCTTGCGGCAGACGTGCCGGCGCGTCGTTTCGTGCGCGGCGAGATCGGCCAGCAGCGCCTCGACGTCGCCGAGGCTTCGCTTCGGCCCGCCATAGTCGCGGCCGAGAACGCGGTGGACGCCGGGCTCCGCCCATGCCTTGCGATAGGTCGTCTCGAACGCGCCGCCGTCGTGATCCAGCCCGGACAGCACATAGGCCGCCGCCCGGACGTCGTCCTGCGTATAGCCGCCATCGGCGCCGAGCGTGTGAAGCTCGATCAGCTCGCGGGCGAGGTTCTCGTTCAGCCCCCGCCCCCGCTTCCGCCCGACCGGCGAATGGGGGCCGACCGATTTCGGCTGGTCGAGATAGGCGAGCATCGCCGGATGCAGGATCGCCGCCCGCAACAGCGGCTCGAACCGGCCGGCCAGGTTCGGCCGCAGCGCCTCGGCCTCGTACAGGCCGACGAGGATGCGCATGCTCGCGGTCTTTTCGGCGTTGACCGCGAAGTGATCGCACCAGAAGGCGGCGAGCCGCTCGAAAAATCCGTTCGGCGACTGCACCGCATGGCGGACCTTCCGGTGCTGGTCGCGCAGAAAGGCGGTGTTGAGCGCGATCTGGAAGGGATTGACGCGGCGGTCGCCCACCTTGCGGACGGTGCCGTTCTCGCGCTGCTCCTGATAGCTCTTGTACAGCGCCCGGAAGGCGGGGAAGCTGGCGCGGCGCCCGGCGATGCCGTCATAGGGAAAGGGACAGGTTTCGGCCACGCCGCGCGTCACCTGCGCCAGCAGGTCGTCGACCGTGCCGGCGGGCAGCTCGCCCGGGCGCGGACCGGTGCCGAAACGATGGGCGGCGATGGTGCCGATGGAGCTCATGAATCCATACCTATCGCGTGAAGCTGTGCGGAGATTGCGGCTTTTTTATCGGCCGCGCCCTCAGCCCTTGAACACGAAGGCGGCGCCGGCGGCGATCAGGGCGAAGCCGATCAGGTGGTTCCAGGTCAGGCTCTCCTTGAGGAAGAACACCGAGAAGCCGGCGAAGATGACCAGCGTGATCACCTCCTGGATCGTCTTCAGCTGCGCGGCCGAATAGACCTGGTGGCCGATGCGGTTCGCCGGCACCGCGAGGCAATATTCGAAGAAGGCGATCGCCCAGCTCGCCAGGATGACGAGGTAGAGCGGCGCCGCCTTGACCTTGAGATGGCCGTACCAGGCGAAGGTCATGAAGACGTTGGAGAGGCAGAGCAGCACGATCGGCCAGACGGCCGCGGGATTGAGGGCGAAGGGCATCGAAGGATCCGGTTCCTGAGGGGATATGGCCAAGTCATAGACGATTCGCCCATGGCCGGCGAAAGGCATTTGCGGCCGCAAGCAGAACGCCGCAAGCATGGCGGGATGATGGCCGCGGCCGCCGGCCGGCGCGGGCATTTCGTTTCCCTTTTGTACTCATGCCCCCTTCCCTTTCCCGATGAACGTCTCCATATTCCCGACCATGGCCAGATCACCCAAGAACCCCGCCCCCTCCAAGCCCGGCTTCGAGGAAGCTCCGCAGTCCGACTTCGAGGGCGCGCCGCTCACCGGCAGCGTCGCCGACTGGGTGAAACAGCTGGAGGCCGATGCCGAGGCGTCGACGGTGGAATCGCGCCGCGAGGTCGCCTCCAAGGCCGGCAAGCACCGCAAGCAGGTGGAGAACGCCGCCCGCCGCCATCAGGAAAAGGTCGCATTGGAGCAATCGGCCGAAGGCCGCAAGCCCGAACGGGCGTCCGAGCCGTCGCGAGGCCCCCGCGGAGCGAAGGCGCATGGCGCCGACAGCGTGAGCGCACAAAAGACATCCCGCGGCGTCTCGATCGGCGCCTCCTCCGATCCGAAGATCCGCGCGGCCGCGGGGCTCAACCCGGTCGCCGGCCTCGACGTCAATCTCGAGCAGGCCTCGTCGCTCAATGCCGGCGCGGCCGTTACCGCCACGGTGGACGCGCTGGCCAAGCTGATCGAGAGCGGCAATCCGCTGCACAAGAACGGCGAGATCTGGACGCCGCACCGCCCGCCCCGGCCGGAAAAATCGGAGGGCGGCATCGAGATCCGCATGGTCTCCGACTACGAGCCCGCCGGCGACCAGCCGACCGCGATCTCCGATCTCGTCGAGGGCCTGTCCTCGGGCGAGCGCTCGCAGGTGCTGCTCGGCGTCACCGGCTCGGGCAAGACCTTCACCATGGCCAAGGTGATCGAGGCGACGCAGCGCCCGGCCCTGATCCTCGCACCGAACAAGACGCTCGCCGCCCAGCTCTATTCCGAGTTCAAGAACTTCTTCCCCGACAACGCGGTCGAGTATTTCGTCTCCTATTACGACTACTACCAGCCCGAGGCCTACGTGCCGCGTTCGGACACCTATATCGAGAAGGATTCCTCGATCAACGAGCAGATCGACCGCATGCGCCACGCCGCCACCCGCGCGATCCTGGAGCGCGACGACTGCATCATCGTCGCCTCGGTCTCCTGCATCTACGGTATCGGCTCGGTCGAGACCTATACGGCGATGACCTTCCAGATGTCGGTCGGCGACCGGCTCGACCAGCGCCAGCTGCTCGCCGACCTCGTCGCCCAGCAGTACAAGCGCCAGGACATCAATTTCGTCCGCGGCTCCTTCCGCGTCCGCGGCGATACCATCGAGATCTTCCCGGCCCACCTTGAGGATGCCGCCTGGCGGATCTCGATGTTCGGCGACGAGATCGACGCGATCACCGAGTTCGACCCGCTCACCGGTGCCAAGACCGGCGACCTGAAATCGGTGAAGATCTACGCCAATTCGCACTACGTCACCCCGCGCCCGACGCTGAATGCGGCGATCAAGTCGATCAAGGACGAGCTGAAGCTGCGCCTTGCCGAACTGGAGAAGGCCGGGCGCCTGCTGGAGGCGCAGCGGCTGGAGCAGCGCACCCGCTACGACCTGGAGATGATGGAGGCGACCGGCTCCTGCGCCGGCATCGAGAACTATTCGCGCTACCTCACCGGCCGCAAGCCCGGCGAGCCGCCGCCGACGCTGTTCGAATACATCCCCGACGACGCCATCATCTTCATCGACGAGAGCCACGTCACCATCCCGCAGATCGGCGGCATGTACCGCGGCGACTTCCGCCGCAAGGCGACGCTGGCCGAATACGGCTTCCGCCTGCCGTCCTGCATGGACAACCGCCCGCTGCGCTTCGAGGAATGGGACGCGATGCGCCCCGACACCATCTCCGTCTCCGCAACGCCCGGCGGCTGGGAGATGGAGCAGGCCGGCGGCGTCTTCGCCGAGCAGGTGATCCGCCCGACCGGGCTGATCGACCCGCCGGTCGAGGTGCGCTCGGCCAAGACCCAGGTCGACGACGTGCTCGGCGAGATCCGCGAGACCGCGCAGCGCGGCTACCGCACCCTCGTCACCGTGCTGACCAAGCGCATGGCCGAGGACCTGACCGAATACCTGCACGAGCAGGGCGTGCGCGTGCGCTACATGCACTCCGACATCGACACGCTCGAGCGCATCGAGATCATCCGCGATCTTCGCCTCGGTGCCTTCGACGTGCTCGTCGGCATCAACCTCCTGCGCGAGGGCCTCGACATCCCCGAATGCGGCTTCGTCGCCATCCTCGATGCCGACAAGGAAGGCTTCCTCCGTTCCGAAACCTCGCTGATCCAGACGATCGGCCGCGCCGCGCGCAATGTCGACGGCAAGGTGATCCTCTATGCCGACCAGATCACCGGCTCGATGCAGCGCGCCATGGACGAGACGAGCCGCCGCCGCGAGAAGCAGGTGGCCTACAATGCCGAGCACGGCATCACCCCGGAATCGGTGAAGGCGAAGATCTCCGACATCCTCGACAGCGTCTACGAGCGCGACCACGTCCGCGCCGACATCTCCGGCGTGGCCGGCAAGGGCTTTGCCGACGGCGGCCACCTCGTCGGCAACAACCTCAAGGCCCATCTCGACGCGCTGGAGAAATCCATGCGCGACGCCGCCGCCGACCTCGACTTCGAAAAGGCCGCCCGCATCCGCGACGAGATCAAGCGCCTCAAGGCCGCCGAACTCGCCGTCATGGACGACCCGATGGCCCGGCAAGAGGCGCGGAGCGCCGAAGGCGCGACAGGGAGCAGGAACAAAGAGGCGCGGAGCGCCGAAGGTGGGAGCAGAAAAGGCGGAGCGAAAGAGCGCAACGGGCCAATCTCCCCCCTTGCGGGGGAGATGTCCGGCAGGACAGAGGGGGGTGACCGCGACGAGGCCGGCTCCCACCTCCCCCTTGAGGGGGGAGGTCGCGCGAAACGCGCGGGTGGGGGTGACCTCCCCACCAATGCCGGCCACGGCAGCGGCGCGCCCCCCCCCCCCCCCCCGGGGCCCCCCCCCCCCCCCCGGGGGGGGGGGGGCGGGCCCCCGGCGGGGGGGGGGGCCCCCACCTCCCCACCAATGCCGGCCACGGCAGCGGCCACCCCACCCCGGACCTGCGGTCCGACCCTCCCCCTCAAGGGGAGGGTTCGAGCGCCGACGAAATACCCCCCTCTGCCCCGCAAGGGGGGAGATCGGCTGGCTACTTCACCAAACCCTCGCTCGACGACATGGGCCCGGGCACCGACACGGAAATCCCTTCTCCCCGTTCACGGGGAGAAGGTGCCCGAAGGGCGGATGAGGGGCAATCGCTGTTCCGCAAGAACAGCCTCGACGAAATGACCGTCGGCCGCACCGAAAAGCCGGTCACCGGCCACCTGCCGGACAAACCCGAGGCCTCGAAAAGCACGAAGAAGCGCGTCCCGCCGCTGGCCGAAGGCCAGCCGGAGCGCGCCACATCGACCTCCCCCCTTGCGGAGGAGATGCCCGGCAGGGCCGAGGGGGGCTCCTCCCCCAAACCCGTCCTCCGCGGCAAGATCGGCGCCGGCAGCTACGAGGATCCCGGCGAGGAGAAGCGGAAGGCGAAGGGCAAGGGGAAGGGCAAGGGCAAGACGGGGCGGTGAGAATGTTGTTAACCAAACGAGCTATACATTCAGGCTTACACCGCGTTGGACGCCTGACATGACCATCCATAAGAACATTCACGAGATGAAGATCAAGGTGAACTGCGCTCGTTGGCTAGAAGCCCGATATTACGGCGTGCTTGAAGGAGCGCTAATTAATGAGTTTAGCGCAAACAAATCGAAAGCTCGGGCGGATCTTGTATATGTTTGCCCATCTGAAATTGTTGCGGTTGAAATAAAGAGTAGCCAAGACAACCTAATTCGCCTCGAAGGTCAGATATCGAACTTGAAGACTATTTATAACCGTGTCGAAGTGGTCACTACATCCAAACATTTCCAAAGGGCACGGGTAATCTGCTTGGAGATGCATGCCGGTCTTCACCTGATCGAGGGAGATGAAGTCGTTACGATTCTGAAGGGGCGACGCCGAAAAATTGAATCATCCGCCCTGTATCGTGTATTTCCAAGACACATCCGAGAACGGAAAGACTTCCAGCTTACCGAGGCTTTTTATCGCAACTTCCTATTTCAGAAATATGGCTCTTCTAAACATCAAAAAATCAACCATACCACGAACTTCGACCTTGAAAATGAGAATATAATGAGATTGAATCCTCACTATATCCGCAGAGAGAAGGCGAAGCAGAGGAGAGAAAAGTATTACAAAGACCTTGAGTCTTTGTCGATAGCTCTTCAATCGACCCACTCTTCCTCCAATTCTTCGGACGAAACTTCCGCGCCATAAAGAGACTGTTTTGTCATATGAATATTGATGCGGCAGGCAGTGGCTTTGGCTGGTGATGTTATCCCAAAGGAGCTTCTCAGCTGGGTGATTTTAATCAACTGCGTTCCCCAGACATTTAGTTTATCGTCCCAGTCGGGACTGTCGACAGCTTCATCGGCCATCTGACCGTAAGCTTCTACGCGACGCGCGCGAAATTGATCGTCGTCCTCGTCTTCTTCGCGGATGCAGTCGCTTCTAAAAAAGTTCCAACGGACTTGAGTCGGCAAGTCGATGCGCGGACGAGGAACACCACCTCCTCCTTGCTCGGTTGCTCGCGCGCTGCCTCTATCACTGTATACAATATCAGCAACTTGGGCGTTTACCGCGTTAAAAAAACTCCGCTCGTAAATCTCTTGCGAGGTGCTACTTCCGAACTCTGAGGGAAATGTGGTTGATGACAAAGCTACTCGTGATAGTGGAAGACGTTGCCTGATATAGGTTACCTCATTCGCGGCCGCCGATACATTAACCAGAAGCCTTGAATCCTGCTGGCCGTAGTCCATCAAAACTGTGATGGGCACGTCGGGTCGTCGGGCCAGCACTTCAATTAGCGGCGCCACTGCTAGCGCTGGACGAACAATTCGCACACCAATTCCACGCATCAATGCAGCAGCTTGATCCACTTGCAGCAATATGTCGTCTGGAGACAGGCCGGCCCGAACCTGCAACACTGGTATAGCTTCAGGTAGCTCCCGAACGAATGCTACCCAATTTTCGAAGCCGTTTGTAGCACTACGCAGCGCCTGTATCTCGGCACCGGATTGGCCACTTCCAGATGCCTCATACTCAGGATCTAATCCAGCGAACCATCTGCGCCTTGTGAACCCGTGAAGAATCTTGTCCACGCCCCGTGAAAGCGCACCTGACCCCAACCACGGCTTGATTAAAATAAATGGCTGCATACGATCTTTCGAAAGGTCAGGTAGTTCAGCTAACGCAACGACTTCTGCCGGCCTAATTGACAAAATTGGCATGTAGCTCGTCATTACTTCATCCCCAATCGTATGCGCATTGCTTCCTCTGAAACCTTGAACCGATGCGCCAACAGGGAAACTGCGTCCGCCAACTTCGACACCAGCAATTCACCTTTAACTTCTTTTACTTTGTCGATTGGCATCAATATATCAGATGCCAATCTGTTCGCCTCCGCCTCCAGAGCATCACTTAGCTGCGAACGATAAAGGACATTATCCTTTATACCTAATCCAATTAGATCTCTATGAAGTATAAAATGAGAGAGCTCATGCGCCAAGGTAAATCTACGCCTATATTCTGGCTCATGCTTATTTATTACTATCTTATACCGCCCGTTATCCGGGTGAATCATTCCTGATATGCCGACATCCAATGTAGATAATTTTACGTCTATGCCAAATGATTTGGCAAGATCACCTATCCTAACAGGAATATCCTTCTGATATGACTGGATAGCTCTTTTTGTTCCCTCAGGAAGTCCAATCCATTCTGCAGAATTACGTTTCATTCGCCGTACTCAGAATTGGGATTCGGAAAATCTTCATGGGTATTCCTTCCTGCTTGTGTGCGAGCAACAATAGCGTCGACACGCGCCTCGATAACTCGTCGTAGCTCTCCATCTTGATCGAACTGTTCCCTAACCCGCTCGGAAGCAGCATTTGACGCTTCAACCCTTAGTAAGCTGAAGCCAAATACGCCCACTACTGCTATGACAATACCCAAGACAGTCAGCATGATCGACAATGCAGTTAGCACAATGGTTATTGTGGTCGCTGAATCAAACTTGAAACTCAGTTGTGGAGGTTCTTGCCAAGACACATATCCAGCGAGGACAAAAATACTGAAAATAAAGCCAGCTATGAGGCCGGCAAGCGCTGCGCCAACAACGAGGATAGATTTTCTCTTTATGGTCGACATAGGGTTGCTTCGTCAGTTTTTCACAACCAACTTTACGTCGAATGATTTTGCAGGTTGTAGCGTATCCCGCTCCACCACGAATTTGTCGGCGTCCACTGTTAGGTGCGGGCACACCCACCCCCATTCCCCCAACAAAATCAACACCCCCACCCCCCATTTCATCCACGCCCCCTGCCCCCGTGCCATACTCACCCCATCCCGCCGCGGATACACCGCAAGGCGTTGCGGCGAGGCGGGGACGGCGCGGGGTGTGAGGGGGAGACGCGAAACCTCACGGCCCGGGTCTGCGAGACTGGTCCCCTCCGGCGACGACGGGTGAGAACCCGGGTTGCGCGCCGGACGTGCCCGAGCGGTGGCACACAGAGCGGCCGTCCTCACCGGCGGACGAGGCAGCGGACCGCGTTTGCAGGCAGAAACCGCCGAACGGGGCGCTGAAAGGTGCCACACACAACAACACAAGATGAGGCAGCTTCCAGCGCCCCGTCCGACAGCGCAGGTACCAACCGCGACGGTTTTCCGGACGCGGCCGCGGGCGCATGCGCGCCGGAGCAGGCCCCAACATCCCGGCGGAAGGAGAACAGGCATGCAGAACGACAGGCCGAAGCCCGGGCATCCGCCCGCGCAACGGGGCGCCGCCGACCCGCCCCCGCGGGTCCTCGCGGCGATCCGGGAGGTGACGCGGAAGGAGTTGCCGAGCGCCGTCGCCGGCATCCTGCTCTTTCCCGAATTTGTCTGCCGGCAGCGTCCCTGCCTGCGGCACCGCGATTGCGCGCTGGTCGCGCCTGCCGGGCAGCCGGACTGCCTCGCGGACCGCGCGCCCCCCGCTGGCCTGGCAGGCCCCGGGGGCCTCGCAGGTCTCGGGGGTCTCGCAGGCCGCGCGGGCCGCGCATGTCCCGGGGGCCTCGCAGGCCTCGATCCGGCGCTCCGCGCCCTGCACGAGGCGCTGCACGGGGAGGCGCTGCGGTTCCTGATCGAGATCACCGGTGACTGGTCGCCGCGGGTCACCCCGCCGAGCCGCGATCCGGACGAGCGGGAATTGCAGGACGCGGCGGTGGCGGTCGTGCGCGCCCTGCTGCCGCCCGGCAGCCCGCTGCAGCCGCGCATCCGCGCCTGGTGCCGCGCCCGCGACGCCGTGACCGCCCCGCCCTATGCCGGCCGCGACCTGCTCGACCTGCGCGACTTCATGCGCTTCATCGGCGCCCGGCGGATCGGGCCGGTGGTCACCGGCGACATCCCCGCCCCGCGCCACGGCCGCTCCAGACTGTAAGGCGCGGGATCGGCGCTCCGTCTCCCCCGCGGGGCGGGCCGGCCAGGCTCCGCGGGAATGCCCTCCGGGCGGACGGGTGCGGCGGGTCCCCCCCTTTGGACCCTCCGGCAGGAGAGACGGCCGGCAGGCCGGAGGGGCTTGCCCCAGGCGATGGCCTCGTCTCCACCCTGCCCCGCGCTTGACCCGCCGCACCGCCCATTGCAATCTCTGGGCGGTCCGGGCGCAGCCGGATCGATCGGCATGTGCGGGCGCGGCAGGGTTCAGGCAGGGGCAGCGGTTTGAGGAGTGCGGACGAGCGGGCGGAGGAGTTGACGGCGGCGATCTATGCGGCCCTTCTGGGCGAGACCGGCTGGCAGGCGTTTCTCGACAGGCTGAACGGCTTCACCCCCGGCGCGCTGTCGACGCTGTTCTTCCACGACCTGCGCGCCCGGGCCGGCGCCGTCGCCTTCGTGTCGGGCTCGGAGGGCCGGGAGACGGCGCTGCAGGACTACGAGGGCTACTACAGCAACCGCAATCCCTGGATGAGGAAGGTCGCCGCCACCCCGGTCGGCCGGGGCATCATCGGCGAGGAGATCGTTCCGCGCGAGGAGTTCAACCGCAGCGAATACTACAGCGACTACATCCGGCAGAACGGGCTCGAGACCGGCGTCGGCCTGACGCTGCACAAGGACAGGGGCTGCTATTTCCTGCTGAGCACGCTGACCGACGACCGTGACGTCGAGCGCAACCTCGAGCGCGCCCACGTCTTCACCAGGATCGCGCCGCACCTGAAGCGCGTCTTCCGCTACTATCGCTCCGGCGAGGCCCACGCCGCCGGGCTGGCGCTCGGCGAAGGCATCGGCAATGCCGCCCGGCTCGGCCTGATCGTCGTCAACGACGACCTGCGGGTGGTCAGGACATCGGTCGCGGGCGAGCGGGTGCTCGCCGGCGGCGATCCCGTCGGCCTCGACGCGATGGGGCGTGTCCGGTTCGCCAGCCCCGACCGGCAGGCCGCGCTGCAGGCGTTGCTGCAGCACCGCCACTTCGGTCAGGCGACCCGGATCGTCGACGATCCGCAGACCGGCGTCCGGCTGATCCGCGTCGGCGGCGACCGGGTGGCGGAGTTCTTCGCCGGGACGACGATCGCCATCCTCGTCGGCGATCCGCAGGGCAATGTCCGGCCGCACCTGCAGGCACTGGCGGCCGCGCAGGGCCTCTCCCCCGCCGAGACGCGGGTGTTCGCCGGCATCGTCGCCGGCCGGAGCCTGACGGAGATCGCGCTGGCCTCGGGCACCAAGCGGGAGACGGTGCGCACGCAGCTGAAGTCGATCTTCGCCAAGACCGGAACGGCCAGCCAGGGCGACATCGTCCGCCTCGCCACCGGCATCCTCCGCGCCGACTGACACCAACCTACACGCACGGCCGGCCGGCGATTCGCAACCGGCACCGGCTCCGCTCCAACCACAGCAGGCCCGGCGGGGCATCCCCCGATCGGGGGAATATCCGCAACTGGCATCCCCATAGGCTCGGCCCGGCTTACTATGCGCCGGAAGGCCGGCGTTCGCGGTTCCACATTTGAAAAGGCAGGCATATGGGGCAGATTTCATCCAATATCAGCATCACCCTGGACGGTTCGTCGAACGTCGTCGTCGGCAGCGACCACCATTCCTGGAGCGTCGATCGCCATCTCCTGATGGTCGACATCTGGGTGCCGTGGAACGCCACCGCGCGCACGGCGACCTTCACGCTGTCCGGCTCGGACTGGGGCGTCGCGGTGCTGCGTACCGCCGGCAACACCCGGGCGGTCATCAACGACACCGCCTCCGGCAGCGGGCGACATATCGAGCACATCGCGCTCACCAGCGCCGGCGACAACACGGTCAAGCTCAGCAAGACGATCGTCGACGTCATCACCGGTGGCAACGGCAACGACAAGATCACCGTCGGCTCGACCCATGTCGGCGCCATGCTGCTCGGCGGCGGCAATGACAGCGTGACCACCGGCAACGGCTTTGTCGAGACCATCAACGTCGGACAGGGTAACAATACCGTCACGGTCGGCAAGGGCGGCGCCGGCGTCGTCTTCGCCGGCAAGGGGCGCGACACTATCACGGTGACCGGCGACGTGGACAGCATCCTGGCCGGCCACGGCAACGACACCATCAAGACCGGCAAGGGCTGGGTCGGCACGATCGACGCGGACCGGGGCAACGACACCGTCACGCTCGGCAGCGGCGGCGCCAGCTATGTCAGCCTCGGCCGCGACGCCGACAGGATCAAGGTCAGCCGGCTCGACGATCCGGACATGACCGTCGTCATCGACGGCGGCTCCCGCGTCACCAGTTCGGCCTTCAAGGATTCCGATACGATCGACTTCTCCGCCCTCTCGGCGAAGCTGTCGATCTCGCTCTCCGGCTCCCATGCGGTGACGTCCGGCCAGGGCAACTTCCTGATCCGGAACTTCGAGCACGCCACCGGCGGACGCGGCAGCGACAGGCTCGTCGGCGACAGCGGCGACAACATCCTCAAGGGCGGCGCCGGAAACGACCGGATCGAGGGCGGCCTGGGGGCCGACAAGCTGTACGGCGGAACCGGCGCCGACACCTTCGTCTTCCGTTCGGTCAAGGATTCGACCGTCGCCGCCTCCGGGCGCGACAAGATCTATGACTTCAGCAAGTCGCAGAAGGACAAGCTCGACCTTTCCGCGATCGACGCCAACACCAAGGCCGGCGGCAACCAGGCGTTCGACTTCATCGGCACCAGGAAGTTTTCCAAGACCGCCGAGGAACTGCGCTATGAGAAGAAGAACGGCGACACCTATGTCTATGGCGACGTCAACGGCGACGGAAAGGCCGATTTCGCGATCGTGCTCGACCCGAGCATGTCGCTGAGCAAGTCGGACTTCATCCTCTGACCCCAAGCGTCGACACAGAGGGTCGACGCTTGGGGTCGGCCATGGGGCCGAAGCCGGGCCTGTGCGGCCTATTCGGCCGCCTGTCTCGCCGCCGGCGCCTCCAGCACGGCGGCGAAGGCAGCCTCGATCACCTCCGGCCCGGCGCCCGGCCGGGTCACGTCGGCGGAGAGGATCTGGCGATAGCGGCGCGCGCCGGGATAGCCCTGGAACAGGCCGACCATGTGGCGGGTGACATGGTTCAGCCGCCCGCCCCGCGCCATCACGCCCGCCGCATAGTCCATCATCGCGTCGCGCACGCCGGCCCAATAAGCCGCATCAGGCAGCGCGCCCCGGTCGCGCCCGTGGGAAGATGGTTGCCCGGAAGGCTCGATGGCGGCGGCGGCATCCATGCTCGCGGCAAGCCCCCCCTCATCGCCTCGCTGGGCCCGGCACTTCTCCCCGTTGGGGAGAAGAGGAAGAGCGGCTTCTGCCCCACCGGCCAGACCATCGGCCGCATCGCGCGTTGCACCCTCTTCTCCCCCGCGGGGAGAAGGTGGCCCGGAGGGCCGGATGAGGGGGGCGGTGGCCTCGGCGCTCGCCGCAAGGCCAGCCGGCCGCTCAAACACCGCATCCACGCCCGCCAGCAGGCCGCTGTCCTGATAGGCGGCGCGGCCGAGCATGGCGCCGTCGAGCTCCTCGCCCGGCCGGCCGATCTCGGTGATCGCCTGATCCAGCGTGTGAAGGCCGCCGTTCAGGCCTATGAAAAGATCGGGATTTTCCGCCTTCAGCCGCCGTACCAGGCCATAGTCCAGCGGCGGGATATCGCGGTTCTCCTTCGGGCTCAGGCCCTGCAGCCAGGCCTTGCGCGCATGCACCCAGACGGCGTCCACGCCGGCCGCCTTCACGCGGGCGACGAGGTCGCGCAGCGCCAGTTCCGGGTCCTGGTCGTCGACGCCGATGCGGCACTTCACCGTCACCGGGATGGCCACGGCCGCCTTCATCGCCGCGACGCAGTCGGCCACCAGCTGCGGCTCCTGCATCAGGCAAGCGCCGAAGGTGCCCGATTGCACCCGGTCGGAGGGGCAGCCGACATTCATGTTGATCTCGTCATAGCCGAAATTGGCGCCGATCCGCGCGGCTTCGGCGAGCTTTGCCGGATCGTTGCCGCCAAGCTGCAGCGCCAGCGGATGCTCGACCGAATCGAAGCCGAGCAGCCTGTCGCGATTGCCGCGCAGGATCGCGTCGGCGACGATCATCTCGGTATAGAGGACGGCGTTCTTCGTCAGTTGGCGGGCAAAGAAACGATAATGCCGGTCCGACCAGTCGATCATCGGCGCCGTGGCGAAGAGCTTCGTCCCCGTCTTGAGTGCCTCGTGGTACATGGTCGGTCCTGTGTGTCGTTGCCAATGCGGCGGCCGCCGTGCACGATTGCGCACCGGATTCCGCCCCGCCCAAAAAGATGGTTTCCCGGCGCTCATAACGCAAGGCGGGCAAAAAAACCACCCTTGCCGCCTGCCGCCTGTCCCCGCGCTGGCGGGCGATGGTAGACTGCGCCGACAGAATCGAAAAGAGACCGCCATGCCGCTCTATGCGCTCGGGGACTGCGTTCCCGCCCTTCCCGCCGATGACCGCTACTGGATCGCCCCGGATGCCCAGGTGATCGGCCGCGTCGAGATCGGCGAGGATGTCGGCATCTGGTTCGGCGCAGTGCTTCGCGGCGACAACGAGCCGATCACGATCGGCACAGGCAGCAATATCCAGGAAAACACCGTCATCCATACCGATCCCGGCAAGCCGGTGACGATCGGCAAAGGCTGCACGATCGGCCACGGCGCGATCATCCACGGTTGCACGATTGGAGACAATTCACTGGTCGGCATGGGGGCCACGGTGCTGAACGGCGCGGTGATCGGCCGGAACTGCCTCGTCGGCGCCAATGCGCTGGTGACGGAGGGCAAGGTGTTTCCCGACAATTCGCTGATCGTCGGTGCGCCGGCCCGGGTCGCGCGCACGCTGGACGAAGCGGCGATCGCGGGGCTGACGGTGTCCGCCGCAAGCTATGTGCGCAACTGGAAGCGCTTCAAGGCGGACCTGCGCCGGATCGATTGAGCGATGGGGCCGGCTTCGGGTATGCGGTCGACGCCGCCCTCAGGCGCAGCCGGCGCAGTGGCCGCGGATCTCGATCGTGGTCTTGCCGGGGCGGAAGTTGCGGTCGCTGGCGAAGGCGGCAAGCCGCTCCTCGATCATGTGGTCGTGGAACTCGGTGACCTTGCCGCAGCTTTCGCAGATGGTGAACGCGGTCAGCCCGTGCGAGCAGCAGTCCTGGTCGGGATGGGCGCAGGCCACGAAGGCGTTGATGCTCTCCAGCCGGTGCACGAGGCCGAGATCCTGCAGCTTGTCGAGCGCCCGATAGACCTGCAAGGGTGCGCGAAAACCGTCGCCACGCAGCTTGTCAAGGATGGTATAGGCGCTGAGCGGCGCTTCGGACGCCGACAGCGCATCGAACACCAGCGCCTGGTTCCTGGTCAGTTGCTGCACCGTCATCGGCTGTCTCCTCCGGAATGGGCGTTTGCGATTGCGCCGTGGTCCCGCCGGCCGAACGGCAGCAGGCTTGCGAGAAAGATCGCGAGTGCGGCGACGACGATCGAGGGACCGGAGGGCGTATCAAACTTCAGCGAGCCGAACAGGCCGCCGGCGACGGCGACAGCGCCGAGCAGCGAGGCGAGAACGGCCATGATCTCCGGGCTTGCGGAGAACCGTCGCGCGGTGGCAGCGGGGATGATCAGGAGCGAGGTGATCAAGAGGATGCCGACGATCTTCATGGCGATCGCGATCACCACCGCCATCAGCAGCATGAAGGCGAGCCGCGCGCGCTCCGGCTCCAGCCCTTCGGCCGCGGCCAGTTCCGGGTTGACCGTGGAGGCGATCAGCGGCCGCCAGAGGTAGACGATCGCCAGCAGCACGAGGATGCCGCCGCCCCAGACAAGGCTGACGTCGGCCTCGGTGACGGCGAGGATGTCGCCGAACAGGAAGCCGACGAGGTCGATGCGCACCCAGGTCATGAAGGAGACGATGACGAGGCCGGTGGCGAGCGTCGCATGCGAGAGAATGCCGAGCAGCGCATCCGTCGACAGCGTCCCGCGCTTCTGCAGCAGAAGCAGCGCAAGCGAGACGACGGCCGCGACGGCGAAGACGCTGAGGGTCAGGTTCATGTGCAGCAGCAGCGACAGCGCCACGCCAAGCAGGGCCGAATGGGCCATGGTGTCGCCGAAATAGGCCATGCGCCGCCAGATGACGAAGCAGCCGAGCGGGCCGGTCGTCAATGCAAGGCCGATGCCGGCGAGGAGCGCACGGATGAAGAAATCGTCAAGCATCGCGCCTCTCCGCCGCGTTGTCCCCGCCCGCCGCGGCCGGGTTAGAATGATCCGATCCACAGCCGCAATCCGGTCCGTGCGTGTGCACGATCCGCATCGGTCCGGCGCGGCCGACCGGCAGGCCGTCGTCGTGATGGTGGCCGTCGTCGGGGTGGCAATGGTCGGTGACGGAACCGTCGGCATGCAGGACGCGGCCGTCGGCAAGATGGGTATGGTCGTGATGGTGGCTGTAGATCGCGAGCGTCTGGCCCGCCCTGGCGCCGAACAGGCGCAGATATTCGGGGCTGCGGCTGACGGCTTCCGGGGTGCCGCGGCAGCACACATGGCCGTTCAGGCAGATCACCGTGTCGGTCTCTGCCATGACCACGTGCAGGTCGTGCGAGATCAGCAGGATGCCGCAGCCGGTGGCGTTGCGGATCGTCTTGATGAGATCGTAGAGCGCGATCTCGCCGGCGAAATCCACGCCCTGGACGGGTTCGTCCAGCACCAGCAGGTCCGGCTTGCGCGCGATCGCGCGCGCCAGAAGCGCCCGCTGGAACTCGCCGCCCGACAGGTGCTGCACCTCGGCGCGGGCGAGATGACGGATGCCGGTCGCCTCGAGTGCGGCGTCGATCTCGCGCCCGCGCAACGGCGCGGTCAGCGTCATCAGCCGATCCACCGTCAAAGGCATGGTCCAGTCGATCGAGAGCTTCTGCGGCACGTAGCCGACCTTCAGCCCGGCAACGCGGCGCACCTCGCCCTCGTCCGGGCGGGTCACGCCGATCGCCATCTTCGCCGTGGTGGACTTGCCCGACCCGTTCGGACCGATCAGCGTGACGATCTCGCCGCGGGAGATGGAAAAGTCGACGCCGCGCACGAGCCATCGGCCCTTCCTGTACAGTCCGGCGGCCGAAAGCGACACGAGCGTCGACCGGTCGGGAGCATTCGTCTGCAGCATGTGAACTGTCCGAAACCTCGATTGCCTCTTGCTATGGCACACGTTATAGCATAACGCAACTTATGTAATAACATTACATTTGCTTTCAATGCGGAGTTCTCCACGATGAAGTTTACCCCCCTCCTCCTGTCCACGACCCTTCTGGCCGCCGCTTCGAGCCCGGCCCTGGCCGACGCGCCGAACGTCGTCGTCTCGATCAAGCCGGTCCATTCGCTCGTCGCCGCCATCATGCAGGGCGTGGGCGAGCCCGGATTGATCGTCGACGGCGCGGCTTCGCCGCACACCTATGCGCTCAAGCCCTCCAATGCCGCGGCCCTGCAGGACGCCGACCTGATCTTCTGGGTCGGGCATGGCCTGGAGGCCTTTCTCGAAAAGCCGCTCGAGGCGCTCGGAACCGGAGCGACGATCGTCGAACTGGAGGATGCGCCGGGCCTCGAGAAATTGAAATTCCGCGAGGGCGGCGCCTTCGAGGCCCATGATCATGAGGGGCACGCCCATGAATCCGAAGGCCACGACCATCAGTCGGAAGAAGGTGGTCACGACCACGCCGGCGAGGACGGCCATGCAGCGGAAAGCGGGGAAGCGCACGCGCACGACCATGCCCATGAAGGCGGGTACGACACGCATCTCTGGCTCGACCCGATGAACGCCAAGGCGATGGCGACGGCGATCGAAGCCGCCCTGGTCAAGGCGGATCCGGACAATGCCGCGACCTACAAGGCCAACCTCGCCGCCCTCGACGCCAATATCGACGCGCTCGACACCGAGATCGCCGCCACGCTCGCCCCGGTCAAGGACAAGCCCTTCGTGGTCTTCCACGACGCCTACCAGTATTTCGAGCACCGCTACGGCGTGCGGGTGATCGGCTCGATCACGGTGAGCCCGGAGACCATGCCGGGCGCCGAACGCATATCCGAGATCCGCGGCAAGGTGACCGAACTCGGCGCGGCCTGCGTCTTCGCCGAGCCGCAGTTCGAACCGAAGATCGTCAACGTCGTGCTGGAGGGAACCTCTGCCAAGGCCGGCACGCTGGACCCGGAGGCAGGCACGCTTGCCGCAGGCCCGGCGCTCTATTTCGACATGATGCGCGGGCTCGCCGCCTCGATGAAGGATTGCCTGTCCGGGGCCAACTGATCAACACCCGGACACATACGTCAACGCAACGAAAAGGGCCGCCCTTGCGGGGCGGCCCATTCAATTTCGCATCGACCGGCCGAAGATTACCCGGCGCTGTCGTCCGCAGCCTTCTTCTTGGCCGGAGCCTTCTTCTTCGGAGCAGCGGCCTCTTCGCCTTCGGCAGCGTCTGCCTTGGCGGCGGCCTTCTTCTTCGGAGCCGCCTTCTTGCCTTCGGACTTGCCATCCTCGGCTTCGTCTTCAGCCAAAAGCTCTTCCTTGGAGACGGTCTTGTCGGTGACGGCGACCTCGGTCAGCAGGTGATCGACGACCTTCTCCTCGAAGAGCGGCGCACGCAGCGAAGCCGAAGCGCCGGGCGTCTTGCGGAAGTAGTCGAGGATTTCCTTCTCCTGGCCCGGGAACTGGCGCAGCTGCTCGAACAGCGAACGCTGCATTTCCTCGTCGGAGACCTCGACGCCGGCCTTCTCGCCGATTTCGGAGAGGACGAGACCGAGGCGGACGCGGCGCTCGGCGAGCTTGCGGTATTCCTCGCGGGCTTCTTCCTCGGTGGTGTCCTCGTCGGCAAAGGTCTTGCCGGCCTGCTGCAGGTCGGTGTTGACCTGGCGCCAGATGTTTTCGAACTCGGCGTCGACCAGGCGCTGCGGCGTGTCGAACTTGTACATCTCGTCCAGCTGGTCGAGGATCTGGCGCTTGACCTTCTGACGGGTGACCGAGCCGTACTGGCTCTCGATCTGGCCGCGGACGACTTCGCGCAGGCGGTCGGCGGATTCCAGGCCGAGCTTGCTGGCGAGTTCGTCGTCGATCTTGACGTCGGCCGGGGCTGCAACGTCCTTGACCTTGATGTCGAAGGTGGCTTCCTTGCCGGCGAGGTGGGCGGCCGGGTAGTCGGCCGGGAAGGTCACGGTGATGACCTTCTCGTCGCCGGCCTTGACGCCGACGAGCTGGTCCTCGAAGCCGGGGATGAAGCGGTTGGAGCCGATGACGAGTTCGGCGTCCTCGTCCTTGCCGCCGTCGAAGGCTTCGCCGTCGACCTTGCCGAGGTAGTCCATGGTGACGCGGTCGCCGGTGGCGGCCTTGCCCTTCTTCGTCTCGTAGGAACGCGCGCTCTCGGCGATCTTGAGGATCTGCTCCTCGACTTCCTTGTCGTCGATATCGACGACTTCGCGGGTGATCTTGATGCCGGAGACATCCTTCAGCGCGATGGCCGGGATGACTTCATAGGACAGCGTGAACTCGAAATCGGCCTGCGCTGCGAGGATCTTCTCGGCCTCGGCCTGGTCCTCGGTCATCGCCACTTCCGGCTGGGTCGCCGACTTCTCGCCGCGCTCGGAGAGAATCGTCGTCGGGCGCTCGCGGATGATCTCGTTGACGAGATCGGCCATGATCGACTTGCCGTAGACCTTCTTGAGATGGGCGACCGGCACCTTGCCCGGACGGAACCCGTTGATGCGAACGCGGTCCTTGGCCTCGGCCAGGCGCTCGTTCATCTGAGCTTCCATGTCCTTTGCGGGGATGACGACCTTGAGTTCGCGCTTCAGCCCTTCAGCGAGCGTTTCGATAACCTGCATGTTCAAACCTTCATTTCGATCTGGCGGTGCCCCGGCCGGAAACCGGCTCTCTTGGCGGGCACCCCTCCGGGTCCATTTGCCGGGAGTGGCTTTACTGTCATCGGTGGCCTTTTGGCAAGCAAAATGGCGCTATGGCACCTGTTCCGTCCCATCGAATGCGCTCCGACGGACTTCCAGGCCCCCATTCCATATCCGCGTCCGCATTGCGCAGTCAGACGGCAGCAGCACATCATCACCAGCGCGCCGGTCGGCATCCGAGCCTGAGGGAACGGACCCTCGCGCCCTGCGGCATCAAACTTTCAAACTGGGCCGTTCGTGAGGAAACACGAATTCGGCAGCCATATAGTGTCACAATCGGCACGCCTTGTCACAAGCACGGCACGCTTTCGTGACTGGTGCGGGTGGAGGGACTTGAACCCCCACGCCTTGCGGCGCTTGGACCTAAACCAAGTGCGTCTGCCAATTCCGCCACACCCGCATCGGGGGCTGTATGTCACGCCCCCCGGTTAACGGTCAAGAAGCCCTCTGGCAGTCCTAGGCGGCTTTCGTAGTCCCGCGCTTTGAGGCCAAGCTGGTGTAAAATTCATGCAGGAGCGGGGTAACTTCGACGTAGGCTTTCTCCTCGTCGGTCAGTTCCGTCCTCTTGTTCTTCGTGAACTTCTCGGCCTCGTTGGCCTTTTTGCTGGGGTCAATCAGGTTCAACCAGGCGTCCACCGAGGAGAGCCCCAGGAACTCCCCAAGTTCCCTCAGCGGGCCCACGCCGTCAGTCTTGAGGCGCTCCAAGGGAAATACGAAGACCTGATCCCCACGCTCGATGGCCTTCCGCGCGGAACCCAAAGCCGCCAGATAGTTCTTTGCGGTTGACTGGATGGTCTTCTCTGGCCAGCGGGAGACGCAGGACAGGTGGTATGGTGCAAACTCGCGGATACAGAGGACGAACTTGGGGTTACCATAGACTGCCCCCAGCGCTTCCAACCGGTTGACGGCGGCGGGGAGTTTGAACCCCGTGAAAATTGCCTTGTGTCTGTCGGACCGCATGGACTTGTCAGGGCGCTTCTGGGTGGCGGCGATGATATCCTCGAACAACGCCACGCGGGACTTGTCCCACACCCGGGACCACTTGACGTGGCCCGGGCGCTTGTAGTCGGCTGCGGCGTCGGTCATGAATCTAAGCGCATGGTCGAGGACCCGGGACGGAATCTCACCCTGAATGGCGACCTCCGGGTGCTTGTTCAACGCGTCGGTTAGGAAGCGGGTGCCGGTGCGCGGGGGTCCGGCGATGACGATATGCTGTCTCGACATGCAAAGCTCCTGTTCGGTTTTGTGCTCCCCATACCTGCTCATAGGCGGTGGCGCAAGCCGTTGCAACGCGCCCGATTCGCGCCTTGTCAATCGATGCGCGAGGTATCACGGACGGAGCAGAGATGAAGAGAAAACGGCACGAAAATCCCGCTGTCTGATGACGTTTTCACGATTGACCGACATATGCCTTTGAAAACTGGCCTCCGAAGAGGCAAATGCGGGCGATCATCGGCGGATATGGGCGCATGCCGGCCAACCGGAGGGACATGCAGGCAGCGCATATCATCCATGCCTATATTGCACTGCACAAAACCGATTTGTCCGACTATATTGCAATCATCGGATCGGGAATGATCCGAAACAGAGAGATCAGGGCGCAGACATCTTCTGCTGACCGGCTCTTGAAAAAGTGGAAGCGACCTACCACCTGAACCTTGGTTCAGAAAAGGTCCGGCAGCCGAAAGGCCGCTGACAGAATTCGGGCCGGCGCACTCCTCCTCCCAGCGCCTGTCCGATACGATTGGCAACATCTCCTCCTCCCAGTTGCCAATCATCCCAAATGACGCCCGCCGGATCTCCTCCCCCGGCGGGCGTTATTGCGTTTGGGGATCGGCTCCTTCTATCGACCCCCGCGATACAGTGAAAAATCAACGTCTTGGCGGGCGTCTTTTGCGTAAATATTATGCATTTGCACGCGTAGGCGGCCTGCCGTTTGGGCAAGCCATCCGGTTCTTGCATGCGTGATGTTCGGCATGGGCGCTTCACTGCGTCCGGGCCCGGCGCTATAACTTAGCCATCAATCGGGCGCGGCACTCCTCCTCCCAGCCGGCCCCGATGCGATTGGCGACACTCCTCCTCCCAAGTTGCCAATCAGGATCGACGCCCGCCGGACCTCCTCCCCCGGCGGGCGTTGTATTTTCCCGATCGTCCGACATGCCTGTGAGCCGACCGGAGCCCGAATCGGGTGCTCAATTCCTAGTCAGTCTTTTCATGGGTTTTTTACTTGACATGCACAGATCGCATGACTGCCATTCGGCTTTATCTCTGTAATGCAGGCCTCCGGCGTCGTATATACGGGTCATCAGATGAACGCCGGCGCTGATTGGAAATGCCGGCCCCACCACGAAGGGTAACGGACATGAACATCTCCCGCTCGTTCAACACCTGGCGCAAGTATCGTCAGACCATCACCGAACTCGGCCGCATGAGCGACCGCGAACTGAATGACCTCGGCATCGGCCGCTCGGACATCCGTCGCGTCGCCCGCGAAGCCGTCCGGTAATACGCCGACCCCGTCAGGTCCGGCCAAACGCCTTCCGGAGAGATCCGGGGGGCGTTTCTTTTTGTGGCGATGGCTTAAGCGCATGGAGCGGATGCGATCGCCCCATACGGTCCCCAAAAGGCGGTGCGCAGCCGGTACGCAACGGCGGCCGGCGGACTGCCGGAGGCGCTGTTTTTCAGGCACTGCGCAGGAATGCACAGTATTTGTCCAGCTAATTGCACAATTGCATAGCAGCTGCATTTTCTTTGCACTGCATCATGATCGGGAGAAGGAGTAAAAGGGTCTCAACAAACGAGGACGACGCCGTCCCGTCCAACGCTTCCAGGAGACCTGCCATGAACCCGATCCGCCTTGCCAAGAACTGGCTCAGCTACCGCCGCACCCTCAACGAGCTCGGCAACCTGTCCACCCACACGCTGTCCGACATCGGCCTGACCCGCCACGACATCCGCGGCATCGCTGCCCGTTCCTTCCGCTAAGCGGACCCCGCGCCGGTTACGGCGTGATGTTGACGGACGACCGCGACAGACGCTTCAAACGGCACCATTCGGTGCCGTTTTCGATTCCGGCGATTGGAAGCGCCGGCCCTGCATGATATGCACCCGCCCATGACCAACCAGACCTCCCCCTCTCCCATCCATATCGTCGGCGGCGGACTTGCCGGCAGCGAGGCTGCCTGGCAGATCGCCGAGCGCGGCATCCCGGTGGTGCTGCACGAAATGCGCGGCGTGCGCGGTACGGATGCGCACAAGACCGACGGCCTTGCCGAACTGGTCTGCTCGAACTCCTTCCGTTCAGACGACGCCACCAGCAACGCCGTCGGCGTGCTCCATGCCGAGATGCGGCTCGCCGGCTCACTGATCATGCGCGCCGCAGACGCCAACCAGGTTCCGGCCGGCGGGGCGCTGGCGGTGGACCGCGAGGGCTTTTCTGCCGCGGTGACCGCCGCGGTCGAAGGCCACCCGCTGATCACCGTGGCCCGCGAGGAGATCACGGGCCTGCCGCCCGAGGACTGGGACCAGGCGATTATCGCTACCGGTCCGCTGACCGCGCCGGATCTCGCAGCCGCGATCCAGCAGCGCACCGGCGCCGACGCGCTCGCCTTCTTCGACGCGATCGCGCCGATCGTGCACACCCATTCGATCGACATGGACATCTGCTGGTATCAGTCCCGCTACGACAAGGTCGGGCCGGGCGGCACGGGCAAGGACTACATCAACTGCCCGATGGACGAGGCGCAGTACAATGCCTTCATCGACGCGCTCATTGCCGCCGACACCACGGGCTTCAAGGAATGGGAGGGCACGCCCTATTTCGACGGCTGCCTGCCGATCGAGGTGATGGCGGAGCGCGGGCGCGAGACCCTGCGCCACGGCCCGATGAAACCGATGGGGCTGACCAACGCGCACAACCCGACCGTCAAGCCCTATGCCGTCGTGCAGTTGCGCCAGGACAATGCGCTTGGCTCGCTCTACAACATGGTCGGTTTCCAGACGAAGCTGAAATACGGGGCACAGGGAGAGATCTTCCGGATGATCCCGGGGCTGCAGAATGCGGAATTCGCGCGGCTCGGCGGACTGCACCGCAACACCTACCTGCAATCGCCGGCCCTGCTCGATCCGTCGCTGACGCTGAAGGGCCGCCCGGGCCTGCGGTTCGCCGGGCAGATCACCGGCTGCGAAGGCTATGTCGAGAGCGCCAGCATCGGCCTTCTCGCCGGCCGGTTCGCCGCTGCCGAACGGCGCGGGGAAAAGCCGGCGCTGCCGCCCGCCACGACCGCCTTCGGCGCCCTGCTGAACCACATCACCGGCGGACACATCCTGTCCGACGACGAGCCGGGCAAGCGTTCCTTCCAGCCGATGAACATCAATTTCGGCCTGTTTCCCGACCTCGCACCAGGTTCGATCGTCAGGCCGGAAGGCGCCAAGCGCTTCCGGGGCAAGGACAAGGCGCTGGCCAAGAAGCAGGCAGTGTCGGCACGCGCGCTGGAAGACTGCTGCCAGTGGCTGGCATCGGCCCCTTGAGGGCTCAGCCGTCGCGCTGAAGCGTGCGCGGCGCCTCCTCGATGCCGGCCGTGGGCAGCAGGCTGCCGAGCAGCCAGAGCGAGACCTCGGCCGCCTCGCCGCTGGTGGCGAACTCGAAGCTGCCGTTCTCGTGCGGATTGTCGTTGAACTCGATGGCGAGTCCCTTGCCGCTCGGGCTGTTGTGCACGAGCACGCCGCCCGGCTCGATCAGCAGGCAGGTGAAACGCGATCCGCGGGCGCGCATGCAGCCGACCTTGCCGTCATGCAGCCGCAGGAAGATCGCATCGCCGCCGGCGGTGGTGACGACCTCCCGGATCGCCTCGTTCGGAAAGACCCGGCCGAACTCGACGATGGCAAGCCCGGTGTCGTCCGCCCCGTTCCTGCGATCACTGCGACGCTGTGTCCGCAAATAGACATAGACGGCCAGGACGAGGCAGGCGATCACGACAGTCCAAATCATTGCAGGTCCTCCCGCGGGTCATCGAATGCGCCCTGTCTAGCCTGCGTAGCTTGCGCCAGTTTGACGCCGTGCCCGGCAGCGCCTTCGGCCGACCGCTTCTCTTCTCCCCGGGCCGACGTCAGAAGCGGCCGGTGCGCAGGGTCTTCCACATCCACCATTGCCGCCGCCATTGCGCCGGCAGCAATGCGTGCTCCAGCGCATCGGCGCCTGCCCGTTCGGCGCGGTCGAAGACATGGCGCGCCAGCGCCACGGGCAGGAAGGCGGCACGGTTTGCCGGGGCGATGCCGCCGGCTGCTTCCGCCTTCTTCAGGTGCTCGCGGCCGAGCCCGGCGAAAGCCTCAACAGCGCGGGCGGCCCGCTCGCGGTCGTGGCCTGCGATCAGCGCTTCCGCATCCAGGCCGGTGGCGGCCAGGAGGTCGCCAGGGATATAGACCTGGCCGCGCCGCCGGTGGACCGGCAGCAGCAGCAGCATGCCCGCGATCGCCTGCGCAACGCCGGCATGGCCGGCCGCGGTCGCCGATTGCGCGGCCCCTTGCGGATCGAGGACGAGGCTTGCAAGCTGGATCAGCGCCGAGGCGGTCTCGCCGGCATAGCCCTCCAGCGCCGCCCGGTCCGGCATCGGATCGTCATAGAGGTCGAAGATGCGCGCCTCGATCATGTCCGTCAGGACGGCGACCGGCAGCCTGTGCTCGGCGACGCAGCGCAGCAGGCCGGCTGCGAGCGGATTGGCGCTCGCCTCGCCTGCCGCCGCATTGCCCTCCAGCGCATCGCGCCACCATTGCAGCCGAATCTCGCCGGGGAGCGGCTCGTGCACCACGTCGCGCACGCGGGCGATCTCCGCATTGAAGGCGTAGAGGGCGGCCAGTGCACCCCGCTTTTCGGCGGGCGCCAGCAGGCAGGCGAGATAGCGGTCGCGATCGGTTTCGCGCAGCGCCGCCAGGCAATGGGCATAGGGATCGGCAGCGGGAGCCTCGGGGGCGCGCCCTGCTGCCGGGGTTTCTTTCGGGTGCATCGGATCTTCCGGACTGGGCATTGGCTGACGGCTGCGGATCAGACTGCGATCAGGGCCGCGGCGACGGCGCGCGATTCGGCCAGCATGACGTTGAAGGTGCGGACTGCGGCACCCGTGGACATCGGATCGGAGCGGACCTGGCGTTCGCGCAGGGCGGCGCGCACTTGCGGCGAAAGCGGCCGGATCTCGGCGCCCGTGCCGACCAGCAGCACCTCGATCTGTTCCGCTTCCGCCAGCACGCGGGCAAGGTCCTCCGCCGACAGGTCGCTCGCGTCGGTCTTGTCCCAGCCGTAGATGCCGGAGGGCAGGCAGAGGATCGATCCGCGATGCGACATATCGGCAAAGCGGAAGCCGCCATTGCCATAGGCGTCGATCGGGGCCCTGCCCGGAAAATGCGCCTGTCGTATCTCTATGCCCTTGGCCATGTTCATGCCTTCGCAGCCGGGCTGCCGCCGCCCTTGAGACGATAGCGGTCCGGCCTCAGGCGGAACAGGATGAGGACCGGACCGGCAATATAGATAGAAGAGAACGTGCCCACGGCAATGCCGAAGAACATCGTGACTGCAAAGGCGCGAACGCTCTCGCCGCCGAAGACCGTCAGCGCCAGCAGCGCGATCAGCGTGGTCGCCGCCGTCAGCACGGTGCGCGACAGCGCCTGGCTGATCGAGGCGTCGATCAGGAGCGGCAGCGGCATCTGCCGGAACTGCCGCAGGTTCTCGCGAATGCGGTCGTAGACGACGATCGTGTCGTTCAGCGAGTATCCGACGATCGTGAGCAGGGCCGCGATACTGCCGATGTTGAACTCCATGCGGGTGACGGCGAAGAGCCCGATGGTCAGGAGAAGGTCATGGGCGGTGGCGATCACCGCGCCGATCGCGAATTGCCACTCGAAGCGGATCCAGATGTAGCCGATCAGGGCCGCGAGTGCGAACGCCATGCCGAGCGTCGCGGCCGAGATCAGATCGCCGGAGACCGAGGGGCCGACGACCTCGACGCGGCGGATGTCGAAGTCCGGTTCGAGTTCGCCGCGCGCGACCAGTGCCGAGGTCTGCTCGGCGTTCTCGCCGCCGCCCTGCGGCGGAATGCGGACCGTGGCGGTGGCGGGATCGCGGCCCGAACGGACGGTGACGTCGCCGAGGTTGGCTTCCTCGAGGCGCGCGGCGATCGCTGCGGGATCGGCGACGCCCTGCCGGCTCTGGACCTGCAACTGCGCGCCGCCGGTAAAGTCGATGCCGAGATTGAGGCCGTTCAGCGCCACCAGGAGGGCCACGGCGAGCGAAACCACCGCCGTCCCGGCAAAGGTATAGTTGCGGATCGCCATGAAGGGCAGGTGCAGGCTGGCGAACAGGCCAGTGCGGACGCTGCGCGGCAGATGGGTGATCCGTCTCAGGCGCACCCAGCGCCAGGCGAGCCAGCGGGTCAGCGTGAAGGCCACGGAGAGCGTCGTGAGGATGCCGATCCCGACGGTGACGGCAAACCCGCGCATCGGCATCGAGCCCAGGAAATAGAGGACGAGGACGGCGATCATCGTGGTGACGCCCGCATCGACGACCGTCGAAAACGCGCGCGTGAACCCCGCAGCCAGCGCCTCGGGAAGCGGCTTGCCGCCGGCGACCTCCTCGCGCATGCGCTCGTAGATCAGGACGTTTGAATCAACCGCCATGCCGATGATCAGCACCAGGCCGGCGATGCCCGGCAGGGTGACGGCCGTTCCGGTGAGGGCGAGCACCGCGACCACCAGCATCAGGTTGAACAGAAGGGCGATGATCGCGATGACGCCGAAGGCGCCGTACCAGAAGATCATGAACAGGGCGACGGCGATGCCGGCCGCCACGACCGCGGTCAGCGCAGCACGGGCCGAGGCGTTGCCGAGCGCGGGCTCGATCGAGCGCTCCTCGACCACGGTCAGCGAGGCCGGCAGGGCGCCGCTGCGGAGAACGACGGCCAGGTTTTCGGCGCCGGCCGCATCGAAATCGCCGGAAATCTCGCCGCGACCGTCCACCAGCGGACCGGCGACGATGAAGGCGGCCAGCACCTGATCGTCGAGCAGGAGCGCCAGCGTGCGGCCGACATTGGTCGCCGTCGCCTCGGCAAGACGCCGGGTCGCATCGGGTCCGAGCTGGTAGACGACGGTCGCGTTGCCGCCATCGCCGCCGGACAGCACTTCGGCAGAGACGACGTCGCGCGAGGTGAAGATGCTGGCGCGGCGGACCAGATAGCCGACCGGCGGCTCGCCCAGCGTATAGACGACCTGCGTGCCGGGCGGCGGGCCCTGTTCGAGCGCCTGCTGAAGGGAGACGCCGGTTTCGACCAGGCTCGCCGAAAACTGGCCACGCTGGTCGAGAACGTCCTTCAGCCGCTGGGGATCGTCATATCCCGGTACCTGCAGCGCGATGCGGCCGGGGCCGGCCTGTTCGACGACCGCGTCCACCCCGCCCGCGCCGGCAACGCGCTGGCGGACGACCTCGACCGCGGCGGCGGTCGCCTCGATCCCGGCTGCGGCGACCGATTCCGCTGTGATAGCGAGACGGATCTCACCGCCCGCCTCCGGCGCGCCCAGGCGCGTACCGGCGATCGCGGCAAGGGCTGCGCGCGCATCCTCGACACGGGCGCCGTCCGTGACGCGCACGACCACGTTCCGTCCGGTGCCGGACAGGCCGGCATAGGGGATCTGGGCACTGCGGAGCGTCTGCCCAACCTCATTGACGACAGCCAGCAGCCGGTCGTTTTCCACGTCGTCGCGCTCGATCTTGACCACGAGCCCGGCGCCGCCGCTGAGATCCAGGCCGGACGTCAGCCGCAGCGAGGAGAGCCAGCCCGGCAGGGCCGATCTCTGCGCATCCGTCAGAACGGTGGGCAACAGAACAAGAAGGCCCGCCACGACGGCGAGCCAGGCAAGCAGGGTTTTCCAGCGGGCGGGTTGCAGCATAGCCATCTCGAAATGCCCGGCACGCTGCCGGCAGACCATCCAGGCGCCATCCGGCGGGAGCCCCAGGGGCCGCCGGATGGCAGGACCATACTATTCCTTGACCGGCTCGCCCTTGACGCGGACCTCGGAGACGCCGCTGCGAACGACGCGGACCTTAATGCCCTCGGCGATCTCGACTTCGAGTTCCTTGTCGTCGATCACCTTCGTCACCTTGCCGACGACACCGCCGCCGGTCACGACCTGGTCGCCGCGGCGGATGTTCTTCAAAAGCTCCTCACGGCGCTTCATGGCGGCGCGCTGGGGGCGGATGATGAGGAAATACATCACCACGAAAATCAAAAGGAACGGCAGGACGGACATCAGAAGATCCGCACCACCCGCGGAAGCAGCCGGCGCCGTCTGGGCGAAAGCCTCGGTAATCAACATTCAAAAACTCCTCGAAACTGGAAGCCGGGGGATGCATTTCCACCCGCGACAGTGGGCGCGACTATAGGCAAGACCGGCCTGAATGCAACATTCGAGCCCGGATTCTGCCGGAAATTCAGGGTTTTCTCTCTTTTCGGCCGGACCTTGCCATGCTACCGCCCATAGGGTCAGACAACGGGATGGAGCAGGCACGTGCAGGATGAACAGATTCGGTCGCTGTTGAAGGAAATCACCGGGCTCAGGGCGGCGATCGAGCGGCTGGCGGGACCGGCACCGGCCGAGAACGACTGGGGTGCCGCCGACTGCTTCGTGTGGGTTCCGGCGCGGCACTATCTCCAGCCGGTGGCGAGGCCCAACCGCGTCGACATCGACCTCATCGTCGGCGTGGACCACGTCCGCGACATCCTGCTCGACAACACGCTGCGCTTCGCCAAGGGGCTGCCGGCCAACAACGTCCTGCTCTGGGGCGCCCGCGGCATGGGGAAATCCTCGCTGGTGAAGGCCGTACACGCCAGCGCGGCGGCGACCACCGAAACGGCACTGAAGCTCGTCGAGGTGCACCGCGAAGACATCGCGACCCTTCCGGCGCTGATGGAGATCCTCAAGGAAGCGCCCGCCTCCGTCATCGTCTTCTGCGACGACCTCTCCTTCGACCATGACGACACCTCCTACAAGTCGCTGAAGGCAGCGCTCGACGGCGGCGTCGAGGGCCGGCCGGACAACGTGATCCTCTACGCCACGTCGAACCGGCGGCACCTGCTTCCCCGTGACATGATGGAGAACGAGCAGTCCACGGCCATCAATCCTTCCGAGGCGGTAGAGGAGAAGGTCTCGCTTTCCGACCGGTTCGGCCTGTGGCTGGGTTTCTACAAGTGCAGCCAGGTCGATTATCTGGCGATGGTCGACAGCTATGCCGACCATTTCGGCCTCGAAGGCGACCGCGACGCGATCCATGCCGACGCCCTCGAATGGGCGACGACCCGCGGCTCCCGCTCCGGCCGCGTCGCCTGGCAGTTTATCCAGGACCTCGCCGGCCGCATGGGCAAGACGCTCGGCCGATAGACGGCGCGGGCCCCGGTGAAACGCCGGATAGCTTTCACCCGATTGCCCTGAACGCAGGAAAGCCGCCCCGTTGCCGGCGCGGCTTTTCCTGGCATCCGATGTCGTGGCCGCCCGGCTATTCGAGATAGGTCATCGGGTTGACGGCGGAGGCGTTCTTGCGGACTTCGAAGTGCAGCTTCGGGCGGGTGGCGTTACCGCTCATGCCCGACGATGCGAGCGTCTGGCCGCGCTGGACCTTCTGGCCGCGCTGGACGTTGAGGCTGGAAGCGTGGCCGTAGACGGTCACGGTGCCGTCGTCATGGCGAACCAGAACGGCGTTTCCGAGTTCCTTCAGGCTGCTGCCGGAGTAGATGACGACGCCGTTTTCGGCAGCCTTGACCGGGGTGCCTTCGGGAACGGAGATGTCGATGCCGTCGTTGCGGCTGCCTTCGACATTCGAACCGTAGCCGGCGATCACCGCGCCGCGGACCGGCCAGCGATACTTGCCGATGCCGGTCGATTCGGGGGCTGCCTCGGTGATGTCCGTCTTGGTCTCGATCTCGCTCAGCGTCTGCTTCTTCTCGACCGGCGCATAGGCCTCGGCCTTTTCCGTCACAGGTGCGGCGGTCTTCTTCGGATCGGGCAGCGACGCGGTCATCGTGCCGTCGGTGGCGGGCCTGGAGGCGGCGGGGATGTGCAGCTTCTGGCCGACCCGGATCGAGGCCCCGTTCAGGCCGTTCGCCTGCTTCAGCGCATCGACCGATACGCCGTTCCTGGAGGCGATCTTGGCGAGCGAATCGCCCGGCTGAACCTCGTAGCCGCCCTCCGGCTTGCCGTCGCCGCCGGCTGCGACCTTGCCCTTGCCGGCCTCGCCGGCCGCCTTGTCGCGGTTCTTGGCGGAATTCGGGAGAATGGCGACTTCGGCGCCGGTGTCCTGCGTGTTGCCCGGCCGCTTGCCGTTCGGATCCAGGGCCGTGTCGATCGACGCCTTTGCGGCGCTGCGCGCAGTGCCGAAGACGGGAATGGTGATCTTCTGGCCGGGTTCGGCGGCGGCGGCGGTCTTCAGGCCATTGGCCTTCAGGATCTCCTTCTCCGGCACGCCGTAGCGGGTCGACAGCGTCTTGATGCTCTCGCCCGACCGCAGCATCACGACCGGCGCATTGGCAGTCGACCAGCCATCCGTGCGCTTCGGCGCGGGGGCCGCGGCACGGGCCGGAGGCTCGACCGCGTCCGAAAGCGTCGGCGCCGCATTGGCGGGAATCGGCTGGGCCATGGCGACTTCACGCCCGGCGGACGCGGGGGCCGCAGAGGGCTCCGACAGCGTGTTGCGCTGGACCGACATCGGCGTGCTGGCGCGGCGCACGCCAGAACCGTCCGCGGTCTCCATGGGCATCGGCGCATTGGACACCGTACCCTGGGAGGCATAGCCCTGATTGGCGGCCACAGCGCCACCGGCGCCGCTGACATCGCCGCGCGGCACATAGCCGACATTTCCCCCGCTGCGCGGGATGGAGCCTGTCGTCATGTCGTCGGAAGAGGAGAACAACCCACCGAAGCGGGTGGCGTCGGAACTGCAGCCGGTTGCCACACCGGCCAGCAACACCGCCACGAGGACCCGTGGTGCGGTTCTAGCAAAACGCGGCGATACACTCTTACGCATGTCAAACTACCCAATCGAAACACAACCAACTGCCGTGCAATGATTAAAGCGCGTTAGAGTTACCGCCCGGTTAAGACCGCTCCCGCCGATGCTCATTCTTGAGATGTTGATAACCATGCGATGCCCGCCCGGCTGCAGAAACGGGAGGGATGCAAGGCAGGATTGCGGGTCGAGTTCTAGAAACTGGCGAGGTACATCGAGGTGGCGCGGGAGGCGCCGATCGCGTGGAAGGCTTCCGCGCCCCTGAGGCCCGCGGTCGCGGCGGCCATCTGCGGCACGTCGCGGTGCAGGGTGTCGACGCTCGCAAGAATCGTGTCGATCACCGCCGGGGCCTCGCCGGCCGTGTCGTCGTCCATCGCCTTTTCGGCATAGGCCAGCGAGCGAAGGGCGGAGACGGCGATCTGCCGGCTTCCGGCGTAGCGCGGGCTCGACTGGTCCTGTGGCTGGAGCCTGTCGTAATATTCGATATAGGCGCGATAATAGCTCTTCATGTCGCCTTCCTCGCGGAAGTGGCGGAAGGCCTTGTACTCGCGGTCCTCGAGCGCCTGCGATACCACGTTGTTGCGCTCGTCTTCCGACAGGGCGGGAAGGCTCTGGGTGTCACGCGAGGCGCTGAGGATGAGCAGGGCCTCGACGGACAGCGACACCCGATCGGACGGATCATGATTGCCTGCCGTGAAGGCGCTCGGGCGCGTTGCCTCGACCGCATCCTCGCTGGTCCGCCCGGCGGCGCGGGCTGCGAGATTTGCGAGGCTGTCCTGTGTCGCCGTCCCGGCGATCCTGTTCGAGATTTGCATGCCCATCTCCCTCGGCGGCGAGATTGCCCAAAGATCCGTGCGTCGACGTGGGTTTCGTCTCGACTATGGGAATATGGCGCGAAGCTTGCGCGAGGCTGACCATGGTTAACGAATTATTAACCTTTCGAACGGGAGCCGCGCAGATTGCCGATGCGGCCGGCGCCGCCCCGCCGGATTGCGGCGCGATGGCATAGGCGACGGGCAAACGACTGGCGCAAAGGGACGGCGCACCGGCGGCTTCGCCGGTGCGGGGACGTGATTCTCCTGGTCTTCAGGATTTCAGAGCGCCTGCGCCAGATGCGGCACGATCGGCAGGTAGGGAACTTCGAAGAGGTCTTCGCGATCGAAGCGGCTGCCGGTCTTGACCAGTTTCAGCATGCGGCATTCGGTGTCGCTCATCATCACCGGGGCCAGGAGCATGCCGCCGGAGACGAGCTGTTCGGCGAAGAGCCGCGGCATGGCGGGAAAGGCGGCGGTGACGAGGATGCGGTCGAAGGTCCCCTCGCCCGGCATGCCGTTACTGCCGTCGGCCTGGCGGACGACGACGTTGCGGATGCCGGCCTTCTCGATGCCCTGCTGCGCGCCGGTGACTAGCGTGCGATAGCGGTCGACGGTGAGAACGCGTTCGGTCAGCCGGCCCATGACGGCGGCGGTGAAGCCGCTGCCGGTGCCGATCTCCAGCACCCGCTGGCCGGACTTGAGGTTCAGCAGATGCAGGAGCCGCACGGCCAGGTCGACCCCTTCGACGAAGGAGCCGCAATCGATCGGCAGGAGGCGGCTGGAATAGGCGTCGCCGGCAAATTGGGGCGGCACGAACAGGGTGCGCGGCGTCTGCTCCACGGCCGTCAGCAGGTCGATATCCTTGATGCCCTGGCCGCGCAACCGGAGCGCCAGTGCGGCGAAACCTTCCTTCTCAACCACCCGTGCCGTGTTCAATCGTCACCTCTTTCAGCCAGCCAGCGCGCGCTGGACGCGGTCCAGAACCGTATAGTCCGTCAGGTCGAGCTTCAGCGGCGTGACGGAGATCGCATTCTCCCGCAGCGCATGGATGTCGGTGCCGGCGCGGAAATCGCCGTGCCGGTCGCCGAAGCGCAGCCAGAAATAGGGAAAGCCGCGCCCGTCCTTGCGCTCCTCGATGGTGATGCCGAAATCGAGCTTGCCCTGCGAGGTGACCTCGATGCCGCTGACCGCATCGGCCGGGCAGTTGGGGAAATTCAGGTTGAAGAAGGTGCCGTCCGGCAGCTCGACCTCCATCAGGCGGCGGATCAGGTCCGGCGCGTGGCGCTCCACCACAGCCCACGGCACGGTGTGGCCGTCGGTGTAGCGGAACGCCTGGCTGATGGCGATGGAGCGGATGCCCTGCAGCGTGCCTTCGATGGCGCCGGCGATCGTTCCGGAATAGGTGACGTCATCGGCCATGTTGGCCCCGGCATTGACGCCCGAGAGCACGAGATCGGCGGGACCCGGCAGGATCTCGCGCACGGCCATGATGACGCAGTCGGTCGGGGTGCCGCGAAGCGCGAAGCGCTTGTCGCCGACCTTGCGCAGCCGCAGCGGCTCGGACAGCGTCAGCGAATGCGCAAGCCCGCTCTGGTCCGTCTCCGGCGCCACGATCCAGACATCGTCCGACAGGGTGCGGGCAATCCGTTCCAGGACCGCAAGCCCCTCGGCATGGACGCCGTCGTCATTGGTCAAAAGGATGCGCATGGGCGCGGTCTTCCCTTCAGTTAGCTTTTTCGATCTTCTTCAGTCCGCCCATGTAGGGCAGGAGCACGTCCGGGATCGTCACCGATCCGTCCTCGTTGAGGTAGTTTTCCAGGACGGCGATCAGCGCGCGGCCGACGGCGGTGCCGGATCCGTTCAGCGTGTGGACGAACTTCGGGTTCCTGTCGTCCTTGCCGCGGTAGCGCGCATTCATGCGCCGGCCCTGGAAGTCGCCGCAGACCGAGCACGACGAGATCTCGCGATAGGTATCCTGTCCCGGCAGCCAGACCTCGATGTCGTAGGTCTTGCGCGCGCCGAAACCCATGTCGCCGGTGCAGAGCGTGACGACGCGGTAGTGCAGGCCGAGGCGCTTCAGGATTTCTTCGGCGCAGGCGGTCATGCGCTCGTGCTCTTCGATCGAGCTTTCGGCGTCGGTGATCGAGACGAGTTCGCACTTCATGAACTGGTGCTGGCGCAGCATGCCGCGGGTGTCGCGGCCGGCCGAACCGGCCTCGGAACGGAAGCACGGCGTCAGCGCGGTGAAGCGCAGCGGCAGCTTCTCCTGCGCCAGGATTTCCTCGCGCACGAGGTTGGTCAGCGGCACCTCCGCGGTCGGGATCAGCCAGCGGCCGTCCGTCGTCCGGAACAGGTCCTCGGAAAACTTCGGCAACTGTCCGGTACCGTACATTGCATCGTCGCGCACCAGCAGCGGCGGCTGCACTTCGACGTAGCCGTGTTCCTGCGTGTGGGTATCGAGCATGAACTGGCCGAGCGCGCGCTCAAGACGGGCCAGTTGCCCCTTCAGGATGGTGAAGCGGGCGCCGGCGATCTTCGCCGCACCCTCGAAATCCATCCAGCCGAGCGCCTCGCCGATCTCGTAGTGCTCGAGCGGCTTGTGGTTCCAGCCGGGCTTGGCGCCCCACTTGTGCTTTTCGACGTTGTCGTTCTCGTCGCTGCCGACCGGAACGTCATCGAGGGGGATGTTGGGAATGCGCGAGAGCGCGTCGGTGAGCTCGGCGGTGACCCGGCGCTCCTCCTCCTCGGCTGCGGGAAGCTGCGTTTTGAGCTCGGCGACTTCCGCCTTCAGCTTGTCGGCGAGCGCCATGTCTTTCTGCGCCATCGCCGCGCCGATCTCCTTGGAGGCGGCGTTGCGGCGCGACTGCATGTCCTGCGCGGTCTGGATGAGCGTGCGGCGGGTCTCGTCGAGCGCGATCAGGCTCGCCGACAGCGGCTCGGCGCCTCGCTTGGCGAGGGCGGCATCGAGTGCCTCGGCGTTGTCGCGGATCCATTTGATGTCAAGCATTGTCGCTCCAGGCGTCGCAGGGTTTCGCCCTCTCCGCCCGACAGCGTCCGCCGGAAACCGACAACCGCTTCAGGCCTTGTCGGCTTCCTGCGATGTCGGCGCCTGCGCCGTATCCTCCGTCTCGGAGTCCGCTTCCGCGGCGGCGCCCGCCCGCTGCCGTTCTATGAGTCGGGCCGTGTAGATGGCAATCTCGTAGAGAAGGATGGTCGGCAGTGCAAGACCGATCTGGGAGACCGGGTCCGGCGGCGTCAGGATGGCCGCGGCGACAAAGGCGATCACGATCGCGTACTTGCGCTTTTCGACCAGGGTCTGCGCGGAGATGAAGCCGGCGCGCACCAAAAGCGAGGAGATCACCGGAAGCTGGAACACCAGACCGAAGGCGAAGATCAGCGACATGATCAGCCCGAGATATTCCGACACCTTCGGCAGGAGCTGGATCGAGACCTGGCCTTCGCCGCCCCCCTGCTCCATCGACAGGAAGAACCACATCACCATGGGCGTGAAGAAGAAATAGACGAGGGCCGCGCCGATCAGGAACAGGATCGGCGAGGCGATCAGGAACGGCAGGAACGCCGCCCGCTCGTTCTTGTAGAGGCCGGGTGCGACGAACTTGTAGATCTGCTGGGCGATGATCGGGAAGGCGATCACCAGCGCGCCGAACATCGCCACCTTGATCTGGGTGAAGAAGAATTCCTGCGGCGCGGTGTAGATAAGCTCGACATTGCGGTGCGACAGGCCGGCCCATTCGACCGACCACTTGAACGGCTGCACCAGGATGTTGAACAGGGCCTTGGCAAAGTAGAAGCAGATCAGAAAGGCGACGAAGAACGCGCCCACGGCCCACATCAGCCTCCGGCGCAGTTCGATCAGGTGTTCGATCAGCGGCTGGGGCTTGTCTTCGTACTCGCCGCTCATGCCTGATCCTTCTTGGGCTTGCGGGTGGTGACCTTCTTCGCCGGTGCGGCCGCAGACGCAGCCACCGTCTTCGCCTTCGGCGCCGCCTTGGCAGGCGCCTCGGGCTTGGCCGCAGCCTTGCGTGGCGCCGCCTTCGGCTTCGTCGCCGGGGCCTTGGCGGTTGCCGGGGCCTTGGCAACGGCCGGGGCCTTGCTCGCCGCAGCCTTGGTAGTGGTCTTCCGGGGCGCCCTGGCCGCGGCGGTCTTTTCAGCCGGGGCAGCGGGCTTGGCCGGCTCGACCGGCGCTGCCGTCACCGGCTGAACGGGCGCGGCGGGGAGCGGACTTGCCGCGGCAACCGGGGCCGCCGCAGCCGCAGCAGAGACGACGGGCGCCGGCGGGACGGCGGCATTGGCCGCAGCTTCGCCCGACGCCGCTGACGTGCTGTCGGCGGCGGCGGTCGTGGAGGTAGAGGTGGAGGATGCCTTCTGCGTCGAGGTGACCTTCGACAGGTCGGCCTTGATCTCGTCGCCCATCTGCCGCAGCGGATTGACCGCATCGCGGATGGTGTTCATCGGGTTGAGCTTCTGCGCATCGCCGATGGTCTTGCGGACGTCGTCGAGATCCGCTTCGCGCAGCGCCTCGTCGAACTGCTGGCGGAACTCGCCCGCCATCGAACGCATCCGGGTGACGACACGGCCGAACGTTCTCAGCATCTGCGGCAGGTCCTTCGGACCCACCACCAGAATCAGAACGATGGCGATGACAAGAATTTCGCTCCAGCCGACTTCAAGCATAAGGCAATGTCCTCGAGGGATCGCGACCGTGCGCCGCGTCCCGACCGATCACTTGGTCTCGTCGGCCTTGTGCTCGACAGTCTTCGACTGGTCAGCCGCAGCGGCCTCGTCGTCGGACATGCCCTTCTTGAAGTTCTTGATGCCCTTTGCGACATCGCCCATCAGTTCCGGAATCTTGCCGCGGCCAAACAGCAGCAGCACCACTGCCAGAACGATCAGCCAATGCCAGATGCTGAATGAACCCATGTGACTTTACTCCCTCTAGGATTTCGTACCCGATGTAAGACGTTCAGGCGCCTTTTTCAAACACTAGTATGTCGCGCTCGTTAGCCGAAACCGTGACATCGCGCAATCCACCGGGAAGTTGCCCGGCCCTGATTCGTGCACGCACGGGCTGGTCGGTTCCCGGCACAGCGAGTTCCAGCAATTCGACGACGCCCAGGAAACGCCGCGACAGGATCCGGGCGGGGATCGATCCCGCCGTCGCTGAGACGGCGATACCGGACAAACGCACGGCAATCCGCACCCTTGCGCCGTCTGCCAGGTGTCCTGCCGCAACGTTTCCGAGCGGCGTCTCCACCCGCCCCGACAGCACATGGCCGGGAAAGACGTTGATCTCGGAGAAGAAACCGGCGGCGAAGAGATCGGCCGGTCGCAGGTAGAGTTCCTCGGCGGTGCCCACCTGCACCAACCGGCCATCACGCAAAAGTGCGATGCGATCGCCCATCCGCATCGCTTCCTCGGCGTCATGGGTGACGACGATGGCGGTTGCGCGGCTATGACGCAGGATCGCCAGCGTATCGGCGCGGATGGAATCCTTCAGCCGCGAATCCAGGCCGGAGAACGGCTCGTCCATCAATAGGACCGCCGGCCGCGGCGCCAGCGCCCGGGCAAGGGCCACGCGCTGCTGCTCGCCGCCGGACAGCGCATGCGGAAACTTCTCGGCATAATGCGAAAGGCCCACGCGCTCCAAGGCCACACGCGCCTCGGCGATCGCCTCGGCCTTCGGGATCGCCGTCAAGCCGAAGCGGACGTTGTCGAGCACGGACATATGGGGAAAGAGCGCAAAGTCCTGGAACATCAGGCCGACGCCGCGCCGCTCGGGCGGCAGGAACACCTTCGGCCCGGCGATCTCCCGGTCGTTCAGCAGCACGCGGCCACCGGCCTGCGCTTCGATGCCGGCGGCGATGCGCAGAAGCGTCGTCTTGCCGGAACCGGACGGCCCGAGCAGGCAGAGAACCTCGCCGGGCTGAGCCGACATGGAAATGCCGCGGATCGTCTCCTTGCCGTGATAGCTGTGATGGATGTCCTCGAAGGAGAGCTTTGCCGCGAAGGTCACCGCGGACGCAGCCAGCGCCTCGATCCCGTTCAGATTCGACGAATCCGAAGCCATTCCCTGCCAATCCCCGAGTTCGCCCCCGGCACATGCTGCCCGACGCTTCTGCCGACACGCCGTGAAGAGCGGCGGCAGTTCAGGGCGCGGCAATTCAAGGCGACGATAAGCTTCCGCTATTCGTCTTCTTTTCCGCCCGGTGTCAAGAGGCCGAGTTCCTCGAGGTCCATCTGCGTGATCGGATCCTCGTCGTCGGCGAGTTCTTCCTCGCCGATCGGCAGGGGAATCTGGAAATTGGACGGGATGCGGCCGGTGAGCAGCCCTGCCCCCTTCAACTCCTCCAGCCCCGGCAGGTCGCGCAGTTCCTCCAGGCCGAAATGGTCGAGGAAATCCTTCGTCGTGCCGAAGGTCACCGGCCGGCCCGGCGTGCGCCGGCGGCCGCGGAACCGCACCCAGCCCGCCTCGAGCAGCACGTCCAGCGTGCCCTTCGAGGTCTGCACGCCGCGGATGTCCTCGATCTCCGCCCGCGTCACCGGCTGGTGGTAGGCGATGATCGACAGCACCTCGAGCGCCGCGCGAGAGAGCTTGCGCACCTCGCCCTCGTCGCTGCGGACGACGAAGGACAGGTCCGGCGCGGTGCGGAACGCCCAATGATCGGCGACCTGGACGAGGTTGACGCCGCGGCCGGCATAGAGCGCCTTCAACTGGCGCATGACATGGCCGACATCGACACCCGCCGGCAGGCGGTCGGCGATGTAGGCTTCGGGAACGGGGCCGGCGGAGGCGAAGACCAACGCCTCGGCGATCCGGGCGGCCTCGTGCAACCGGCGCGGGTCGACGACGGTCGCGGCCTCGCCGGCGGCGTCCGCAGCCCCTGCGGCATCATCCTGCGGCCCGTCGACCTCAGACATGGTCGTCATCCCCCTGCTCTTCCCGCTGGCCGCCCGGCCGGGCCGGCGCGCCGCGGCGCAGGTAGATCGGCTGGAACACGCCCTCCTGCCGGATCTCCAGTTGCCCCTCGCGCACCATTTCCAGCGTGGCGGCGAAGGCACTCGCCATCGCCGTCCTGCGCTCGGAGGGTTCGGTCAGGTAGCGCAGCAGAAAGTGATCCAGCGCCGTCCATTCCTCGACCTCGCCCATCAGCCGGTGCAGGATCTCGCGTGCATCGGCGAGCGACCAGACGGTGCGCTTCTCGATCGTCACCTGGGTGATGGCGTGACGCTGGCGCAGCGACGCATAGGCGCTCAACAGATCGTAGAGCGAGGCATCGAAGGCGGAGCGCCTGTGGGTCGGGATATGCTCGGGGGCGCCGCGGGCGAAGAAATCGCGGCCCAGGCGGTTGCGGTTGACAAGCCGCGTCGCCGCATCCCGCATCGCCTCCAGCCGCTTCAGCCGGAAGGCCAGCGTCGCCGCCATCTCCTCGCCGCTCGGGCCGTCATCCTTCGGCTGCCGGGGAATGAGCAGCCGCGACTTCAGGTAGGCGAGCCAGGCCGCCATGACCAGATAGTCGGCCGCAAGCTCGATGCGGATCTGCCGGGCGCGCTCGATGAAGGCCAGATATTGCTCGACCAGCGCCAGAACCGAGATGCGGGACAGATCGACCTTCTGGGTGCGGGCCAGATGCAGGAGCAGGTCGAGCGGGCCCTCGAAGCCGGCAATGTCGACGACGAGGCCTTCCTCATGCAGCCCGCGGTCGCGATCGTCCTGCCACAGCTCCTCCATCGGCGCTGCGTCCGATGCGTCCATCTTCTGCGGCTTGAACCTCGATCCGTACACCTGCACTCCAAGAGCGACTTGCCGATGCGGCGCGAGATATCCTCAGGCGACCGCGATCAGCGCATTGAATTCTTCCCGCAGGGCCTGCTCGTCCGCCCCGTCGGCCTCAGGAAACCCGGTTTTCACCGCATCCGCGCGCCGCCGGCTTTCTCCTACCAGCGGTGGCACGTTTTCGGCAACCGCGATCATTTCCTCCATGATCCCATGGCAATGCAACACCAAATCGAGACCGGCGGCAATGATCCCGCGCGCGCGGGTTGCAATATCGCCCTTCAGGGCGTTCATCGAGACGTCGTCCGACATCAGGAGCCCGTCGAAGCCGATGTGGCCGCGGATGATCTCGCGGACGACCTTCGGCGAGGTGGTGGCGGGATTGCCGGCGTCCAGTTCGGTGAAGACGATATGGGCCGACATGCCCATCAGTTCGTCGCGCAGGTGGCGGAAAGGCACGAAGTCGATCGCCTGCAACTGTTCCAGCGGCGCGTGGACCACCGGCAGGTCATGGTGGGAATCCACCATCGTGCGGCCGTGGCCCGGCATGTGCTTCATCACCGGCAGCAGGCCGCCGGCCTTCAGGCCCTCGGCGGCCGCCTTGCCCATGGCGGAGACGATCTGCGGCTCCTGCCCGTAGGCGCGGTTGCCGATCACGTCGTGCACGCCCGAAACGGCGACGTCGAGGACGGGAAGGCAATCGACATTGACGCCGAGGCGGGAGAGATCGAAGGCGAACAGCCGCGACATCAGCCAGGCCGCACGCAGCCCCTTGCCCTCATCCTGTCGATAGATGGCGCCGAGCGCTGCGGCGTTCGGATATTGCGGCACGTGCGGCGGCCTGATCCGCTGCACCCGCCCGCCCTCCTGGTCGATGAGGACGGGGATCGCCGGATCGCCGCCGACCGTCTCGCGCAGCGCCGCCGTAAGGTCGGCCACCTGCGACGGCTCGCCGATATTGCGCCCGAACAGGATAAAGCCCCAGGGGCGCTCGTCCCGAAAGAAGGCCTTTTCGTCATCGGTGAGGACAAGGCCCTTGCAGCCGGAAATGAAGGATTTCGATTCGCTCATGGACCGAATCATAAGCCGTGTGCCGCGAAAGGCGAGAGCGCCGGGCGACTTCTTTCACAGGAAAGCATCACAGCCGCAGCCATGAGACGAAAATGGCGCGTCAGGGACGCGCCATTGTTCCATTTTCGCGTTCCTCGTTCCTCAGCGGGTAACGAGGCAGCTGCCGCCGGCGGCCTTGTACTTGGCGCAAAGGGCGTTGGCCTCCTCGCGCGAGCCGGCCGGGATGCGGACACGGTAGTAGGTGCCCTTGTTGGCGATCTCGGCGCGCTTGATGTCGACGCCGCGGCCGCCAATGACGCTGCCGAAGCGCGACGACAAGTTGTTGTAGGAGGTCTGGGCCTCGGCCTCGGAGGGAAGCGACGCGATCTGGATCACGTAGCCGCCCGGATTGGCCGCTGCCGGCTGTGCCTGTTCCGGCGCTGCGGCTGCGGGCTGCGCAGCCGGTTCGGTTGCAAGCGCCGCCGTCTCGGTCGGAGCCGTCCCGGTCACGCGGCCGCGCTCGGATACGGTGCCGACCACGTCGACGGGCTGCTCGGCCGGTCGCGAGACGGGTACCGGCGCGCCGGCCATCACCTCGCCCTGGGGCGCCGGCGCAGCGGCGGCATCGGGAGCGGTGATACCGGTTGCGGCGACACTCGTGGCGACGACGGGCGTGGTCGTCACCGTCCGCACCGGTGCCGTCTCCTCGACGGCTGCACCGGCGAGTTCCTGCAGGGCCCGTTCGTCGCCATTCGGCAAGGGAGCGCCGTTCGACGGCTCGGCTCGCAGGCCGGCATCGGCGGATGCGGGCGGCTGCGTGGCTTCAGCGAGCGCCGGTCCGGTGGTCTCCGCGGGCGCTGCCGGTTCTTCGCGAGCGACCAGCGTCCCATCCGGCTTGACGATCATCGTCCTGACCTTGCGCGGCGAGACGACCGGGCTATTGCCCTCGCCTGCGTCCTGCGAAGCCGCCTGGTCGTCCACGCCCGGCAGAAGCCGTTCGTCATCGCCAGCGGCAATTTCGGCCGGTGCTGTCGCATCGTCCTCGACCGGACCGTCATAGGGCAGCGATTCCGGCGTCAGCGTACGCTGGACGACATCGACGGGCTCCTCGGTCGAGGTGACGAGTTGCTCCTGCTGCGGGCCGCTGTCGGACTTGCCGGCGACGCGGTCGTAGACGGCCTTGTCCTGGTTGGGGACGCTCTTGCCGCCGCGCTCTTCCGGAACGATCTTGACCGGCGTCTTGTCGGCGGCGATGACGCGCGGCTCTCCCGAGCCGGTGCCGACCGCGCCGGTGCCGGCCAGGAACGCGTAGACGCCGGCGCCGCCGAGAACGACGACGGTTGCGGCGGCCGCGGCGAGCATCAGGCCGCGCCCGCGGCGGGCCGGTTCGTCATAGCCGTCACCGACATAGTCGTCGTCATCGGCCTGCTGGGCGTCGAGCGGGATGGCGTGGCGCTCGGGTTGCGACAGCGAACGCCGGAGGTCTTCCTCGAGCGCCTTGTCGAACGCTTCCGCATCGCCCGTCGCGGGCTTGAACTGCACCACGTTGGCGGCGACGGCAGCTTCTGCGGCGCGGCTGGGCGCCGGTGCGGGCGCAGGGTCGCCGAACAGATTGGCCATCTCGGCATCGATGTCGAGATCGTATTCCGGCTGATGGACCGGCGGCTTTTCCCTGTCGACCGCCGGAAGATGCGGCACATCGAGTTCGCCGACCTGCGCCACGCTGACATCGGTGTCGGCGATCAGCGACGGATCGAAGGGCAGGACGAAATCCACCGGCGCCTGCTCCGTCTCGCGAACCGGCTCGACAGTGCGCGCAAACGCTTGTTCGGCCTGCGGGACGACGGGGGGCACGGCAGCGATGGGAGCCGGCGCTACGGGCGCCGGGGCAATGGTTGCCGATGCCGGTACGGCCCGCTCGACCTCTATGGGTGTCGCCGGCGGTGCCGCGGAGGCCACCGTTGCCGCCGCGATGGCGGCGACTGCCGGCGCGGACGGCGGCTCGACGGGTTCGGACGGCATCAGTTCCGATGCGTCCAGATCGAATTCGATGTCCGACAGGTCGAGCTCGAAATTCGCAAACGCGTCGTCGAGATCCGAAGCCTCGCTCTCGACCGCCGGTGCGACGGACGGGAACGGTTCGGCTGCGGGGGCGACCAATGCCGTATCCACCGTGGCGGGAACGGCGACGTCAGCGGTCGGCTCGACGGCAAACGGTTCGGCTGCCGCGGGCTCGACGAAGGCGGTTTCAAAGGCCGTCTCGGGGAGCGCGCCGGGCTCGGGCGCTGCCACGGACGGGCGAGCGGCTGCGACCGGGGTCGCACGGCCGAACTTCACGTTCGAGAAACCCTCGAGCATGCCGGGACGCGGGCGCGGCGCCTCCTGCGAGGCTTCCGGGGACGATTCCATAGGGGCAGCAAGCGACGATTCCAACGAGGGCGCGAGCGGCGGGCGGCTTTCGGGCACGGGGAAGCGCTCGACTTCGGCCAGCAGTTCGTCCAGGTCGAAGCCGTCGGCGGCCCGCGCCGGCGGGGCGACCTCATAGGGATGCGGGGGCTCGAAGACCGCCGCGTCTTCGGCATACGGAGACAGAGCCTCTTCGGCAGCGGCGAGCGCCGCATCGGCATGCGGGTCGGCAATCCAGTCCGGGACGAAATCGACCGATCCGATCTCGACCGGCAGCTCCTCCGCTTCGAAGTGGGCGCCCTCGCCGAGGGCGGGTGTCACCGGTACCGGATCGGCATAGGTCGGGGCGGCCGCAAACGTGGCTTCCGCATGCGGCGCTACGGCCGGCAGGGCCTCGACGAACGTCTCCTGCACCAGACCGGCATGGGCGTCGCCGCTATCGACGACGGCATAGCCTGCCGCGGCCGGATCGTAGGCGTGGGTTTCGTGACGGGCGTAGCTCTCTTCCATCGGCCACGCATGGACCGGAGCTGCGTCTTCCTGTGCCGCGAGGACCGGAGGCTCGGAAGGCTCGGAACGCTCGACAAGGGCCTCGCCCAGGGAAAGCTCGAGTTCCTGATCCAGATCGAGCCCGACCGGCTCCTCGAAGGTTGCCGGATAGTCCGCCGGCTGCAGGCCGAGGAACGTCGGGGCTGCGGGGGCATCGCCATATTCCGCCGTAGCCTGAGCCACGGGCACCTCGACCTGCGACGCCTCGTAGGCGACGGCCTGCGGGTATTCGTCCTCCAGGTATTCGTCAGCATGCTCGACCGCGGGCGCAGTCTGCTCGCCTTCATAGGCCGGCTGGGCGTCCCAATCGGATACAGGCGCGACATCCGCCGGGGGTTCGGAAAATGCGGGCTCGGCTAGTGCGGCTTCGTCAAATGCGGGCTCGTCCTGCCAGTCGGCCACGGCGTCCGATGCGGGCTGCTCCGCCTGGGGCGACGCGACCTCTTCCTCGTAGGACGGCTCGACATAGGCAGGTTCGACCATCCCGGGCGAATAGGCCTCGACCGCCTCGACGGCGGGAGGCACCTCGCCGAAGGTCTCTTCGAGCGTTTCGTCCCGGTCGAAAGACACAGGCTCTGCGAGCGGTTGGGGCGCATCCTCGAATTCGCCGGCCGGATCGAGTGCCGGCGCATCGTAGAGCGCGAATTCGCGCAGAAGTTCGCCCTCGAGGTCGAAGACAGGCTCCTGGAGAGGCTCGGGCGGCACCGGGCGGGCCGCCGTGGGCACGTTGCGAGGCTCGTAGCCGACGATGCGTGCGAGTTCCGCCAAGGGATCATCATCCGACAGAAGGTCGGCATCGGCGGGTCCGCTTCGCGCGAGATTCTTGTCTGCCATACTGCTCCACTCACAAGCTTCAAAATCGCGTTTGCCAGCTTATTGTGGGCAAATGGTGACGCTATCGCATCTCGTCCGGGGCGGCCGTGCCTGTAATGGCAAGGCCTGACTTGAGAACGGATGCAACAGCAAACACCAGCCCGAGTCTGGCTATACTCAATTGTCGGTTTTTATCATTAACAAAACGTAAGTCCGGCTGATCCTTGCCTTTGTTCCAATGCGCATGGAAGGCGCTGGCCAGATCGTACAGGTAAAAGGCGATGCGGTGAGGCTCGTGCGCCAGTGCGGCAGCCTCGACGATCCGGGGATACTCTGCAAGCTTGGCAAGCAACTGCAGTTCGGCCGGATCGGATATGCTGCCTTCGACTGCAGCGGTAAGATCGACATCCTTCAGGTCGAGGCCGGGGAATGCTTCCCGCGCCTGCCGGAAGACCGACATGCAGCGCGCATGCGCATACTGCACGTAGAAGACCGGATTGTCCTTCGACTGCTCGGTGACCTTAGCGAAGTCGAAGTCGAGCGGCTCGGAGCTCTTGCGGTAGAGCATCATGAACCGGACGGGATCGCGACCGACCTCGTCGACCACCTCGCGCAGGGTGACGAAATCGCCTGACCGCTTCGACATCTTCACCGGCTCGCCGTCGCGGAACAGCTTGACGAGCTGGCAGAGCAGCACGGTCAGCTTGGCGTTGCCCTCGGAGATCGCCCGGCAGACCGCCTCCAGCCGCTTGACGTAGCCGCCATGATCGGCGCCGAGGATATAGATCATCTCGTCGAAGCCGCGGTCGAACTTGTCCTTGAAATAGGCGACGTCGGCGGCGAAATAGGTGTAGCTGCCGTCCGACTTGATCAGCGGCCGGTCGATGTCGTCGCCGACCTCGGTGGAGCGGAACAGCGTCTGCTCGCGGTCCTCCCAGTCCTCCGGCAGCTGGCCCTTCGGCGGCGGCAGCACGCCCTTGTAGACGTGGCCCTTGAAGGTCAGGTCGTTGATCGCGGTGCGGATCGGCGCCCCGTTGCCGGCATGCAGCGACCGTTCAGAGAAGAAGACGTCGTGGTGGACGTTCAGCGCGTCGAGATCGGCGCGGATCATCGCCATCATCGCGTCGATGGTCTTGTCCTTGACGATCGGCAGCCACTGGTGCTCCTGCATGATCCGCAGGCTCGAGCCGTATTCGGCGGCGAGCGCCTCGCCGACGGGGACGAGATAGTCGCCAGGATAGAGCCCTGGCGGGATCTCGCCGATCTTCTCGCCGAGCGCCTGACGGTAGCGCAGGAAGGCGGAGCGCGCGAGCACGTCCACCTGCGAACCGGCGTCGTTGATGTAGTATTCCTTGGTCACTTCATGGCCGGAGAAGGCGAGCAGGTTGGCGAGCGCGTCGCCGACCACGGCGCCGCGGCAATGGCCGACATGCATCGGCCCGGTGGGGTTGGCGGAGACGTATTCGACGTTGACCTTGCGCCCCGCCCCGATCGCGCTGCGGCCGAAATCGGTGCCCTTGCGGATCATGTCCGCCAGCACCTGCTGCCAGTATCCGACCGACAGGCGGACGTTGATGAAGCCGGGGCCGGCGACGGTGATCTCGGCCACCTCCGGATCCTGGCGCAGCTTCTCCACGATCAGTTCGGCCAGCGCGCGCGGATTGGTGCCGAGCGGCTTGGCCAGCACCATCGCGGCATTGGTGGCCACGTCGCCATGGCTGGCGTCGCGCGGCGGTTCGACCCCGACTCGACCGAAATCGAGGTCGGCGCGCCTTTCACGCACGACATCAATTTCCTCGAGTACGTTTTTGATCCTGCTCTCGAAATCAGTAAAGAGGTTCATGTCTTCCATCCGCGCGCCAGAAGCGGCGCAAAGCGCCCAAAGCGCTGAATTTCCAGTCGGCCGGGTGACTATCGCAATTCCGGGGTGTGGTCAAACAGCCGCCTGTGGGTATCGATCGCGTAGTTGTCGGTCATGCCGGCGAGATAGTCGCCGACATGGCGGGCCCTCGCGGCCTGCGGCATCCCGCGGATGTGATCCACCCAGTAGTGCCCCTTCATCAGTTGCGGGTCGTCCATATAGGCCGTGAACAGGTCGGTGACGATGGAGGCGGCATTGGCGCGCACGCGCATCACCTCGGGATGGCGGTAGATCCGCGAAAACAGCATCTTCTTGATCTGCCGGTCGGTGACCAGCATTTCATCGGAAAACGTGGCCATGACCCGACCGGCCTGACGCACGTCGTCCGCACATTTCGGCCGGACTGCACGCAGCGCCGCCTGCGCATAGGTGATGACGTCTTCGACCATCGCGGTGATCTGCCGGCGCATGATCTCGTGGGTGAAGCGCGCCGGCTCAAGGTTCGGATAGAGCTGCCGCACCTCCGCCATCAGCTTCGCCAGGAACGGGATCTCCTCCAGCATGTCGAAGGAGAGGTAGCCGGAGCGCAGGCCGTCGTCGATGTCGTGGGTGTTGTAGGCGATATCGTCGGCGATCGCCGCCACCTGCGCCTCAAGGCTGGCAAAGCTCGCAAGCTCGAGGTCGTGCAGGGCGCAGTAGTCGAGGATCGGCTGCGGGACCGGGCCGCGGGTGCCCTGCCCGTCCGGCGTCAGCAGCGGGCCGTTGTGCTTGACGAGGCCCTCCAGCGTCTCCCAGGTCAGGTTCAGCCCGTCGAACTCGGCATAGCGCCGCTCCAGCTTGGTGACGATGCGCAGCGACTGGGCGTTGTGGTCGAAGCCGCCATAGGGCTCCAGCGCCTCGTGAAGGGCGTCCTCGCCGGTGTGGCCGAAGGGCGTGTGGCCGAAATCGTGCACCAGCGCCACGCCCTCGGCGAGATCCTCGTCCAGCCGCAGCGCGCGGGCGAGCGCGCGGGCGATCTGGGCGACCTCGATCGTATGGGTCAGCCGCGTGCGATAGTGATCGCCATCGGCGGCGATGAAGACCTGGGTCTTGTGCTTCAGGCGGCGGAAGGCGGTGGTATGGACGATCCGGTCACGGTCACGCTGGAAATCCGAACGGGTCGGGCTCCTGCCCTCCTCGAAAAGACGGCCGCGGCTCGTCCAGGGATCGGCCGCATAGATCGCCCGCTGGCCTGCGCCGAAGCCGAGGGCATGTCTGTCCAGTGTCATAGCTCACCCGCATTCGGGCCGCCCATTGACGCGGCCCCGATGCCTTCATACCTATAGTGTGCACAGCGTAAAGCCGCATCGCAAGCGCAATGCCTGTTTACCAGCAATATCATGCGGTTGCGGAACGTGTTACGATGCAGCGCACGGCCGGGGCGGAAGCGCCCGGCACGGAATCGATTCTCGGCGGACCTTGAACCCGCCCGGAGGACCTTGATGAACGACAAGAACGTGACCCTCTCCGATGCCGCCGCAAAGCGCATCGCCAGCATCCTGAGCGCCGATCCGGCCAAGAAGGCCATGCGCGTCTCGGTCGAAGGCGGCGGCTGTTCGGGCTTTTCCTACAAGTTCGATCTCGTCGATGCGCCTGCCGACGACGACATGGTGCTGGAGAAGGGGGACGCCCGCGTCCTGATCGACCAGCTTTCGCTCGTCTACATGGACGGCTCGGAAATCGACTTCGTCGACAACCTGATGGGCCAATCGTTCCAGATCAAGAACCCCAACGCCGTGGCAAGCTGCGGCTGCGGCACCAGCTTCTCCATCTGACCCGCCAACGGAGAGGCTGCGCGCCGCCTCCTTCTCGAATCACGTATCGCAATGACCGCGGCCAGCCTGCGGCGGCACCGGTCGTGCCGCGCTCGCGCGGGTCCACAGTCCGGGCGGGCGATCCGGTTTGTCAAAGGACGGGCGAGCGGCTAGAAAGGCGGCGGCCCGACCGGGCACAGCTGGATTCGGAGACTGTCGATGAAGATCGCGACCTGGAACATCAACGGCGTGCGCGCGCGCATCGACAACCTCCTCGCCTGGCTCAAGGAATCGCAGCCCGACATCGTCGCCCTGCAGGAAATCAAATGCCAGGACGAGGCGTTTCCGCGGCTGGAGATCGAGGCGCTCGGCTATCATGTGGAGACGCACGGGCAGAAAGGTTTCAACGGCGTGGCGCTGCTGTCGAAGATCCGCCCCGACGAGATCATCCGCGGACTGCCGGGCGACGACGGCGACGAGCAGTCGCGCTTCATCGAAGGCGTGTTCTCGGTTGGCGGGCGCGCCTTGCGGGTCTGCTCGATCTACCTGCCGAACGGCAACCCGGCGCAGGACCCGGTGAAATATCCCTACAAGCTCGCCTGGATGGAGCGGCTGGCGCGGTTCGCCGAAGCCCGCCTGGCGCTCGAGGAGCCGATCGTGCTGGCCGGCGACTACAACGTCATCCCGGAACCGCACGACTGCTGGGACGTGAAAGTGTGGGAGAACGACGCGCTCTACCTGCCGCCGACCCGCCAGGCGTTCCGCCGATTGGAAAACCTCGGTTTCACCGATGCCGTGCGCGCCACGACCGACGCCACGCCCCTCTACACCTTCTGGGACTACCAGGGCGGATGCTGGCCGAAGAACTTCGGCATCCGCATCGACCACCTGATGCTGTCGCCGGAAGCCGCCGACCGGCTTTTGAGCACGGATGTGGAAAAGCATGTCCGCAACTGGGAGAAGCCGTCGGACCACGTCCCCGTCGTCGCGCATCTGGCGGTGTGAGCGGACGGACGGCCCGGTTTTTCGGATCGCTCTATAGCGGGCCGTCAGACAGTTGCAGGGATGCTGCGCTGGCCGTGGGCCGGATCAGTTGACGCCGGCCTTGGCTTCCTCGGCCATGGAAATCGCCTTGCGCCGGTCCTTCTCGCTTGCCAGCGAAAACGCCTGCTCCTGCATCTCCTGCAGCCAGGGACGGTCCTTCGGGCCGCACCGTTCGAGCGCCGTCGTCAGCATGGCCAGGCCGCGGGCGGACTGGCCCTCCTGGAACATGATGTTGCCGAGCAGGCCCATGGCGCCGGCATGGCCATTTTTCTGCGCCCGGTTCAGCCATTTCTTGGCCTGGTGGATGTTGGCCGAACCGCCCTCGCCCGACAGCATCATCCGGGCCAGTTCGAACTGGGCTTCCGGCACGCCGAAGGTTGAGGCGGCCTGGAAATAGAGCTGGCGCGCCTGGCCGAGATCGATCTGCACCGGGCTGTCGGGGATGCCGCGGCTGTAGTAGCCGGCAAGGGCGATCAGGGCATTGACGAAGAAGCCCGTGTCTTCCGATCCCGGCTCCACGCCCTGGCTGGCGATCTCGCTGTAGATCTTGAACGCCTCGAGGTCATTCTCCGGAACGCCGTCGCCATCCGCATACATGTTGGCGAGCGCCCAGCGCGACCCGGTATGGCCCTTCTCGGCCGCATAGCGGTACGCCTCGATCGCATCTTCCTTGCGGCCTTCCTTGTAGGAGAAGAAGCCGAACTTGAAGAGGTCGAACGGGCGGCTCTCCTTGCTGACGCCGGCAGCCGGATCGAAGGCAAGCGCGCGCGCGGCCAGCATGCCCTGGCCGAAGGAAAGACAAAGGCCGACTGCGAGGCATTTCAGGGAAAGTGACTCAGGCTTGTACATGGGTTACAGCTATCTTCCGCACCGGACCGCATATTGCGGCATACGGATTTCCAGAGTTGGAACAAGGACTTGAACAAGGTCATCCATGTTCCGACTGTGCGCCACGCTGCTTCTGGAAACGGGGGATGCCGACGCCCGGTCAAGGCGTCCTTCTGGCAATCCCGTCACGTATGGCGTCACTCGGTTCATCGGTTCCTTCGGCGCTCGTCCACAAGCGCGCTCTCGAGCCCATCGCTGCTCCCCGTTTGTGGCGGGAAATGGACAAGACGGCTCCTCACTCCTGTGTAGCAAACTATCGCAAAGAATGTGTTGCCAATTCGGCACATGCGCCGAAGGAGAAGAGTTCTCGTCAACCATATCCCCAAGGGGAAATTCAGCTTTGAGCCACTATTGACGACAAAAAAGGCCCGGGTATGGCCCGGGCCTTCATCAATTCGCATAAGGTCAATCAGAATTTAACTTTGAACTCACCCGAGAGCGCCGAGACGAAGTCGGTTCCGTATTCGTAGCTCGTGGTCGTCATGTTGATCGGGTTCGACTCCCCGCTCGTCAGGACACCGAGCGCGCCGGCGAGGCGGAGCTCGACGTTCTCGGTCGGCGCATAGGCCGCGCCGAGGCCGACGGTCCAGCTGTCGGACTGCGAGCCGGTGACGGTGCTGGTGCCGCGATCCCAGGTCAGGCTGACGCCGCCGCTCCACTGCTCGTTGAACTTGTGGCCGACACCGCCGGTGACCGTCCAGCCGTCGCGGTAGTAGAGATCAAGCGAAGTGAGCGGGACGCCGTTGGCGGTGCCGCAGAAGGCGGCGCTGCCGTTGCAGGTGAATTGTACGCTCTGCAGCAGGCTCCAGTTGGTCCACTTGATCGAACCGAAGGCCAGCCAGTCGGGCGCGATCCCCGACTGGAGCTTCAGTTCGAGCGAATCCGGCAGCGTCGCCGAGCCGGTGACGGGCGTGCTGTTGCCGAAGATGCGCGAATAGAGCGCCTGCCTCATCGGATCGAGCTCGAGCAGGGCGGCGGCGGCCGGCACCCCGGCCAGGTCCAGCGTGCCGTCGATGCTGTCGTATTTCACGCGGCTGTTGTAGACGAGGCTCGCGCGCATGGCGTATTCGGGGATCTCGTAGCCGATGCCGATCCGCCAGCCGCCGCTGCTGTCCTTCATGCCTTCGAGGCGGCCGAGGCCGCTGTAGTTGGAAAAATCCTGACCGATGAGCGCGCCCATGCCGGGCAGGATGTCGGGGGAGAAGACCACCGCCTCCTTGTGGCCGCCGATCTCCTGGTAGAAGCCGCCGCCGATGATGCGGAACTGGCCCGGGCCTGCATCGAACTTGTAGGAGCAGGTGCCGCCGTAGTTGCGGCTGTAGACATCGATCTCGGTCATGTCCTTGGCGCCCGCCCAGTTCTGGCCGGGATTGGAACTCGCGCCCCAGGGCTCGGAGTAATCCACCATGCAGTCGATGGAATCGCCGATCGCAGCCTTTCCGCCGACATAGGGATCGGCGTAGTTCTCGTATTCGTCTGCTGTCGTCGAGTAACCGAGATTGTTCAGGTTGGTCGGATCATCCGCCGGAACGCTGTGGTCACGCGCATTCTTGATCTTCCGGTTCGGCATGACATAGGTCACCGATCCGTCGAAGAAGAACGGCGAGCTCTCGAACAGGAGGTCCACGTCGTAGCCGTGCCGCTCGAGGCCGCCGGCCAGCGCCGAGGTGGAAACGGCGAGCGCCGCAAGTCCCGCGATCCCCGACGTCAATGTCATTCTTCTCATCAATCCCCCCAGGTATTCTCCGCGGCTGCCCCGTTTTCGTGGATCCGCCGCGATCGCCAAGAGTATCAAAGAGCCGCGAAAGCTTTGCAAACGCCAGTTCGCGGCATCGTCGGTGACATGCGGTTGCCTGAATTACGTAAGTTCGCCTCCGTCCTGCGAAAAATCCGGCGGAGTTAGATCAATTTTTCCCGAATAGCCGAAAACCCTTAAATTTTAGAGTATCGTTTTCCAGTGAAGTGACGGTGTGTCACTTTTCAAACACATTGGGCGAATTGGTCCGCGCACAAACGAAAACCGCGCCGCTGGGGTGCGGCGCGGCCTGGAGCCTTGTTGAAACGGACGTTCGAAACCGACTCAGCCGGCCTCGACGACGCGGGCAAGCGCAATGCCGAGGCTCGACAATTGCTGGTCGAGTTCCGCCAGCCGCTCCCGCTCCGCCTCGACGACGTCCGGCTTGGCGTTGGCGACGAACTTCTCGTTGGCGAGCTTGCCGCGGATGCGGTCGGCTTCGCCGTTCGCCTTGGCGATCGCCTTTTCCAGCCGCGCGGCCTCGGCCTTGAGGTCGATGAGCGTGCCGAGCGGCAGGCAGGCGGTGGCCTCGCCGACCACGATCTGCGCCGAGCCCTTCGGCGCCTCGTCGGCCAGCACGATCTCGTCCACGCGGGCGAGCCTGCGAATGGCCGCCTCGTGGCGCTCCAGCCTTGTGCGCGTCTGCGCATTGGCCCCGACGATGACGAGCGGGGCGACGGCTGCGGGCGGCACGTTCATCTCGGAGCGCACCGAACGGATGCCGGAGACGAGATCGACCAGCCAGTTGGTCTCGTCGGCGGCGGCCTCGTCGGCATAGGCGGGCGTCGGCCATTCGGCATGGCAGATCAGCCCCTGCCGCTCCTTGCCTTCGGCCGCCGTATGCGCCCACAGCTCCTCGGTCATGAAGGGCATGAAGGGATGCAGGAGCTTGTAGGTCTCCTCCAGCACATAGGCCGCGCAGGCCCGCGATTCGGCCTTGGCGCCCTCGTCCTCGCCGTTGAACACCGGCTTCAGGAGCTCCAGGTACCAGTCGCAGACCTGGTTCCAGACAAAGCGGTAGAGCGCGCCGGCCGCATCGTTGAAGCGGTAGGTCTCGATCGCCTCGGTGACGTCGCGCGCGGCGCGGGCGAGCTCGGTCAGAATCCAGCGGTTGATCGTCAGCGACGCGGCTTCCGGCACGAACTGCGGATCGAGCCTGACGCCGTTCATCTCGGCAAAGCGCGTGGCGTTCCAGAGCTTGGTGCCGAAGTTGCGATAGCCGGCGACGCGCGCGGGATCGAGCTTCACGTCACGGCCCTGCGCCGCCATGATGGCGAGGGTGAAGCGCAGCGCGTCGGCGCCGTACTCGTCGATCAGGTCGAGCGGGTCGATGACGTTGCCCTTCGACTTCGACATCTTCTGACCGTTCTTGTCGCGCACCAGCGCATGGACATAGACGGTGTGGAACGGCTCGATCGGATTGCCGAGGTCGTCCTTCATGAAGTGCAGGCCCATCATCATCATCCGGGCGACCCAGAAGAAGATGATGTCGAAGCCGGTCACCAGCACGTCGGTCTGGTAGTAACGGTCGAGTTCCGGCGTCTCCTTCGGCCAGCCGAGCGTCGAGAACGGCCAGAGCGCAGACGAGAACCAGGTGTCGAGCACGTCCTCGTCGCGGGTGAGGATCTCGCCGGGCTCGAAGTTCTCCAGCTTCTCCTCCACCCAGGCCTTCCACGGGCCTTCGTGGGAGATGTAGTGCTGGATGGCGGCGTGCAGCGCCTCCTCCTCGGTCTTCTCGACGAAGACCTGGCCGTCCGGGCCGTACCAGGCCGGGATCTGGTGGCCCCACCAGAGTTGGCGGGAGACGCACCAGGGCTGGATGTTCTCCATCCATTCGAAATAGGTCTTCTCCCAGTTCTTCGGGACGAAGTTGGTGCGGCCTTCGCGGACGGACGCGATCGCCGGTTTCGCCAGCGTCTTGGCGTCGACGTACCACTGCTCGGTCAGGCGCGGCTCGATCGGCACGCCGCCGCGGTCGCCGTGGGGGACGGTGTGCTTGTGCGGCTCGATCCGGTCGACGAGGCCTGCCTCCTCCATGATCTCGACGACGATCTTGCGCGCCTCGAAGCGGTCCTTGCCCTCGAGCTGGTCCCAGGCGCCGTGCAGGGCGGCGGGATGATCGAGGCCTTCGAGGAAGTCCTCGTTCTCCTTCAGCGTGATGCGGCCCTCGACGGTAAGGATGTTGACGGCGCGCAGCCCCCGGCGCTTGCCGACCTCGAAATCGTTGAAGTCGTGCGCCGGCGTCATCTTGACCGCGCCGGTGCCGGCGGTCGGGTCCGGGTACTCGTCGGCGACAACAGGGATCTTGCGGCCGACGATCGGCAGGATGACGTGCTTGCCGACGATCGCCTTGTAGCGCTCATCGTCCGGGTGGACGGCGACACCGGTATCGCCCAGCATGGTCTCCGGACGGGTGGTGGCGACGACGAGATAGTCGCGCGTCTCCCACTCCGTCGCCTTGCCGTCATCGTCGAAGGCGATCGGGTGCTGATAGGTGACGCCCGGTTCCAGCGGATAGCGCAGGTGCCAGAGATGGCCGTTGACCTCGACCTGCTCGACCTCCAGATCGGAAATCGCGGTCAAAAGCTTCGGGTCCCAGTTCACAAGGCGCATGTCCTTGTAGATGAGCCCTTCCTTGTAAAGGCTTACGAAGACTTCGAGAACGGCCTCCGAGAGGCCCTCGTCCATGGTGAAGCGCTCGCGCGACCAGTCGGCCGACGCGCCGAGGCGGCGCAGCTGATTGAAGATCAGGCCGCCGGATTCGGCTTTCCATTCCCAGACCTTCTCGACGAAGGCGTCGCGGCCCATCTCGCGCCGATGCTGCTGTTGCTCCATCAGCTTGCGCTCGACGACCATCTGGGTGGCGATGCCGGCATGGTCCATGCCCGGCTGCCAGAGAACGTCCTTGCCGCGCATGCGCTCGAAGCGGACCATGATGTCCTGCAGCGTGTTGTTGAGCGCGTGCCCCATGTGCAGCGAGCCGGTCACGTTCGGCGGCGGGATCACGATCGAGAAGGTCTCGGCGCCCGGCTTTGCGCCGGCGCCGGCGCGAAACGCGTCCGCCTCTTCCCAGATCTTGGCAATTCTCGGTTCTACGGCCGCGGAATCATAGGTTTTCTCAAGCATCTTACTGGCCATACCCAACAGTTTCGGTCACCGGTTCTAAACCGGATGCCTAGATTGAAGTCAACATCCGCAAAAGAAAAGCCGCGCCCGTTCCGGCGCGGCCCATCGCAGCAGAGAAACAGGTCGATTTAACGGCGCGGTCCGCGCGCCACGCGCTCGATCTCCTCGCGCACGAGGCGCTCGACCAGCGTCGGCAGGTTGTCGTCCAGCCATTCCTGCAGCATCGGCCGCAGCATGTCCTCGGCAATCTCGTCGAAGGAGCGGCGCGGACCGGCCTCGACCGCCTCGGCAAGCGCGCCGAAGGAATGGGCGACCTTGGCGCCGATGTCGGGCGAGATCAGCGAACCGCGCGAGGACGCGTCGGCCGACGAAACGGATGCAGGCTCGGCGAACGGCAGCGGCGACGGAAGGGGCTCGCCGGCGTCCTCGGCCGCGACAGGCGATGCCGCGAACAAGTTCTCCGCCTGTGCCGTCTCCGGTTCGGCCTCGGACACCGGACGGGCGGCCTGCTCGCGCAGGAGCATGCCATTGCGCTCCGAGGCGGCCCGCACCCGGGCTGCGACATCGGCGAGCGACATGGCCGGCTGGGCGGCGCGCGTTTCCGGCTCGATTGCCGGCGGCTGCACCGGAACGGCCTGCACCGGCGCTTCGACGGGCGAGCGCTCGAACGGCGAACGGTCGAAGGGGGAACGATCGAACGGCGGGCGATCGGCGGAAAGATCGGCGACGATCACCTCCGCGCCGAAGCCGTCGTCATCGCTTGCGGCATCGTCCTCGGACGCGATCGGGGCGAAAGCGGCCGGCCCGCCGACGGGCGGCTCGTTGCTTTCGATGATCCGTCGGATCGACGCCAGTATCTCGTCCATCGACGGTTCGCGCGCTACGTTCGGCTGAGCCATTTTCATCCCCGTTCATTGCCCCGCCCGACCTTCCGGGCACGCCTCGGCGGCGTGCGGGCGGTGCGGATGAGCAAGACCATAGGTCACTCGCGAGGGCAAAAAAATCGTCGCGAATCAACTCTCAACAGTGATGCACAGATTTATGGGCGATGCCAATGGCGGGCAATAGTGTAGCCGCCGGGGCAGGCTCAGCGGCCGTCGACGGTGCGCAGGCCGAACCACTTGTCCTTGACCGCCTCGTAGTGCTCCTCGGAACGGTATTCGGCGACCTTCAGGTTTTGGCCGCGGACCGTGAGGCGGGCGATCGAGGCCAGCAGCGAATAGCTGGCGACGACTTCGACCCGGCGGGAAAGGACGAGGCTTTCCTGCGCGTCGAGAACGGTCTGCTGGGCGATCAGCACGTCGAGCGTGGTGCGCTGGCCGACGTTGCGTTCCTCGATGACGCCCTTGAGCGCCATGTCGGCGGCCTCGATCTCGGCGAGGTTCGCCTGGATCGCCGCGCGGGCGGCTTCCAGCTGGGTATGAGCGGAGATGATCGTCTGCTGGATCTCCAGCCTGGCCGAATCGACCAGGATACGCTGCTGGCCGAGCCGCTCCTTCGCCTGGCGGATCTGGCCGTATTCGGCGCCGCCCTGGTAGATCGGCACGGTGACGCGGGCGGAGATGCTGCCTTCGACGTTGTCGTTGGTGCTGCCGCTGCCGTTGACCGACTTGTAGACGTCGCCCTGGATCGAGACGCCGGGAAGCATGGTGCCTTCGGCCGCCTTGACGTTGTAGCCGGCGGCATCGACGCTGCGCTCGGCCGACAGGATCGTCGGATGCTCGCGCATGCCGATAGCGACCGCCTGGTCCAGCGTCGGCGGAATTCCCCGCGTCGCCGGGCCCGGCTGCTTGATGTTCTTCGGCACGTCGCCGACGATCTGGTAATAGACCGCCTCGCTCGTCTTCAGCTGCGCCTCGGCGGACACCAGCAGCGCCTGCGCCTCGGCAAGCTGCGATTCGGACAGGCTGACGTCGGTCTGCGTGCCCTCGCCCACCTCCAGCCGCGCCCGCGACGCATTCAACTGCTCGCGCAGGAAGGCGAGGTTCTGCTTGCGGATACCGACGATGGCCTGGTCGCGGGCGATGTTCGCGTAGGCCTCGACGGCGGCCAGCAGGATGCTGATCTCCTGGGCCCGCAGCGCCTCGCGGTTGGCGAGCACGTTGGCCTCGGCGGAGCGGACATTGTTCAGCGTCTGGAAGCCGTCGAAGATCTGCTGGCTGACGGAGATGCCGAAGGCGGAGGTGAAGGTGTCGGTTCTCTTGATCTCCGGCCCGAACAGGCCCGACGAGATCGGCTTGTCGTAGATCCGCCGCGTCGCGTTCGCTTCCGCCACGCCGTTGATCTGCGGGCGCATCGCCGCCTTGGCGATCGTGACGTTCTCGTCGATGGCGCGGAGTGCCGCGCGGGCGGCGTTCAGGTCGGGATTGTTGGCGTAGGCCTTGGCCATAGCGCCGGCCACGGTCTCTGCGGACACCGGCAGCGTCGTTGCCAGAAGGGCGGGAACGAGCACCGCGGCGAGCGCGGACTTTCGCAAGATGGACACCTATGAACTCCAGACTGGACCGGTGGACCGACCCCCTCGGCGGGACAGCGCCGTCTCTGCGCGCGCTGCGCCGCATGTTTCCTGCGAATGCGGCGGATTTTCGCCGCCGTATTCCGCGCCATGCGCCGACTTGTGGATATTCCCCGTCGTCAGCATTGCTGCCGAAGCATCATGGTTTCCCACCCTCCATCCGAAACCGCCCTCCGGTCTCCGATGTGTTGCAATCGCCCCGCCCCCGCGTTGCGATCCCGATGCGGCGGACTCGCCGCATATGCGATCTTGCGCATAAAACCCGGTCGAAATCGACTCGGATTTTACTAAAAGGTTAATCAGAACACGAACTCGGCGGCCCGGCGGAAGCCCGGCAGCGGCTTCACGGCGGTGTTGAAGACGCTGCGCTCGGAGGCGATGCCGCGTTCCTTGATGTAGAGGCGGGCCTGCGAGGCGTTGCCGTAGCCCTCGACGACGACGAGGCGACCGCCGTCGCGCAACTGGGCGAAGAAGGCTTCCGGAACGACTTCGACGGCGCCGTGGACGAAGATGGCGTCGTAGGGTGCCTCGGCGGCGTAGCCCTTTTCCAGTTCGCCGGTAACGACGGCGACGTTGTCGTAGCCGAGTTCGGCGAGCGTTTCGCCGGCCGTGGCCGCGAGCGCCTCGTCGACCTCCAGGGCAACCACCGAGCCTGCGAGCTTCGACAGGACCGCCGAGGCATAGCCGGTGTTGCAGCCGACCTCGAGGACGACGTCTTCCCTGGTGATCACCGCGAGCTGGATCAGCTTGGCCAGCGGCGACGGCTCCATCAGGTAGCGCCCGGGCGCGACCTCGATGTCGTTGTCGATATAGGCCAGCGGCTTCAGCTGGGCAGGAACGAAGGCCTCGCGGGGAACGGTCAGGAACGCCTCGAGAACCGAATGCGAAGTCACGTCCGTCGTCCGGATCTGGTTGTCGACCATTTTGATGCGCGCTGCGGTGTAGTCCATCATTGCCGTCCTGATTGCTGCCTGCCGGAGCCTCGTGGCCGCCCCGGTCCAGTCCTGATCTGGCGGCGGGGCCCGGCGGCGGAAAAATCCAGCTGTGTCTTAATGCCCTTTCGGCACGGGTGTCCATATCTCGAACGGCCCGCAGGGCGCAAAAAAGTGAAGCGGCTGCGGAGCGTCCCCCGCAAATATCATGACAAAGGCAGTCATGATAACGTTGCCCCCGCGCGCAAAATTGTTGTATGGGACGCTCATGATTAAGCACAACCGGAGTGCGGCGCAGGCTTGCGCCTTGCTCCCTTGGCGCAACGACCAGAGGATCCGGACTTTGCTGACACGGCCCCGAATGGCCGCGGCTTTCGCCGCAATCGGCCTTACACTTTCCATTTCCGCAGCCATCATTCCCGCGCATGCCCAGGAGAATGCCGCACCGGCCGCAACGACGCAGACGCAGGGGCGGCCGACCGCCGCTTCCGAGCCCGCGCCGGCCACCGGCGAGACGGCTCCTGCGACGGGGCAGGACGGCACGCCCCCGCAGGCGGGTGCCCCCACGGATGCGGCCCCTTCGACCGGTGCGCCGGCATCCGGGACCGCACCTTCCGCCGAGATCCAGGCCGCACCCGCTGACGCAACCGACGATGCCACCCTGCCCGGCGACGAGGCGGTGCAGGTGGAAGCGGGCGGGGAACGTCAGGCCGGCCTGCCGCACGATCTTTCGCCCTGGGGCATGTTCATGGCTGCCGACCTGGTGGTGAAGGGCGTGATGGTCGGTCTCGCCTTCGCCTCCTTCGTTACCTGGACGGTGCTGATCGCCAAGCTCATTGAACTCGGCGCGGTGCAGCGCTCGGTGCACCGCGCGGTGCGCAGCCTGACGGACGCGCAGGGCCTTGCCGCGGCGGAGGAGATCTTCGCCGGCCGCCGCAGCGTGCCCGCCCGCATGGTGCATGCGGCGCGGCAGGAGATGAACAGTTCGGACGCCGTTCTCGACTACGTCTCCGATTCGGGCGTGAAGGAGCGCGTCGCCTCGCGCCTGCAGCGCGCCGAGGTCCGGGCGGGACGACAGATCGCCAAGGGAACCGGCATTCTCGCCACGATCGGCTCGACCGCGCCGTTCGTCGGCCTATTCGGCACGGTCTGGGGCATCATGAACTCCTTCATCGGCATCTCCGAGGCGCAGACCACCAATCTCGCGATCGTGGCACCCGGCATCGCCGAGGCCCTGCTCGCCACCGCCATCGGCCTCGTTGCCGCCATTCCCGCGGTCGTCTTCTACAACTTCCTCGCCCGCGCCATCACCGCCTACCGGCAGGGCCTGAGCGACACGTCGGCTGCGATCGAACGGCTCGTCAGCCGCGACCTCGACGTGCGCCGCGCCGGGCTCGCCGCCAATCGGGCGGCCGGCACGGGCCGCGTCGATCCCGCACGCGTCAGGATGGGGTGAGCCATGGCAGGCAAGATCAGAGAAGGCGGCGGCGACGACCTGGAGGAAAACAGCGAGATCAACGTCACGCCGTTCATCGACGTGATGCTGGTGCTGCTGATCATCTTCATGGTGGCCGCTCCGCTTGCGACCGTCGACATCAATGTCGACCTCCCCTCCTCCGTCGCCCGGCCGGCGCCGCGCGAGGACAAGCCGGTGTTCGTGACGCTGAAGCAGGACCTGACGCTGTCGCTCGGCAACGGAACCGTCGCCCGCGAGACCTTCGGCAGCGAGCTCGACACCATCACCGGCGGCGACAAGCAGACGCGCATCCTGCTGCGGGCCGACAAGGCAGTCGGCTACGGCGACGTGATGGACGTGATGAACCTCCTGCGCACCGCCGGCTATCCCAAGATCGCCCTCGTCGGGCTCGAGGGCGCGCCCCGCTGAGGCCTAGGGATTGGGCGCGGCGCCCGACGGGCGCCGCTTTCGCGAAAACCCTTCTACCGTGGGGTGCAGACCGCGGGGCGGACGCCCCGCCGACACCCTTTTTGGCTTTGCAGTCGGGTTCCCCTTGCAAACAGCTGAAAACCGTAGATAAATTGCATCTGCCGCATCCTGCGGCCAGAAGCGCGACGCGATCCACCGGACCGCTCCCGCGCTTCGGACCTTTGATTTTGCGCATGTCGTCATCGCAAGACCGCGCCCCACGCCTTTTGCGCGACATGCTTCAGGAGGGACGCCATGAGACATGCAGCATCCTTGACCGCGTTTTTCCTTTCGCTCTTGGTGATCACCGGGTGCACGACCTCTGCCGCGAACAACACGACCTATTCGCAATACCAGGGTCCGTCACCGGATGCCGAGATCGTCGGCATGCGCACCGGAACGCAGAACGCAAGCTACTAGGGCCAGCGCCCGACCTCCGCGGCGGGATCATCGCGCACACCGACGGCCGCCTTTTGCGGCCGCGGCCGCGAGGTCACGCATGATTCATCGCGATCAGCAGGCAGAAGCCCGGTCCCGGGCGGCCTCTCCCGGGGGCCGCCCCTAATATCTGCCCGAACATTCAACAAAGCGGTTGAATATCGATCCGGGCGAGTCTATATTCAACCACATGGTTGAACTTCAAGCATCCCGACTCGATACCGTCTTCCACGCCCTCGGCGACGCCACGCGGCGGAAGATGCTGCGCGAACTGGCGGACGGCGAACGGACGGTCGGCCAGCTGGCCGAACCCTTCTCGATCTCGCTGGCGGCGGCGTCGAAGCACATCAAGGCGCTGGAGCATGCCGGGCTGATCCGCCGCGAGGTGCGGGGGCGTACGCATGTCTGCCGCCTCGCGCCCGGCCCGCTCGCCAGCGCCCATTCCTGGCTCAGCTTCTACGAGCGGTTCTGGATCGAACGGCTCGACGTCCTCGAGCGCCTGCTGCGCGAGGAGGACGCGAAGAAAAACCGCAAGCCCAACGAAGGAGAAGACAGATGACGGAAGTTCTGACACTCGACGCCTATGGCTCCCTGACCGAGCCTGCCACGCTGACGATGCAAAGGCTCCTGCCCGGCCCGATCGAGCGGGTCTGGGCCTATCTGACCGACAGCGAAATGCGCCGGAAATGGCTGGCGGCGGGCGACATGGAACTAACGGTCGGTGCGCCATTCGAATTCGTCTGGCGCAACGACGACCTCAGCGACCCGCCCGGCACGCGGCCGGAGGGTTTTTCCGAGGAGATGCGGATGCAGAGCCGGATCACCGAACTGGACCCGCCGCGCAGGATCGCCTTTTCCTGGAGCCGCAGCGGCGACGTTTCGATCGATCTCGAGCCGAGGGGGAGCGAGGTCCTGCTGACGCTCGTCCATCGCCGCCTGCCCGACCGCGCGACCATGGAAATGGTGGGTGCGGGATGGCACACCCATCTCGACGTCCTCGTCGAGCGCGTCTCGGGCAAGGCCCCCGAAGCGTTCTGGCCCCGCTGGACCCGGCTGCGCGCCGAATACGCCCGCAGGCTCTCGGCCTAACAGGGTCGCTGCGATCACGGCTCATGTGGCCATGCCCCCATGACCGCCGGCTTCGCCCCTCCCCGGGGCGGGGCCGGCCGGCGGGCGACACGGCCTGCCGGGACGCCGGCGACGAGGAAAACTGCCCACCGGCGACGAATGCCTCTTGCACCGATTTTCAATTCGTTCTAAACGCCCGGCACCACTCGCTTTTAAGCAGACGGACGGCCTCGTGGCGGAGTGGTTACGCAGAGGACTGCAAATCCTTGCACCCCGGTTCGATTCCGGGCGAGGCCTCCACTTTCTTTTATATCATTGCAACTAGGCGCAATGAATCTAGCGCCTTTCCTAACGCTCTGGGTTTCATACCGCGTGCCGTTGCAATCAGCCCCTTGATTTCCTTCGTATTCACGGCACATTGCGCAAATCCGCAACAAAGGCTGGGGGCTTCGTTGGCAGACTTGCGTAAAGCACCTGACATTGAGCAACGGGTTGTCGATGCAGTAAAGCGGCGAACACCTGGAGCTCGAAACTACCAGATAACTTCCGTTCAGCAGAAATTTTTGGAGGGAATGCTTTATACGGTCAGCTTCGACGGACCCGGAGCAAATGGTGAGGAGACCGTCAGCTACAATAACCGAGTCTATGTAACCAAAAGATCAATCGAGGCGTATGGCCACGACGAATTTCTTATTCAGGTCGTCGGCGCACGCCACGCCCGTAGTTTCTACGACATATTTGCAAACGGCGATGTCGTTTCCGGAATAATTGCCCTCGTGGTGACTGTACTAATTGTCCCCACGTTCATTGTCTCCTACTTCACTTCTACAGTGCTGGAGGTCCCGGACTGGATAACAAGCGGATGGCTTCTCATCTTGGGGTTTTACTTTGGAAAGGCGTCCGGCCGAAGTGAGTGAGGTAATTCCCCGGCGCGCACAGCACTTTTCAGCCTTAACGACGCTGGCTGTGTACGTAGCTTCGATTTCACAGGTGGCATTGTGAACGTTCACAACGTTACACTCTGACTTGGACCTCACCGATGCAAAAGCATCATCGCCAAAGCGATCCATACGAGGGCCGAGAACTCTGCGGCTATCAGGTAGCCCATTGCCCTGTCGCTCATGATTTCCTCCCGAATTGCCTCCATCCGAGGCTAACCCTACCGGGAAACGACCGGTTTCACTACCCTGCGATGGGTGTTGTGAGGCTGGCCTTGCAACCGGCCGGATCGAGAGGGCGCGCGGCGCTACGGCTTTGGGCGCATCTTGCGGCTCGCCCACCAGACGGAAAACCTGCGGCGCTGGCGGCGCAGGAAGGGGGAATCGTGCGACAGGACGAGGAGGCCGAGCGGTATCATCCAGAAGCCCAATACCGGCAGGAAGCCGAGGCAGCCGAAGAAGACCAACAGGACGCCGACCGTCGTGCGCCAAGCCCTCGATTGCGGAAGTTTCAGGCGGAAGGAACCGATGACGATCTCATGGGTGGCGTGATCGATGCCGAAACGGGTTCCTTTGGGCTCTTTCGCTTTCATCAATTCTCGTCACAATCCCCGGGGCTGGCTCAAGGCACGTCGCGATCTGTCAAATTCGCTGCCGTGCCTTCGGTCCTTGATTCTGCACATGTCGTCGTCGAAAGCCGATGCACAGTTTTACACGACACGCTTTCGGGCTGGAAATCCAATGCCCGTGCCTGTCATCTGGTCCCTCTCCCGCAATCAATCAAGGAAGAACCGTCTTTTTGCAAAAAAGCGCTTGGCAAATCGGTTCAGCGTTTGTATGACGCGCTCATTCCGCAGCGAGCGGATGATCCCTGGTAGCTCAGCGGTAGAGCATTCGACTGTTAATCGACAGGTCGCCGGTTCGAATCCGGCCCGGGGAGCCAGTTTTTCACTAGAGCGCGCCATTGGCGCGCTCTAGTCGTTTCAAGCGTCCTGAACGGCGACGGCCCACATCTTCCCTCGACGGCCAATCGGTCGTTATTGCCGCCCCGGCGTCTCATTGCCGACGGCGCACCGCGGCTACGTCCGCCCGATGCGGCGGTAGCGGAAATCTTCGGCGTGGGACGGGGCGACGGCGTTGGCCTCTCCGATCAGGGCCGCCATCCGGCCGTGCAGCGGGGACTTGATGCAGGCGGGATCCGTCGCCGCCGCGTTGCCGGCGATCGCCATGGCCTGACAGCGGCATCCGCCCCAGTCGATCTCCTTGCGATCGCAGCTTCGGCAGGGCTCCAGCATCCAGTCGTCGCCGCGGAAGGCGTTGAAGGCCGGCGAATGCACCCAGATGTCCGTCAGGCTCGCCTCTCCGAACCGTTCGAAATGCAGGGTCGGAATGGTTCCCGCCGCATGGCAGGGAAGGACCTTGCCGTCCGGGGCCACCATGAAGGCGTCGCGCGCCCAGCCGCCCATGCAGGGCTTCGGATAGATAGCGAAATAATCGGGCGCGACGAAGTCGATCGCCAGAATGCCCTGCAGCCGCGCCTGCGCCTCCTCGACGATTGCGACCTGGCGCTCCACGGCCTGCCGGTCCGGCATGAGGGCGTTGCGGTTTAGAAGCGCCCAGCCGGCATATTGCACGTTGGCGATCTCCAGACGCTGCGCGCCGAGGGAGAGCGCGAGGTCGATGAAGGCCGGCACCTCCTCGATGTTGTGGCGATGGATCGGTGCGTTGATCGTCAGCGGCAGGCCGAGTTCCACGACCTTCCTGGCGACTTCGAGCTTCTTTTCCAGTGCGCCGCGGTGATTGCCGATCTTCTCCGTCGTCGCCGCGCGGGCGCCCTGGATGCTGAGCTGCAGGTGGTCGAGGCCGGCATCGCAAAGCCTCTCAAGCCGGCCCTCGGCGATCCCCACGCCGGCGGTGATCAGGTTGGTATAGACGCCGCGGCGGGCCAGACAGCTGACGAACTGCTCGAGATCGGGCCTGAGGGTCGGCTCCCCCCCGGACAGATGGATCTGCAGGACCCCGAGATCGGCCGCTTCCTCGAAAAGCGCGAGCCAGGCGTCCGTCGAAAGCTCCCTGTCGGCCTTCAACAACTCGAGCGGATTGGAGCAATAGACGCATTGCAGGGGACAGCGATGCGTCAGTTCGGCCAGCATGCCGATCGGCGGCAGGAGTGCGTCGCTCATAGCGTCACCAGAAATCTGTCGGACCATTCCTGCAGGAATTCCTCGACATCGGGCGCGATGTCCTCGCGGGCCGCATCATACTGGCCGGCGAGCTCGGAGACGATCTGCAGGACCGTATGCCGGCCATCGCATAGCCGCAATATATCAAGGCTGACCTCATCCGGCCAGAACACCTTCTCCGGCGACAGCAACGCCCAGGCGCTGCGCACCGGATCGTATTGAAGCCGCGCATAGCGTTTCAACTGCGGTCGCGACTGGTCCGAGACGATCGCGCGCTGGCGGCTCTCCATCATCGCGCCTCCGGCACGAAGGCGCCGGGCGGGATATGGCCGCCCTCGCCATAGGCGTAGTCCAGGGCGTCGAGCATGGCCCAGAGGATATCGCACTTGAACACGAGGGCATCGATGACGGCCTGCTGCTTTTCCGGGTCGGTCGCGTGCTTGCGGACATAGGCGAGCGCGAAATCGGAATCGCGCGGGGCCTGCGTCAGCCTCGGCATGAAATAGGCGAGCGTGTCCTCGGTGACGTAGCTGTATTTCGCCAGCATGGCCGGCACGCGCTCGCCGATGATAACAGGCGAAAACAGCTCCGTCAGCGACGAGGCGACCGCCTCCAGCAGGCTGCGGCCGGCACAGAAGGACAGGTAGGCCCCGACGGCGAAGCGGGTCGCGGGCAGCGCAAGCCGTTCGCTCTTCACCATCTCCTCGTCCAGCCCGAGCCCGGTCGCCAGCTTGATCCAGCGGGCGATGCCGCCGTCCCAGCCGGTCGATCCGTCATGGTCCTCGATCCTGCGGCGCCATTCGACGCGGAACTCCGGGTCTTCCGCCCGGGCGATGATCGTCGCATCCTTGCGCGGAATCATCGCCTGGTAGCAATAACGGTTCAGCGCCCAGGCCTGAAGCTCGGCCCGGGTCAGGCTGCCCGCCGTCATGCGGTGATGATAGGGATGCCGGTTGTGGTATCGCTCGGCCCCGACCTGGCGCAGTACCTCTTCGAGCGCGGCAGGCGTCAGGCCGTTTCGTGCCGCATCCGCAAAATCGCTCATAGGCCGATCTCCATCCCGTCATGGCCGATCTCCCAGCCCCCTGCCCGCACGGCGGCCGCCTCGGGCGAATTCTCATCGAGGATCGGATTGGTGTTGTTGATATGGACATAGATGCGGCGCCGCGGGGCGACATCGGCCAAAAGGGCCATGGAGCCGTCGGGGCCGGCGATGTGCAGGTGCCCCATGCGCAGGCCGGTCTTGGTGCCGACGCCGGCCGTCTGCATCTCGTCGTCGGTATAGACCGTGCCGTCGAAAAGCAGGCACTCCGCGGCAGAAATCCGCTGTTTCAGATCGGCATCGACGGCGGCGCAGCCGGGCACGTAGAGCGCTGCGGCTTCCCGGCCCTCCTGCCGGATGCTGACCCCCACCGTGTCGCCTTCCTGCGTGCCGAACCCCTCCTCCGCCTTGCCGGCGTCCTCCAGGAACAGGGCCACCTTGCCGGGAACCGGGAAGGCCTCGACCACGATCGAAGTCGGCCTGCCGTGACAGTCAAGGATCGGCGTCGGAACGTTCAGCGCGAGTTCGCGGCGCTCGACCAGTTCGCCGTCGAGGACATTGAAGATGCTGTTTTCCGCCAGCACGCGAAGCACTCGGGCGGTCGCATAGATGACGAAACGATGCCGCTCGCGCAGGCTCAGGAGCCCGGCGATATGGTCGACATCCGCATTCGTCAGGACGACGGCCCGGATCGGCGAGGCGCGCAATGGACCATCTTCGCCCGGCTGCAGTTCGCGGGTCGCCGCGATCTGCTCGCGAATGTCCGGGGATGCGTTGAAGACAATCCAGTCCCGGCCGTCGGCGGATACGCCGAGGCTCGACTGGGTTCGCGCCCTGAAGCCCTGCTCGCCCTTGCGAACGCCGCGGCTCAGCCGATAGTTACAGTTCCACTGGGGAAATCCCCCTCCGGCCGCGGAGCCGAGGACCTTCAGCCGCATGTGACGATGCTTCCTTCCGGCAGCAACCGCTCCATGCGTGTGCGTCGCATGGAGCGGTCGATGCGCCTATTTCTTGGCCTTGAGTTCGGCGGAGTGGTAACGCGACATTTCCATTCCGACCGAAACCGTGCACATCGTAGGCTTCTTCCAGCTTTTCTTCATGGGTATCTCCTCTTCGCTCTATGCCCGAGATCAACGATTTGATCTCCTCCCGGCATCGTGCGCCTTTCGGCGCAAGCTCTGGACTGCGAGGGCATTCGCATCCGTCACGCCGGAGCGGTCCGCGGGCCGCCGCGAGACAGTCTACACCCCAATGCGATCACCCTCACTCACATCTGGTTCAACGGCGCCCGGCTCCCGTCCGGCGCAGGCCGAAAAACCCGTCATCCCTTGATCTCGTTGCCCGCCTCATCGACCAGAGGCACCTGATATTGCTGGAGAATCCGATTTATCTCCGGCTGGTTCTCCCGGATCAGCGTGTTCAGCGTGCGCTTCCATTCCTGGTCGGAGGGACGGACACCCATGGTGATGCGATAGGCCATCTGGCTGCCGGTCTCCTTGAGGAGCGGCACCACGACGAGATCCGGATTGATCTCCTTGACGTAGTAGCCGGCCATCGGTCCCCAGAGCAGAGCGACGTCGATGACGTCGTTCTCAAGGTCCTTCAGCATCACCTCGGCCATGGACGGCATGGTGCGCGTATCCACCATGAGGGGATAGGTCCTGGCGGTCCGCATCAGGTTGGCCTTGGCCAGGTTGGCGCTCGGGGGCGTTCCCGCGACGACGCCGACCTTCTTGCCCGCAAGCTTCGGATCCTCGATCGTTTCCACGCCGTCGAGGCCCTTGTCCTTCTTGAACACCATCACGTAGGTCGAACGATAGTAGGCGTTGGTGTTCTGGACGAGTTCATCGCCCTGGGCATAGCCCATGATGATATCGCAGCGGTTCGCCCTCAGCGTGTTGCGTACGAAGCCGGTTGCCATCGGATACCAGGTGTAGGCGACCGACTTGCGGCCGGTCTTCGCCGCCACCAGTTCGGCCAGCTTGTTTTCGAAGCCCTCGCCGCTCTCGTCGGTGAACGGCATGTTGGAGGGATCGGCGCAAACGCGCAGCACGTCCGGATCGACCAGTTCGCCCGCGGCGCCGAGCCCGGCGGTCTGCGGGAGGGCAGCGGTCGGGACTGCGGCCATCATCGCCGCGATCACCGGGAATATGTAACGACGGCAGGATCTGTGTGCCGACATCTGTTCAGCTCCCCATGCACGAGGCTTCGTAATCCTTGGCACCCTGCGGCTTGTCCGCCTTCTTGGGAGGCCTGCCGCGCGGGATGCCATCGACCGCACGCGCCCGCAGATAGATGTAGATATCGTCCAGGTAGCAATAGACGTTCTTGTTTTCACCGAAGGCGGGCATGACGTTTTCCTTGCCGCCGCCCACGTTCTTGCGCCCCTCGGCAACGATCGACAGGAATGTGCCGTAGTCCATCGTCTTCAGCGAATCGGCGAGCGCCGGGGCATAGGTGGAGCCCACGCCATCGGGCCCATGGCAGGTGTGACAGTCGGAATGATAGCGGCGATAGCCGCTGAACGTGTACCAGTCGACGGTCCCGTCCGGCTGGAGCTTGTATGTCGGGGTACCGTCTGCGTCGAAATACTTACCGTCCTCGTCGGTAACGGCTGCGGCCTTCTGTTTGTCGTCTGTTGCAGATGCGATGCTAGAACCAACGAGGAGAGCGAACGCGATGACTGATACTGCTTTGCGGACTGACATTCCTACCTCTTTCCCATTTCGCCACGGACACAGCTCGGCTGTCGCAATGCGGCGTTGACAGTTGGGTTGTGGGATACGCGACGAAACCGGGAGCCCGGCCCGGATTTCAGGTGATCCGGGCTCCCGTTTCTCTGCTGGCTGGCCGTCGCCTCATGAAGGGACGGCGCGCCTGTGGCTCCGGCTCGTTACTCCGGGAGGCCGAAGACGGTGAGCTGACCGCCCAGCGTCGTATAGTCGGCCAGGGCGGCATAGCCGCCAACCGCGCCGAGACCTGCCGTGGCGATCGACTGCGCCTGATCGGTCGGAGCGTTCTCGCCGGCCACCGCCGTCTGCCAGGCAGCTGCACCGTCCGCCTGGAGCAGGCCGCCTGCAAGGCCGATGCCTGCCCAGCCGCCAACACCCGACAGCACGGCGATGTACTGCTTGCCCTTGTGCTCGAAGGTGTTGATGTTGCCGATGATGCCGGACGGGGTCTTGAACTTGTAGAGTTCGTTGCCGTCGTGATCGACCGCCTTGATGTAGCCCTCCAGCGTGCCGTAGAAGACGACGTCGCCATCGGTCGATAGTGCGCCCGACCAGACCGAGAACTGCTCGGGCTTGGACCAGACGATCTCACCCTTGGCGGCATCCCAGGCGATGAAGTTGCCCATGCCGCCATGGCTGTTCGGGGTCGGATACATCGACACCGCCGCACCCACATAGGGCTGGCCGGCCGTGTAGCTTACCCGGTAGGGCTCATAGTCCATGCAGACGTGGTTGGTCGGCACGTAGAACAGCCCGGTCTTCGGCGAATAGGAAGCCGGCTGCTGGTCCTTGGTACCAAGCGCCGCCGGGCAGATGCCCGTGGTGTTGGTGTCCTCGCCGTTCTGCTGGGTCGAATACTGGGCCACGACCTGCGGACGACCATACTGGTCGCTGTTCGGATCCATCACGACCTCGGTCGCCCAGTTCACCGTCGGATCGTACTTCTTGGCGACGAGCAGTTCGCCCGTGCCGCGATCCATCGTATAGGCAAAGCCGTTGCGGTCGAAATGGACCAGGACATCGCGGGGCGAACCGTTGATCTGCATGTCGTCGACGAGGATCATCTCGTTGACGCCGTCGAAGTCCCATTCGTCATGCGGGGTCATCTGGTAGACCCACTTCGCCATGCCGGTGTCGGCGTCACGGGCGAAGATGGTCATCGACCACTTGTTGTCGCCGGGGCGCTGGACCGGGTTCCAGGTCGAGGGGTTGCCGGTTCCGTAGTAGACCAGGTTGAGCTCCGGATCGAAGGCATACCAGCCCCATGTCGTTCCGCCGCCCTGCTTCCACTGTTCGCCTTCCCAGCTGCTGACGCCGGAGTCCTTGCCGACCGGCTTGCCGAGCTGGGTCGTCTTCTCGCCATCCATCAGGGTCTCTGCATCGGGACCCGTCGAATAGGCCTTCCAGGCGACCGTACCGTCCTTCAGGTTATACGCGGTCACATGGCCGCGGACACCGAATTCGCCGCCCGAGATGCCGATCAGCACCTTGTCCTTGAAGACCATCGGAGCGGCCGTACCGCTTTCGCCCTGGCCGCCGGAGATATCCTCGCCGTTCTTCGCCTGCCAGACGACCTTGCCGGTCTTGGCGTCGAGCGCGGTCACGGTCGTGTCGGCCTGGTTGAGGATGATCTTGCCGTCGCCATAGGCTACGCCGCGGTTGACCGTATCGCAGCACATGATCGGGATGACGTTCGGATCCTGCTTGGGCTCGTATTTCCAGAGGATCTTGCCGTCATTGTTGAGATCGAGGGCATAGACGGTGTTGGGGAACGGCGCATGGACGTACATGACGTCGCCGATCACCAGGGGGCCGCCTTCATGGCCGCGCAGGACGCCGGTCGAGAACGTCCACTTGACCTGAAGGTTCTTCACATTGTCCTTGGTGATCTGGTTCAATTTCGAAAAGCGGGTGTTCGCATAGTCACCCGTCGGAATCGCCCAGTTCTTGGAATCGGAAATCAGCTGCTGGACTTCGTCATTGGCAATTGCTCCTCCCGCCAATGACAAGGAGACGGCAGCCGTCACCAATGCCGATTTTAGAAAGTCTGATCGTACACGCATTTAGTCCTCCCGAATTCGACAGGTGACTTTTGCGGCGGCGCCTGTTCCATAACAGGAGCCCGCGTCACCGGTTCAGCATTGTGGGAAGTATTTCCGGCAGCGTGTCACGACCTAAGCCAGGCGTGCGGAGGGCACCGTTACCGCCCACCCGCTTGGCCTACGAAGACTGTCACCACTCCCTTGACGGCAACGTCCTTGAAGCCGGAAACAACGCAACCATAAGAGATAGTTTTCCTTTCGGCAAGCGCGTTTCTCAATCAATACTCGCTGCGCCGCACTACGCTTATATTGCAGCGCAACGACATCCATCCGGAATGTTGTCCTATATTACTGGATATCGATGCGATTTTGAACCTATACTTGCAGCGGTCTTTGCGCGCCCTGCCGGGTCCGCACCTTCGGAACGAGGATATGTCATGGTTACGCCAGCGAAGATTTCCCTAGCCGTACTCGCGACGGCGGCAGCAGGCCTTGCTCTCCCGGCGGTTGCAGCTATGAGCTATCCGACCAATGCGGTGGCCGAGTATGTCTATGCCTGCATGAAGGCCAATGGCGAGAACAGGGCCAACCTCGATCGCTGCTCCTGCTCGATCGACGTCATCGAATCGATCATCTCCTACGAGCGCTACGAAGCGGCCGCCACCTTCCGGCAGATGGGACTGGTGCCCGGCGAAAACGGCGCGCTGTTTCGCGAGAGCGCCCCTGCCAAGGCCGCGATCGCGGACCTGAAGAGAGCCCAGGCCGAAGCCGACATCCGCTGCTTCTGAATAGCGACCGGTCCCGGGGCTCATCGGGATCCTTCCGATTCGCTCCGGTGCTTCGGGCTTTTGATTTCGCGCATGTCGTCGGCGCAAAATCGCGGCGCGGTTTTGCGCGACTGGGTCAGAGCTGCGTCGGGAACCGCTCGTGGAAAGAGCGCAGGATGTCGCTGCGCACCTGCGCGTTGCGGGATTGCCGCGGAACCCGGATCAGGAACGACCCGACGACATGGGAGGGGCGCGGCGACAGGACGATGATCCGGTCGGCCAGCATGATCGCCTCCTGCAGGTTATGCGTCACCATCAGCACCGTCGTCGGACGCTCCGACCATACCTGAAGCAGGAGATGGCGAAGCTGCTGCGCGGTCGCCTCGTCGAGGGAGACGAAGGGCTCGTCGAGCACCAGGAGATCCGGCTCGATCGCCAGCGCCCGGGCCAGGGCGGCGCGACGCGCCAGCCCCAGCGACAGTTCGCCGGGATAGAAGGCGCGCATCTTGCCCAGTCCGAGCGCATCGAACAGGTGATCGAGGTTCCTGCCGTGCAGGGCTTTCGGCAAGGCGAGGCGCACGTTCTCCTCGACGGTCCGCCAGGGCAGCAGGACCGGCTCCTGAAAGACCATGCCGATGCGCGGCTCCCCTGCCCCCGGCAGCTTGATGCGCCCCTCGAAATCGCGGTCCAGGCCGAGGAGCAGCCGCAACGTCGTGGTCTTGCCGCAGCCGGAGGGGCCGATGAGGCAGGCAAATTCGTTCTGCTCGACCGCGAAGTCGAGATCGTGCAGGACATCGATGCTGCCGCCCCTGGACGCCTCGAAGGACTTGCGGCGGATTTCGATTTCAAGTCGCGCGTCTGCGCCAACGGGTTGAAGCGTGTTCAAGGGGCTGCACCAGAAGAATTTCGATCAAGAGCATCACGCAGACGAAGGCCAGCGTGTAGGCCAGGATGGCGGCGACGTCGAAGAGCTGAAAATAGAGATTGATCTGGAAGCCGACACCGTTCGACCGGCCGAGCAGTTCGACGACGAGCACGATCTTCCAGATCAGCGAAATGCCCGAACGGGAGGCCGCGGCCAGATAGGGCTGCAATTGCGGCAGCAGGACGTGGCGCAGGCGCGCGAACGGCCCGAACCGGTAGACCTTCGCCATGTCCGCATAGCGCAGGTCGAGCGCGCGGGTCCCCTCCCGCATCGTGACGATGACATTGGGGATCTTGTTAAATGCCACGGCGCCGACGGCGGCGACCTCGTTCAGCCCGAACCAGATATAGGCGAGAACGATGACGACCAGTGCGGGAACGTTCAGCGAGAGAATGACCCAGGCGTCGAGAAACCGGTCCGCCCGCGGGTGGCTTCCGAGAAAGATGCCGATCGCCGAGCCGATCACGATGGCGAGCAGGAACGCGGCGGCCACGCGGCACAGGGTGATCGCCAGATGATAGGGGATCTCCCCGCTGGCCGTCTCCCGGACCATGACGCGCAGGACGTTGAGGGGCGGCGGGAAGGCGCGGCTCGGCCACAGGGTCGCCGTCAGTTGCCAGGCGACGGCCAGGACGACGATCGAGGCTGCGACCGTCAGCAACGGTCCCCAGTTGCGTCCCGGTGCGGCCTTGTCCGTTCGCCCCTGTGACGACGTGCCGAGCAAGAACGAACTCACCTATTGCATCCTCCAGAACGTCCCCGGAGCCAGTTCGCTGGAAGGCCCGACCAGTTCCTCGCCGCCGATGCCCGCAAGGACCTTGTAGAGCGCTGCGGCGTCCCTTTCCGCATCCTCCCGGGAGCCTTTGGGAATGCCCTCCCGGTAGCGATCGCGCATGACCCTGCGTTCGGCCTCGTCGCCGGGGATCAACGGGGCGAGCAGGTCCCACTCCTCGTCGGACCGTTCAAGAAGCGCCTTCGCATCGGCGCTGGCCTTGACGAAGCCCCCGATTGCGGCCGGGCTGTCCTTGGCCCAGGCATCGTGGAAGACATATCCGAGGGCGACGATCGGCCCGGCGGCGCCGAGGGCGGCGGCAGCCTCCTGACCGCTGACCAGCCGGCGGAACCCCTTCGCCTCCAGGCGGGCGCAATAGTTCCAGAAATTGAGGACCGCATCGAGTTCGCCCTGCTGCACCTTCTCCGCCAGCAAGGGCGGTGCGCCATAGGCGATGGTGCTGGCTGTCGCCAGATCGGTGGCGTGGTCCTTCTTCGCCATCGCCTGGATCAGCAGCCAGTTCTTGTCGAGGGGGCCGCCGGCGACGCCGATCGTCTTGTCGGCCAGGTCGGCGAGGCTGCCGATCGGCGAATCGGGCGGCACCATGATGGCCCCGACCGCGGTCGAATAGGGCACGAAGGTCAGGTCCAGCCCCGTGGCGCGCTGCCGTGAGACCCACAGCCAGTCCGAGACGATCACGTCGACCGATCCGGCCATCAGGGCGACATTCGTCGCGTCCTCGCCGGCGAAGGCCTGCACCTCCAAAGTGATCCCGTGTTTTTCATCGAGCTTGTGCCGCTTGATCGTATCGAGTTCCCAACTCACGGTCCCGAACTTGAGTACGCCGACGCGCACGACCTCGGCGGCCGCGGCCTGCGTGAAAAATGCTACCAACAACAACGATAATGCGATCCAAAACGATCGGCCGATACAGCCTCCCACCCGTTCCTCCCATGCGATTCGATTTCAGATGTCGCGCCCCTCCGACGCGTATTCGCAGCGCCACTTGACGACGCGCAATTTCGGGTGCTCTGCAGACCATTTCGCAATCCGCGGCGGCGCCTGGAGCATGCAGGTCACCGGGCCTCCCATGTCTTCGAAATGGAGATTCTCCTCGCGGCAGCTCGCAGGCTTGTCCGCAAGGCAGATCGTCAGAACGAGTTCGATGAACGACATAGTGCACCTTTTGACTGGCGGGCTCGCCGCAGCCGTTTCCCCTGCTCCGGCGATCGCAGATGCAACCGCCAGTTAATCGCGTCTTCTTCCGGTGCCTAGAAGAGAGCGTCACGAGGTTAGGAGCATCGCGTCTGCCAGTCAATCGCAACTTCCGATTTGTGCCGCCGATGACGAGGCCGGAGGGTGTTCGAGGGTTGACTTGCACTCCCCGGCAGGTCACTTTTTCGAACGGATCGCGCGACTGGATGCCCCGATGCGGAAAGTCGCGCGATCCGAACTGGCCGGCGCCGGAGGAGGAAACCTGGCACCTGCCGTCGTCAAAGGGCACCCTTGGCGAGATGAGGAAAGAATATGAAATGTCGTGTCCTTCTGATCGGCGTATCAGTTGCGATCTTTACTGCCTGCGGGGTCAATGCCCAGGAGGGCGATGCCACCGCGGGTGCAACCGTGTTCAACAAATGCAAGGCCTGTCATGACGCCGAGACGGACAAGAACAAGATCGGTCCGTCTCTGATGAACGTGATCGACAGGGTCGCCGGCACCCATCCCGGGTTCACCTATTCCAAGGCGATGGTCGAGGCAGGCAAGGCCGGTCTCAAATGGGACGAGGCATCGTTGCGCGAGTACCTTCACAATCCCAAGGCGAAGGTCAAAGGCACCAAGATGGCCTTTGCCGGCCTGAAGAAGGAAGAAGACCTCAGCAATCTCCTGGCCTATCTCGAGCAGTTCTCGACGAAGCAATGAGATGCGGGGCTGCCGGTTTCCCGGCAGCCCCGTCGTCCGTCTGATTCCCGATGAACCAATTCAAGCCGCCCGACGTGTCAGCGCCTTGTCGGCCTGCCGCCGGATCGCTTCGATATTGCCGGCATAGGCCGACGCGTCGTTCGTCTTGAAGATGGCGGAGCCCGCCACCAGCACGTCGGCACCGGCCGCCGAGACCAGGGGCGCGGTCTCGGGCGTGACGCCGCCGTCAATCTCGATGTGGATCGGCCGGTCGCCGATCATCCTCGCCACGCGGCGCACCTTCTCCACGACGGCCGGAATGAAAGCCTGCCCGCCGAAGCCGGGGTTGACGGTCATCAGCAGGATGAGATCGAGACGGTCGAGCACATATTCGATGGTGCTCTCGGGCGTCGACGGATTGAGCGAGACGCCCGCCTTCTTGCCGAGATTGCGGATCGCCTGCAGCGTCCGGTCGAGATGCGGCCCGGCTTCCGCGTGAACCGTGATGATATCGCAGCCCGCCTCCGCGAAGGCGGCGATATAGGGATCCGCCGGCGCGATCATCAGATGGCAGTCGAAGACGGCATCCGTCCGGTTGCGGATGGATTTCACCACCGGCGGCCCGAAGGTGATGTTGGGCACGAAATGGCCGTCCATCACGTCGAGGTGGATCCAGTCGGCCCCGGCTGCGACGACGTTTTCGACCTCTTCGCCCAGCCGAGAGAAATCCGCCGACAGGATGGACGGCGCGATGATCGTTCGTCCGCTCATGATGCGCCCTCCAGCTGTCTCGCCTCGCCCTCTCGTCTTGCTTCATTCTTGAAGATGCGGCTGGCCCTGATGTCGGCCGCGACGATGGTGGACAGCGTATCGGCGCCGATCGGCCCGTCGGACGTCTCGAACAACCGGTTCGCCTGGCGCAGACGCGCGCGATCGAGCGCGTTGCGGATAGAACGCGCATTGGCGAAATGCGGCTGGCGGCGGCGGAGCGCGATGTATTGCTCCATGGCGGCCCGCCCTTCGGCGTTAAAGCCGTAGTTCTGCTTTTCGAGCATCACGTCTGCGATCGAGAGCAGCTCGTCGTCGGCATAGTCCGGAAAGTCGATATGGTGGGCGATGCGCGAGCGAAATCCCGGATTGCTCTCGAAGAACCGCTCCATCCGGTCGCCGTATCCCGCCAGGATGACGACGAAGTCCTCGCGCTGATGCTCCATCACCTGCAGGAGGATTTCGATGGCCTCCTGGCCGTAGTCGCGCTCGTTCTCCTGCCGGTAGAGATAGTAGGCCTCGTCGATGAAGAGGACGCCGCCCATCGCCTTCTTCAGGATCTCCTTCGTCTTCGGCGCGGTATGGCCGATATACTGGCCCACCAGATCGTCGCGCGTCACCGAGACCAGGTGCCCCTTGCGGATATAGCCGAGGCGGTGGAGCAGATCGGCCATGCGCAGCGCGACGGTCGTCTTTCCCGTTCCCGGATTGCCGCTGAAGCACATGTGCAGCGTCGGCGTTTCATGGGCGAGGCCGAGACGCTTGCGCGCGCGTTCGACCAGGAGCAGCGCCGCCGTTTCCTTGATCCGCTGCTTGACCGGCTTGAGACCGATGAGCGTGCGGTCGAGTTCGTCCAGCACCGCCTCCACGCCCGATTCGGCATATTCCGCCCTGAGGTCGATGGCGGAGAGCTTCGCGTCATCGACCTCTCGCATGATGGATTGCGCCTCAGCCATAACGTTCCCCCGCCGGCCGGCCTGCGGCATAGGAACGCGTCGTGTAGCGGATGCCCCTGCCCGCGGTCTCCTGCCGTTCCAGACGGAAGCCCGGCTCGGCTGCGGGCCGGTTGACGATGAAGGAGAGGCGGACGGATTCCCACCCGTGACTGCTGTCGAAGGCGACGAGGCGGATATACCGGTCGCCATAGACCTTGCGGCACGCCTTCAGTTCCAACATTAGGGCGGCGGCGTCGGGATTGTCGAACATCGGATGACCCCACATGTCCCAGTAGGTGTTGCGGGGATGCGGGTCGTCGGTGAATTCGAGGCTCACGGCCCACCCCTTGTCGATGCAGTACTGCACCTGCCTGGCGATCTGTTCGTCCGTCAGCGGCGGCAGGAACGAGAATGCTCCCTGGGTGATGTGCATGTCGCGTCTCCTATTCTGCTGCGGTGGCCGTCGGAACGAAGTCCGGCGTGTCGGTGGAGGTGTAGTCGAAGGTCACGTCCTTCCAGACGTCGAGCGCCTGCTGCAGGGGCTGGCAGTGGCGCGCGGCGTCGCGCAGGATCTGCGGGCCTTCACGCACGATGTCCCTACCCTCGTTGCGGGCGAGCACCATGCATTCGAGCGCGACACGGTTGGCCGTGGCGCCGGCGGCGATCCCCATCGGATGACCGATCGTGCCGCCGCCGAACTGCAGCACGACGTCCTCGCCGAGCAGGTCCAGGAGCTGGTGCATCTGCCCGGCATGGATGCCGCCGGAGGCGACCGGCATCATCCGGTTGAGCGAGGCCCAATGCTGGTCGAAGAAGATGCCGTTCTCCAGCCGCATCGGATTGAAGTCCTCGCGGCAGACGTCGTAGTAGCCGCGGGTCGTGGCGGGATCGCCCTCCAGCTTGCCGACGACGGTGCCGGCATGGATGTGGTCGACGCCGGCAAGGCGCATCCATTTGGCGATGACGCGGAAGGAGACGCCATGCGTCTTCTGCCGGGTGTAGGTGGAGTGGCCGGCGCGATGGAGATGCAGGATCATGTCGTTGCGGCGGGCCCATTTCGCCATGGACTGGATCGCCGTGTAGCCGATCACGAGATCGATCATGACGATGTTCGAGCCGAGCTCCCGGGCGAATTCGGCGCGCTCGTACATGTCCTCCATGGTGGCGGCGGTCACGTTCAGGTAGGTGCCCTTGACCTCGCCGGTCTCGGCCTGCGCCTTGTTCACCGCCTCCATGCAGTAGAGGAAGCGCTCGCGCCAGTGCATGAAGGGCTGCGAGTTGATGTTCTCGTCGTCCTTGGTGAAATCGAGCCCGCCCTTGAGCGCCTCGTAGACGACGCGGCCGTAGTTGCGTCCCGAGAGCCCGAGCTTCGGCTTCACCGTCGCGCCGAGCAGCGGACGGCCGAACTTGTCCAGCCGCTCGCGCTCGACGACGATGCCGGTTGCGGGTCCCTGGAAGGTCTTCACATAGGCGACGGGGAAGCGCATATCCTCCAGCCGCAGCGCCTTCAGCGGCTTGAAGCCGAAGACGTTGCCGATGATCGAGGCGCTGAGGTTGGCGATCGAGCCCGGCTCGAACAGGTCGAGGTCATAGGCGATGTAGGCGAAATACTGCCCCTCCGCATTCGGCACGGGATCGAGCCGGTAGGCCTTGGCGCGGTACTTCTCGCTCGCCGTCAGCCGGTCGGTCCAGACCACCGTCCAGGTGGCGGTGGAGGATTCGCCGGCGACGGCCGCCGCCGCCTCGACCGGATCGACGCCGTCCTGCGGCGTGATCCGGAAGAGCGCGATGACATCGGTGTCCTTCGGCTCGTAGTCGGGCTCCCAATAGCCCATCTTCCGGTATTCCATGACGCCGGATCTGTAGCGCGCCGCGCCCTTGACGGTCTGGGATGTGCTGTCCATGGCCTGATCCTTTCGCTGTCGTTATGGACCGCCGCTCAGGCGGTTTTCGCGGTTGTGGTCTGCGGATCGAGGTCGCCTGCGGCGTAGCGCCTGGCCATCTCGTCCAGCGGGACGACCTTGATCTTCGAGGCGTTGCCCGCCGTGCCGAACCGCTCGAAGCGGTCGCGGCAGAGGTTGCGCATGGCGTCCATCGCCGGTTTCAGGAACTTGCGCGGGTCGAACTCCTCCGGGTGCTCGGCCGCGATCCGGCGGAACTGCCCGGCCATCGCCATGCGGCAGTCGGTATCGATGTTGACCTTGCGCACGCCGTGGCGGATGCCGCGTTCGATTTCCTCGACGGGGACGCCCCAGGTCTGCGGCATCTTTCCGCCGAAGCGGTTGATGACATCCTGCATCTCCTGCGGCACCGAGGAGGAACCATGCATAACGAGATGGGTGTTCGGCAGCTTGCGGTGGATCTCCTCGATCACGTCCATCGCCAGGATGCCGCCGTCCGGCGCCCGGGTGAACTTGTAGGCGCCGTGCGAGGTGCCGCAGGCGATCGCCAGCGCGTCGACGCCGGTGCGGGCGACGAAATCGACGGCCTGATCCGGATCCGTCAGGAGCTGGTCGTGCGAGAGCACGCCTTCGGCGCCATGGCCATCCTCCGCGGCGCCGGTTCCGCTCTCCAGCGAGCCGAGAACGCCGAGTTCGCCTTCGACCGAGACGCCCACCCAATGGGCGATGCGTGCCACCCGCCCGGTGATCTCGACATTGTATTCATAGGAGGCCGGCGTCTTCGCGTCCGCCTCGAGGGAGCCGTCCATCATGACGGAGGTGAAGCCGTGGCGGATCGCCGTCATGCAGGTCGCCTCGTCGCTGCCGTGATCCTGATGGATGCAGACGGGAATGGCCGGGTAGATCTCCGTCAGCGCCTCGATCATGCGCGCCAGCATGATGTCCTTCGCATAGGAGCGCGCGCCCTTCGAGGCCTGGAGGATGACCGGCGCGTCGCAGGCGACCGCCGCCTCCATCACCGCGAGGCCCTGTTCCATGTTGTTGATGTTGAAGGCCGGAACGCCATATCCGTATGCCGCTGCGTGATCGAGCAGCTGGCGTAATGTGATGCGGGCCATGGTTCTGCTCCTTTTCTACCGATCCGTGCGGTCCGAGCCCGACGCCCGGGCGACAAGTTCGAGCGCCGTCTCCACGACGGCCCCGGCGGTGATGCCGAAATGTGCGTAGAGATCGGATGCCGGTGCGCTGGCGCCGAAGCCCGTCATGCCGACGAAGACGCCGTCCTCGCCGAGATAGCGGTCCCAGCCGAGGCGGGCGGCCGCCTCGATGCTGATCCTGGGCGCGGTCCCAAGGACCGCCTTGCGATAGTCGGGCGACTGCCGCTCGAAAAGCTCCCAGCAGGGCATGGAGACCACCGCCACGGCGATGCCGTGTCCGGATGCGAGCGCATCGGCGGCGGCACAGGCGATTTCGACCTCGGAACCGGTCGCGAGGAGGGTGACTGAAGGTGGTTCCGAGGTCGCGCGCAGCAGATAGGCGCCACGCGCAGAAAGGTTTTCCTCGTTATCGGCCTCCCGGCACACCGGCAGGTTCTGGCGCGATAGCACCAGCACGCTCGGACGATCGCGTTCCTTCAGGGCCAGTTCCCAGCATTCCGCCGTCTCGACGATGTCGCAGGGACGGAAGACGTTGAGATTGGGCGTCGCCCGCAGCATCGCCAGATGCTCGACCGGCTGATGGGTCGGGCCGTCCTCGCCAAGCCCGATCGAATCATGCGTCATGACGTAGACCACCTGCTGCCCCATTAGCGCCGACAGGCGGATCGCGCCGCGGGCATAGTCGGAGAAGACCAGGAAGGTGCCGCCATAGGGGATGAAGCCACCGTGCAGAGCCAGCCCGTTCATCGCAGCCGCCATGGCGTGCTCGCGGATGCCGTAATGGATGTAGCGGCCGGCGTAGCTCCCCGGCCGGATCGCGCCCATTCCCGCCGTCAGCGTCAGGTTGGAATGGGTCAGGTCGGCCGAGCCGCCGATCGTCAGCTCGGTCGCGGCGTTGACGACGCCGAGCACCATCTCCGAGGCCTTGCGGGTGGCGACCTTGGTCGCGCTCTCGCGATGCTGCCTCCGGAACGCGGCAAGCGCGTCGAACAGCGATGCCGGAACGTCCCGGTCGATGGTCTTCAGGAACGCTGTGCCCTCCGGAGCAGCGGCAACCCGGTCCAGCCATGCGCGCCGCTCAGCGGCCCCGCGCGCGGCAACTTCGCTCCAGCGCTCCAGGATGGCCTCTGGAACCTCAAACGGGGCATGATCCCAGCCCAGTTCCCGTTTCGCAGCGGCGACCTCGCTTTCGCCGAGCGGCGCCCCATGGGTCTTTTCCGACCCCTGCAGATTGGGCGCACCCTTGCCGATGATCGTCCGGCACGAGATGAGCGACGGCTTGCTCGAAGCGCGTGCCCGGGCGATCGCCCGGCCGATCGCGTCGAAATCGTGACCGTCGATCTCCTGCACGTCGAAGCCTGCCGCCTCGAAACGGGCGAGCTGATTCATCGAGGTCGAGAGGCTGGTGGGTCCGTCGATCGAGATGGAATTGTTGTCCCAGAGGACGATCAGCCGCGACAGCTTCAGATGGCCGGCAAGGTCGATCGCTTCGTGGCTGATGCCTTCCTGCAGGCAGCCGTCGCCGGCGATGACGTAGGTATGGTGATCGACGAGCCCGTCGCCATGGCGGGCATTGGCGATCCGTTCCGCAAGCGCCATGCCGACGGCGGTGGCGATGCCCTGGCCCAGCGGACCGGTCGTCGTCTCGATGCCGAGGGCGTGACCGTATTCCGGATGGCCGGCGGTCCTGGCGCCGAGTTGGCGGAACCGCCGCAGTTCCTCCGCCGTCATGTCCTCGTAGCCGATCAGGTAGTGAAGGGCATATTGCAGCATCGAGCCGTGGCCGGCCGACAGGACGAAGCGATCGCGATCGGGCCAATCGGGATGGGCCGGATCAAGCTTGATGAAGCGGCCGAACAGAACGGTGGCGACGTCCGCCATGCCCATCGGCATGCCCGGATGACCGGAATTGGCCTTCTGGACGCCGTCCATGGCGAGCGCGCGGATCGCATTGGCCATGTCGGTTTCGGTCACGGCCGCGGGCGCGGCCTCTTCCTGCAGCTGCAATTGCGAATTCATTGCTTTCCTCCTCACGAGGCGCGGGTCTTGCGCTCGATCAGTTGCATGATCAGGGGTGTCAGAATCAGTTGCATTGCGAGATCGAGCTTGTTTCCCGGCACCACGATGGAGTTGGCGCGCGACATGAACGAGTCGTGGATCATCGACAGCAGATAGGGAAAATCGATGCCGCGGGGCCTGGCGAAGCGGATGACCAGCATCGATTCGTCAGGGGTCGGGATCCAGCGCGCGATGAAGGGATTGGAGGTGTCGACGATCGGCACCCGCTGGAAGTTGATGTCGGTCTGCGTGAACTGCGGCGTGATGTAGCGGACATAGTCCGGCATGCGGCGCAGGATGACGTCCATGACCGCCTCGGTGGAATAGCCGCGCGCTTCCCGGTCGCGGTGGATCTTCTGAATCCATTCGAGATTGATGACCGGCACGACGCCGATCTTCAGATCCGCATGGCGGGCGAGATTGACCTTGTCGGTCACCGCGCATCCGTGCAGCCCTTCGTAGAAGAGCAGGTCGCTCGGCCCGAAATCGCGCCATTTCGTGAAGCTCCCCGGAGGGACATCGTAGCGGGCGGCCTCCTGCTCGTCGTGGATGTAGGTGCGGGTGCGGCCGGTGCCGTTCCGGCCGTATTCCTCGAAGACGGCCTCGAGGATCTCCAGTTCGTTGGCCTCGGCGTTGAAATGGGTGAAGTTCGGGTTGCCGTTCCGCTCCTCCTCGGCGACCTTCTCCTTCATGGCCTGCCGGTCGTAGCGGTGAAACGCGTCACCCTCGATGAAGGCCGCCTCGATCTTCTCGCGGCGGAAAATCTGCTCGAAGATGTTCTTGACCGAGGTGGTCCCGGCGCCGGACGAACCGGTGATCGAGATGATGGGATGCCGTGTCGACATTGCCGTTCCTCCGATCAGGCCCTGAAGAGACCGCGGTTGCTGAAGAGCGGCGCCCGCTCGGCGATGTTGCTGGGTTCGGCATGGTAGCGACCGATGCGGGCCACCTCGCGCGCCGAGCCGAAGACGAGGGGAACGCGCTGGTGCAGGCTCCGCGGCGTCAGTTCGAGGATGCGATTGATCGTGTCGGTGGCGGCGCCGCCGGCCTGCTCGATGAGGAAGGCGATGGGGCTGGCCTCGTAGACCAGCCGGAGCCGGCCTTCCGCATAGCCCCTGCGCCCGTCGCCGGGATAGAGATAGACGCCGCCGCGAACGAGGATGCGGTAGGCGTCGGCGGCGACGGCCGCGACCCAGCGCATGTTGAATTCCCGCTCGCGCGGCCCCTCCGTGCCCTTCAGGCAATCGTCGACGTAGAGCCGGACGGCCTCGTCCCAATGGCGGTAGTTGGCCGCGTTGATCGCAAACTCCTGCGTCCGCGCCGGAATGGCCAGGCCTTCGTGGACCTGGGCGAACACGCCGCCGGCCGGGGAGAAGACGAAGACGTGGGTGCCGCTGCCGACGCTGAGCACCAGTGCCAGCTGCGGGCCGTAGATGAAAAAGCCGGCGGCGAGCTGGGCGTCTCCTCCCTGGAAGAAGGAGGCGCTGCGCTCGCCGACCGGATCGCCAGCCTTTGGGAGGATGGAGAAGATGGTCCCGATCGGGGCGTTGATGTCGATGTTCGAGGAGCCGTCCAGGGGATCGATGGCCACCGCGAGCGGGGCCGCCGGGTCCAGCAGGGCGGCGTCCTCGAGTTCCTCGGACGCGTAGACGCAAACAGGCGCCTGCCGCATGGCATCGATGAAGAGGGCGTCGGCCAGAAGATCGAGTTCCTTCGGAATGTCACCGCTGGGACCGGCCATGCCGTTCCCTCCGGCAAAGGCCTTGCCGAGCGGACCCATGCCGAGCGATCCTTGGCCGATGGTGCCGCCCAGGGTGACCGCCGCAGCGGCCAACTGCCGGACCGTGAGGGCGACGGCTTCGCCGAGCGGCGCACCGCCTGCGGCGTGGGATTCCAAAAAGGCGTCTAGTGTCAGCGACGTCATGGCCTACCTCCCTGCCCGCTCCTCACTGCTTCGGACATGCCGTCATCGAACCAAGAAACAGGAGCTAAGTAAAATTTAATCTGTTTACCTTTGCCGTAAATTTCTCTAAGTTACCCGCATGAAGAACCTGACGCTCAGACACCTGCGGGCGACGCAGGAAATCGGCAGGCACGGGACGATCGTCCGGGCCGCCAACATGCTCGGGCTGACGCCGTCCGCCATCACCATCCAGCTCAAGCAACTCGAGGAGGACGCGGGGATCATCCTCTTCGACCGGACCAGCGACGGCCTGCGCCCGACGGCGGCCGGCCTCGCCTTCATCGACGCGGCGCGCTCGATCGAGGAGAGGCTGCGCCAACTGGATGACGAGATCGACGCAATCAAGGAGGTGCGCAGCGGCTCGCTCGCGCTCGGCGTCGTCTCGACGGCGAAATACTTCGCGCCGAACCTGATGGCGACCTTTCGCAAGAGCCATCCCGGCATCGCCGTCTCGCTGTCGATCGGCAACAGGGCCGAGATCGTGACGAAGCTGAGAAACCACGACCTGGACATCGCGCTGATGGGGCGTCCGCCCAAGGACCTGCCGCTGCACTCGGCGGTGTTCGGCGACCATCCGCTGGTGATGATCGCCCCGCCGGATCATCCGCTGGCCAAAAAGCACGACATCACCAAGGAGGAAATCGCGCGAGAACATTTCCTCGTCCGCGAACCCGGATCGGGCACGCGCATCTCGCTGGAGATCTTCCTGGGGGAGATCCCGGGCCGGATCGACGATCTGGGCACCGAGATGTCGTCGAACGAGACGATCAAGCAGGCCGTCATGGCGGGCCTCGGCATCGCCTTCATCTCGGCACATACCATCGCCATGGAGCTGGAGTTCGGCAAGCTCGTCACGCTGGACGTCATCGGCATGCCGATCCGCCGGCAATGGTTCTCGGTGATGCGGACGGACAGGACCGTCTCTCCCGCCATGAACGCCTTTCAGGTCTTCCTGCGGGAGCGAGGGGCGCAATGCCTGCCCTTCTTCGACAAGCTCTATCCGATGCTGCAGCAGCCCCGCTGAGGACATGCGTCAACGGGGCGATCACGGCTCAACCTCGTGCAAACATGATTTCGCCCTTGCCCAGCACGGCATTGTCCCCGCCGAAGCGGAAGGGCCTTGCGCCGAGCAGCGGCCGGTCGAGGATCCCCTCCTCCATCAGGTAGCGATCGAACAGGACGGGAAAGCCGATCTCGACGCGGCCGCAGTCGATGAAGGTGGGCGACAGCTCGGCCGGCCTGCGGTCGAACAGCAGCGAGCCGCGCTTCATCAGGTGACCGGTGTAGCGGCCGACGCGGCCGGTGGCGACGATCGTGCCGGCGATCATGCCGAGGCCGGCATGGTCGCCGCATCCCTTCAGGAGCGCGATGATCCCGCGCCGCATCCTTTCGCCGGGACGATCGCCAGCCTTGCCGCGCACGACGATCAGGCCGCCGGACATGCCGTGGATTTCGCCCGCCATCGGTCCGCCGACGCCCTCGCCGGCATCGCCGTCGATGTCGATGCGCCCGTTCTTCATGCCGGAGCCGGCCTGCGCGCCCGCCTTGCCCTCTATCTTCAGCAGGCCGCCGGCCATGCGGCGGCCGGCGCGGGCGCCGACATCGCCGGCGACGCGGATCCGCCCCGCCGTCATCTCCGCCCCGAGGAAGTCGAAACGTCCGCTGCCGCCGGCAAAGACGATGTTTCCGGCATCCGTGCCGGTGATCCTGAAGACATCCCCTGCCGCTGCCGGATGCCGGCTGGTTCCGACCCTAAGTTTTCCGATTTCGGCGGACGTCATCCCGGCAAGCCTGTCGGGGGTCAGGCCCGACAGGTCGAGCCGTTCCTCCGGCTCGGACCGCAGGGTGAAGGTCAGCGGCGTCATGGCAGGAGGTCCTTCAAGTGATAGTGGAACTTGCCGAGCTTGCCGCCGTAGTTTCCGGCGCTGATGCGCAGGGCGCCGCGCCTGGGGCCGAAATCGATGACGGCCTTCAGCCCCGCCCGCATGGCCGCGGCCACGGCGTCGTTCGTCTCCCCGTCGATCACGACCTCCAGCACGGCGTTGATCTCCGGGCCGAGCGCGCTCCTGACGACGCCGCGCAGGGTCGGCGCATAGGCGTCGTTGGTCGAGGCCATCATGCCCTTGTACTTGCCGCCGACCTTGGAGCCGGACCGCACGATGCCGCCGGGGAACGGCATGATCGCGCCGGGGACCTTCTCGATCGCCGCCACCGCGCGTTCGGCTGCCGCCAGTGCCTTTCCGGCATCGGCGGCGAGCAGCAGGAAGTTTCCGCCGCCGACCGCCTCCTTCGTCAGGCCGGTCTTCGCCTCGCACAGGAATTCGCCGTCCATGACCGGCACGCGCCAGTAGTGCCTGCCGCCGAACTTCTTCGAGACCTGCCAGCCGTCGCCGAAATAGCGCAGCGACGAGCCGAGATCGAGCGACGTGGTTCCCTTCAGCCCTGCGAAACAGGCGCTGCCGGGCGAGGTGAGGACGCACTGGCCCAGCCTCGTTTTCAACTGCTTCTGCAACTCGTCCGTTCCCATCGCGAAGATCATCACCCGGCAGCCCGGGCGACCGTCCGGCGTCTTCGAGGCGGGAATGTCGACATCGATGGCGGCCTCGCAGCCGCAGCCGATGACCGAGGTGGCGAAGCCCGTCATGGTGATCGCCGCCTGACGCGCCCATTTCAGCGTCGGCGCCGTGATGATGATCGCGGTCGCACGCATGCCGAACGCCTCGGCGAAGGTGTCATCGATCGTGATGCCGTTGCGTGTCAGCTCCTGCATGCGACCTCCGCAAAGGGGTTTTCGCGGGCAATCGCCGTCTCCGGGAAGGTGAACCAGTCGAGCGACAGCCCGTAGCGATCCTCGTGATAGGCCTGCATGCGCCGGACGATCCCCTTGTCGGGGGGCGGATTGAGACGAAGCGTCTTTCCCCAGCGATAGTGCGTGACGACGCCGTCCTCGACGACGAGATCGCCGTTCTTGAACACCAGAGCGGCGTCGGCGAACATCTTGCTGACGTCCTGCCCCTTCCGGTAGACGGCGATATCGGCGATCGCGCCGGGGCCGAGGTGACCGCGATCGTCGAGCCCGAGCAGCTTTGCGGGCGCCCCGCGCGTCATGACGGCGATCTCGTCCAGCGTATATTCGCGGGAGATCGAGGCGAGCGTGGTCAGCTCCAAAGCGGACTTGTCGAGTTCGGCCATCTTCGCTTCGCGGGCGTCGCGGCGCATCAAGAGCTCGAACAGGTCCGGATAGGCGGTGAAGGGCGCGCCGTTCGGATGGTCGGTGGTGAAGAAGACCCGCCAGGGGTCGTTGATCAGCAGGAACAGCTCCAGCCCCACCGCCCATTGCAGCGAGCCGTAATAGTCCGGGCGATAGCGATAGGGCACGATGCCGCCGCCGTTGCCGTCGCCGTCGATGAGGATGGACTTCTTCGGGTTGGCGGTCCGCATTCCCGAATATTGCCGCGTCACGTCCGAGGAGATCGTCACGGTCTGGCCGAACATCACCTGGCCGACATCGATCGTCACATCAGCATTTTCGTTGACCAGTTCGGCGAGACGGGCCGCCTCGGACGAGAAGCCGCGCTTGCCTTCGGTGCCATAGCCGTAGAACTGCAGGTGGGCGAGATGAAGCGGGCGGCCATCCGCCGCGCGGATCGTCTCGGCTGCCGTCGTGGCATTGCCCGCGATACCGAGGTTGTTGGCATGGACATGGAGGGGATGGGGAACGCCGAGACGGCCGACGGAGGCCTGCAGCGTCTCGACGATCCTGCGGGAACTGACCCCGTAGGACGGAACGACGTCGTCGAAGGAGAAGCGGCGGACGTTTTCCTTGAAGGCGGCGGCCGCACCGGCGTTGATGACCTTCACGCCGAGCGCCCGCGACGTCGACACGGTCCAGGCGACGTAGTCGTCGATCATCGCCGTCGAGGCGTTGTCGCGGATCATCGACAGCAGGAAATCGTCGTTGCCGAGGATCGCGAGCGTCGCCTTGTCGATGATCGGGATGTCGGCGAGCTCCATGTGGGTATGCAGTGCACTCGACGGCGACATGGCCGGCTCGACCACGGTGGTGAAGCCCATCCTGGCGTAGAGGCAGCCGGTATTGAAGGTCGACCATCCGGCGTTCGACAGCGGCGTATGCAGCGGTCGCCTGAGATGGGCCGCATGCTGTTCCGGCAGCAGGAGACGCGCCGTGTTCACGTTGCCGCCGCCGATATGGGAATGGATGTCGATCGCCCCGGCCATGACGATGCAGCCGGAAACGTCATAGGTCCTGTCGGCCCGCTTCGAGGCCGGCCTTTCGACGATGACGCCGTCCCTGATCCAGACGTCGCGCCTGCCGGCCGGGCCGTTGACCGGATCCACCACGTCTCCACCGGCAAGACGGATCAGCATGGCATGTCCTGGCCCGTCAGGGCATGCTGGAGCTGGTCCACGACCGCGCGGACGCTCGGAAGGTCGGAGGGCGTCTCCGCCGCGACGGATCGCAAGGTTCCGATCCGGCTCGAATAGACGACGCCGTCATGGTCGAGCCCGGCCTTGCCGATCCGGATGGTGGCCGCCGCACCGGCGACGGGCCGTTCGCCCCTCACCAGCGCAATCGTCGGCGGGCCGCCGCGCCTGGCGGGCGGCGCCTCGTCGCGCTCCGAGACCCACACATGCAGGTCCGCCTCCTTTTGCGCAATCATCCGGTCCACGTCGCAAAGCCACGGATCGTAGACCGGCGCGCCGGTCGAAAAGCCGGTGCGCGGCGGGAAGCCGGTCATCCAGGTCGACGCCAGCACCATGCCCCAGGCATCGTCGTCGGACGGCAGGAAAAGTGCCGTCGCGCGCTGCGTCCTGTTGATGTCGGCCAGAAGGCCTTGCAGCATCGCCAGAGCGGGGACGTCGGCCAGGTGCGAGACGACGAAGACCGGAAAGCGGGCCTTTTCCAGGGCGCCGAGGAAAGCATCGACGTTGGCGAGTGTGGCGGATGCCTTCTTTCCGGAGAGCGAGGCCCTGAGGATCCCGAGCACGGCATCGACGGGAAGATCGGGCGACCCCAGCCGGACGGCCTTCGGACCGCGCGGCGGCCGCCCGCCACCTGTGGACGCCGCCCTGCCCTCGATCTGATACCAGCGCCGCCGGCCCTTGCCGGCCAGGTCCGGTCCGGTCGCCGCAAGCGACGAGAGCAGATCGTGGTGGGCAGGCGGAACGTCGCCGACGATGGCGACGAGGTCGGCGCGACGCCTTACCTCCGTCGCGGTCGCAAAGAAGCCGCCGATATCGGTGTGAAGCGCGACCTCGTGGACGAGGTCGCGGCCATGTACGTGATCGTAGGTCGCCCCGACGCGCTCCGCCAGCGCGATCAGGCTACGGCATCCATGGATATCCGAATCGAGGGAGAATACGGGGCAGCGGCTTGTCGCCAAAAGCTTTGCCGCCTGCTCGATCGCTGCCGACAAAGGAACTGTCCGGCTGCCGATCCATGCAACCATCACACTCCGAAACTTTCTGGTGCCGCCCTGAATTTATCCGTTCTTCGTCAAATGTGAAGCCCGTCCGGCGAAAAATGCCGATCAGCCGTCGTATTTGACGTAGGCGAATCGTTGGTCGGTATTGGGCGTGCCCTCAAGCGCGCCGCCCGCCGTGCCCGGTTGCCATTGCACGACCTCCTCGATCTTTCTGGCGAGTTCGAAGTCCTTGTCGGTCACGCCCTTTGCGGCGTGATTCACCAGCAGGACCTCCACCCAGGCATAGGACGCCTTGAGATCGGGATGATGCCAGGCGGCTTCCGCCAGGTGCCCGACCGTGTTGATGACCATGAGCGTGGATTTCCAGCCGTGCGTCTTGTACTTGCGGCGGATCCAGCCGTTTTCGTAGCGCCAATGCGGCAGTTCCGCCTGCAGTTTCGCGAGGATTTCCTCCTCCGAATAGACGCGCTCGCGCTTGCGTTCCGTCTCCTCGCCCATCGCCGTTGCTCCTCGCTTCTTTTTCTCCCGGCTCCCGCCCAGACTTGCGCTGGTCACAAAATAGGCTACCATAAATGCGGGCCCGATTATCAAAAAGTTCAGAAAAGAACCGATGTCGGATTCCGTCTCCATTCAAGTTCCCGGACGCTTGCACCTCGGATTTCTGGATATCCCCGGGAAGGCAAGTTCGCGTTTCGGCAGCATCGGCCTGCCGCTCGAGGGCATATCGACCAGGCTGGAGATCACGAGGGCGGCCGAGACCAGCGTTCACGGCAACGAAAGCGCCCGCATCTCCGCCTACCTCTCCGCACTCCGCTCCCGTCTCGGTCTTGCCGGCCACCACCGGGTCACGGTGCTCGAGACCATTCCCACCCATGCCGGACTGGGATCGGGAACCCAGCTTGCGCTGGCGGTCTCCGCAGCGCTTCGGACCTTGCACGACCTGCCGTTCGACGTGCGCGCCGACGCAGCCTTCCTCGGGCGCGGCGGGCGATCGGGGATCGGCATTGCGGCCTTCGACGAAGGCGGCCTCATCTTCGACGCCGGCAAGGCCCGGGACGACCTGACCCCGACCGTCATCTCCCGAATCCCGTTTCCGTCCGCCTGGCGCGCCATCCTCGTCTTCGACGGCCGTAGCCAGGGCGTCCACGGAGACGCGGAAATCACGGCGTTCCGGACGCTTGCGCCGTTTCCGGCCGCGCATTCGGCGGCGATCTGCCGCCATGTGCTGATGGAGATCATGCCCGCCGTCATCGAAAGGGACATCCTGACCTTCGGCAATGCCGTGACGGCAGTCCAGCAAATGCTCGGCGACTATTTCTCCCCGACCCAGGGCGGGCGCTTCACCAGCCCGGCGGTGGAGGAAACGCTCATGCGGCTGGGCGAATGCGGTGCCGTCGGCATCGGCCAGAGTTCCTGGGGACCGACGGGCTTTGCCTTTGCCGAATCCCAGGCGGCTGCAGAGCGGATCGTCGCGCGTGCGGCACCGCACGACACGCAGACGACGATCCGGATCGTCGCCGGCCGGAACCGGGGAGCGAAGATCACGCGGGAGGCGACGCCGCACGCGTTCGAACTGGGCAGAGGCACATACTAGAGAAGGCAGGGCAATGAGCCGGAAAACCATCCTCCACATGCTCACGCCGTTGAGGCAGATGAGCCCCTTTGATGTCAACATGGCGCTCGATGCGGGCTACGACCATGTCGTGCCCTATACGGACGTGACGCTCGCCGACGTGACCGGCCTCGTCCAGGACGCGATCTTCTCGCGCCCGCCGGATGCCGGCACCGCGACCGGCGTCTTCCTGGCCGGCCGCGATACGGTGCTGGCGCTCGACATGATCGACGCCGCAAAGAAGGCGATGGTGCCCCCCTTCGAGATTTCCGTCTTCGCCGACCCGGCCGGGTCGTTCACGACGGCCGCGGCCATGGTCGCCAAGGTCGAGACCGCGCTCGCAAAGCTGCATGGCCGCGGCCTTTCCGGAACGAAGGTGACGATCTTCGGCGCGACCGGCGTCGTCGGCTACTGCACCGCCGTGATCTCGGCCAAGGAGGGTGCGGAGGTCACGATCGTGGGTCATGACGGGCCAAGCCGCGTCGAGCAGATCGCAGAAGCCGTCAAGGCCCGCTTCGGTGTGACGGTGAAGGCGGCCGACGGTTCGACGGAAGAGAAGAAGGCGGCCTTGCTGCGCGAGACGGAGGTCATCCTGTCTGCCGCCAAGGCCGGCGTCAGGGTGATCTCGGCCGCGCAATTGCGGGCGGCGAAACATCTCCTGGTCGCAGCGGATGTCAACGCCGTGCCGCCGTCCGGCATCGAGGGCCTGACGGCCAATGCGAAGAGCGACAAGCTCGGCGAGACGGCGGCGTCCGGCATCGGTGCCCTCACCATCGGCAATCTCAAATACAAGACGCAGTCCGGCCTGTTCAAGCAGATGATCAGCGCCGAGAAACCGGTCATCTACGATTTTCAGGACGCTTTCGCCCTTGCCCGCAGCATCGAAAAATAGCCCCGCCATCCTGATCGCCGCCATCTCCGGCCGATCGCTTGCGGCAGCGGCGCGGCGCGCCGGCTACAGGCCGCTGGTGGCCGATCTCTTCGGCGATTCGGACACCGTCGCCCTCGCCGGGCGGACGGCGCTGCTCGCCGGCAGCATCCGCGCCGGGATCGACGGCGAGAAGATCGCCCAGATCCTCTCGGACCTTGCGCGGGACGAGGAGCCGGTCGCGCTGGTGTACGGCTCGGGATTCGAGCGTCGGCCCGATGTCATCGACGCGCTCGGACGCGTCCTGCCGCTCGCCGGCAACAGTGGCGCCGCGGTCAGGGCGGTCAAGGATCCCGTCGCGCTCGCGCAGCTCTGCGATGGCTTCGGCATCCGGCATCCGGCGATCCGGTTCGACGCCCCCGAGAAGCCGCAGCACTGGCTCGTCAAGCTCGGCGGCGGGGCCGGCGGATCGCATGTCCGGCCGGCTGCGTCCGCGCCGCTGGACGAGGGCCACTACTATCAGAAGCGTGTCCCCGGCCGCAGCATTTCGGCCCTGTTCCTGGCGCAGGACGGCGTTGCCCGCATCATCGGCTTCAGCCGGCAGTGGTCATCGCCCTCGCCGGCATCGCCGTTTCGCTATGGCGGCGCGGTGCGGCTGATGCGCTTCGACCGGAAGAAGAAGGAGCAGATCGGCCGCTGGCTCGACGGGCTGACGCGCCATGCCGGCCTCGTCGGCCTTTGCAGCGCCGATTTCATCGACGGGCCGGAAGGCCTGCACCTGATCGAGATCAACCCGCGGCCGGGGGCGACGCTCGATATCTTCGACAGCGACGCGGCACCGCTTCTCAACGAGCATCTGCGTGCCGTGCGCGGCGAGACGATCGCCGTGCCGACCTATCGGGGGGCCGCGGCTTCGGCGATCGCCTATACGCCTCGCCCCATCCCCCGGTTCCCCGAGATCGCATGGCCGAGCCTGACGGCCGACCATCAAAGCCCGGGTTCCGCGCTCGATACCGGTGATCCCGTCTGCACCGTGCTGGCGCAGGCGCGATCGGCTGCCGCCGCAGAGCGCGCCGTCAAGCGTCGGATCACCGAAGTGGCGGAATATTGGAGGGAGGGATTCCCATGAAGAACGGAAAGGCTCATCTCAACAGAAACGCGCAACGGATCGTCGACCAGTTGATCGCGGACGACGAGAGATACGGCATCGCCCATAGCCGCGGCCCGCTCGGGGAGCATCTGATCGATGCCGGGGCTGCGAGCGCCGGCGGGCTGGAAGCGGGGCTGCGGATGACGGAGATCTGCATGGGCGGCCTCGGCACGGTTTCGCTCGCGCTCGATCGCAACAACGAAAGGTGGCCGCTCAGCGTCACGGTCCACTCCTCGCAGCCGGTGCTTGCCTGCCTCGCCAGCCAGTATGCAGGCTGGCGCCTGACGCACGAGAAGTATTTCGCCATGGGCTCCGGGCCGGCGCGGGCGCTGGCGCGGGTGGAACCGTTGTTCGAAGAGATCGCCTACAGCGAGACCGATGCTCCCTCTTCCGTTCTCCTGCTGGAGACGGACAAGCCTCCGCCGGCGGCCGTCGTCGAGAAAGTGTCGGCGGCGACGGGCCTGGCGCCTGACGCGCTGACCTTCATCTACGCCCCGACGCAAAGCCTTGCCGGCTGCGTGCAGATCGTCGGCCGCTCGCTGGAGGTGGCCCTTCACAAGGCGCACAGCCTGCATTTCCCGCTGGACAATATCGTCGATGGGACCGGCTGCGCACCGGTTCCGGCACCCCATCCCGATTTCCTGCAGGCGATGGGACGGACGAACGACGCGATCATCTATGGCGGGCTGGTGCAACTGTTCGTTCGCGGCAGTGCGGCTGCTGCGCGGGACCTCGCCGAGCAACTGCCGAGCAGCAGGTCACGCGACTACGGACAGCCCTTTGCGGAGATCTTCAAGACGTTCAAGGGCGACTTCTACGCGATCGACCCGCATCTCTTCAGCCCGGCCGAAGTGATCGTCACGGCCATCGAGACGGGCGAAACCTTCCGCGCGGGAGAATGGAACAGGCAGATGCTGGAGCAATCCCTTGGCTGAACAGGTGCAGACGTCCGACAAGATCCTCATCGTATCCGACAAGGCAGACAGGCAGGTGAAGCAGTTGCGGCGCGCCTTCAGGGAGCGCGGCGCGGAGACGATCTTCTGCCCGCTCGCCGATATCGCCTTCGACACCCGATATCCCTCCGGCATCGCCATTCCGGACCTCGACGGCGCCCTGCCGGCCGGCGTGATCGTCCGTTCGATCTCGGCCGGCACGTTCGAGGCGGTCACGCGGCGGCTCGGCCTCCTGCACGCCCTCGCCCATCTCGAGGTGCCGGTCTGGAATTCGGCCAAGGCGATCGAGCGCTGCGTCGACAAGTCGACCACCACGTTCTTTCTGGCCAATGCGGGGATACCGACGCCGGAGACCTTCGCCGTGGAAGGTCCCGGCAATGCGCGGGCCATTGTCGAGCGCGAGATATCCGGCGGCCCGCTGGTGCTGAAACCGCTGTTCGGCTCGCAGGGGCGCGGGATCAGGCTCGTCCGGTCGATCGAGGACCTGCCCGACCCCGACGAGATCGACAACGTCTACTATCTGCAGCGCTTCGTCACGCGGAGCGGGCCACCCTACCGTGACTACCGGATCTTCGTCAGCAACGGCGAGATCCTCGGCATGATGGGACGCTGCGCCGACGGCTGGATCACCAATATCGCCCGGGGCGCGACGGCGGAGCCGGTCACGGGGCCGTTGCGCCAGAAGCTCGAGGAACTCGCGCTTGCCGCGACTGCGGCCGTCGGCGCCGATTTCGCGGGCATCGACATCGTCCAGGGGTGCGAAGGCAATCTGCTCGTGCTGGAAGTCAACAGCATGCCCGCCTGGACCGGCCTGCAATCCGTCGTCCCCGTCCGCATCGCCGATTGCATCGCCCGGGCGATGCTCGCGCTTGTCGACCCGGACATGAAGCAAAGACCGGCCGCATGACACCGACGCGGCAGCAGATCCGGACCGCCTACCTCGATGCCTGCCGCGCCGAGATCGACGCATTGAAACCCGGTAACGTCCACCGCTTCGCCGACGGCCACCGCATGAGCGCGGACCAGTTCCTTCAAAGCGCTGCCGTCAGCGCGCCGTGGATCTGCGAGACGCGGGCGCCGGTCGGCCAACGCATTCTCGGCGCGGTCACGGCCACGCGCGAAAGGGTGGGAACGAACACCAATCTCGGCATCCTGCTGCTCTGCGCGCCGCTCGCCAAGGCGGCCGCAGATGCAACCACGGATTTCCACGAGGCCCTGCGCCGGACGCTGGAGGACATGGATGCGGACGATGCCGGCAACGTCTTTGCCGCGATCCGGCTCGCCAATCCCGGCGGGCTGGACGCGGTCGAGGACCAGGACGTCAGCCGGGAGCCGACGGTCTCGCTGATGGAAGCCATGGGCATGGCGGCCGATCGCGACATGATCGCGCGGCAATATACGACCGGTTTTGCGGACATTTTCTCCGGCGGCCTGTCGGCCTGGCAGGCCGCGACGGAGCGCGGCGAGGACGGCATGTGGCCGACCGTCTTCGTCTACCTTCACTTTTTGTCGACCTTTCCCGACAGCCATGTCGGGCGCAAATTCGGCGGCGAACTCGCCTGCGCCATCAGGAGCGAGGCGGAGACGATACACCGGAAAGTCGCGGACGAGCCGAGCCTGTCGGGGCGGGAGGCGGTCCTGCTCGACTTCGACCGGCGGCTGAAGGACCGGGGCATCAATCCGGGGACCTCCGCCGACCTCACGGTCGCGACACTTTTTGTCCGCAGCATCAAGTCCGGCTTGCATAACCACGACTTAAATGCTTGAATTTGGCCGGCGAACATACTCATTCGCTGCTATCTGGCCAACCGACCCAGTCAAGGGTGCTGCGAACAAGGATAGCTGTCCATCGAGCCTCTCGTCTCATGGTACGGCTTCTTTGGACAAAACATTTTTGACATGCGGTACAAGGGAGGAATTGGCCGTGGCAAAGATCAGCAAGGTAATGGTTGGTGAGTCTCTCGTTGGCGAGGGAAATGAAGTTGCGCATATCGATCTCCTGATCGGCCCGCGCGGAAGTGCGGTGGAAACGGCTTTCTGCAACGCGCTGACGAACAACAAGGACGGGTTCACCTCGCTCCTGGCGGTGATCGCGCCGAACATGGCGTGCAAGCCCAATACGATCCTGTTCAACAAGGTCACCATCAAGGGTGCCAAGCAGGCCGTGCAGATGTTCGGCCCGGCGCAGCACGCGGTGGCCAAGGCCGTGCAGGACAGCGTCGCCGAGGGCATCATCCCCGTGGAAGAGGCCGACGACGTCTTCATCTGCGTCGGCGTCTTCATCCACTGGGAAGCCGACGACGACGCCAAGATCCAGGAATACAACTACAAGGCAACGAAGGAAGCGATCGAGCGCGCCGTCACCGGCAAGCCGACCGCCGCCGAAGCGACCGCCCAGCGCGACAAGGTCAAGCACCCGTTCAGCGCCTAGACAGGAAGCAATCCCGCACAGAGCGAGCCCCCAGTGGAAACAGGTGGCCTGTTGCGCCGATTGTCGAGACTTCTTGGCTTCAACTGAACACCGTCGTCCGGCACCGGCAGGTGGCGGCGACGATGCTTCGGCCTCGGGCCGGAAGAGCGGGCGGGGCTCGAGCATGAGCCCTGCCCCCATCGACAGGACCCCGACAATCCCGGAAACCCTACGGAAAAAGGCACGCTCCTTTTCTTCCGAACGGCTCTATGCGTCCATGAAGGTGGAGATTTCGGCGGCACCGAGTTCGCCGCTGTGCAAGGATGTCGCCACGAGCGCCCCCGCAATGCCGATGTCGGCGAGCCGTTCCAAGTCGCCTGCGTCGCGAACCCCGCCGGCGGCGATGATCTCGCGGTTTCCGGCGACACCCCTGACCGCTTGCAGGCGCTCGAAATCGGGACCGCGGCGCGCGCCCACCTTGTCGAGGGTCATCACGATCACCCGCTTCGGCCAGCGATCCGGCTGCGAAAGGATGGCCGTCGGCCCCATCAGGGCGTCGTTGCGAAAATCGAGGGAGAGGATCAGCCTCGGATGGGCACCGAGTGCCTCCAGAAGATGGGTATCCTGCTGGCTTTCCGAGCCGAGGACCACGGAAATCTGCGGATCGGCAAGCGCCCGTTCGATATCGCCTGCGTCCCGAAAGCCGGCATCGAGCCAGACCGCGGGCTCTGGCTGCAGGGAGGACAGCGCACCGGCGTTCGCAAGCGGATCCGAGCCCGTCTCGATGGCGTCGAGATCGGCCATGTAGAAAGCCGGGAACGGATGGATTTTCCGCAACCCCTCGGCAACGTCCCTGATCGCCGCGGTCGGGCTCAGCGGTGTCTCGATCGGCCTGTAGGTATCGCGCAAGCCCATCCGGGCACGCATCACGCAACCGTCTTTGACGTCGAGAACTGGAATGATAAGCAATGGTTGAACCCCGGCAAAACGATGAGCGCATGAAAGCCCGAACTGCAGGCAAAGGAAAGGACACAGTTTTCGGCTGGGACATCGGTGGCGCGCATCTGAAGATGGCGTGGGCCGAAGGCGGCCGGATCGCGCAGGCCCGGACCCTCAAGGCGTCGATGTGGCTCGGGCTCGACCAGGTGCGCGAGGCGCTCGGCCCATTGCGGCCGCTCTTCCAGAGGGAAGCGGCCCATGTCTTCACGATGACCGGCGAACTGTCGGACGGCTTTCCGTCACGGGAGGCCGGCATTGCCCAACTGCTGGACTTCATCGCCACGGAATTCGGCCGCGACGACGTGTGGATCTATGCCGGACGCGCCGGTTTCGTGGCGCTTGACCAGGCCTACGATCTCGGCCCCGACATCGCCTCGGCCAACTGGCATGCAACGGCCGAACTGAGCGCCGCCATCACCGGCGACGGCCTCTTCGTCGATATGGGTTCGACGACGACCGACATCCTGGCCTTCCGCAACGGGCGTCTCTGCAATGACGGCTATTCCGATGCGGAACGTCTCCTAACGGGCGAACTCGTCTATACGGGCTTCACCCGCTCGGCCCTGATCGGGATCGCCGAACGCGTTCCCGTCCGCGGCACGATGACGCCGCTGATGAACGAATATTTCGCCAACACCGCCGATCTCGGACGTATTCTCGGAACGCTCGACGAGGCCGACGACCATTATCCCGCCGCCGACCGCAGGGACAAGTCGCCGGCCGGCTCCATCGGCCGGATCGCCCGCATGGTCGGCCGCGACAGTTCCGACCTCGACGAGGGCGAATGGATCGATATCGCCCGCTGGTTCGGCGAGCATCAGTTGCGCATGATCTATGACGGCGCCTTCAGGGTGGCGGCCAAGGCCAGGCTGGACGCGCGCGCGCCGGTCGTGGGGGCCGGGATTGGCCGGCAGCAGATCATGCAGCTCGCAAGGCGGCTGGAGCGCCCCTATGTCGATTTCGGCACGCTTGTCGAAGCCGCATCGGAAGCGGCAGGCAACGAGGCAAGCAAGGCCGCGCCGGCCGCCGCCGTCGCCCTGCTCTGGTCTTCGCGCCGGGCGTCGTAATACCAACCTGCAGTGATATTGACCGATTGCGCCGGAGCGATTTTGGCCTACGGCCAGGAGAAAACCTCAGTCGGACCTGTCGGTCCGGCGAGGATTTTCGACGCCGTCCGCAGGCCAAAAGCGCCCGGCCCTCCGGGTGGGCCGCCTGTCGGCCACCGGCGGCGTCGCAATCCTCGACCGATGCCCAGGCATCGCTCTGCGGTATGCTTCTTGCCGGATGACCGCAGGCGGTCCCACGAAATCGGTCAATATCACTGCAGGTTGGTATAACGCCGGCGTCCACGGCCGCCTCATCGCCCGGCGCGGTGCTCGTTCACCCGTTCCATCAGCCAGTCCCAGGCCTGCCGCTCATCCGGTCCCGAGGTCTTGTCGATGGCGATCGTCAGATAGGCGATCTCGGCATCGATCTTTTCCTTCGGCAGCATATGCAGCCTGCTGACCAGGATCGCGAGCTCCAGGACGGCCGCCCTGGCGCGGTTCATCCCGGTAAAGGGCGCATGCGTGGCCTCGGCAACCACCTTGCAGAAATAGCGGGGACGCATCTCGTCCTGCGTGACGGAGACGACCTGCAGAACCGAATGGCTGAGTGCCGCCGCAAGGCGCGGGACCGGGCAATCCTCCACCGCGACCACCGGCCACTCCCGCCGCCCGGTGAGGCAGCCCGCGAAGATCCGCATGTCGTCGGTATAGTTTGCCACGGCGAACGGCACGGCGGACAGGTTCTCCAGCGTCGTGGAGGGTCGGAACGGCGCGATCACCCATCCATCGTCCTCAGCGATGATTCCGAGCGGCGCGATATGCACCCTGCCCCCGGCGCTGACGGTGGTCACGATCGTTTCGCGGATATAGGTCATGCGCCGTCCTTCCTCGCCCGCAGCGTATGCCCGGCCTCGGCAAGGCGGGTGCGGTCCTCCCGCGTCCGCGGGCTCGCCACGCCCCAGGCAAGGGTTTCGTCCTGCGAATAACGCTTGCCCAGCTTCCAGGCCATTTCCGCCTTCATCAGTTCGGCTCCGAGATAGAAGGCATGTGCGCCGTCACTGGCCACATCGAGGTGTGGAAAGAGTTCGAATGCGTCGCTGGCCGTCCAGTGCCCGCGATTGTTGAAGATGTGAACGCCGTCCGGCGCGGTCATGATGCGAAAGTTGCCGTCGCGGACGGTTGCGGCCAGAGCGTCGATATCGGCGACGCTGCTGGCAAAGGGCGAACGGTCGTGGACCTGCAGCAGGCCGAGGTCATAGCCGCGCGGCAGCGCGTGATCGTGCCTGGCGGCGAACATGATGCGCCGCGCCAGGTCATGCTCCTCCACCGTGCGCACCGTATGCGGACTGACGTTGACGACCAGCACGTTTGCGATCGCTAGCTCCGAACAGAGGCCCGTCAGGATCGCCGTGACCCCGGACGAATCCGCATCGGTCAGTTCGGTCAGGTTGCCGGTGCCCATCATCATCTCGACGTCCGGCCAGCGGCGGCGCGCCTCGACGAAACGCCCGAGAGACGCGGCGAAGCCGAAATGGATCGGATCGAGAACGGGATCGGCGATGAAGGACAGGCCGGCCTTCCGTGCCGCATCGATGGCGCGGCCGAGCGAATCGAGATCGCCGGGCACGGCCGGAACCAGAACCGGCGTCGCTTTCGACCCGGCGGCGATGGCGATGGTGTTCTCATTGAGGCTCAGGAGATAATCGACGCCCGCGCGGGCGGCGAGCGCCAGTTCATCGGGATCGGCGGAATCGACGCTGACGCAAAGCCCTTCGGCCTTGAGCCGCCCGATCGCGTCTGCCAGATGGACGAAGGGCGTGTCGGGAAGACAGCCGAGATCGATCACGTCCGCGCCGGCAGCGGCAAGGGCCCTGGCGCGTTGCAGCAGGTCGTCCAGCGAAAGCGTCGATGCGTCGACGATCTCGGCGAAGATGCGCATGTCGTGGCGCGAGAGGTCGGGCGGCTTTCCGGCGCGGCCGAGATAGGCGGGCAGATCGGCCACCTCGTCCGGTCCGCGGACGAACGGCATGCCGAACGCGTCGCCCAGGCGCTCCAGCTGCCCGCGAAAGCGGCCGGGCAGCACCACCCGGTCCGCCTTCAGCGGCCGCGGCAGGCGCCTTATCACGATTTCCTCCGTCATCAGGGCTGCGACCTTCACGCCGATATCGATGATGTCATAGGTGAAGGGCGTCGCTCCCAGCCCGGCGAGAACGTTTTCCAGCCTAGCCTTCGCCAGGTGCCCGGTCAGAAAGACGAGATGCTCAGCCACGGCCCTCGACCTCTCCCTTCCGGCGCGCCACCGCCAGCTTCAGATCGGCAAAGGATTCGACGACTTCGGTCAACGGGAAGGTCTTGAGGCGCTCGGTGTTTTCCAGGTCGATCGGCCGCGGATAGACCTTCACCATCCCGTGCGGCGCCATCGTCTCCAGTTCCGGCGCGGTATCGCAGGCGAAGACGATCGACGGCAGGCGACACTTGCCGGCCTGCGCATAGACATTGGTGGCGATCGTGTCGGAAATGCCGGCCACGCATTTGGCCACCGTGTTCGACGTGGCCGGCGCGATCACCACGCTATGGTAGACGCCGTGATAGAACTCGCCGACGGGAACCGCGCTCGCCGTCTTGTCGTGGAGCACCCGCGTCGTCTCGGAAAAGTCGAGCTTCAGCCCGTACATCCTCAGCACCTCGTCCGCGGCCTTCGTCACGAAGACGTCGCAATGGTCGAGCGTGCGAATGAGCTCGAAACATTCGATGAAGAAATGGCCGGATCCGGTCAGGACCCAGGCCCAACGCGGCGTCTGCAGCCGCGTCATCGGGTTTCTCCTCCTCCAGCCGTCGCGCGCAGTCCCACGCGGATTCCCGGTATGCGGCTCATGGGCAGTGCCGCCAGCTGCGAGCGCAGCGACGATGGTCCGGCAATATGCAAGCTTGTTTCCTCCCCAAGCAGTTCCGGCAGCATGGCATCCACCACGCCCATGTCAACCAAGGCCGGCAAGCCCTCGGGAAGACCTTCCGGATCGACCTGCTTGCACAACAGCAGCTGCCGGCTGCCAATCTGCCGGCACAGCCAGGCGGCGAGCGAATCGGACGTGACGTTCCAGGATGGCGCGATGTCGGCCTTGCGGGTCATCTGCGAGGCAAGCCAGACGGGCACGCCGCCTTCCGCAAGGATCGCCTCGAACTCGTCGAGCGAACGGGCCGGCTGGAGGCGCGGATGACGCTCCGCGATGACGATGCCGAACTGCTCCATGGCGAGGATGGCCATCTCGTGCGCCGCCGCATCCGAAAACCGCATCTCCCCTTGCGCCGAACGCACCTGGTCGGCAAACGGACCGCCACCAGGCACGATCACCAGCGGCAGGGTCGCCCCCGCCAGCACGGCGATCCATTGCTCCATCTCGACGCGGCCGGCCGTGCTTCCACCCAGCTTGACGACCAGCGGCATCATCCGCCTTTCCTTCCTCCATCGGCCGAAGCGACGACGCGGAGCGGGATCGACGACCGCTGGCTGTCTCTTTTCCGCTCGATCTGCACGCCCACGCCCCCCGGGCCGAGTTCCAGCTTCTCCGCCCGCACGATCACGCGGGCGACGCGGGGATTTTCGAGGATGAAGGCCGCCGTCTGCTCGACGAGCGTCTCGACCAGATCGACATGGCCGCGCCCGACAATGGCGCGGATACCGTCCATGATGAGGTCATAGGAGACGATGTGGTGCATGTCCTTCGGATCGCGGGTCACGCGCAGCACGTCCGCCGTCACGTCGAACCGCACCTTCTGCGGCTTGCCGTGTTCGAAGCTGTAGGCGCCGATATGGACGGGCAGCACGAAATCGCGCACAAAGATCTGGTCCGTGCCGAGATCCTCGTCGGCCGAACCGGGGAAATAGCCGCGCGCCGCGAGAAGGTTGAGATCGACGCCGGGAGATTTTTCGGCCGGCCGTTCGTCGGGGATGAGGGCGCGGATCTTCGCCGCTGCCCCGGCGTCGATCGCGGCATTGCGGGACAGGCCTTCGCAGAGCGCGCCCCGGAAGCCGAGATAGTCCGGCCCGGCCGGCAGCAGCCGCGGAATGTCCGGCGCCTCCAGCGATCCCGCAAGACCGACCATCAGGCCGTGCCGGTGCCCTTCGGCGACGAAATCCGGAATATGATCCGGCGGCATGTAGTCCAGCAGCCGCCCCTTCGACTTGTCGTCGGTATCCAGCATGATGCCGTAGAAGCCGGCCCTGGCGAAGGATGTCATGACGGTCTCCTCGTATCGATGATCGGCAAAGAGGACGGCGACCAGCTTCTTGCGGCCGGCGACATCGGCCAGGGCTTCCGCGCCTTCCGCGATCGGAGAGGACGGGAGAAATCCGATCTTGATGAAATCCACGCCGGTCGCTGCGATCTCTTCCACTTTTGCGCGCAATGCCGCGGGGTCGCCGGAGAACTCCCCGCACGCCGCGCTGACGAGCCGCTTGCCGGCGACGAAGGCGACGACGTCGGTGATGTCGCGGATGTCAGCCGCCCCCAGCGCGCCGCGGGCCGGGTCCTTGAGATCGATGATATCCGCGCCCGCCTGCAGAGCGATCTCCGCCTCCCTGCGATCCCGGACGCTCGCCAGCATCAACGTCATAGGATGCCTCCCGACACACCACATCGTGTCCGGCCGTGACCAGAAAAGATGAGTGCAAGTATTGAGATTATTTTGGATTTGGTTACAAACATCGTGGGCACCTTATCTGTACAGCGCAACCGTCTTCTCCGAAGACGAGCGAAGGACGTGGTATGGACATGAAGAGTACGGTGCCGAATACTCTCCTATTTTTTCTCGCCTGTTTTTTCCTGCTCGTCAATGCGCCTGAACCGATGGCGCAGCAGAAACCCGCCGCCAAGCCCGTGACGGAAATCCGGATCGGCTATCTCAGGGCCTACGAGCCGCAGTTGGCCCTTTCGGTGCTGGATATCCCCCCGGAGGATGAAGGCGTCGCCGGGGCGAACGTCGCCATCAACGACAACAACACAACCGGAAGCTTTCTCGGCCAGTCCTTCAGTCTGGACGTGGTCCAGACGAAGCTCGACGAGGATGTCGTCCCGGTATTCAGGGAAATGTTGGCGCGCGGCGAGAAATACGTGCTGACCGACATCTCGGCCAGCCAGTTGCTCTCCATCGCCGATCTCGCCAGGGAAAACGGCGTACTTCTCTTCAACGTCGGTTCCACCGACGACGTCTTGCGCGAGCAGGAATGCCGCTCCAACGTCTTCCACACGGCACCGACGCGCACGATGCTGGCCGACGGCCTCGCCCAGTATCTGGTCTGGAAGCAGTGGCGCACCTGGGTGCTTCTCTACGGTTCGCACGAGCCGGACCAGCTCTATGCGGATGCGATCCGGCGGGCGGCAAAGCGCTTCGGCGCCAAGATCGTCGAGGAACGGCTCTACGAGGACACCGGCACGGCCCGCAGGACCGACAGCGGCGTCGTTCAGGTGCAGCGGCAGATGCCGGTCTTCACGCAGAACCTGCCGGCGCACGACGTCGTCATCGTCGCCGACGAGAGCGAGGTCTTCGGCAGCTATGTCCCCTACCGGACCTGGGATCCGCGGCCGGTCGCCGGGACTGCCGGCCTCATCGCCTCCTCCTGGCATCCGGCCAGCGAGCAATGGGGCGGCTCGCAGATCCAGGGCCGGTTCGAAAAGGCCACCGGACGGCGCATGCTCAGCAAGGACATGCAGGCCTGGACGGCCGTCCGCATCCTCGGCGACGCGGCGACGCGGACCAGCAGCAACGACACCGCAAAGATCGAGGCCTTCATCAAGGACGAGAATTTCTCGCTGGCCGCCTTCAAGGGCCAGAAGGTGGGCTTCCGCCGGTGGAACTGGCAGCTTCGCCAGCCGATCTTCCTCGGCGATGGCCGCGGCGTGGTCTCCACCTCGCCGCAGGAGGGGTTTCTTCATCAATTTTCCGAACTCGACACTTTGGGGGTGGACCAGCCGGAAACGGCCTGCAAACTGAATTGATAAAAGGGAATGGGAGGAAAGAATGAACAGACTTGCTTACCTGCTCGCGGGAACGATCGCGACTGTCATCCAGACGGGACCGGCCTGGGCCAATGCCGTCTACGTCTCCAACGAAAAGGACAACACCGTCACCGTCGTCGATTCCAAGACGATGGAGGTGACGAAGACCATCAATGTGGGGCAGCGGCCGCGCGGCATCACCATTTCCCATGACGGGAAGCATCTCTATGTCTGCGCCAGCGACGACGACACGGTCGAGATCATCGACACGGCCACGCACGAGATCATCGGATCGCTGCCATCCGGCCCGGATCCGGAGCTGTTCGTGCTCTCGCCGGACGGCAAGACCCTCTACGTCGCCAACGAGGACGACAATCTCGTCACCGTCATCGACGTCGAAAAAAAGCGCGTGATCACCGAGATACCGGTCGGCGTGGAGCCGGAGGGCATGGGCATCAGCCCCGACGGCAAGACCATGGTGAACACCTCCGAGACCACCAACATGGCGCATTTCATCGACACCTCGAGCCATGAGATCGTGGCCAACGTGCTCGTCGATTCGCGCCCGCGCTTCGCCGAGTTCACGCCGGACGGCTCGCAGGTCTGGATATCCGCCGAAATCGGCGGCACGGTCTCCGTCATCGACAATGCGTCGAGGGAAGTCGTCGAGAAGGTCACGTTCGAGATCCAGGGCCTGCGCTCGGAGGCCATCCAGCCGGTGGGCGTACGGATCTCCGCCGACGGCAAGAAGGCCTATGTCGCGCTCGGCCCGGCCAACCGGGTGGCCGTCGTCAACACCGAAACCTACGAGGTCGAGAAATACATTCTCGTCGGGCAGCGTGTCTGGCAGCTGGCGTTCACGCCGGACGGCAAGCATCTGATCAGCACCAACGGCCTTTCGAACGATATCACCTTCATCGATACCGCGACCGACGAGCCCATCAAGTCCGTCACCGTCGGCGCGCTGCCCTGGGGCGTGACGGTCGCCCCGAACTGATCCGTATTTTCAATTTTCAATGGGAGGAAACCATGTCGAAATTCAAAGTCATTGCCTTTGCCGCACTCGTAGCCGGCGCACTTTCCATGCAGCATCCGGCCCTTGCGCAGTCCGACGATGACGACGATGACGACGACGCGCCCAAGGTCACGCGGGCCAGCCAGAACGTTCCGGAACTGATCCTCGGATCGAAGGACGACAACTTCGCCGTCAACCAGAAGGACTTCGAGCTCATCGCGGGACAGGGCTACCGGTGGAAGATCACCTCTGCGGCCGGCCTCGAATACAAGTTCCTGACCGATCTGTTCCGCAATGTCTGGATGAACCAGATCGTCATCAACGACCTCGAGATCCACATGAACGGCGCCCCCGCCTGGCTGGAATTCGATGCGGAGGGAACGATCAACGTGCAGTTCACGACGGTGCGGCCGGGTGAATATACATGGTCGGTCCCCGATCTCGCGGACAAGGGCATGACCGGCAAGATCATCATCAAGTAAGGTCAGTTCCGGCAGGCTGCGGCCAGGCCGCAGCCTGCAAGAGGCACATTCGATGAAACTGCAATCGCGTTCACCCGAAACGCCCCGAACCGAGGAGAGAGCGGCAGCCGCCGCTCTCGAGCTCGCTTCGGTCAGCTACAATTACGGACAGAGAAAGGCGCTCGACGACGTCTCGTTTTCCATAGAGCCGTCGCGGTTCACCGTGCTTCTGGGGCTCAACGGCGCCGGCAAGACGACGCTGTTCTCGCTCGTCAGCCATCTGTTTTCGCCGCGGACGGGCCGCATTCGCGTCTTCGGCCATGATATCGACCGGAATTCGGGGCAGGCGCTGAGGCGTCTCGGCATCGTCTTCCAGGCCCGCACCCTCGATCTCGACCTCACCGTGCGGCAGAACCTCCTCTACCACGCCGCCCTGCACGGCATCGGAACGCGCGTGGCGCGGCAGCGGATCGACGAACTGCTCCATTCGATCGACCTCAGCGACCGCATCGAGGAGAAGGTGCGCGGCCTTTCCGGCGGGCAGGTCCGCCGCGTCGAGATCATCCGCGCCCTGCTGCACCGGCCGTCGCTGCTGCTTCTCGACGAAGCGACGGTGGGGCTCGACATCAAGTCCCGCGCGACCATCCTGAAGGACATCCGCGCGCTCGTGGAGCGGGACGGGATCAGCGTGCTCTGGGCGACCCACCTGATCGACGAGATCGGCCAGGCCGACCAGGTTCTCGTTCTCGACAAGGGGAAACTGGTCGCCGACGGCCCGGTGGCGACCATTCTGTCGAACACGGGAACGGAGACCATCAACCAGGCCTTCTCGAAGCTGACCGGCATCACGGACATGAACGTCCGGGGAGGAAGGCCATGACCGACGCGACCGACGTCGCCGGCTTGCCGCGGGAGAAATGGACGGGCTTCACAACCAGCCAGTACATCGTCTGCCTGAAAGGCATTCTCGTGCGGGAATGGCTGCGGTATCTCTCGCAGAAGGAGCGTTTCGTCTCCTCGCTGGTCCGCCCCCTGCTCTGGCTCTTCATCTTCGCGGCCGGCTTCCGGCAGGTGCTCGGCGTCTCGATCATTCCACCCTACGAGACCTATGTTCTCTACGAGGTCTACATCACGCCCGGACTGTGCGGGATGATCCTTCTCTTCAGCGGCATGCAGTCCTCGCTATCGATGGTCTATGACCGCGAGATGGGCAACATGCGCATCCTGCTCGTCAGCCCCTTTCCGCGCTGGTACCTGCTGGTGTCGAAGCTCCTGGCGGGGGTCGGCGTCTCCCTGCTGCAGGTCTACGCCTTCCTGGCGATCGCCTGGTTCTGGGACGTCAAGGCGCCGGTCGCGGGCTATGTGATGATCCTGCCGGCGCTCTTCCTCGCGGGATTGATGCTCGGAGCGCTCGGCATGCTGCTGTCGTCCCTCGTCAAGCAGCTGGAGAATTTCGCCGGGATCATGAATTTCGTGATCTTTCCGATGTATTTCGCGTCCTCCGCGCTCTACCCGCTCTGGCGGGTCCAGGAGTCGAGCCCCCTGCTCTACAAGATATGCCTCCTGAACCCGTTCACCTACGCGGTCGAACTCATCCGGTTCGCCTTCTATGCGCGCATCGAATGGACATCGCTTGTCGTCGTGATGGCTGTCACACTCGCCCTGCTGGGCGCAGCCATCCTGGCCTACAATCCTGCGCGCGGCCTGACCGTCCGCAAGCAGGACATGGGAGGAAGCCAATGAACCGGTTCATTTTTCTCGTTCCGCTGCTCGTCACCCTGTCGGCGCCGCCGGCGGTTCGTGCCGCGGCAAACACCGATCCGGACTGGCCGTGCATCCAGCGCAAGGTGCCCGAACTTTCGATCGCGCAGGTGTGGAACGGCGAGGCGATCCCCGAGAGCGCCAAGGACTGGGGAAAGGATGCGCGGCTGTCCGATCTCGCCGCCGAGCTCACCAAGCGCAGCAATGCGATCGAAAATGCGCGCAAGCAGGTTTCCGACTTTGCGGCGACACTGCCGCAGGAGCAGGTGCACGAAAAGCTGGAGCAGCTGTTCATGGCGGTGTTCGACAGGATCAACATCGAGCGCGGCCAGATCATCTCCGGCATCGCCCGCTATGCGGGAAAGCAACGGGACCTTGCGGCGGATATCAGGCGGAAGGCCGCGGAGATCGACAAGTTGCACGCCACGCCCGATACCGACCCGACAGTGCTCGCCAGGCACGACCAGCAACTGGCATGGGAGACCCGCATCTTCGAGGAGCGCGTCCAGTCGCTGACCTTCGTCTGCGAGGTCCCGACGCTGATCGAGCAGCGGCTCTACAGCCTGTCGAAGATCATCAACGAGGCGATGCCGAAGGACTAGGGTCAGGACCTCCCGAAATGCGGCGGGTCACGGTCCTGCATGCCGGTGATGGCTCCGGGGCCGGCGGTCGCTCGGCCAAAATTTGTCTCCAAGGCCTCGAAACGGCGAACAGATTTTCTTGCAAACCATTGCTTGCGATCCGAAAAGTCGCTGCCTAATCTAGGACGTCAAAGTGCGAGGTCGCGGACAATGGCAATTCTTCCTTCGGTATTGGACGCAATCGGCAACACCCCGCTCATCAGGCTGAAGCGCGCCTCGGAGGCGACCGGGTGCACCATCCTGGGCAAGGCGGAGTTTCTCAACCCGGGCCAGTCGGTGAAGGACCGCGCGGCGCTCTCGATCATCCGGGCGGCGGAAAAGGCCGGACAGTTGCGCCCGGGCGGCATCATCGTGGAAGGCACCGCCGGCAACACCGGCATCGGCCTTGCCCTTGTTGCGCAGGCGCTCGGCTACCGCACCGTCATCGTCATCCCGGAGACGCAGAGCCAGGAGAAGAAGGACGCGCTGCGGCTGCTTGGCGCGGAACTGGTCGAGGTTCCGGCCGTTCCCTACAAGAACCCCAACAACTACGTGAAGCTGTCCGGCCGGCTGGCCGAGCAACTGGCGGCGAGCGAGCCGAACGGGGCGATCTGGGCCAACCAGTTCGACAACGTCGCCAACCGCGACGCCCACGTCGAAACGACGGCGCCGGAGATCTGGCGCGACACCGACGGCAAGGTGGACGGCTTCATCTGCGCCGTCGGTTCGGGCGGGACGCTTGCCGGCGTCGCCGCCGGCCTGCGCGCCAGGAACCCGGCGATCAAGATCGGCCTTGCCGACCCCGACGGCGCCGCCCTCTACAACTACTATGCCCATGGCGAGCTCGCTTCGTCGGGAAGCTCGATCACCGAGGGCATCGGCCAGGGCCGGATCACCGCCAACCTGGAGGGCTTCACGCCCGACTTCTCCTACCAGATCCCTGATTCCGAGGCGGTTCCGCTGGTCTTCGACCTGATCGAGCACGAGGGCATCTGCGTCGGCGGTTCGACCGGGATCAACATTGCCGGCGCCATCCGGCTGGCAAAGGATCTCGGCCCCGGCCATACGATCGTGACGATCCTGTGCGACTATGGTAACCGCTACCAGTCCAAACTGTTCAACCCGGACTTCCTCGATTCGAAGGGCCTGCCGGTACCGGCATGGCTGAAGGCGACATCGACGATCAAGGTCCCCTACCAGGCTGTTGCGTGATCGATGACGAAGCCCGTTGCCGCGCTCTTCCGTGACGATTTCTATCTTTCCACCGCCGAGGCCATCGTCACGGCGGTTCACGAGGACGGCGGCATCGAGTTCGACCAGACCTGCTTCTATGCCACCTCGGGCGGGCAGCCGGGCGATACCGGCTTTCTCGAGCGCGCCGACGGCAGCCGGATCGCGCTGGGCCCGACCGTGCACGGCCCAACGAAGGACATCATCCTGCACCGCCCGCTCGAGCCCGGCCTGCTTCCCGCCGTGGGCGAGACGCTGGTGCTGCACGTGGACTGGCCGCGCCGCTACCGGCTGATGCGCATGCACACGGCCTGCCACCTGCTCTCCGTCGTCTGCCCCTTCCCGATCACCGGGGCGGCGGTCGGCGAAGACGAGAGCCGCGTCGATTTCGACATGAGCGAGACGATCGACAAGGACGAGGTGACGGCGCGGCTGATGCAGCTCGTGGACGAGAACCACCCCGTCTACGTCCAGTGGATCACAGACGAAGAGCTTGCCGCCAATCCGGGCATCGTGAAATCGAAGAACGTGCGCCCGCCGATCGGGCTCGGCCGGGTCAGCCTCGTCTGCATCGGCGAGAACTCGGCGGTCGACAGCCAGCCCTGCGGCGGCACGCATGTCTCCGAGACGCAGGAGGTCGGGGCCATCCACATTTCGAAGATCGAGAAAAAGGGCAAGGAGAACCGGCGCTTCCGCATCAAGTTCGGCGCGCCCGATCCTGCGCCTTGAGGAGAAGCCTTCGTGACCGCCGAAAAGAGCAAGTTCGTCGTCAGTGCCGACTGGGTCCAGAAGCAGCTGGGCGCTCCGGAATTCCGGATCATCGACGCTTCGTGGTACCTGCCCGCGCAGAACCGCAACGGCGCTGCCGAATATGCCGCCGGGCATCTGCCCGGGGCGGTCTTCTACGACCAGGACGCGATCGCCGATCACTCGACCGGCCTGCCGCATTCGATCCCCTCGCCGGAGGATTTCGCCGCCGCGATGGAAAAGTTCGGCATCTCCGACACCGACACGATCGTGGTCTATGACGGCCCCGGCATCTTCACCGCGCCGCGCGTGTGGTGGCTGCTGCGAACCATGGGGGCTGAGAACGTGTTCGTGATGGATGGCGGCCTCGACGGCTGGAAGAAGGAGGGCCGGCCGCTGCAGACCGACCTGCCGGAGCCGAAGCCGGGGCATTTCCGGCCGCGGTTCAAGGCGGACGCGGTCACCTCCTTCGACGAGATGTTTGCGATCGCCTCGACGGGCGGCCGCCAGATCGCCGATGCCCGCAGCCTCGGCCGCTTCGCGGGCGAGGAAGCCGAACCGCGCGCCGGCATGCGCTCGGGCCACATGCCCGGCGCCCGCAGCCTTCCCTCGGGCGTCTTCTCGGTCGATGGCCGGCTGAAGGACCTCGACGCCCTGAAAGCGACATTCGAGGCGGCCGGGATCGACCTCGACCGGCCGGTCGTCACCACCTGCGGCTCGGGCCTGACCGCGGCGATCATCACGCTGGCGCTGCAATCGCTCGGCCACGAGAACAACACGCTCTATGACGGCTCGTGGTCCGAATGGGGCGCGCGCGAGGATACGCCGGTCGTCACGGGGCGGGGCTGAGCCGATGGCCACCGCTGCCAGGCCGGCACCGCTGCCGGTCCACATCACCGAACTGCGCATGACGGCGCCGCCCAAGCAGAGCCTGCCGATGCCGGTCAACATCCAGACCGCGATCATGCGCGTGCCGGAGATCCCGGCCGCCTACTATCGCTTCCTTTACACCCAGGTCGGCCGGCGCTGGCACTGGGTCGACCGGCTGCGGATGGACGACGCCGCACTCTCGGCAATCCTGCACGACAAGCGCACCAACGTCACCGTGCTCTATGTCGACGGCGCGCCGGCGGGCTTCTTCGAGCTGTTCCAGCACGATGCCGAGACGACTGAGCTCGTGCATTTCGGCTTGTTCGAGCGGGCGCTCGGGCTCGGGCTCGGCAAGTGGTTCCTGCTGCAGACGCTCTATGCCGCCTGGGCCTCCGAGCCGAGGGCGCTGGAGGTCACCACCAACAATCTCGACCATCCCCGCGCTCTGCAGCTCTACCAGATGTTCGGCTTCTCGCCGGTGCGCACCCGCGACGACGTCGTCATGCCCCTGTCGGACGCCGAACTCCTCGAACTGGCGCGGCGCGGCTGACGGATCCCGCTTCTCCTTCGGCCAGGGTTTCCGGAAAGGCGGGGATGCTTCGGCTTGCGACTGGAAACGCGGACCGGTTTGAGCCATATACGGGCGCCGCCATCGGGATGCCGCCCGACGGCAGCCATAACAGGATCGTTCCCCTTCGCATGAAGAGCGCCCATCCCAGTATCAGCGAACTGCTCTCAGGGCACGCCGTCGTCCTGCACAGGAAGTGGCGTTTCCACCTGCAGAAGCGGATCGTGAAGCTCGAGGGGCAGACCTACGTTCTCTACCGCTTCCGCTTCCGGCGCGCCATGGCGCGGTTCGAGGAGGCGCTCGGCCGGCTCGAACGGGCGGGACTTTCCGTCCAGAGCATCTGCGCGCGGACATCGAGCCCCGGCGAACGGCTGCGCCACGGCAACTGGCTGGCGCTTTCCTACCTGCCCGGCCGGCCGTTGGAGCGGCGACCGGACGCCGGGCGCCTGATCTCGCTGGGCAAGACGATGGCGCGCCTCAATGCGCTGACCGGCGAACCGCGCCGCGCGCTGTTCCAGCACCGGCATCCGACCTTGCCGCACGAGGCCTATCTGGCAGCCGAAGACAGGTTGACCGAGGCCCAGCGGGACTGGATCCGGGCAAGCCTGGCGCGGCTCGAGACGCTTTCGGCCACGCAACTGACGCATGGCGACCTCTACGGCGACAACATCATCGTCGATGCCGACGGCTCCGTGGGCCTGATCGACTACGAGCTCATGGCCTACGACCTTGCCGGCATCGAGCTGGCGGCGACGCTGCTGCGGCCGTTCTGCCGAAGCGAGCGGACGCGCCGGGCGCTGCTGCGCGCCTATTTGGCCTCCTGCCCTAGAAGGCTGCGGCGGGTCTGGCGGGAGAACAGCGGCGACTTCGTCTTTGCCGCCGCCGCAAGGCTGGCGCTGGCGCGACAGGACCGGGTCAGCCATATCGAACGCCAGGAGCGGTTCCTCGCCCTGCGCCGGTTGCTGCCCTTCGGCCCCGACAAGGCCGCCTATGACCGGGCACGGGAGAGCCACGACAAGATCGTGCGCGCCGCGCAGCGAAACGAGGCCTATTATCGGAACGTGGCGCGGGTCATGGTCGACATCTGCATCCGGCGCCCGGGCATCGGGCCGGTCTCGCTCCTGAAAATCTGCGACCAGCGCTACCGGAAAGTCCGAGGTGCGGCCGCCCGCCGCCCACACTGAAGCCGGGTGCCGGAATCGGGTGTCGCCGGAATGGGATCGGGAGCATCCTTGCTCCACGTCCACCGGAGAGCCACAATGCCCGTCCAGTTCCTTCCCCTTCCGACCGAGACCGCAACCGCCTATTGGAACGGCGGCCCGGATGCCTATGGCATGGCGCCGGAGCGGGCGGTCTCCGACGGCGACGGCGTGCCCTGCCGGCACTGCCTCAGCGGCGTCATGGCCGGAGAGACCTATCTGATCCTCGCCCACCGCCCCTTCCCCGATCTGCAACCCTATGCGGAGACCGGCCCGATCTTCCTGCACGCGGCACCCTGCCCTGCCTATGCCGGGCCCGGGCTGCCGCCGATGCTGGAAAGCCGGGACTATATCGTCCGCGGATATGACAACCGCGACCGCATCGTCTACGGCACCGGTGCCGTGATCCCGACCGGCGAGATCGCCGGCTATGCCGAGGCGCTGCTGGACCGGATCGACATCGCCTATGTGCATGTGCGCTCGGCGCGCAACAACTGCTACCAGTGCAAGATCGTGCGCACCTGACGGCCGTGGCCCGTCGGGCCCGGCACTCGGGCCGGGCCGGCATGCCGTTCCATACGAACGGCCCCGGAGGCTATTCCTCCGGGGCCGGTTGCCTTGGTCCGTATCATTCCGGACGGCGTCTCAGGCGACGTTGAGGACAGCCTCCGGTGCTGCCATCTCGTAGCCCAGCGCCTCGGCGACGGCCCTGTTGGTGATGCGGCCGCGATGGACGTTGAGACCGGCGCGCAGGTGGCGGTCCTCGGCGATCGCCTTCAGCCCGCGATCGGCCAGTTGCAGACCATAGTGCAGGGTGGCGTTGTTCAGGGCCTGCGCGGAGGTGATCGGCACGGCGCCCGGCATATTGGCGACGCAATAGTGGATGACGCCGTCGACGTCGTAGGTCGGCTCCGAATGGGTGGTGGCGTGCGAGGTCTCGAAGCAGCCGCCCTGGTCGATCGCCACGTCGACGATCACCGAGCCGCGCTTCATGCCCGACAGCATCTCGCGGCTGACGAGCTTGGGGGCGGCAGCGCCCGGAATCAGCACCGCGCCGATGACGAGATCGGCCGCGAAGACCTCCTCCTCCAGCGCGTCAATCGTCGAATAACGGGTATGGACGCGACCGGTGAAAAGGTCGTCCAGCTGGCGCAGGCGCGGGATCGAGCGGTCTAGGATGGTGATGTCGGCGCCGAGCCCCGCGGCCATCCTGGCGGCATGCAGGCCGACGACGCCGCCGCCGATGACGGCGACCCTGGCGGGCTCCACGCCCGGCACGCCGCCGAGCAGGATGCCGCGGCCGCCATTGGCCTTCTGCAGCGCGGTGGCGCCGGCCTGGATCGACAGGCGACCGGCCACTTCCGACATCGGCGCCAGCAGCGGCAGGCCGCCGCGCTCGTCCGTTACCGTCTCGTAGGCGATCGCCGTCACGCCGGACTGCAGCAGGCCCTTGGTCTGTTCCGGATCGGGCGCTAGGTGCAGATAGGTGTAGAGGATCTGGCCGTCGCGAAGCTGCGCCCATTCGGAGGGCTGCGGCTCCTTCACCTTCACGACCATGTCGGCCTTGTCGAAGATGTCGCGGGCGGTGGCGACGATCTTCGCGCCGGCGGCGCGGTAGGCGTCGTCGTCTGCGCCGATGCCGGCGCCGGCCTTCGTCTCGACGATCACCTCGTGGCCATGCGCCACATATTCGCGCACCGCACCTGGCGTCAGGCCCACACGATATTCATGGTTCTTGATTTCCTTCGGGCAACCGACACGCATGCTTGCGTTCCTCTCTCGCTGGCAGCCAAATCCCGAGGCTCACGGCCTCGCCCGCCACTCCCTGCGGGCGGACAATTGGAGCAGAAGTGCAACGCAATGTCCTTGCGAAGACGGTTGGATTTCTTGCGATTTTCCATTTATCCTTGCGCCCAAACTGGCTTCATTCGAAGGAAACTGCGTTGAGCGCGCTCGATTCGATAGATACTGCCATGCTGCGCCTGCTTCAGCAGAACGGGCGCATCTCGAATGCGGAACTTGCCGAGCGCGTCGGCCTGTCGCCGTCCGCCTGTTCGCGCCGGCTCGACATCCTGGAAAAGTCCGGCGTCATCAGCGGCTATCATGCGCATCTGTCGCAGCAGGCGCTCGACTACAAGATGATCGCCATCGTGCACATCTCCCTGTCCGGCCAGTTCGCCAAGACGCTGGCGGAATTCGAGGCGGCGGTGAAGCTCTGTCCGAACGTTCTCGTCTGCTACCTGATGTCGGGCGAGTACGACTACATCCTGCGGATCGCGGCGAAGGACCTGGCCGACTACGAGCGTATCCACCGGGACTGGCTGTCCGCCCTGCCCCATGTGGTCAAGATCAATTCCAGCTTCGCCCTACGCGAAATCATCGACCGTCCGAACGTCGGCTTCTGACGGGTCCCTGCCGACGACCCTGTTGCGGCCGCCGCGCTTGGCGGCATAGAGGCGGCCGTCGGCGGCGGTGAGCAGCGAAATCAACGTCGTGCCGTCGTGATCGCTGCTTGCGACGCCGATGCTGACCGTCACCGGGCGACCGTCCGGGCGGACGATCTGCGCCTCGACGGCGCGGCGGATCTGCTCGGCGCGCGCCACCGTGTCGCCATGGGAAAGCCCTTCGCACAGGACGACGAACTCCTCGCCGCCGAAGCGGTAGACCCGGTCGCCGCTGCGCATGCTCTGCTGCAGCGCGGCCGCCGTCGTCTTCAGCACCTGATCGCCGGCCAGATGGCCGAAATCGTCGTTGATCGTCTTGAAGTGATCGGCATCGACAATCATCAGGCTCGTCGTCGAACCGGCCATGACCGATGACTGCAACAGGCGCTGCCCCTCATATTCCAGCCTGCTCCGGTCCCAGAGGCCGGTCAGCGCATCGCGCCCGGACCGGTCGAGGAGGTCCTCGTAGCGCTCGCGGAAGGTCAGGTCGTTGAAGATGTCGGCGATCGGGCGCGAGGAGACGGGAATGGCGGAGATGCGGGCGAGGCTAAGGTAGCCTGTCGTCAGCGTGGCGAAGACCAGCGTCGCCAGCATCTTGGCGATCCACCCGCCCCACAGCACCGTCGGCGGGGCGGCGTTCAGTATATGCAGGACGGTGAAGAAACCGAGCTGGTCGAAGGTCAGGACGACGGCGCCGGAGAAAAACAGGCGCGGCCAGATCGGCATGCGCTTCGACCGGCCGAGCCGTTCGTAGATCAGGATGATGGCGAGCGCATCGATGTAGAGCAGCGTCGTGCCCCACAACATCAGCCAGCCCATCTCGTCGATGAAGGAGAGGTCGACCACCCGCCCCGGCACGACGCTGACGGTGTCATGGTGCTGCAGGATCAGGGCGAGCAGGACCGTCAGGAAATTTCCGGCGAGAAGGCCATAGATCGGCGCGCGGACGATGCCCGCATCCTCCTTGATGTAGAGCAGCAGGATCATCATCAGCTTGCCCGAGAAGAGGATGGACGAGCCGGGCGAGAGCACGCCGAACGGAAGCTCCACGTAGAAGACCGCGGCGAGATAGGTCTCCAGGAAGTGCATCACGCCGAGGGCCGTGATGAACACACCGATGCCGATGCGATGACGCTGGTGGAGCAGTGTCACCATGAAGGCGAAATAGACGAGCGCCTCCACGAAGAACAGGATCAGGTTGTTGAATTCCATGCACGTACCTGCATCAATTCTTCGCCCCGCGCCGACGCTATCCGCGAAACGGGCGGCAAAGATAGTCTTAAATCTTAGGGGTCTGGACCCTCGCCTATCTCTCAGGCGCCGATTCTCGCGCGCATGCAAGGGCGATTTGCGGAAGCCTGGCGAGCGCTGCGGGAAAGGCTGCGGCCGCGATCAGACGTTGCGCGACGGCTCGCCATCCGAAAAGAGCGAGGGGCCGTGCTGGTCGACGATCTGCCGGGCCTTGCGGAAGGCGGCCGCCACCGTGTCGTCGCGGCTGGTGAAGACGTCGGCGCGCACGAAGCTGCGCACCAGAACGACCTCGCCGCCGTGCTTTTCGATGCGTCCCGCCAGGCGGAACTGCGATCCCTCCGGCATCGGCGTCGCGACGAGCACGAGCTCGTTATAGGTCTCGCGATCTTCCGGCGTCGGAGCCTGCGCTTCGGATTTGCCGGAAAGGCCGAACAGCTTGGAAAAGAATGATGCCATGGCCGAGTGGTAACACAGCATGAAGGGCTGTCAACCGCTTCCGGCCAGGCGGTGGCCTGGCAAATGTCCGGCGGCGGTCAGATGATCAGGTTCGCGAGGACCTCGTTTTCGGTGATGTCCTGATAGCGCAGCCCGGCACCGTCGAAGGCCTCCTTCAGGGCGACGAAGTTCTGCGGCGACTTCGTCTCGATGCCGATCAGGATCGAGCCGAAGTTGCGGGCCGACTTCTTCAGATATTCGAACCGGGAGATGTCGTCTTCGGGACCGAGCAGGTTGAGGAAGTCGCGAAGCGCGCCGGGCCGCTGCGCCATGCGCAGGATGAAGTACTTCTTCAGGCCCCGGTGGCGCATGGCCCGCTCCTTGACGTCGGGCAGCCGCTCGAAGTCGAAATTGCCGCCCGAGACGACCGCGACCACGGTCCTGCCCTCAAGCCGCTCGCGGCCCAGCGCCTCGAGCGCGGTGACCGACAGCGCGCCCGCAGGCTCGAGCACCACGCCTTCGACGTTCAGCATGTCGATGATGGTGACGCAGATCGCGTTCTCCGACAGCAGCATGGCCTGCCCGGCATCGAAGGTGCGCAGGGCTGAGAAATTCAGATCGCCGATCCGGCCGACGGCGGCGCCGTCGACGAAATTGTCCACCTGATCGAGGGTAACCACCTCGCCCGCCTCCAGGCTGCGGCGCAGGCTCGGCGCGCCTTCCGGCTCGCAGAAGACGAAGCCTTGCGGCGGCACGCTGTCGGAGAGATAGCCGGTCACCCCGGCCGCAAGCCCGCCGCCGCCGACCGGCAGGACGACGAGATCGGGCCTGATGTCGCCGAGCTGTGCGGCGATTTCGGCCGCCACCGTCGCCTGCCCCTCGATGACGTCCGGATCGTCGAAGGGCGGCACCATGACGGCGCCGGTGTCGCGCGCATGCTCCTGCGCGGCCCGGTAGCACTGGTCGAAGATGTCGCCGATGAGGCGGATCTCGACGAACTCGCCGCCGAAGATGCGGGTCTTGTCGATCTTCTGCTGCGGCGTCGTCACCGGCATGAACACCGTGCCCTTCACGCCGAAATGGCGGCAGACGAAGGCAAAGCCCTGGGCATGGTTGCCGGCCGATGCGCAGACGAAACTGTCCTGCCCGCCCTTTCCGGCGATGACCTTGCGGAAGAAGTTGAAGGCGCCGCGGATCTTGTAGGACCGGACCGGCGTAAGATCCTCGCGCTTCAGGTAGACCTGCGCGCCGTAGCGGGCGCTCAGGTGCTCGTTCAACTGCAGCGGCGTTTCGGGAAAAAGCGTGCGCAGAGCTTCGGTTGCGCGCTCCACATCCTGTTTCATGACCTGCGGCATCCTTGAGTTTGATCCTGCCAAAGGCTATTGCATATCGCAGCCGCGGAGGCCACCCGTCCTCTTCCGGGCGGAGCGTGGCGGCGACGCCGCCCCATGACGCCGCCTCATGCGAACGAGACGACTTTGAACGCCACGATCTACCGCTCCGCCATCAACATCGCCGCCACCTGTGGTCTCTATCTGTCGCTGTCGATGCTGCTGCCGATGGTGACCGACCTCTATTACGGCCACCAGGACTGGAAGATCTTCGCGATCTCGGCCTTCATGATGGGCGGGCTCTCGCTTGCGACGGCGGCGGCGACGCGCGCCGGCCCGCCGCCCTTCAACAAGAAGATGGGCTTCCTTGTCGTCAACCTGCTCTGGCTGGTCTGCTGCCTGATCGGCGCCATCCCGTTCTGGATGTCGTCGCTGAAGTTGGATTTCGCCGAGGCCGTCTTCGAATCGGTCTCCGCCGTCACCACCACCGGCTCCACCATCATCGTCGGGCTGGACCATGCGCCGCCCGGCATCCTGATGTGGCGGTCGCTGCTGCACTGGCTCGGCGGCATCGGCATCCTTGCGCTCGGGCTGTTCATCATGCCCTATCTGCGCGTCGGCGGGCTGTCCTTCTTCAAGCTGGAATCCTCCGACAGCGGCGACAAGCCGTTTGCCCGCATGGCGGTCTATACCCGCGCCTTCATCCTGATCTACGTCTTCCTCACCGTCGTCTGCGCCATCGCCTACAATGCGCTCGGCATGAATCGCTTCGACGCGATCAACCACGCGATGTCGACGGTGGCGACCGGCGGGCTTTCGACCCACGACGCTTCCTTCGGCTACTACGACAGCCTGCCCTTGCTGTGGGCGGCGTCGTTCTTCATGACGCTCAGCAGCCTGCCGTTCTCGATCCTGATCCTGTTCATCGTGCGCGGGCGGCTGGACACGCTGAAGGACCCGCAGATCATCGTCTTCGTCGGCTATGTCGTCTTCTTCGCGGTCGCCGCCAGCCTCTACCAGCGGCTGGAAAACGGCGTGGCCTTCCACGAGGCGCTGGCGCATGCCTTCTTCACCGTCACCTCGATCCTGTCGACCACGGGCTTTGCCAGCGACGACTATACGAGCTGGGGCCATTTCATCGTGGTGCTCGCCTTCATCGCCACCTTCATGGGCGGCTGCTCCGGCTCGACCGCCGGCGGCATCAAGGCCTACCGCATCATCATCCTGTTCAATTTCGTCCGCTCCGGCCTCTACCGGCTCATCTATCCGAACGGCATCCATGCCGTACGCTACGGTCCCATCACGGTGGACGCGGACGTGCAGCGCAACGTCTTCCTGTTCTTCATCTCCTATATGATGATCTGCTTTGCCGGCGGCCTGTTTCTCGGGTTGATGGGCTATGACGCGCTGACCGCGATCTCGGCCTCGGCGACCGCCCTTTCCAACGTCGGCCCCGGCGTCACGCCGTCGATCGGCCCGGCCGGCACCTTCGCCGGCATGAGCGACCCGGCCCTCTATCTCCTGTCCTTCCTGATGCTGCTCGGCCGTCTCGAGGTCCTGACCGTGCTCGTCATCCTGACCCCACTGTTCTGGAAGAGCTGAAACGGTACCGGATCCGCCTTCAGGCCCGGTTTCGGGCCTGTGCCTTGCCGGCGCTTGACTGCCCGCCGGCATCTGCGCATCCTTCCGCCACGATCCGAGGGAGGAAGAATGCCCGCAATGTCCCCTTTGCCCGCATCGACGTTTGCCGCCGTCTTCAGCCTCCTCTCCCTGCCGGCCGCGGCCGGCCCGCTGGTCGATGCCGCCACCAAGGCGGAGCAGATGGCGACGTCCGGCAATCCCGTCGGCGCGCATGAGGCGATGCGCGAGGCCTACGGCGCCTTCTCGTCGGGCCTGCCGTTTTCGATCGGCAAGGCCACCTTCGTCACCGAGCCGCCGGAAGGCTACGGCATGTACACGCCGCGCCCGAACGCCGTCTACAAGACCGGCGAGCCGCTGATCTCCTATGTCGAGCCGGTCGGGCTGTCCTGGCGGCCGGTCGATGGTGGCAAGGTGGAGGCGCAGTTCACCGTCGACCTGGAACTCCTGAACGCCAAGGGCGAGACGCTGGCGGAGAAGAAGGCCTTCGGTTCCTTCACCTATCGCGGCTTCATGCGCAACCAGGAGATCTTCGCCAAGCTCACGCTCACCCTCAGCGCCGAAGGCCCGCCACAGGGTGACTACGTCGTCCGCTACCGCTTCCGCGACGCCATCAGCGGCGCGGTGGCGCTGTCGGACCAGAAGTTCTCGATTTCGCCGCAGTAGGCGGAGGGGACGAGAGCGGCGTGCGCCGGCATGGCAGGCAGGTGGTGCGGACGACGGGGGTCGAACCCGTACGGATCACTCCGAGGGATTTTAAGTCCCTTGCGTCTACCAGTTTCGCCACGTCCGCCTGTGATCGTCGGTAACCGACAGGGCGGGTGCAATCAAGGGGCTGCCGCGGTTTTGCGCAGATTGCCGGTGGGTGCGCTCACACCATCTCGACATCGATGACGCCCGGGGCGGAGCGCAGGGCGGCGGCGATCTCGGGCGAGATGCGGTAGCGCTCGCCGAGTTCCACCTCGATCTCGCGCTCGCCATTGTCCTTGATGACGATGAAGGAGACGAGGCCGTCGCCCCTGGCGTTCAGGTGGGCGGCGATGGAGCGCAAGGGACCCGAATCGCGGACGAAGACGCGCAGCGCCTTCTGCTGCTGCAGCGCTTCCTCTTCCAGGGACCGCAGCGTCTGGATCCTCAGCCCGATGCCTTCCGGGCGCTCTTCCGCCTGCACCGTCATCACCAGCGACTTTCCCGGCTCCAGCAGGTCGCGGTACTGGTGCAGCATCTCGGAAAACAGCACCGCCTCGAACTGGCCGGAGGCATCGGAGAAGGCGACGATGCCCATCTTGTTGCCGGTGCGGGTCTTGCGCTCCTGCTTGGAGGTGACCGTGCCGGCCAGGCGGCCGGCGGTCGCCCCCTGCTTCACGGCGACGGCGAAATCGGCGAAATTCTGGACGCGCATCTTGGCGAGCATGGCGTTGTAGGTGTCGAGCGGGTGGGCGGAGAGATAGAAGCCGAGCACCTGGAACTCGCGGTGCAGCTTCTCGGACGCCAGCCAGGGCGCGTAGGAGGGGAACGAGATCACCTCCGGCCCGGTCGCAGCCCCTGCCCCAAACATGTCGCTCTGGCCACTGGTCTTGTTCTCCTGCGCCCGCTGGGCATAGCCGATGAGCCGGTCGAGGCCGGCGATCAGGGCTGCGCGGTCGTGGCCGAAGCCATCGAAGGCGCCGGCGCAGATCAGGCTTTCGAAGGTGCGGCGGTTGACGAGCTTCGGGTCGATCCTGAGGCAGAAATCCTCCAGGCTCTCAAACGGCCGGTCGCCGCGCACCTCGACGATATGGTGGACCGCGGCCTCGCCGACGCCCTTGATGGCGGCGAGCGCGTAATAGATCTTCTTCTCGCCGGTCTCGAAATGGGCATAGGAGGTCTGAATCGACGGCGGAACGACGGTGATGCCGAGCCGACCGGCGTCCTGGCGGAAATCGTTCAGCTTGTCGGAGTTGGCCATGTCGTAGGTCATCGACGCGGCGAGGAACTCGACCGGATAATGCGCCTTCAGATAGGCCGTCTGGTAGGAGACGATGGCGTAGGCGGCCGCGTGGCTCTTGTTGAAGCCGTAGTTGGCGAACTTGGCGAGCAGTTCGAAGATGTTCTTCGCCTGCGGCTTGGAGACCCCGTTCTTGACGGCGCCATCGACAAAGCGCTCGCTCTGCTGGTCCATCTCGGCCTTGATCTTCTTGCCCATGGCGCGGCGCAGAAGGTCGGCTTCCCCGAGCGAATATCCGGACAGTACCTGGGCGATCTGCATCACCTGTTCCTGGTAGACGATGACACCCTGCGTTTCCTTCAGCAGGTAGTCGATGGAGGGATGGACCGATTCGATCTCCTCCTCCCCGTGCTTGCGGGCGTTGTAGGTCGGGATGTTCTCCATCGGGCCCGGACGGTAGAGCGCGACGAGCGCGATGATGTCCTCGATGCAGTCGGGCCGCATGCCGATCAGCGCCTTGCGCATGCCGGCACTTTCCACCTGGAACACGCCCACCGTCTCGCCGCGCGAGAGCATCTCGTAGGTGAGCCGGTCGTCGAGCGGCAGGCTCTCCAGCGCGACCTCGATGTCGCGCTTGCGGATGAAGTCGACTGCGGTCTTCAGCACCGTCAGCGTCTTCAGGCCGAGGAAGTCGAACTTCACCAGCCCCGCCTGCTCGACCCATTTCATGTTGAACTGGGTCACCGGCATGTCGGAGCGCGGATCGCGGTACATCGGCACCAGTTGCGACAGCGGCCTGTCGCCGATGACGATGCCGGCGGCATGGGTCGAAGCGTGGCGGTAGAGGCCCTCGATCTTCTGGGCGATATCGAGCAGGCGGCCGACGACCGGCTCCTTTTCCGCCTCCTCCAGAAGCTTCGGCTCCTCCTCGATCGCCTTGGAGAGCGGCGTCGGATTGGCCGGGTTGTTCGGCACCAGCTTGCAGATCTTGTCGACCTGGCCGTAGGGCATCTCGAGCACGCGGCCGACGTCGCGCAAGGCCGCGCGCGCCTGCAGCGAACCGAAGGTGATGATCTGCGCCACCTGCTCGCGGCCGTACTTGCGCTGGACGTAGCGGATCACTTCCTCGCGGCGGTCCTGGCAGAAATCGATGTCGAAGTCCGGCATCGAGACGCGCTCGGGATTGAGGAAGCGCTCGAACAGCAGCGAGAAGCGGAGCGGATCGACGTCGGTGATCGTCAGCGCATAGGCGACGAGCGAACCCGCCCCCGAACCACGCCCCGGCCCGACCGGGATGTTCTGCTGCTTGGCCCACTTGATGAAGTCGGCGACGATCAGGAAGTAGCCCGGAAACTTCATCCGCTCGATTACGCCCAGCTCGAAATCCAGCCGTTCGCGGTAGTCCTGTTCGCTGTAGCCCGGCGACAGGCCGAGTGCGGCCATGCGCCCTTCGAGCCCTTCGACGGCCTGGCGGCGCAATTCCGCCGCCTCGGCGCGCTCGGCCTCCTCCGCGTCGTCGGTGGCGCCGGTGAAGCGCGGCAGGATAGGCGCGCGCGTCTTCAGGACGAAGGAGCAGCGCTTCGCGATCTCGACGGTGTTCTCCAGCGCTTCCGGCAGATCGGCGAACAGCGCCGCCATGGCCGAACGGCTCTTCAGGTAGTGGTCGGGCGAAAGCCGGAAACGGTTGTCGTCCGACACCATCGCATTGTGGGCGACCGCCATCAGGGCGTCATGCGCCTCATATTCCTCCGGCGTCGGAAAGAACGGCTCGTTCGTCGCCACCAGCGGCAGATCGTGCCGATAGGCCAGATCGATCATCCGTCGCTCGTGCTTGCGGTCATAGTCCGCGTGCCGCTGCAGTTCGACATAGAGCCGGTCGCCGAACAGGCGCTTCAGTTCCAGAAGCCGCGCCTCGGCGGCCGCCGGCTGGCCCGCGGAAAGCGCCATGTCGACCGGGCCGGACGAGGCGCCGGTCAGCGCTATCAGGCCGTCCGTCCCCTCCTCCAGCCACGAGCGCATGAGGTGCACCGAATGGCCGCTGCCCTCGCCGCCGAGATAGGCGCGGCTGACGAGATCCATCAGGCGGGCATAGCCGGCGTCGGTCGCGACCAGGATGACGATCGACGGCAGTTTGGCCAGCGCCTGCGACGGACCGCGACGCTCGCCCTCGCCCTCGTCTTCCATGTCGATCGACAGTTGGCAGCCGATCAGCGGCTGGATGCCGTCGCCCACGGCCTTCTGGGAGAATTCGAGCGCGGCAAACAGGTTGTTGGTGTCGGTGATCGCAATCGCCGGCTGGCTGTCGGAGACGGCCTTGCCGAGGATCTTCTTGATCGGCAGCGCGCCTTCCAGCAGCGAATAGGCCGAATGGACACGCAGATGGACGAACTGGACGCCGCCCCCCGCCGAATGTCCGCCCGTGTCTCCCGCAACCGCCTGCGCCATCTTTGCCACTCCATTTCAGAGGCGCAAGGATAAGCGGATTCGGGTCGCGGAAGTCCAGTCAAACATTTCCGCCACTCCCCTTATCCCCGCAATGGGTTCCCGCACACTGATGCGAGATCATTGACGCGAGATCATTGCGGATGCGGAGCGATACGGTCGGCGGTCGCGGAGGTTACAGGCCGAGAGCGAGGACGGACAGGCTCGCAACGAACATGGCAATGGAGGTAAAGGCGGCGAGTTCACGCATGAAATCGGTCATTTGACGTCTCCAATCTGTTTATGTTTTTATTTTGTTCTATTTTTGTTCTTGCGTCAACCCCGGATTTTGCAATAGCCGTTCCGGCACGGCGGGCGCGAACGCTGGACTGTCCTCGAGGCATTTCCTATTCTCCGGGCGCACCGAACAGGGAAACGCGCATGACGAGGACCGCACTGCCGCTCGCCCTCGCCGTCCTGCTGCCGGCAGCGGCAACGGCAGGCGACTTCCCCGCCGACCGGATCACGGCGGCGGCGGTCGGAGACTGGAACCGGGATGGGGTGCAGGACCTCGCCGTGATCGCAAGGCCGCCGGATGGCAGCGACGACGACAGCGGCGTCTACATCTATCTCGCCGACGACGGTGCGTCGCGGTTGTCGCTGAAGGCCTCGGCGCCGAACTGGATCTGGGGCAGCAGCACCGTCTACGGACAGGAGGCGGGCGTGGCCGCTCTTGCGAACGGCTCGATCGAGCTCACCTCGCAGAACAGCGCGATCGGGCGCGACCGCTGGGAGCAGCGCGTTACCATTGCCTATCGCGATTCCCGGTTCGTCGTCGCCGGCTACACCTATTCCGCCTACGACACGCTCGATCCGAACCACACCGAAAGCTGCGACCTGAACGTGCTGACCGGCAAGGGAATCGCGAACGGCAAGCCGGTCGCGACCGAGGGCGCGCAGGTCGCATTCGAGGACTGGCGCGACGAGATCGGGCGGAAGGCCTGCGGGCTGGCGCAAGAATAGCCGAATTCGGGCGCGGCGGACCGAACCGGCCGGACCGGACCGCGAAGAGCCGCGACCGCGGCTCACTGCATATCGCGCACCTTGCCGTCCTCGATGGTCACGCGGCGGTCCATCAGCGAGGCGATCTCGTGGTTGTGGGTAGCGATCAGCGCGGCCAGCCCCGACTGGCGCACCAGCGCCTGCAACGCCTCGAACACGTAGCCGGCCGTCTCGGGGTCGAGATTGCCGGTCGGCTCGTCGGCCAGAAGCAGCATCGGCGCATTGGCAACGGCTCGGGCGATCGCCACGCGCTGCTGCTCGCCGCCGGAGAGCTCCGAGGGGCGGTGGTCGCCGCGATGGCCGATGCGCATGTAGTCGAGCAGTTGCCTCGCCCGTTCGCGGGCCTCCGGCTTGGAAAGGCCGGCGATCAGTTGCGGCATCATGATGTTCTCCAGCGCCGAGAACTCCGGCAGGAGATGATGGAACTGGTAGACGAAGCCGATCTCGTTGCGGCGGATCGCCGTGCGCTCCTCGTCGCCCAGCCCGGCGCAGGCATGGCCGTTGACGACGACGTCGCCGGCATCGGGCCGCTCCAGCAGGCCGGCGACGTGCAAGAGCGTCGACTTGCCGGTGCCCGAAGGCGCCACGAGCGCGACGATCTCGCCGCTGCGCAGGGTGAAGTCCGCGCCCTTGAGGATCGACAGCACCGTCTCGCCCTGGCCATAGTGGCGATCGACGCCGGTCAACTTGAGTGCCACGCGCGCGTTCATCGGTCGGTCCTATTCATACCGCAGGGCCTGCACGGGATCGAGCTTGGAGGCGCGCCATGCGGGGAAGATCGTGGCCAGGAAGGACAGCGCCAGCGCCATGACGACGATCGAGACCGTCTCGCCGAAATTCATGTCCGCAGGAAGCTGGCTGAGGAAATAGAGTTCCGGATCGAACAGGGTCTGGCCGGAAAGCCAGGAAAAGAACTGGCGGATCGATTCGACGTTGAGGCAGACGACGACGCCGAGCAGCACGCCGGCGATCGTCCCGACCGTGCCGATCGCGGCCCCGGTCATGAAGAAGATGCGCATGATCGAGCCGGAGCTGGCGCCCATGGTGCGCAGGATGGCGATGTCGCTGCCCTTGTCCTTCACCAGCATGATCAGCCCGGAGATGATGTTCAGCGCGGCGACGAGCACGATCAGCGTCAGGATCATGAACATCACGTTCCGCTCGACCTCGAGCGCGGAGAAGAAGGTGCGGTTCCGCTGGCGCCAGTCGGTGATGTAGATCTGTCGCTCGGCGGCGGCCTCCAGCGGCTGGCGGAGCGCGTCGACCGCATCGGGATTGTCGACGAACAGCTCGATCGACTGCACCAGGCCTTCGGCGTTGAAATAGAGCTGGGCCTCCTCCAGCGGCATGTAGATGATCGTGGCGTCGTATTCCGACATGCCGATCTCGAAGACCGCGGACACGGTGTAGCTCTTGACGCGCGGATTGACGCCGAGCGGGGTCACGTCGCCCTCGGGCGCCACCAGCGTGATCTGGTCGCCGGCGGAAATGCCGAGCTGCTCGGCCATGCGCGCGCCGATCGCAAGGCCGTCGCCGGCGGCAAAACCGACCATGTCGCCGGCCTTGATGTGGTCGGAGACGGTCTTGAGCCTGGTGAAGTCATCGGCGCGGATGCCGCGGACGAGCGCTCCGGTTCCAGCACCGCCGGCGCCGGAGGCGAGCGTCTGGCCCTCCACCAGCGGGATCGCCAGCTTGACGCCCGGCACCTTCGAGAAGCGCTCGGCCAGGTCCGCGTAGTTGTCGAAGGGCCCGTCGATCGGCTGGACGATCATGTGACCGTTGATGCCGAGAATGCGCGAGATCAGTTCGGTGCGAAACCCGTTCATCACTGCCATGACGATGATCAGCGTGGCGACGCCGAGCATGATGCCGATGAAGGAGAAGCCGGCGATGACGGAGATGAACGCTTCCTTGCGCCGCGAGCGGAGGTAGCGCCATGCAACCATGCGTTCGAAGCCGGAAAACGGGCGGCTTGCGGGCGCCGCTTTCGCCTCGACCACGGTGCCCTCGCCCGTCGCTTCCGCCATGATACCTCCGGTCCTGTCGCCACCGAAGCCCGCGCCCGGCGGACGCGATTCGGCAGCATCTCGAATCTGCGCCTGATGCTACTGCATAATCGCCGAAACCGGAATCGATTTGCGGGTAAAATTATGCAGTGGAATTAGGGCGTTACGGTGATGGCGGAATGTTGATTCCGCCCCCGTCGCGCACTTGCCCGGCCCCGGCCCGCCTGACCTCAGCCGGCCGACGTCAGGCGCGCGATCGCGGCGTCGATCGTCAGCGTCTCGCGCTCGCCGGTCTTGCGGTCCTTGACCTCGACCTCGCCGGCTGCGACCGAGCGCGGCCCAACGACGACCTGGAACGGCGCGCCGATCAGGTCTGCGGTGGCGAACTTCGTGCCCGCGCGCTCGTCCTTGTCGTCGAGGAGCACGTCGACGCCCGCCTTCAGAAGCGCGCCGTAGATCGTCTCGCTCGCCGCGTCGCAGGCCGCGTCGCCCGCCTTCATGTTGATCACCACCACCTCGAAGGGAGCGACCGCCTTCGGCCAGATGATGCCGTTCTCGTCGTGCGAGGCCTCGATGATCGCCGGCACGAGCCGGGTCGGGCCGATGCCGTAGGACCCCATATGGACCGCGTGCTCCTTGCCGTCCGGTCCCTGGACCTTGGCGCCCATCGCCTCGGAATACTTCGTGCCGAAATAGAAGATGTGGCCGACCTCGATGCCGCGGGCGGACAGGCGCTCGCCCTCGGGGATCGCTGCGAAAGCGGCCTCGTCGTGCATTTCGGAGGTGGCCGCGTAACGCGACGTCCACTTGTCGAAGATCGCCTTCAGGCCGGCGACGTCGTCGAAATTCGTGTCCTCGCCGGGAATATCGAAGCCGAGGAAATCCTTGTGGCAGTACACTTCGGATTCGCCGGTATCGGCCAGGATGATGAACTCGTGGCTGAGGTTGCCGCCGATCGGGCCGGTATCGGCGCGCATGGGAATCGCGCGCAGGCCGAGGCGCGTGAACGTGCGCAGGTAGGCGGCGAACATGCGGTTATAGGCGTGCTCCGCCCCCTCGCGGTTGAGGTCGAAGGAATAGGCGTCCTTCATCAGGAACTCGCGCGAGCGCATGGTGCCGAAGCGCGGACGGATCTCGTCGCGGAACTTCAGCTGGATATGGTAGAGGTTCAGCGGCAGGTCCTTGTAGGACTTGACGTAGGAGCGGAAGACGTCGGTGATCATCTCCTCGTTGGTCGGGCCGTAGAGCATGGCGCGGTCCTGGCGGTCCTTGATGCGCAGCATCTCCTTGCCATAGGCGTCGTAGCGCCCGCTCTCCTGCCAGAGCTCGGCCGACTGCAGGGTCGGCATGATGAGTTCGACCGCGCCCGAGCGGTTCTGTTCTTCGCGGATAACGGCGTTGACCTTGTCCAGCACGCGCTTGCCGAGCGGCAGCCAGGTATAGATGCCGGCCGACTGCTGCTTGATCATCCCGGCGCGAAGCATCAGCCGATGCGAGACGATTTCCGCCTCCTTGGGATTTTCCTTGAGGATGGGCATGAAGAAGCGGGAAAGACGCATGGCGGGGTTCCAAAGAGACAGGTTTCGCCTAGCCGTGGATTCGGGCGAAATGACGTTGAATTCGGAGCGTTCATAGACGCTTCACCGGCGGAAGTGAACCCGGACGCACCGTGCTTCGACGAAATCGTCCGAATGCCGGATCGCGCGGGAGATCGGGAACGGGGCCCGGAAAGCGGGGGATGACAATAACGTGAATGGCGATTATAAAGTCAACGGAAAAAATTTCTCCAAGTGTAACAAATATGCAAAAAATCAGATGACAACGCCCAACCTTTGAGCTAGTTTCAGGCCACAAAACAGGCAGGAAGTACAAATTCTTGCCAATTTCGCGGTCAAGTCTTGGGAGGATCAGATCTTGGCGCGCCTAGCCGCTGCCACCGGAAACGGGCAAAGATCACGCGATACTTTAAAAACAAGGCTTTCAGCCTTGTTTTTTTTTGCCTTTGGCAATTGCCAGCCTTCCCTTACAGATTTTGTATGACAAATACACGACAGCGGCGATGCGACAAACCTACGCATGGCGGCGCCGTCCCGCCGCTTGACCAATCATCCGCTCGCCCGGCGCCGAAGTGAACGCCAGCGTGCACAAGCTCTTCAGAAAAACGAATGTATCAGTCGAAGTTCGGGAAGAACTGCGGGATGGCGTCGAAGCCGTAGCCGAGTTTCACCGACAGCACATACCAGGCGGCATGGACGGCGGCGGCGGCGAGCGTGGTGACGAGAAGGACGCGCCAGATCCTGAAGCGCGCCGGCGCGCTCTCGACGCTACCCGGGACGACCTCGTTCTCCTCGGCCTGGGTGCGCAGGCCGAACGGCAGCACGGCAAAGAGCGTCACCCACCAGATGATGAAATAGACGGCGAAGAGCGAAAACAGCGTCATGTCCGATACCCGATGGCGCGGGCCCGCGAGCCACTGCGCAAGACTTTGATGGCATAGCACCGGTCACGGCCGATGCGAGGGCGGCGGCCCTTGCCGCGCGACTGCCGCCATGGCTTCTTACCCCCATGGCCGCGGCAATTCAAATCCGCCGGCTGTGGCCTGCGGTCACACCTGTTCCAGTTCGATCAGCGTGCCGAAGAAATCCTTCGGGTGCAGAAACAGGACCGGCTTGCCATGCGCGCCGGTCTTCGGCGTCCCGTCGCCGAGCACCCGAGCGCCGCCGGCAACGAGCCTGTCGCGGGCGGCAAGGATATCGTCCACCTCGTAGCAGATATGGTGCATGCCGCCGGCGGGCGACTTCTCCAGAAAGGCTGCGATCGGCGAGCCCTCGCCCAGCGGTTCGAGCAGTTCGACCTTGGTGTTCGGCAATTCGACGAAGACGACGGTGACGCCGTGTTCCGGCAGTGCCTGCCGAGCACTGACACGGGCGCCGAGCACGTCGCGATAGGATGCCGTCGCCGCGGTCAGGTCCGGCACGGCGATGGCGATGTGATTGACCCGTCCCAGCATTCCCGCCTCCTCCTGCGCGTGCCAGCCTGTTTCCGAAAGATGGTCCGCCTGTCGCCGCCGCCAATGCGCTGCGCGCGCGACGCGCTTCAGCCGCCCGCCGTCGTCATACCCTGGTGACGAAGACGGTGACGACGGGCTTCTTGCCCCAGACCTCGTTCGCCATGGCGCGCACGGCCCGGCGCACCGCCTCGCGGACGGTGCCGAGGTCCTTGCGCCGCGCGCGCGGAATGCTCTCGACCGCGCCGAGAACGGCGTCATAGAGCGTGTCACCCATGTCCTCGCCCTCGTCGTCGAACTGCGGCAGCCCGTAGGGAACGACGTCGGGATCGCCGCGGAAGTCGTAGCGCGCGTCGAGCACGATGTTGACCGCCACGTGGCCGACGAACGAAAGCTTGCGACGGTCGCCGATGCCCATCTCGTCGAAGTCGCCGATCAGGTTGCCGTCCTTGAAGATGCGGCCGAAATGGACCTCGTCGATGATCTCGGGGGCGCCCGGAGCGAGCCGCAGCATCTTGCCGTCGCGCACGCGCGGCACGACCGGGATGCCCGACTGCTCAGCGAGTTCGGCATGGGCGACCAGATGCGCGGCCTCGCCATGCACCGGCACGACCATCTGCGGCCGGGTCCAGGCATACATCTGCTGCAACTCGCTGCGGCGGGGATGGCCGGAGACGTGTACCAGCGCCTCGCTGTCGGTGATGACGTGGATGCCCTGGTCGACCAGGCCGTTCTTGATGTCGTTGATCGCCTTCTCGTTGCCGGGAATGGCGCGCGAGGAGAAGATGATCGTGTCGCCGGCGGTGAAGGCGACGTTGCGCATCTCGTCGCGGGCGATCTTGGCGAGTGCGGCCCGCGGCTCGCCCTGGCTGCCGGTCAGGATGACAACGACCTTGTCGCGCGGGATGTAGCCGAACTCGTCCTCGTCGATGAAGGGCTTGATGCCCTCCATCAGGCCGATGTCGCGCGCCACCGCCGTCACCCGCTTCATCGAGCTTCCGAGCAGCAGCACCTCACGGCCGGCCATCTCGGCGGCCTTGGCGACCGAGCGGATGCGGCCGACATTCGACGAGAAGGTGGTGATGCCGACGCGGCCCTCGGCACTCTCGATGATCTTCGCCAGGCTCTGCGACACCTCTTCCTCCGACGGCGAGACACCGTCGCGCAGCGCATTGGTGCTGTCGCAGACCAGCGCCAGCACGCCCTCGTCGCCGAGCTTGCGGAAGCGCGCCTCGTCGGTGAGCGGCCCGAGCGAGGGCTTGAGGTCGATCTTCCAGTCGCCGGTGTGGATCACCGTGCCGAGCGGCGTCTTGATCGCCAGCGACATCGGCTCGGGGATAGAGTGGTTGACGCCGATACCCTCGATCTCGAACGGACCGAGATTGATCCGGTCGCCCTGCTTGAAGATCGTCACCGGAATCTCGGTGCGGCTGCGCTCGTAATCACGCTTGGCCTCGAGCATGCCGGCGGTGAAGGGCGATGCATAGACAGGCACGTTGAGGCCGGGCCACAGGTCGTTCAGGGCGCCGTAGTGGTCCTCGTGGGCATGGGTGATGACGATGCCCTTCAGGTTCCTGCGTTCCTCGGCGAGGAAGCGGATATCGGGCAGCACGAGGTCCACGCCCGGCAGTTCGGGGCCGGGAAAGGTCACGCCGCAATCGACCATGATCCATTTGCGGTTACCGGGTGTGCCGTAGCCGTAGAGCGCAAGATTCATGCCGATCTCGCCAACCCCGCCAAGCGGCAGGAACACCAGGTCTTCTTGGTTTGCCATATTCTGAAAATTTCCGGTTATTCGAAGAAAACATCGCCGGCTGCGATCAAGCGCACGCCGCCGTCGTCGGTCTGAAGCCTGAGCAGACCACTATCATCAATTCCGGCAAAGCGCCCGGAAATTGATTGGGACGGCAGGTTGACCGTGATCCGTTCGCCGATCCCGCCGGCGACCTTGCGCCAGCGCGCCATGATCTCGCCGATGCCGTTGGCGCTGTCCCAGAGCCTGAGGATATCGGCCATCTCGCGGAAGAGATGGGCGAAGAGCTCCGCCGGCCCAACCGCGCAGCCATAGTCCGTGAGCCGGGCGACGGGATAGAGCCCTGCCTCCGGGGCGACCGCGACGTTGATGCCGCAGCCGATCACGATCGCCTGGCGGCCGTCCGCCAGGGTCTCCGCCTCCACCAGGATGCCGCAGATCTTCTTCTTCTCGATCAGGATGTCGTTCGGCCACTTGATCGCAACCGGCGGGGCCGCGATCGGCATCACAGACGTGATCGAGGCCTGGACGGCAACGGCCACGGCGAGCGGAAGCGAGGCGAGCCGGTCGACGGGGGCCGGATCGATCAGGAGCAGCGAGGCGTAGAGATTGCCGGGCTCCGACGTCCAGGGCCGGCCGCGCCGTCCCCGGCCGCCGGTCTGGCGCGCCGCCGTCACCCATAGACCGGAAAGCGCGCCCTTGCGGGCGCGCTCGAAACACTCCGAATTGGTCGAGACGGTCTCGACCAGCGCTTCGTGCCGGAAATCATCCAGCGAGAGCTGGCCGGTGCCGGTCCGGCCGGTCAAAAGAAGGTCCGGGCGGCGGCTTCCGCCGCTTCGCCGATCGGCCCGCCGATCAGGACATAGCCGGCCACGAACAGGCCCGCAACGCCGAAGACCAGCTTCAGTTCACCGGGAGTGCGCGCAAACTCGTCGGTGGCGGCATCGAACCACATCAGCTTGACGATGCGCAGATAGTAGTAGGCGCCGACGACCGACGACAGCACGCCGATGATCGCGAGCGCATAGAGATGCGCCTCGATCGCCGCCATGAAGACGAAGTACTTGGCGAAGAAGCCTGCGAGCGGCGGAATGCCTGCCAGCGAGAACATCATCACCGTCAGCACGCTCGCCATGAACGGATTGGTCGTGGACAGGCCGGCGAGATCGTCGACGGCCTCGACATTGCCGCCCTCGCGGCGACGCATGGCGAGGATGCAGGCGAAGGTGCCGAGCGTCATGACCATGTAGATCAGCATGTAGAGGGCGACGCCGCGCACGCCGGCCATCGAGCCCGCCGAAAGGCCGACGAGCGCGTAGCCCATGTGGCCGATCGAGGAATAGGCCATCAGGCGCTTGATGTTCTTCTGGCCGATGGCGGCGAACGAGCCGAGCAGCATCGAGGCGATCGAGATGAAGACGATGATCTGCTGCCAGTCGGCGACGACAGGCTCGAAGGCGTCGATGACGATGCGGACGAGCATGGCCATGGCGGCGACCTTCGGCGCGGCTGCGAAGAAGGCGGTCACCGGCGTCGGTGCGCCCTCATAGACGTCCGGCGTCCACATGTGGAACGGCACGGCCGAGATCTTGAAGGCGATGCCGGCAAGGACGAACACCAGGCCGAAGACGAGGCCAAGCGAACGGCCTTCGGCGGACAGGGCCGAGGCGATCTCCTGGAAGCCGGTGTGCCCGGTGAAGCCGTATACCAGCGACATGCCGTAGAGCAGCATGCCGGACGACAGCGCGCCGAGGACGAAATACTTCAGGCCGGCCTCGGTGGAACGCACGCTGTCGCGGTTGATCGCGGCGACGACGTAGAGCGCGAGCGACTGCAGTTCCAGCGACAGGTAGAGCGAAATCAGGTCGTTGGCCGAGATCATCAGCATCATGCCGAGCGTCGCGAGCACCAGGAGCACCGGAAACTCGAAGCGGTCGAGCTGCTGCGAACGGGCATGGCCCACCGTCATCACCATGGCGGTGATGGAGCCGATCAGCGTCAGGATCTTCATGAACCGTGCGAAGGAATCGGAAACGAACGCGCCGCCATAGCCGACGCCGTCGCCACCCCGAAGCACCAGCCAGACGCCGGCGATGATGAGAAGCGCCACCGCAAGCCCGGTGACGGTCGTCGCCGACCGTTCGCCGGAGAAGACGCCGATCATCAGGAGCGCCATGGCACCCAGCGCCAGGATGATCTCGGGCGTCGAGAGCTGAAGGCTGGAAAGGAGGATTTCAGCAGTCATGTCGGATCATCCCGTCGTCAGTTCGCCGAGAGCGCAACGGATTGCGCTGCTTCGAGGGCTGCGGTGTAGTTGTTGAGGAGCGCGTCGACCGAAGCCGCCGTGGCGTCGAAGACGGGTATCGGGTAGACGCCGAAGAAGATCGTCAGGATCACCAGCGGATAGAGGATCGCCTTCTCGCGGCCCGAAAGATCGAGCAGCGCCTTGAGGCTCTCCTTCTCCAGCGGGCCGAAGACCACCCGGCGATAGAGCCAGAGCGCGTAGGCCGCCGAGAGAATGACGCCGGTGGCGGCGAAGAAGGCCACCCAGGTGTTGGCGCGGAAGGCACCGAGCATCGTGGTGATTTCGCCGACGAAGCCGGAGGTGCCCGGAAGGCCGACGTTCGCCATGGTGAAGATCATGAAGGCGACCGCATATTTCGGCATGTTGTTGACGAGCCCGCCATAGGCCGAGATGTCGCGGGTGTGCAGGCGGTCATAGACCACGCCGACGCAGAGGAAGAGCGCGCCGGAGACGATGCCGTGCGACAGCATCTGGAACAGCGCACCCTGCACGCCCTGCTCGTTGGCGGCGAAAATGCCCATGGTGACATAGCCCATGTGCGCCACCGAGGAGTAGGCGATCAGCTTCTTGATGTCTTCCTGAACGAGCGCCACCAGCGAGGTGTAGATGATGGCGACGACCGAGAGCGTGAAGACGAAAGGCGCGAAGTAGTCGGACGCCAGCGGGAACATCGGCAGCGAGAAGCGCAGGAAGCCGTAGCCGCCGAGCTTCAAAAGGATGCCCGCCAGGATCACCGAACCTGCCGTCGGCGCCTGTACGTGCGCGTCGGGAAGCCAGGTGTGGACCGGCCACATCGGCATCTTCACCGCGAACGAGGCGAAGAAGGCGAGCCAGAGCCAGGTCTGCATCTGCCGCGGGAAGTTGTAGGCGAGCAATTCGGGAATGCTGGTCGTGCCGGCCTGCCAGTACATCGCCATGATGGCGAGCAGCATCAGCACCGAGCCGAGCAGCGTATAGAGGAAGAACTTGTAGCTCGCATAGACGCGGTCCTTGCCGCCCCAGACGCCGATGATGATGAACATCGGGATCAGGCCCGCCTCGAAGAAGACGTAGAACAGGACGATGTCGAGCGAGACGAAGACGCCGACCATGAACACTTCCAGGACGAGGAAGGCGATCATGTATTCCTTCAGGCGCTTCTCGATCGAGTTCCAGCTGGCGAGCACGCAGAACGGCATCAGGAAGGTCGTCAGGATGACGAACAGCATGGAGATGCCGTCGACGCCAAGGTGATAGGCGATGCCGGTGCCGAGCCACTCATGGTGCTCGATCATCTGGAAGCCCGGATTCGAATAGTCGAAGCCGATCCAGACGAAGAGCGACAGGACGAAGGTGAAGAGGGTCGTCAGCAGCGAGACGTTCAGGATGTTCCGCCGCCCGTAGGGGCTGTCCTCGCGGGTCAGCAGCAGCAGCGCCACGCCGACCAGCGGAAGAAAGGTGACCGCGGAGAGAATCGGCCAATCGGTCATCAGAAGGAACTCCCGAGCATCATCCAGGTTACGAGTGCCGCAATTCCGAGCAGCATCGCAAAGGCATAGTGATAAAGGTAACCGGTCTGCAGGCGGACGACACGGTCGGTCACGTCGAGGACGCGCGCGGCAATCCCGTTCGGGCCGAGGCCGTCGATGACAGCACCGTCACCGCCCTTCCAGAACAGGCGGCCGATCCACTGCGCCGGCCGCACGAACAGGAAGTCGTACAGTTCGTCGAAGTACCACTTGTTCAGCAGGAACTGGTACAGGCCGCGGTGCTGGTCCGCCAGGTACTTCGGCAGGTCCGGACGACGGATATACATGTACCAGGCCGTGAACAGGCCGAGCGCCATGGCCGCGAACGGGCTCCACTTCACCCAGAGCGGCACGTGGTGGAATTCTTCCAGGATCTCGTTCTCCGGACCGGTGAACAGGGCGCCCTTCCAGAACTCCACATAGTGGTGACCGAAGAAGTAGTCGTGGAACAGCACGCCCGCGAGCACCGCGCCGGCGGCGAGGATGTAGAGCGGGACCAGCATGATCGCCGGCGATTCATGGACGTGGTGCATGACGTCCGACGAAGCGCGCGGCTTGCCGAAGAAGGTCATGAAGGCCAGGCGCCAGGAATAGAAGCTGGTGAACAGCGCCGCGATCACGAGCAGCGTGAAGGCGAAGCCTGCGACCGAGCTGTGCGAGGCAAAGGCGCTCTCGATAATCGCATCCTTGGAGAAGAAGCCGGCGAAGCCGATGATCGTGCCGGGAATGCCGACGCCGGTGAGTGCCAGCGTGCCGATCGTCATCATCCAGAAGGTGACCGGGATATGGGTGCGCAGGCCGCCCATGTAGCGCATGTCCTGCTCGCCGTCGACGGCATGGATGACCGAGCCGGCGCCAAGGAACAGGAGCGCCTTGAAGAAGGCGTGCGTGAACAGGTGGAAGATTGCGGCACCATAGGCGCCGACACCGAGTGCGACGAACATGTAGCCGAGCTGCGAGCAGGTCGAATAGGCGATGACGCGCTTGATGTCGTTCTGCACCAGGCCAACGGTCGCGGCGAAGAAGGCCGTGATCGCGCCGATGACGGTGACGACGGTGAGCGCATCCGGGGACAGCTCGAACAGCGGCGACATGCGGGCGACGAGGAAGACGCCGGCGGTGACCATGGTCGCGGCATGGATGAGGGCCGAAACCGGCGTCGGGCCTTCCATGGCGTCCGGAAGCCAGGTGTGCAGCAAAAACTGCGCCGACTTGCCCATCGCGCCCATGAAGAGCAGCAGGCAGGCCGCCGTCAGCGCATCGGCCTTGTCGAGATGCATGCCGAACAGCGTGATGACGGGTTCGGCGGCGTCCGCGGCACCTTCTGCCGGCAGGTAGGTCGCGGCCGTGGCGAAGATCGTCTCGAAGCTGACAGAGCCGAACAGGTAGAAGACGGTGAAGATGCCGAGCATGAAGCCGAAGTCGCCGACGCGGTTGACGATGAAGGCCTTCATGGCGGCGGCATTGGCGGACGGCTTCTTGAACCAGAAGCCGATCAGCAGGTACGACGCCAGGCCCACGCCTTCCCAGCCGAAGAACATCTGCACGAGGTTGTCCGACGTGATCAGCATCAGCATCGCGAAGGTGAACAGCGACAGGTAGGCGAAGAAACGCGGCCGATGCGGATCGTGGTGCATGTAGCCGATCGAATAGGCGTGCACGAGCGTCGACACCGTGTTGACGACGACGAACATGACGGCCGTCAGAGTATCGACGCGGAAGGCCCACTCGGCATCGAAGCTGCCGGACTGGATCCAGCGCATCAGCGAGACCTTGATCATCTCCTCGTGGCCGAGCGCCACGTTGAAGAAGACCAGCCAGGACAGCGCGCAGGCGATGATCATGAAGCCGGTGGTGACGTATTCGGAAGCCTTGGCGCCGATCGCGTTACCGCCGAGGCCGGCGATCAGAAAGCCGATGAGCGGCAGGAAGACGATTGCCTTGATGATGGTATCCATGGCCGCTCAACCCTTCATCACGTTGACGTCTTCCACGGCGATGGAGCCGCGGTTGCGGTAGAAGACGACGAGAATTGCAAGACCGATCGCGGCTTCCGCGGCTGCGACCGTCAGGATGAACAGCGCGAAGACCTGGCCGACGATGTCGTTCAGGAAGGCCGAGAAGGCCACCATGTTGATGTTGACGGCAAGCAGGATCAACTCGATCGACATCAGGATGATGATGACGTTCTTCCTGTTGATGAAGATGCCGAAGACGCCGAGCGTGAAGAGGATGGCGCTGACCGTGAGATAGTGGGAAATACCGATTTCCATGATGCAAATTCCTTAAGTCCAGCGCGCCTCAGAGACCCTGCCCGGGCTTGACCTTGATGACCTCGACCGCGGTCTCCGGCGTGCGGGCGACCTGCACGGAGATGTCCTGCCGCTTGATGTGCTCGCGATGGCGCAGCGTCAGCACGATCGCGCCGATCATGGCGACCAGCAGCACCAGGCCGGCGATCTGGAAGAAGTAGACGTAGTTCGTGTAGAGCACGTCGCCCAGCGCAGCCGTGTTGGTCCGCTCCGCGATCGGCGGGATCGGGTGGGCCGCCTGGCTTGCGATCTCCGGCGACAGCGTCGAGCCGCCGATGACCACGATCAGTTCCACCGCCAGCACCAGGCCGACCAGCGCGCCGACCGGCGCGTGCTCGATGATGCCCGAACGAAGCGCGGCAAAGTCGATGTCCAGCATCATCACGACGAAGAGGAAGAGCACCGCGACCGCGCCGACATAGACGACCAGCAGGATCATCGCCAGGAACTCGGCGCCGGTCAGGAGGAACAGACCCGCCGCATTGAAGAACGTGACGATGAGGAACAGCACGGAATAGACCGGGTTCTTCGCCGCGATCACCATGAAGGCGGACGCCACTGCCACGAAGGCGAACAGATAGAAAAAGAGAGCCTGGAGACCCATGTTGGTGCCTTTTTTCTTCCCCGGGAGAGACCGGCGTCTCAGCCCGCCTCTTCCGTCGAAGCCCGGCGGCCGCGCCACCGGGCAGATATTGAGCGTTCGATGTCCGCAGCCCTCACGGGCGGCAGTCCCCTGCCCTGCCGGCTTACCGGTAGGGCGAATCCATTGCGATGTTGCGGGCGATTTCCCGCTCCCAGCGGTCGCCGTTGTCGAGCAGCCGCTGCTTGTCGAAGTAGAGTTCCTCACGGGTTTCCGTGGCGAACTCGAAGTTCGGCCCCTCGACGATGGCGTCGACCGGGCAGGCTTCCTGGCAGAAGCCGCAGTAGATGCACTTCACCATGTCGATGTCGTAGCGCACCGTGCGGCGCGTTCCGTCGTTGCGGCGCGGGCCGGCCTCGATGGTAATGGCCTGGGCCGGACAGATGGCTTCGCACAGCTTGCAGGCGATGCAGCGTTCCTCGCCGTTCGGATAGCGGCGCAGCGCATGCTCGCCCCGGAAGCGCGGCGACACCGGGCCCTTCTCGAAGGGATAGTTCAACGTCGCCTTCGGCCGGAAGAAATAGCGCATCGACAGGAAGAAGGCGCCGACGAATTCCTTCAGGAACAGCGAATTGACGGCTTGCGACAGACTGGCCATTACTTAGCTCCAATGCTGCTGAAACGCGGGGCCACCATCAGGCGGTCCACCCGGTGAGCTTCAGCACGAATGCGACGATCACGACCATGGCGAGCGAAATCGGCAGGAAGACCTTCCAGCCCAGCCGCATCAGCTGGTCATAGCGGTAGCGCGGCACGAAGGCCTTCACCATCGCGAACATGAAGAAGACGAAGCCGGCCTTCAGCACGAACCAGATGATGCCCGGGACCCAGTTGAGGAACCAGACGTCCACCGGGGGCAGCCAGCCGCCGAGGAACAGGATCGTCGTCAGCGCGCACATCAGGCAAATGGCGGCGTATTCGCCAAGCATGAACATCATGTACGGCGTCGAGCCATATTCCACCATAAAGCCGGCGACGAGCTCGGATTCGGCTTCCGGCAGGTCGAAGGGCGGGCGGTTCGTCTCGGCCAGCGCCGAGATGAAGAAGATCACGAACATCGGGAACAGCGCCAGCCAGTGCCAGTCGAGGAACGAGCCCGGCAGGCCGATCATGGTGCCGATGCCGTCACGCTGCGAATTGACGATGTCCGTCAGGTTCAGCGAGCCGACGCAGAGAAGGACGGTGACGATGACGAAGCCGATCGAGACTTCGTAGGACACCATCTGTGCGGCCGAGCGCAGCGCGCCGAGGAACGGGTACTTCGAGTTCGAAGCCCAGCCGCCCATGATGATGCCGTAGACCTCGAGCGAGGAGATGGCGAAGACGTAGAGGATGCCGACGTTGATGTTGGCGATCACCCAGTTCTCGTTCAGCGGGATCACCGCCCAGGTGGCGAGCGCCAGCGTCACCGAGACGAGCGGCGCCAGAAGGAAGATCGCCTTGTTGGCGGTGGCCGGGATCACCGGCTCCTTGAAGACGAACTTCAGGAGGTCGGCGAACGACTGGAACAGGCCCCAGGGGCCGACCACGTTCGGGCCGCGCCGCAGCTGGACGGCGGCCCAGATCTTGCGGTCGGCCAGAAGGATATAGGCGATGAAGAGAAGCAGCGCGACCAGCAGCAGCAGCGACTGACCGATCATGATGACCGCGGGCCAAACATAGCTCGAAATGAAAGCGTCCATAATGCCTATTCCCTCGCGCTCATTCCGCCGCGGCTTTGAAGTTGTTGCGGGCCAGTGCCGAGCATTCGGCCATGACCGCGGAGGCGCGCGCTATCGGGTTCGTCAAATAGAAGTCTTTGACGGGAGACGCAAACCCGGATTTGGTCATCTTCCCGCCTTTTTTCGAAAGCGCGGCGAGTTGGCCGCTGTCGCCTTCGGCAATCTCGTTGACGCCGGCGAAATGCGGATGCGCCGCATAGAGCCTGGCGCGCAGCTGCGCCAGCGAATCGAAGGGCAGCTTCTTGCCGAGCACGTCGGAGAGCGCGCGCAGGATCGCCCAGTCCTCGCGGGCCTCGCCCGGCGCGAAGCCGGCGCGGTTGCCCATCTGGACACGGCCTTCGGTGTTGACCCAGGTGCCCGACTTCTCGGTATAGGCCGCACCCGGCAGGATCACGTCGGCGACGTGGGCGGCGTTGTCGCCGTGCGAGCCGATATAGACCGTGAACGCGGTCTTCTTCGAGAAGTCCATCTCGTCGGCGCCGAGCAGGAACAGCACGTCGGTGTCGGTCAGCATCTCGGATGCCTTCCTGCCGCCCTCGCCCGGCACGAAGCCGAGGTCGAGGCCGCCGACGCGGGCGGCTGCGGTGTGCAGGATGCCGAGACCGTTCCAGTCGGCGTTGACCGCGCCGACGGCATCGGCCAGCTTGAGGACATTCGAGAGCACCGCCAGGCCGTCGGTGCGCGACAGCGCGCCCTGGCCGACGATGATCATCGGGTTCTTGGCCTTCTTCAGCGTCTCGGCGAAGGCACCGTTGCCGGCGACCAGCTCGGACAGCGTCTCCGGGCCGGCGCCAAGATATTCATAGCCGTAGCGCAGTTCGGCCTGTTCGCCGATGACGGCGATCGGGAAGCCGTCCATGCGCCAGCGCTTGCGGATGCGGGCGTTGAGCACAGCCGCCTCGACGCGCGGATTGGCGCCGACGATGAGGAGCGCGTCAGCCTGCTCGATGCCCGATATCGTCGGATTGAACAGGTAGCTGGCGCGGCCGAAGGCCGGGTGCAGCGCCGTGCCGTCCTGGCGGCAATCGAGGCTGGTCGAGCCGAGCGAGGCCATCATCTCACGCAGTGCATACATCTCCTCGACGGAGGCGAGGTCGCCTGCGATCGCGCCGATCCGGTCGCCCGGCTTGCCGGCCACCGCCGCCTTGATCGCGTCGAAGGCCTCGGCCCAGCTTGTGGGCTGCACGCGCCCGTCCTTGCGGACATAGGGGCGGTCGAGACGCTGGGTCTTCAGTCCGTCCCAGATGTAGCGGGTCTTGTCGGAGATCCACTCCTCGTTGATGTCCTCGTTGACGCGCGGCAGCACGCGCATGACCTCGCGGCCGCGGGTGTCGACGCGGATCGCCGAGCCGACCGCGTCCATGACGTCGATCGATTCGGTCTTGTTCAGCTCCCACGGGCGGGCCGTGAAGGCGAAGGGCTTGGAGGTCAGCGCGCCGACCGGGCAGAGATCGACGACGTTGCCCTGCAGTTCGGACGTCATCGCCTGCTCGAGATAGGTGGTGATCTCGGCATCCTCGCCGCGGCCGATGAGGCCGAGCTCGCTGATGCCAGCGACTTCCGTGGTGAAGCGGACGCAGCGCGTGCAGTGGATGCAGCGGTTCATGATCGTCTTGACGAGCGGGCCGATATACTTGTCCTCGACGGCGCGCTTGTTTTCAGCATAGCGCGAACTGTCGATGCCGAAGGCCATCGCCTGGTCCTGCAGGTCGCATTCGCCGCCCTGGTCGCAGATCGGGCAGTCGAGCGGATGGTTGATCAGCAGGAACTCCATCACGCCTTCACGGGCCTTCTTGACCATCGGCGTGGTGGTGAAGACTTCCGGGGCTTCGCCGTTCGGACCGGGACGCAGGTCGCGCACGCTCATGGCGCAGGAGGCAGCCGGCTTCGGCGGGCCGCCCTTGACCTCGACAAGGCACATGCGGCAGTTGCCGGCAACCGACAGCCGCTCGTGGAAACAGAAGCGCGGAACCTCGGCGCCGGCCTCCTCGCACGCCTGCAACAGCGTGAAATGATCCGGAACCTCGATCTCTTTTCCGTCGACTTTCAGAATTGCCATATCCGTCTTCCCGCTTCCGATGCACCGCTTTCGCCGTGCCAGCGCCATTTCCGTTGCAGGCGCCTGCGCCCATCGCGCCTGTCGCCCGCCTCAGTTTTCGGCTGCCGTCGCCTCCGGGCCTTCAGCCCTTCGCCTTCGCCAGCGTCCTTGCCTGCTCCACCCAGCCGTCGCGGGCGATCCGCCCGTCGAGGCCGAGTTCGGCTTCGATCTTCTCCACCTCCGAACCGGTCCAACGCGCGATATCGGCAAAGCGGAAAATCCCCTTGCCGTTCAGCGCCTGTTCCAGCTTCGGCCCGATCCCTGAAATCACCTTCAGGTCATCGGTCTTTCCGGCCCCGGATCCGGAACTCTTCCGGACCGATACCGGCCTCTTTACCTTCGTCACGGCCGGGCGGCCATCCCCCTCAGACGCCTTCTTCGTTTCGGCCGCCGGCGCCCTGCGCGCCGTCGCCCTCCCGGCTTTCATTGCCAGTACCGGGGCCGCGCGTTTTGCAGCCTTCCCGTCGACCACGCCGCCGACACCGTCCCCGGCTGCGGCATCCTGCCGCCCCGCCCGAACCGGCTCGCCCGCCGCGCGGCCATCGGCCTTCGCGGCGTCGTCCAGCACCGCCTTCATCCGCTCGGCGCTTCCCTGCATCGCGCCGATCACGGCGCCGGCGATCTGGCTGGTCAGGCCGAAGCCGATCGCCGTCACGGCTGCCATCGCAGCCACCGGCTGCGCCATCAGCGGCGGGATCGCCACCTGCGGCATCTCCTTCAGCCATGGCGACAGTCCGAAAGGATCGTCGGCCGCAGCTGCCGCCGGCGGGACCCGGGTTGCCTGAGCTTCCTGTCCTGCCGGCTTCGTCATCGCCTTACTCCGCCGGTTCCAGCACGGCGCCGTGCGCCATGGCGTTGTGGGTGTACTGGTCGATCCGCTTCTCGATCTCGGGGCGGAAGTTGCGGATCAGGCCCTGAACCGGCCAGGCCGCGGCGTCGCCGAGCGCACAGATCGTGTGACCCTCGATCTGCTTGCTGACGTCGAACAGCATGTCGATCTCGCGCTTCTGCGCGTTGCCTCTGGCCATGCGCTCCAGCACGCGCCACATCCAGCCGGTGCCTTCGCGGCAGGGCGTGCACTGGCCGCAGCTCTCATGCTTGAAGAAGGCCGAGATGCGGGCAATCGCCTTGATGATGTCGGTCGAGCGGTCCATGACGATCGCGGCCGCGGTGCCGAAAGACGACTTCACTTCGCGCAGGCCGTCGAAATCCATCGGGCAGTCGATGATGTCCTCGGCCTTGACGACCGGGCACGAGGCGCCGCCGGGGATGACCGCCAAAAGGTTGTCCCAGCCACCGCGGATGCCGCCGGCATGGGTCTCGATCAGCTCACGGAAGGTGATGCCCATCGATTCCTCGACCGTGCAGGGACGGTTGACGTGGCCGGAGATCATGAACAGCTTGGTGCCGACGTTGTTCGGACGGCCGATCGCCGAAAACCAGGTGGCGCCGCGCCGCAGGATGGTCGGTGCGACGGCGATCGATTCGACGTTGTTGACCGTCGTCGGGCAGCCGTAGAGGCCCATATTGGCCGGGAACGGCGGCTTCAGGCGCGGCTGGCCCTTCTTGCCCTCGAGGCTTTCCAGCAGCGCCGTTTCCTCGCCGCAGATATAGGCGCCCGCGCCGTGGTGGACATAGATGTCCATGTCCCAGCCGTGGACGTTGTTCTTGCCGAGCAGACGGGCGTCATAGCATTCGTCGATCGCCGCCTGCAGCGCCTCGCGCTCGCGCATGTACTCGCCGCGGACATAGATGTAGGCGGTGTGCGCGCCCATGGCGAAGCTCGCGATCAGGCAGCCTTCGATCAGCGTGTGCGGATCGTGGCGCATGATGTCGCGGTCCTTGCAGGTACCGGGCTCGGATTCGTCGGCGTTGACGACGAGATAGTGCGGGCGGCCGTCGCTTTCCTTCGGCATGAAGGACCACTTCAGCCCGGTCGGGAAGCCGGCGCCGCCGCGGCCGCGCAGGCCGGACGCCTTCATCTCGTTGATGATCCAGTCACGGCCCTTTTCGAGAATCCCCTTGGTGCCGTCCCAGTGGCCGCGGCTCATCGCGCCCTTCAGGGACTTGTCCTTGAGGCCGTAGATATTGGTGAAGATGCGATCCTGATCCTTAAGCATGTTTCACCTTTCAACGCGGCTTCTTGCCGAAGACGCGGATGTATTCCGCTTCGCCGCCCTTGGCGAGCGCCTTGGCCTGCTTGACCCAGTCGTCGCGCTCGATGCGGCCCTTGAAATTGAGGTATCCGTCGACCCATTCGCGCTCGGCCTTCTTCCAGCCTGCGACCTGCGCAAAGGTGAAGATACCGAGTTCGTGCAGAATGCCCTCGATCTTCGGACCGACGCCGGAGATCAGCTTGAGGTCGTCGGGGGTTGCCGGACGTTCGATGCCAGACGGACGGTTCTTGTCTTCCAGCGACGGCTTGCCGCCTTCGGCGCGCGTCTCGCCTTTCACCTTGGCGTTGGCCGCAGCTTCCGCCTTGGCGGTCGCCGGCGTCTTCAGCGCCGGATTGGTCTCTTCGGCCGCGGTCTTGGCCCGCGCAGCGTTCGAGGGCGGCGTGGAGGCAGCTTCGGCGGCAGGCTTGGCGGCCCGCTTCGCCGCGGGCTTTGCCGGTGCCGCGTCGGGCGTGGTCAGCGACGTCAGGCCACCGATCGGGGCGGAATAGATGCGGTCGATCTGCGGCCCGGGCTTGACGCTCGCGCCCTCGCCCGCTTCGAAGCGATCGATGATCTCCTCGAGCTGCGCCGGGGTCAGGTCCTCGAAACTGTCCTTGAAGATCATCACCATCGGCGCATTGACGCAGGCGCCCTGGCATTCGACCTCTTCCCACGACAGCGTGCCGTCGGCATTGCGCTCGAAGGGCTCGGCGTGGATCTTGCTCTTGCAGACGCGGATCAGGTCTTCCGCACCGCGCAGCATGCAGGGCGTGGTTCCGCAGACCTGGACGTGAGCCCGCGTGCCGACCGGCTTCAGCTGGAACTGGGTGTAGAAGGTCGCCACCTCGAGAACGCGGATATAGGCCATGCCGAGCATCTCGGCGACCTTCTCGATCGCGGCCTTGGTGACCCAGCCGTCCTGCTCCTGCGCCCGCATGAGAAGCGGGATCACCGCCGATTGCTCGCGGCCCTTCGGGTACTTGTTGATCGTTGCCTTCGCCCAGGCCGCATTCTCACTGGAAAATGCGAAGCTTGCGGGCTGCACGGCCTCATCGGCCAATCGACGAACGGACATTCTTTGGCGCCTTATTCAGTGATCAGCCCGCAGCGCGTCGTCGTCACGGTGACGAACTGACAGGCGTAGGCCGTCTTCTCTTTCTGCATGAACACGATGTAGCGGCTGCTGGCCTGGGCCGTGCCCTTGATCTCGTAGCCGTCGGCAAGGAGCCTTGCCATCGTCGACTGCGTCGCGCCCGCTCCTGCGGTCACATCCGAGGTCTGGGCGTGGACGATCGCCGTCGATGCGGCGAGGGCTGCAAGGGCGAGGCTCAGTCGAAGCATCATCAGCGGTCCACCTCGCCGAAAACGATGTCGAGCGAACCGAGCACGGCGGAAACGTCGGCAAGCTGGTGGCCGCGACACAGGAAATCCATGGCCTGCAGGTGGGCATAGCCCGGGGCGCGGATCTTGCAGCGGTAGGGCTTGTTGGAACCGTCGGCGACCAGATAGACGCCGAACTCGCCCTTCGGCGCCTCGACCGCGGCGTAAACCTCGCCGGCCGGCACGTGATAGCCCTCGGTATAGAGCTTGAAGTGATGGATCAGCGCTTCCATCGAGCGCTTCATCTGGCCGCGCTTCGGCGGCACGATCTTGCCGTCGAGCGAGGAGACCGGACCGACCCGGGCGTCGCCGAGAAGACGGTCGACGCACTGGCGCATGATCCTGGCCGACTGGCGCATCTCGATCATACGGATCAGGTAGCGGTCGTAGCAGTCGCCGTTCTTGCCGATCGGGATATCGAATTCCAGGTCGGAATAACACTCGTAGGGCTGCGAGCGACGCAGGTCCCAGGCGGCACCCGAACCGCGCACCATCACGCCCGAGAAGCCCCAGGCCCAGGCGTCTTCAAGGCTGACGACGCCGATGTCGACGTTGCGCTGCTTGAAGATGCGGTTGCCGGTCAGGAGCTCGTCGATGTCGTCGACGGTCTTGAGGAACGGATCGATCCACTTGCCGATGTCCTCGACCAGCTGGTCGGGCAGGTCCTGGTGGACGCCGCCGGGACGGATATAGGCGGCGTGCATGCGCGAGCCGCACGCCCGCTCGTAGAACACCATCAGCTTCTCGCGCTCCTCGAAGCCCCAGAGCGGCGGCGTCAGCGCGCCGACGTCCATGGCCTGCGTGGTGACGTTGAGAAGATGCGACAGGATACGGCCGATCTCGGAATAGAGCACGCGGATCAGCTGCCCGCGGATCGGCACCTCGGTCTCGAGGAGTTTCTCGACGGCCAGCGCATAGGCATGCTCCTGGTTCATCGGCGCCACGTAGTCGAGGCGGTCGAAATAGGGCACGGCCTGCAGGTAGGTCTTCGTCTCGATCAGCTTCTCGGTGCCGCGATGCAGCAGCCCGATATGCGGATCGACCCGCTCGACGATCTCGCCGTCCAACTCGAGCACGAGGCGCAAAACGCCGTGCGCTGCCGGGTGTTGCGGACCAAAGTTAATATTAAAGTTGCGGACGTTATGTTCCGTCATGCCGCTTGCTCCAATGGGCGCCGCATCGAAAGGACGCGCGCCCGAAAATCAGTTCGTCTTCGCCTTCTCATCCCCCGGCAGCACGTAATCCGTGCCTTCCCAGGGGGAGAGGAAGTCGAAGTTGCGGAATTCCTGCCTGAGCTGCACCGGTTCGTAGACGACGCGCTTGACCTCGTCGTCGTAGCGAACCTCGACGAAGCCGGTGGTCGGGAAGTCCTTGCGCAGCGGATGGCCCTCGAAGCCGTAGTCCGTCAGGATGCGGCGGAGGTCCGGATGGCCTGTGAACAGGATGCCGTACATGTCGTAGGCCTCACGCTCGAACCAGTCGGCACCCGGGTAGACGCCGAAGGCGGACGGCACCGGCTCGAACTCGGAGGTTTCGACCTTGACCCGGACGCGGACGTTCTGCTGCGGTGACAGCAGGTGATAGACCACGTCGAAGCGCGCCTTGCGCGCCGGCCAGTCAACGCCGCACACGTCGATCAGGTTGACGAACCGGCACTGCACGTCGTCACGCAGGAAGGTCAAAAGCGCAATGACCTTGTCGGCCGTGGTCGAAAGCGTCAGCTCGCCATAAGCGAGCTTGGTCTCGGAAATCAGGTTTCCGCGCACCTCGCCGAGATAGGAGGCAAGCTCCTGGAGGGCCTCGCTCATGATGTCAGTCCCCTGCCCTTAGCGCTCGATCGTGCCGGTACGGCGGATCTTCTTCTGCAGCAGGAGCACGCCGTAGAGCAGCGCTTCTGCCGTGGGAGGACAGCCCGGCACATAGATGTCGACCGGCACGACGCGGTCGCAACCGCGCACCACCGAATAGGAATAGTGATAGTAACCGCCGCCATTGGCGCAGGAGCCCATCGAGATGACGTAGCGCGGCTCTGGCATCTGGTCGTAGACCTTGCGCAGTGCCGGCGCCATCTTGTTGGTGAGCGTGCCCGCGACGATCATGACGTCGGACTGGCGCGGCGAGGCGCGCGGCGCAAAGCCGAAGCGCTCGACGTCGTAACGCGGCATGGAGAGCTGCATCATCTCGACCGCGCAGCAGGCGAGACCGAAGGTCATCCACATCAGCGAGCCGGTGCGCGCCCAGGTGATCAACTCGTCGGTGGAGGTGACGAGAAAGCCCTTGTCGGCCAGTTCATTGTTGATCTCGCCAAAGAAGGCGTCGTCGCTGCCGACCGGCTTGCCGGTGGCGGGATCGATGATCCCCTTGGCCCGGGGGGCCACGAGCGTGGTACCGGAGGTCAGTTCCATTCCAGCGCTCCCTTCTTCCATTCGTAGATGAAGCCGATGGTGAGCACGAACAGGAACACCATCATCGACCAGAAGCCGAACCAGCCCAGATCGTGGAACGACACCGCCCAGGGAAACAGGAAGGCCACTTCGAGGTCGAAGATGATGAAGAGGATCGACACCAGATAGAAGCGGATGTCGAACTTCATGCGCGCATCATCGAACGCGTTGAAGCCGCATTCATAGGCAGAGAGCTTTTCCGAGTCGGGCGCCTTGTAGGCGACGGCGAAGGGGGCGACCAGCAAGGCGATGCCGATCACGAGCGCGATGCCGATGAAGATGGCGATCGGAATATAGGATCCGAGAAGTTCAGTCATTTTCGTCCGTCCTGCCTGCATCGGGCGTCGGAGAAACGCCGCCGGGTCGAAAGACCTGCAAGCCGAGAAAGTATGTTGCAACGCCCACGTCGTTAGCGCAGTGAGCGCCCCTGTGCAAGGCTTAGGTCGGGCATTCGCCCAAAGAGTGCGCACATTTCCATGGCGCCGGCCGATGGTGACAAAAGGGGAACCTTCGGCGACACGTCGGCCGGCGGGCACCGCGCCATTTAAAAGGCCGGCGCCGCACCCCGGCGAAACCCCGGTCGGCATCGCGCCCGCACGCCGCCCGCCCCCGCAGGCGTTCAGTATCCCGTCAGCTATAGGCGCCAGACTGGCGGCGTTCGCGAATCGACGGGAACATCAACAGGAGGCGTCGACAGGCACCCCGATGGGAACGAAGAGATTGAACCTGGGCATCGTGCTCGTCGCCGGCCTTGTCGCCGCGGTCTGCGTCATTCCGCTCGTGCCGCACAGGATGCAGGCATCGATTTCACCCCCGCTCCTGCAGTCCTGGGATGCGGAGGGGAACTGAGGTGGGGTCGGGCGCGCCGCCGGGGCAAATTGCCGCGGCACCGGACAGGAGCGTTCTAAACGGAATCAGGATATGGAAGAGTGAAAGTGGCGCGAGTGACGGGGCTCGAACCCGCGACCTCCGGCGTGACAGGCCGGCACTCTAACCGACTGAGCTACACCCGCGCATCTGGTCTTCCGACCGCAACACCCGCAAGATCCGGACCCTGGAAATGGCGCGAGTGACGGGGCTCGAACCCGCGACCTCCGGCGTGACAGGCCGGCACTCTAACCGACTGAGCTACACCCGCATTCTGACCAAGTCCGGATGCCCGCAGGCATCCTTCGAAGCGGCCGGGGCCGTTCGATGAGCGGCTAACTAAGGGGTTCGCTTATGGGTGTCAAGCAGGATTGAAGACAAAACGGTGACGGCGCGCGAATTGTTGAAAACCGCCCCGCCAAACGCCCGTTTCCCCTCCCGATCCCCAGGTGGAGGGCGGACAGATTCGTCATTGGGCGCGTGACGGCTTCTCAAGCCGGGACGGTGGAAACCGGACCCCTTCCCCTTGGCGCACACCCCGGATTTTCCGCCAGTGTCGCAAACCAGGTCAGGCACGTCGTGCGGACCATGCCCCCCACTTTCCGGCACTGCCCCGCCTGCCCGCCTCGCCGGCCGCGCGCAAAATTTTGCGAAAAAGATCATCAGGGCTCTTGCGGTTTCATCCGGTTCCGCATAGATCACGGCCACCAACGCGGCGGGCGATTAGCTCAGTTGGTAGAGCGCCTCGTTTACACCGAGGATGTCGGGAGTTCGAGTCTCTCATCGCCCACCATTTTCCTTCCCCTTGATTTCATTCAGACCCCTTGTTCCACAAGGCGTTTCCGAGCCGCGGCATTTCTTTCGGGCCGGAGGCCCTACCGCGTCGCCTTGCGCCAGCCGGCGGCTTGGGCTTCGCTTTCGCTGCAGAACCAGCGTTCGCCGTATTCCGGGCTGATGCGGACCACCTCGTAGTAGTCCTGGCCGGGGACGCTGTAGATGCGTTCACCGGTCTGGGCGCTGATGTTGCCCTTGATGGCGCAGCCGCGGGCGCGGGCCGTGGCGGAGGCGATGAGGTCGCCGGCGCTGACATAAGTCAGGCCGACCGCGGTCACCGCGGCAAGCGCGATCTTCGCCGCCTCGCGGGAGCGCGGCCATCTGCCGGAGTCCGATTGGCACGGGTGAAACCGCATAGGAATTCCTCCTCCTTGACCGTCCCAACGCGACAATGCGGGCATAATGGGGCGGCTGGAGAGAAACCCGGCACCGCTCCACACAGGGGTGGCGGTGGCCGTTGCATATTTGCGCCACCCGTTTCGGGCTGCCCAGACCCGATCCCCCGTCCCGACCGTGGTGCCTCGGTGCCCGTGCCGGACCGGCCGGCGAGCCGCCTTGCCGGCGCGGCGGCTCGCCATGCGCAAGTAATATGCGCAAGAAAAAGGGCGCAGCCGGCGGCCGCGCCCTTTTTCCGATTCGCAAGCTTGCGAAGCGCCGTTAGCCGGCGATCTTCGCGGCCAGTTTCGCGACGTGTGCGCCCTGGAAGCGGGCAGCGTCGAGTTCGACCTTCGAGGGCTGGCGGGAGCCGTCGCCGTCGGTGATCGTGGAGGCGCCGTAGGGCGAGCCGCCCTTGATCTCGTCGACGCCCATCTGGCCCTGGAAGGCGTAGGGAAGGCCGACGACGGCCATGCCGTGGTGTAGCAGGGTGGGAATAAAGCCGAGGATGGTCGATTCCTGGCCGCCGTGCTGGGTGGCCGACGAGGTGAAGACGGAGCCGACCTTGCCGACGAGCTTGCCGTTGAACCAGAGACCGCCGGTCTGGTCCCAGAAGTTGCGCATCTGCGAGGCGACCGTGCCGAAGCGCGTGCCGGCGCCGACGATGATGGCGTCGTATTCCTCCAGTTCGTCGACGGTCGCGACCGGGGCTGCCTGGTCGAGCTTGAAGTGCGAGGCCTTGGCGACCTCCTCCGGAACGAGTTCCGGCACGCGCTTGACCACCACGTCGGCGCCGGCGGACTTCGCACCTTCCGCCACTGCATTCGCCATGGCCTCGATATGCCCGTAAGCCGAGTAGTAGAGGACCAGTACCCTTGCCATTCGCTTCTCCTGTCGTGTCTGAAACACAAGTCTTTCCGCTTGATTGCGGCTGGCACGAAGATGTAGCAGAGGACACGGTTGCGCCAGAACCCGGCCGGGCAACAGACTGTTCACCACAGATTGACAGTCCTGCCCGGGTGTGAACGATCGGCGCCGGATCAGGAGTGTTTCCATGGGTTCAAGCAAGATCATCACCGCCGGCATGCTCGCGATCGGCGACGAACTCCTCTCCGGCCGCACCAAGGACAAGAACATCGGTCACCTCGCCGACATGCTCCACCTCGCCGGCATCGACCTGAAGGAGGTGCGCATCGTCGGCGACGAGGAGGAGATGATCGTCGAGGCGCTGGACGCGCTGCGGGCGCGCTACGACTACGTCTTCACCTCCGGCGGCATCGGCCCGACGCATGACGACATCACCGCGGACGCGGTGGCAAAGGCCTTCGGCGTCGCTTGCACCCACGACCCGGCCGCGATGGAACTGATGGCGGCGATGTATGCGCGGCGCGGCATGGAATTCAACGAGGCCCGGCGGCGGATGGCGCGCATGCCGGTGGGCGCCGGCCACATTCCCAACAGCGTCTCCACCGCGCCGGGCTTCAGCATCGGCAACGTCCACGTGATGGCCGGCGTTCCGCAGGTCTTCGTCGCCATGCTCGAGGCGCTGCTGCCGACGCTCCGGACCGGCGCGCCCGTCCTGTCGCGCAGCGTCGTCTCGCCCTTCGGCGAGGGCGATATCGGCACCCAGCTTTCGGCCATCCAGAAGGCGCATCCCGACACCTCGATCGGCTCCTATCCGCGCTTCGACGGAAACCGGTTCTCGACCGAGATCGTCATCCGCAGCCGGGACGAGGCGCCGGCGGAGGCGGTCGAAAAGGCGGTGCTCGCCATGATCGCCGAGATCGCCGCCGCCAAGGCCGCCGGCTGACCGGTATCGTCGGTCGGCATCACCGGTCGGCGCAGACCGATCGGCTTGACCGTCGTCAAGGACGGCGGCCCGGGCCCGCTCCACAGTGACGCCGTCGCCTGCGATTCGCCGGCATTTGCGACCGCCATGCGATGAGAGGTCGCAACCCCCTTGAACTGCGGGCGATTTGGGGAAAGGATCAATCGGGATTTCAACGCGTTACCGCTCCGCGGCGTGAGTTGCTGCTGGCGGCGCAACGGCCCGAACACAACGGAGAGCGCCATGGCATACAGGACCATCACCGCCGTACTCAGCACCGCCGAGGACGCAGAAAAGGTCACCCGGCACGCGATAGCACTGGCCGAGCGGCACGGCGCGCATCTCGTCGGCGTGCATGCGGAAACGCCGATCGTCGTCACCATCGCCGCCCCGATGGAGTTTCCCGACCCCAACGCCATCATGGAACAGCAGGCCCAGGCCCGCGAGGTGTCGCAAGCGATCGAGCGGACGTTCCGGACGCTGGCGCAGCGCTCGGGCGTTTCGCACGAGTGGCGGCTCTTCACCGGCAGCGCCGGCTACAGCGCCAGCGGCGTGATCGACAGCGCCCGCGGCAGCGACCTCGTCGTCGCCGTCCAGCTCGATCCCTACGGCGACGGCCCTTCGCGCGCCGATATCGAGGACCTGCTCTACGAGAGCGGCCGGCCGCTCTGCCTGATCTCGGATGCGGTGGCCGGGCCGGAGGTGCCGGACCGCGTCCTGATCGCCTGGAACGGCACGCGCGAATCGGCCCGCGCCGTCTTCGATGCGCTGCCGCTCCTGAAAGAGGCGAAGGAGATCGAGATCTTCTCGGTCAATCCGCCGGACGACGCCCTGCAGAGCGCGGGGCTTTCCGGCAGCGAGATCGCCGGCGCCCTGACGCGGCACGGACTGAATGTGAGCCTCAACTCGGCGAAATCCGGCGGCGACAGTGTGGCCCACGTGATCAACCGCCGCGTCACCGAGACCGGGGCGAACCTGCTCGTGATGGGCGCCTTCAGCCACTCCTGGCTGCGCCACCGCCTGTTCGGCGGCGTCACCAGCGCGATGATGAAGGAATTGCGGGTCCCGGCGATCATGTCGCGCTAGCGCCGGTCGGGCGTCCTGACTGGACGTTGGCCGGGCATCATGGCTGTGGATCGGCCCGCGGCCCCGCGGAGGCAGTGATTCCCTTTTTCGCCCTTCTGCTCTAGAAGGGCGAAACCTGCCGCATTCTGCCGGACGCCCGGCGAAAGGAGCCCGCCATGTCGCTTCCCGACAAAGCCTTTCCCGTTTCCTGGGACCAGTTTCATCGCGACGCCCGCGCGCTCGCCTGGCGACTCGCCGACGGCGACCGGGAATGGAAGGCGATCGTCTGCATCACCCGCGGCGGGCTCGTGCCGGCGGCGATCATCTCGCGCGAACTGAACATCCGCCTGATCGAGACCGTCTGCGTCGCCTCCTACCACGACTACCTGTCGCAAGGCGATATGCACGTGCTCAAGGGGATCGCGCCGGAGCTGCAGCAGAACGGCGGCGAAAGCATCCTCATCGTCGACGACCTGACGGACACGGGAAAGACGGCCGCGCAGGTGCGCGCGATGCTGCCGAAGGCGCATTTCGCCGCGGTCTACGCCAAGCCCAAGGGGCGGCCGCAGGTCGATACCTTCGTCACCGAGGTCAGCCAGGACACCTGGATCTACTTCCCCTGGGACATGGGCTTCACCTACCAGGAGCCGATCGCCAAGGGCCCGCGCGGCTAGGACCGCCCCCTCACGCATCGCATGCTGCACAGGCACAGAGCCGGGTCTCTCCGCGCAACGGCTCCGCATGGCCTTCAAACCATCGTCGGCCACGGCTCGGCCCGAGCGGGCTTCCGGCCCCCTGCCCCACGCATCGCCGGGCGAGAAAATTCGGTATCGGAGGGCGGCCCGCCGGGCCCGTTTCCCGGCCCATCCTTGTGCGTCCTGATTCGGTTTTCACATCCGTTGCGGCATGGCAATCGGCTGTCGCCAATATGCCGCAATCCACCCCGAATTTTGCCCTATTATTTATCGGGCTATCCACAGCCGGAGCGCGCCCGGCGCCGTGAGCACGGCTGAACCGGCTGATTCTCCGGCTTTTGCGCCATGTCCCCGCTTTCCACAGGCAACACACACAACATCTAGCGTCCACAAATCCGTCATAAACCACCCCTTGACGGAATCGGGTGCCTTGGCGTTAATGGTTTCCACGCTGCAACTGCGGCTGGGCCGACGAGTTTAAAGTCCGGTTCCGACAATCAAAAAATACAGAACGATGACCATGCGTCGAGGTGGATGAGCCGCCAGCCGCAGGGGAGGTTTTTGCGCACGATTTTGTCGCGGTGACGCCGCGAAAAGACTGGCATAAAGAAGTTGTTAACACTATATTTAGTGTTTGCAGCCACGCTCAGCACAAGATACAGGGTGCCGCGAAAACGGGTTTCCCGCATAGACATGACGATTTGAGCTGGCTGCGCAAGGTCGCGGCCGGTCGGGGATAATTGCGCCTAGAGGCTGGCCACAGCGGGCGCGCGACAACCAAAGGACAAGGGACCATGCGCATAGAACGTCGCTTCACCAAGCAGGGCCAAACGGCCTATGCAGAGATCGAATTCCGCAAGGCCACATCCGAGATCAAGAACCCGGACGGCTCGATCGTCTTCCGGCTCGCCGACATCGACGTTCCCGCGCAGTTCAGCCAGGTCGCAGCCGACATCCTGGCGCAGAAGTATTTCCGCAAGGCGGGCGTGCCGGCAAAGCTGAAGAAGGTCGAGGAGAACGACGTCCCCTCCTTCCTGTGGCGCTCCGTTGCCGACACCGAGGCCCTGAAGGCGCTCCCCGAGGGTGAGCGCTACGGCTCGGAGACCGATGCCCGCCAGGTGTTCGACCGTCTCGCCGGCACCTGGACCTACTGGGGCTGGAAGGGCGGCTACCTCGCCTCGGAAGAAGATGCCTCCGCCTTCAAGGACGAGCTCGCCTACATGCTCGCCACCCAGCGCGTCGCGCCCAACAGCCCGCAATGGTTCAACACCGGCCTGCACTGGGCCTACGGCATCGACGGTCCCGGCCAGGGCCACTTCTACGTCGATCCCTTCACCGGGAAATTGACCAAGTCCAAGTCGGCCTACGAGCATCCGCAGCCGCATGCCTGCTTCATCCAGTCGGTCGAGGACGATCTCGTCAACGAGAACGGCATCATGGACCTGTGGGTGCGCGAGGCGCGCCTGTTCAAGTACGGCTCCGGCACCGGCTCCAACTTCTCGCACCTGCGCGGCGAAGGCGAGCGGCTTTCCGGCGGCGGCCGTTCCTCCGGCCTGATGAGCTTCCTCAAGATCGGCGACCGTGCGGCGGGCGCGATCAAGTCGGGCGGCACGACGCGGCGCGCGGCCAAGATGGTCGTGGTCGACATCGACCATCCGGACATCGAGGCCTACATCAACTGGAAGGTCAAGGAAGAGCAGAAGGTGGCGGCCCTCGTCACCGGCTCCAAGATCGTCGCCTCCCACCTGAAGGCGATCATGAAGGCCTGCATCAACTGCGCGGCCGACAACGACGCCTGCTTCGACCCCAACGAGAACCCGGCGCTGAAGCGCGAGATCCGCGCGGCCAAGAAGAACCAGGTTCCGGAAAACTACATCAAGCGCGTCATCCAGTTCGCCAAGCAGGGCTACAAGGACATCGAGTTCAAGACCTACGACACGGACTGGGATTCGGAAGCCTATCTCACGGTGTCGGGCCAGAACTCCAACAACTCCGTCTCGATCAAGGACGACTTCCTGCAGGCGGTGGAGAATGACGGCGACTGGAACCTGACCGCCCGCAAGGACGGCAAGGTGATGAAGACGCTGAAAGCGCGCGACCTGTGGGAATCGATCTCGTATGCCGCCTGGGCTTCGGCCGATCCGGGCCTGCACTTCAACACGACGATGAACGACTGGCACACCTGCCCGGCGGCAGGCCCGATCCGCGCCTCCAACCCGTGCTCGGAATACATGTTCCTCGACGACACGGCCTGCAACCTCGCCTCGCTGAACCTTTTGCAGTTCAAGGACGCGGCGACGAAGAACATCAACATCGCCGACTACGAGCACGCCGTCCGCCTGTGGACGATCGTGCTGGAAATCTCGGTGATGATGGCGCAGTTCCCGAGCCGGCAGATCGCCGAGCTCTCCTACGAGTACCGCACGCTCGGCCTCGGCTATGCCAATATCGGCGGCCTGCTGATGTCGTCGGGCATTCCCTATGATTCGACCGAGGGCCGCGCCATCGGCGGCGCGCTGACGGCGATCATGACCGGCATCGCCTATGCGACGTCGGCCGAAATGGCCGGCGAGCTCGGCACCTTCCCGGGCTTTGCGCCGAACCGCGACAACATGCTGCGCGTCATGCGCAACCACCGCCGCGCCGCCTACGGCGAGACGGTCGGCTACGAGAAGCTGTCGGTCGACCCGGTCGCCCTCGTCCACGGCGATTGCCCGGACCAGGACCTGATCGTCCACGCCAAGCTCGCCTGGGACAAGGCCGTCGAACTCGGCGAGAAGCACGGCTACCGCAACGCCCAGACGACCGTGATCGCGCCGACCGGCACGATCGGCCTCGTCATGGATTGCGACACGACCGGCATCGAGCCCGACTTCGCGCTGGTGAAGTTCAAGAAGCTCGCCGGCGGCGGCTACTTCAAGATCATCAACCGCGCCGTTCCGGAAGCCCTGCGCACTCTGGGCTATTCGGAGGCGCAGATCGCCGAGATCGAGGCCTATGCCGTCGGCCACGGCAATCTGAACCAGGCGCCCGGCGTCAACCCCGGCTCGCTGAAGGCCAAGGGCTTCACGGATGAGAAGATTGCCGCCGTCAACGGCGCGCTGAAGAGCGCCTTCGACATCAAGTTCGTGTTCAACCAGTGGACGCTCGGCGCCGACTTCCTGAAGGAGACGCTGAAAGTTTCCGACGAGCAGCTCGCCGACATGAGCTTCAACCTGCTCGAGCACATGGGCTTTGCCAAGAAGGACATCGAGGCCGCCAACATCCACGTCTGCGGCGCGATGACGCTGGAAGGCGCACCGTTCCTGAAGAACGAGCATCTCGCCGTCTTCGATTGCGCCAACCCCTGCGGCAAGATCGGCAAGCGCTACCTCTCGGTCGAGAGCCACATCCGCATGATGGCGGCCGCCCAGCCGTTCATCTCCGGCGCAATCTCCAAGACGATCAACATGCCGAACGAGGCGACCGTCGAGGACTGCAAGAACGCCTACATGCTGTCCTGGAAGCTGGCGCTGAAGGCCAACGCGCTCTACCGCGACGGCTCGAAGCTGTCGCAGCCGCTGAATGCCGCGCTGATCGAGGACGAGGACGACGAGGATGCGATCGAGGAACTGGTCGCAGCCCCCGCTGCCGCCCAGGCGGTCGCCGTCACCGAGAAGATCGTCGAGCGGATCATCGAGCGCGTCACCCGCGAGCGCGAGAAGCTGCCGAACCGGCGCCAGGGCTACACCCAGAAGGCCGTCATCGGCGGACACAAGGTGTATCTGCGCACCGGCGAGTTCGGCGACGGCCGCCTCGGCGAGATCTTCATCGACATGCACAAGGAAGGTGCGGCCTTCCGCGCGATGATGAACAACTTCGCCATCGCCATCTCGCTCGGCCTGCAATACGGCGTGCCGCTGGAGGAATATGTGGAGGCCTTCACCTTCACCAAGTTCGAGCCGGCCGGCATGGTCATCGGCAACGACGCGATCAAGAACGCCACCTCGATCCTCGACTACGTGTTCCGCGAACTGGCCGTCTCCTATCTCAGCCGCAACGACCTCGCCCATGTCGACACCTCCGATTTCGGCAACACCGCACTCGGCAAGGGCATCCAGGAAGGCAAGACCAACCTGATCTCGACCGGCTGGACCCGCGGCTACAAGCCGACGCTGGTTTCCGGCACCGGCGGCGAGCGCCCGCTTTCCGAGCCGAAGGGGGCTGCGACGGCGGCACCGGCCAAGGCCGCCTCGTCCGGCAACATCACCGCCTTCGCCGGCGGTGCGGCGCGCAAGCTCGAGCCGACCGTCGCGATCTCGACCTCCGAGATCGTCGCCTTCAAGCGCGACTACGAGGAGCGCGCGGCGGAACTGGCCGAGGAGATCGCCGAGGAAGCCCCCGAGGAGGTCGCCACCGAAAGCCAGCAGGCCGTGACCGCCCTCTTCTCCGACAAGGCCGCCGCCGACGCGGCCGCCGCCAAGGCGGAGGCCAAGAAGGTGGAGAACGAACGCCGCATGCGCTCCATTGCTCAGGGGTATACGGGCAACATGTGCTCGGAGTGCCAGAACTTCACGATGGTGCGCAACGGGACGTGCGAGAAGTGCGACACTTGTGGTGCTACGAGCGGGTGCAGCTGAGACATGCATGTATCTGGGCCGGCTTACCGCCCCGATGAATTGAGATAAAATGGTCCCCGCGGTGATTGAATTCACCGCGGGGATTTTCATGATGCCCTTGATCGTATCCTCCAATTCCAAGACGTGCCCCAAATCCCGATCAACTACTGGATACCCGTAGTCTACTATGCTAGAATTCGAATGGGATGAACGGAAAGCGACCGCAAATCTCGCCAAGCATGGCGTAGCATTTGTCGATGCCTGCGCAGTTTTCCATGACCCGTTCGCCCTTGATGTCGAGGAAAGGTCGATGGATCACGGCGAAGTTCGGCGGCGCATCATCGGTCTCGGCGGAGGCCGCTTCCTGACCGTCATCTATACGGAGCGTGGCGACGCTATTCGTCTGATCTCAGCGCGAAAATCCACGCAGTCAGAACGTCGGGAGTATGAAAATGCCGGATGGTAAGACACAGATCTCGGACTGGTCCCGCCTTGACGCGATGAGCGACGAGGAAGCAGAGGTCAATGCCCGTACTGACCCGGACAATCCGCCGCTGACACAGGAACAACTGCGTTCTGCGCGCCGTATGCCACAGGTCAAGGTCATCCGTCGCGCGCTTGGCCTGACGCAGGAAGAGTTTTCCAGTCGCTACCATATCCCGCTCGGCACCCTGCGCGACTGGGAACAGGGGCGCTCCGAGCCCGATCAACCTGCCAGGGCTTACCTCAAAGTGATCGCGGTCGATCCGGAGAGAACAGCAGAGGCGCTGGCGCGAGGGGCAGCCTAAGCCGTCGAAGACGCACCCGCCCTTTCAACCCGCCACAGGTGAATGTGCTACGCAAAGTTGCATTCGGTTCGTGGAGCGTCAAACGGGAATCGCCTAGCGCCCACCCATTCGGATGGAGGTAACTATGGCGGCATGCAAAGACAGAAACGGTGATACCTGGGAGGTCTACCAGAGCAGTGGCAGATGGCGCTGGCGGCGCACGGCTGCCAATGGACGTATCGTTGGTGCGTCGACCGAATCCTACGCGAACAGATCCGATTGCATCGACAACGCACGCCGCAACGGCATGTCGTGTAATCCGGCGTAATCCACAGCCTCCATCATTTCGGCGACCGAGGTGGTGGAGGCGAACGTCGACCCCTCTTTGTCACCCTGTCGCAAAACCGAAACACGCCGTCTCTAAGGGCTAGAACGACTCTAAACCGGGAGTCCATTCGAACGCGGAGACAGCCTGATGACCGAACAATTCTCTCAAAAGATTTTTCCGACGACCCAGCTCGAAGATGCCGACGGCGACGGGCATAACCCGACCGCCAACCCGACCATGGGCGAGATCATCGGCAAGCGTTTCTCGCGCCGCGGCTTCCTGCAGGGTTCGCTCGCCGTCTCGGCGATCGCTGCGACCGTCTGTCCCGCCGCGCTTCTGAGCGCACCCAATGCAGCCCGCGCGGCCGGCGGTTCGGCCTTTTCGTTTGCCGAGGTCGAGGCCGGCGTCGATGCCAACCACCATATCGCCGAGGGCTATGATGCCGACGTGCTGCTGCGCTGGGGCGACGCGCTGTTTGCCGATTCGCCCGCCTTCGACCCGACGAAACAGACGGCGGCCGCGCAGGAGCGCCAGTTCGGCTACAACAACGACTATGTCGGCTTCATCCCGCTGGAAGGCTCCTCCGAGCATGGCCTGCTCGTGGTCAACCACGAATACACCAACCCGCACCTGATGTTCCCCGGCCTCGTCAAGATCGTCGACGGCAAGGTCGAGCAGGGGCCGCTGTCGAAGGAGCAGGTGGACGTCGAGATCGCCGCCCATGGCGGCACGATCGTCGAGATCCGCAAGGTCGACGGCAAGTGGCAGGTGGTGCCGGACGGCAAGCTGAACCGCCGCGTCACCGCCAGCACCGAGATGCAGCTTACCGGTCCCGTCGCCGGTCACGATCGCGTCAAGACCCATGCGGATGCCAGCGGCACGAAGGTTCTGGGCACGCTCAACAACTGCGCCGGCGGGGTGACCCCATGGGGCACCTACATCATGGCGGAAGAGAACTTCCACGGCTATTTCTCCGGCGAACTGCCGGCCGGCCATGCCGAAGCCGGCAACTACGAGCGCTACGGCGTGCCGGAGGGCGGCTACGAGTGGGCCAACTTCTACGACCGCTTCGACCTTGCCAAGGAGCCGAACGAACCGAACCGCTTCGGCTGGATCGTCGAGGTCGACGTGATGGATCCGGCCTCGGTGCCGAAGAAGCGCACCGCTCTCGGCCGCACCAAGCATGAGGGCGCCGAATCGATCGTGGCCAAGAACGGCAAGGTCGTCTTCTACCTCGGCGACGACGAGCGCTTCGACTATGTCTACAAGTTCGTCACCGACGGCACCTACAATCCGGACGACCGCGCCGCCAACATGGACCTACTCGATGCGGGCACGCTCTATGTCGCGAAGTTCAACGAGGACGGCACCATGGCCTGGCTGCCGGTCGTGCACGGCGAAGGCCCGCTGACGGCCGAGAACGGCTTTGCCAGCCAGGCGGACGTGCTGATCGAGACCCGCCGCGCCGGCGACCTTCTCGGCGCCACCAAGATGGACCGTCCCGAGGACGTGCAGCCGAACGGCGTCAACGGCAAGGTCTACGTCATGCTGACCAACAACACCAAGCGCAAGGCCGACCAGGTCGATGCCGCCAACCCGCGCGCGGAGAACGCCTTCGGCCACATCATCGAGATCGAGGAAGACGGCGGCGACTTCACCGCGACCTCGGGCAAGTGGGAAGTGCTTCTGAAGTGCGGCGACCCGTCCGTCGCCGACGTCGGCGCCACCTTCTCCACCGAAACGACGAAGAACGGCTGGTTCGGCATGCCCGACAACTGCGCCGTCGACGCCGCCGGCCGCCTGTGGGTCTCGACCGATGGCAACTCCAACAAGGCCACCGGGCGCACCGACGGCCTCTGGGCGGTGGACACCGAGGGCGACGCCCGCGCCACCTCCAAGCTGTTCTTCCGCGTGCCGGTCGGCGCGGAGATGTGCGGCCCGCTGTTCACGCCTGACGACGAGACGGCCTTCGTCGCCGTCCAGCATCCGGGCGACGGCGGAGAGGACTGGGACGGCCACGGCCGCCCGTCCTATTACGAGGACCTCTCCACCCGCTGGCCGGACTTCAAGGACGACATGCCGGTGCGCCCGGCCGTGGTCGCGATCACCAAGGTCGGCGGCGGCAAGATCGCCGTCTGATCCTCCCGGCCTTGGCTGCGGTCACCGGTGGCCGCAGCCAGCCCAACGCGACGTCGCAAGGTCGATTTCGAAAGGTCTACCGGGCGATTTCGACAAAGCCGGCCGCAGGCATGCGGCCGGCGACCGCCCCTCGCCCTGCCGCCTCCAGACGGTGGAATGGAGATGCGGCGAGGGCTCCTGGACTTACTGCCAGCCGCCGTTCGGCAGGCGGCCGTGGTAGGGCGTATCGCGGCAATGGCCCCACGGACCGATCCAGTAGCCCGGAGGGCAAGGGTTGCCGACGACAGGCGGGTAATAGGGGCGAGGCTCGTAGTAGCGCGGCTCGGCCGCAGCGGCACCCAGGACGGCGCCGGTCGCAAGCCCGACCCCGTACCAGCCGGCATTGTTCCAGCCGCGCCAGTGATCGACGAACAGCGCCGCCGGCCCGCTTGCGCCAGCAAGGCTGCCTTCGAGCACCGTGACGTCGAATGTCAGCGTCGTGCCCTCCAGCGTCGGCGACTTGAGCGTCACCACGGCATCGCTGACATCGGTTCCGCCGCCGAGGACCGAAATCGTCGCATTGGGCGGATCGCTTTCGAAATTGTCCGGCCCCTGCCCCCATTGCCTGACGATCTCGTCGGTCGAGACATGGCCGGCGGCCCGCACCGGGCGGTCCGCGAACACGATCGCGCTCGCGGCGACGCCGGTCAGGACGAGCTTTTCGCCTTCCAGCGTCGCACCGTCGGAGTTGATCACCAGGAGCGAGGCGAGCGGGCCTTTCTGGGTGACCTGGCCGACCGTCTTCTCGAGCGGAACATGCGGCTTCCTCGCATTGTCCTGGCTCCAGGCGCTGCCGCCGTTCAAAACCGTCATGCTGCCTGCCAGAAGGAGGCAGAACGCTTGCTTGCGTGTCATATGCGCATCTCCGGAATGGGTTGATGTCGATTTGTCGGAATCAATTTTCTGTCATCCGCGTCGTCGTGGCGCGGGAAGGGACCGGGTCGGCACGATGGGCGCCCAGCCGGCCTCAAGCGCTGCAACCATAGGCTTTCGCGCGTTTTCCGGCCAGCGAAATCGACGGCCGCGGCGCTGCACGAAAGCCATGTCCCGAATGCGATTTCTGCAGCACCGGCCGGTTGCGGGCGTATCAATTTCGCACCGTAAAGATTGGATTCAGTCTTTCTTGGTAATTCTCCGTTAGCCTTTCCTCCCTGTGGTTCCTGGCGGCTCCGTTCGGGCCGTCTTCCTTGGTCTTGCGTAACGGGTTCCCATGCACCTTTCGGCCGCCCCTGCCCTCATCCTCTTCGGTCTCGCGCTGGCGGGCTGCTCGTCCAGTTCCGGTCCCGAGGCGCTCCAGGCGGGGCTCACCTCCCGCGAGACGACAAGTTCCATCGTGCGGCCAGCGGCACCGGTGCCGGTCGCCGACGTCGGCGATGTGGCCGGCGGGGAGACGGGTGAGGATAATCCGCCGCCGCACGAACTCGCCTGGGCCGGGCCGGTCCCCGACCAGCAGCAATTCGAGGCGGTGACGCGCGATGCCGGCATGGCGGTGCCCTCACAGCGCCCGCTCCAGGCAATCGCGCCCGAACAGCCGGCCACGGGCCTAAAGAGCGGCAAGCGCTCGCGCATCTACAGCCAGCGCTTCGGCGATGCCAAGCCGATCAACTTCGGCAAGGTCAGCCCGCGCCACCACGCCGTCCACGGCGTCGACGTCTCGCGCTGGCAGGGCGAGATCGACTGGATGACGCTCAGGACGCAGGGCGCGAACTTCGCGTTCATCAAGGCCACCGACGGCGGCGACCATCTCGACCCGATGTTCCAGAAGAACTGGCGCCGGGCCAAGGAAGCCGGGATCAAGCGCGGCGCCTACCACTTCTTCTACTGGTGCCGCACCGCCGGCGAGCAGGCCGACTGGTTCATCCGCAACGTGCCGAAGGAAGCCGGCGCGCTGCCGCCGGTGATCGACGTCGAATACAATGCCGAATCGAGCTGCAAGCGCCGGCTGTCGCGCGCCGTCGTGCTGGAAAAGATGCAGGTCTTCATGGACAAGCTCGAGCGCCACTACGGCCAGCGCCCGATCATCTACACCGCACCGGACTTCTATGCCGACAACCTCTCCGGCGAGTTCCCGAACCATCCGTTCTGGCTGCGCTCGGTCGCAGCCCATCCGTCCAAGCGCTATCCCAACCGCAAATGGGTGTTCTGGCAGTACTCCGGATCGGGCCTGTCGCAGGGCGTGAACGGCAAGATCGACCTCAACGTCTTCCGCGGCAGCGAACGCGACTGGCACAACTGGCTGGCCGGCCAGTCGAGCTGACCGGCCGTATGTCGGCGCAGATTGTGATGAAACGCGCCGGCGCACCATCAGGCACGCCGGCGCCGCCCCGGCTCACAGGATGAAATCGGAAGCCTTCAGGTTGTAGGTGCCGTCCAGAAGGATCGCGAGATCGGCCTTTCCGTTGCCGTTGGTGTCGGCCAATACGAGCGTGTCGCCGTTCTTGTGCTGGTAGCGCAGTTCGCCGGCCTTCTTGTGGAAGGCGTCGTCGCCGATGAAGACGAAGGCATTGTTGCCGCCGACGCCGGTCTTCGCGTCGATCGCGGACAGGCTGATCTTGTCGCCGCTGCCACGGCTGAAGTCGTCGATCCTGTCGCGTCCGGAGGAAGCCACCGTGGAATGGCCGGCCAGCCGGAAGACGAAGGTGTCCGCTCCCGACCCGCCCTCCAGCCGGTCCGCACCGGCGCCGCCCTCGAGCGTATCCTTGCCGGTGTTGCCTTTCAGCGTGTCGTTGCCGCTGTCGCCATAGAGGCGGTCATTGCCCGAGCCGCCGTCCAACCGGTCCCTGCCGCTGCCGCCGTAGAGCCTGTCGTTTCCGGCCGCGCCCAGGAGCTTGTCGTGGCCGGCGCTGCCTTCCAGCCTGTCATGGCCGTTGCCGCCATCGAGCGTGTCGTTGCCGCTGCCGCCGACGAGGGTGTCGCTGCCGCCATAGCCGAAGATGCGGTCGTTGCCGGTGCCGCCAAAAAGGCGATCTGCGTTGTCCGTGCCCCGGATCACCTCGTGGATGTCGTCGTCGTTCGCGATCGTCGCCACGCCGGCCGTGATCACATTCTTCACGATGCCGCCCGCCGGCGGGGTCAGGACCAGCGAGAAGGTCTCGTCGCCCTCGAAGCGCTCGTCCGCGCGCAGGTCGACCGCAACGGCCGCAACCGTCTGCCCGGCCAGGAAGGTCACCGAGCCGGTCTTTCCGACATAGTCGCTGCTGCTCGAGGCGGTTCCATTCTGTGTCTTGAACTTGAATGTGAGGTTTTCATCATAAACTTCTGAAAGATGTATCTGGAATACCGCCTGCCGCACCCCCGCATCGCCTTCCACCACCGTGGGGCTCGACACAAAGGCGGAGCGGTTGCTGCCGGTGCCGTCGTCGTCGTTGACGATGCCGAGGACGCGCTCGGTCTTCTGGTATCCGGCAAAGCGCGCGTTCTGCGGGACGGACAGTTCCAGCCACAGCGATTCGTCGACCTCGTCGAGGTAGTCCGGATTGGCGCGAATCTCGACGAAGCCGACCCTGTCGCCGGCCTCGATCACCAGTGTCCCCGTCTGGGGCGCGTAGTCGCGGTTGTTGAGGGGCGCATCGGTCGCCGAGCCCAGGACCGTGCGATAGTCGATGCGCACCTCGTCGTCGGTCGCCTTGGACAGGACGACGCGGAAGCGCATCCCGCCTCCCTCGGTCTGGCTGGCCCGCTCGGCGAAAATGATCGGGATCGCGCCGTTGCCCGTGTCGTCGTCGAGGATGGTGGCGATCCCGGCACTGCCCTCGTGGCCGTTCCTGATCACGTCCGGCGGGTCGAAGACGAGCGAGAAATACTCGTTGAGCTCGATCGAATTGTCCTCCACGAGATCGATTGCGACCGTCGCGGTGGTCTGCCCGGCCGAGATCGTGACGGAACCGGTCTTGGCGACGTAGTCCTTGCCGGCCAGCGCCGATCCGTCGGCCGTGCGGTAGTTCAGCGTCAGATCGCTGGCGAGCGCCTCGGAGAGGTGCACCTCGAACACCGCCCGCCGCGTGCCGCTGTCGCCCTCCACGACGATCGGGCTCGAGACGAACATGGCAAGGTCGGATCCGGTGCCGTCGTCGTCATGGACGACGCCCAGGACCCGGACGACCGCGGGATTGCCGACGAAGACGGCGCCCTTGGGGTTGAACAGTTCCAGCCAGAAGGATTCGTCGACCTCGTCGAGATAGTCGGGCCGCGCGCGAACCACGATCTCCGCCTCCGTCTGCCCGGCCGGGATGACGAGCGTAGCGACCCGGTTGACGCCGGTATAGTCCTGCTGGTTCAGCGGCGCATCCTTGGCGGTGCCCTCAAAGCCGCGGTAGTCGATCCTGACCTCGTCGGTCGTCGGCGCGCTCAGGGTCACCTTGTAGCGAAGATAGCCGCCCTCAAGGGCCTCTACGCGCGTAATGCTGATGGTCGGAACCGCCATATCGCTCTCCCGTTGAAGATTGTCTCAAGCATTTCGAACCGCAGACACACGGGGTCGTGCCCCCGTCCGGCCGTGGAGACGGGAGTCCGGTGCCCAAATTTTGTATATTAGAAATTGCTTTATCACGAGATTGCGAGCCAGGGGATAGCTCATCCTATCTATTGTGAGCGCTTTTCGGCGCTCACCCGGCCCCTCGCGGCGAATTGTTTGCGAAAAACTCTCGATTTCGACTAGATTTCCAACGACGATAGGCACGGATCGCCGGCAGCCCGATGCAGGGCCAGATATGAGGCAGGTCACGCATGCACGTCTCCGCCAGTCTTCTTCTGTCCTTCGTGTCCGCGCTCGCTGCAGCCGCGCCGGCGGCCGCCGACGAAAACGCATTCCTGCGGTCGCTCTCCGGCGACTGGACGGGCAACGGCACCGTGATCATGCGGATCGGCAGGCCGGCGGTCAGCGTCGATTGCAGGCTTCGCTCCGATGCCGGCGCCGCATCGATATCGATGAAGGGAAACTGCAGCGCGCTTGCCTTCTTCCGCCGGGCGATCTCCGCCAAACTCAACGCCCGGGGTGCCCGCTACAGCGGCATCTATATCGGCCCCTCCGGACAGCCCTCGGCGCTTTCCGGACGCCGGAAGGGCGGGACCATCAACCTCGCGGTTCGCTGGAACAGGGTCGTCAACGGCGACCGCAAGGCGGAGATGACGATCCAGAAGCTCGGCGACAACGGCCTGCGGCTGCGCACGGTCGACCATAATCCGTCCAACGGCAAGACGGTGGTGACGAGCGATATCCGCCTCGTCCGCAACTGACCGCCCCGCCCTTTCCACGGCCGCCCGCAGTCTGCGACAGAATTCGCCGGCACCTCTCCCTGTTCATTTCGCCGGCCTGCCCTATGGTTGAGATAGGAGCAGAGGCGTGCGACGTTTCGCCAGCGCGAGCGTTTCCGCCTCGCCCGGCCACGGTTCGAAGGAACAGAGAATGAGCGGCAGTCCCTACGAGGTCCTCGGTGTCAGCAAGAGCGCGACGCAGAAGGATATCCAGAGCGCCTATCGGAAGCTCGCCAAGAAGCTGCACCCCGACCTCAATCCCGGCGACAAGGCCGCCGAAGACCGGTTCAAGTCCGTGTCGGCGGCCTATGCGCTGCTCGGCGACGAGGAGAAGCGGGGAAAATACGACCGCGGCGAGATCGACGAAACCGGCGCCGAGACGCCGCCGCGCCAGTACTATCGCGACTATGCCTCGGCCGGCCAGACCGGCGGGCACTACCAGGGCAACCAGAGCTATTCCGATTTCGGCGACGTGGACGACATCTTCTCCGGCTTCTTCTCGCAGCGCGGACGCGGGCAGCAGGGCGGCAAGGGGCGCGATGCCTATTTCACCATGGAACTCGACTTCCTCGAGGCGGCGAACGGCACGAAGAAGCAGATCAGCCTGCCCGACGGCCCGCCGATCGACCTGACCGTCCCGCCCGGTACCCGCGACGGCCAGACGCTGAGGCTGCGCGGCAAGGGAGAGCCGGGCCACAACGGCGCGGCCGCCGGCGATGCCCGCATCGAGATCCGCGTGCGGCCGCATCCCTTCTACAGGCAGGATGGCGACAACGTCCGCTACGAGATCCCGATCTCGCTCACCGAGGCCGTCCTCGGCGGCAAGATCCGCGTGCCGACGCTCGACGGCGCCGTGAACGTGACGATCCCGCCGAATTCGAACACCGGCAAGACCCTGCGCCTGAAGGGCAAGGGCCTGCACAAGCAGGGCGGCGGCCATGGCGACGCCTATGTGACGCTGCAGGTCGTGCTGCCGCAAACGCCCGACCACGAACTCACCGCGTTTGCAGAACGCTGGGAAGCCGGAAAGGCGCAGGCACCGCGCCGACACATGGGAGGCTGAGATGAAAGACACCGACCTCTGCCGCAACCTCGAGATCGAGATCACCCTTCTCGACACCTGGATCGAGCATCGCTGGCTGGTGCCCGAGGAGCGCGACGGGATGCGCCTGTTCCACGATGCCGACCTCGCCCGCGCGCGCCTCATCCAGGACCTGATCGGCCCGATGGGGGTCAACGAGGACGGCGTCGACGTCGCCATGCAACTGCTCGACCAGATCCACGGCCTGCGTGGTAGACTGGGCCTGCTGATGCAGGCGATCCGCAGGCAGGACGAAGAGATCCAGCGGCGCATCCTCGCGCTCATCGACGAGGAATAGCGCGCCACGCACGGAACCATCATCACGACGGGAGATTTCCATGCCCACCGACAAGTCCGAAAAATCGAAGATCAGGAACACGCCCCCGAAGGGCACACCGCAGAAGGAAAAGGAGAAGCGCAAGAAGGAAGACGAATATCTGGACGAGGCGCTGGAGGAGACGTTTCCGGCCAGCGACCCGATCGCCCCGCCGAGGTTCGACGACAGCAAGAATTGATCCGGGGCCCGGCAACCCGGCCGGACCTTTCACCGCAAGCAATGCAGGCGCGCGCGCCGCCACGTCCGGCGGACGAACGCGTCACCGGATTTCGCCACGCCGCGCCAACCGATCCTTAACCGCTGCCATGCATGGTGGCGGCGGATCAAGGCAGCAAGGACGGCAATGGCGCAGACCTCCCTCCCCTATACCCACTACGACCTGCAGGACATCCGCGAGGGCGTGGTGATCGAGATCTCGCTTTCGGCCGTTGCCAATGTCCGGCTGATGACGCATGCCGATTTCGATCTGTTCAGGAACGCGCGCCAGCACAAGTTCCTGGGCGGCGTCGCCAGGCAGACGCCCATCCGGCTGACCATCCCCAAGAGCGCCCACTGGCATGTGGTCATCGACACGGAGGGGCACTCCGGCAAGGTCGAATCCTCGATCCGGGTCGTGCAGAAGCCGAAGGCGAAATCCGGCCCGCGCATTTCCCCGCCCTCGCGGCAATCCGCCCAGCGCTGACGACAGGCTGTAGAGCCGGTCAGCCGTTGCGCTCGCGCCGGAGCTTCGCCCACCAGTCGAGCCGCTTGCGGATATCGCGCTCGAAGCCGCGCTCCGGCGGGTCGTAGAAGGTCTGACGACCCATTCGTTCCGGAAAGTAGTCCTGCCCCGAAAACGCATCCGGCTCGTCGTGGTCGTAGCGATAGCCGTCGTTGTAGCCCTCGCTCTTCATCAGCTTCGTCGGCGCGTTCAGGATATGCTTCGGCGGCAGCAGCGAGCCGTTTTCCTTCGCCGCCCGCGTCGCCGCCTTGAAGGCGGTATAGACCGCGTTCGACTTCGGCGCGGTGGCGAGATAGACGCAGGCCTGAGCGAGCGCCAGTTCGCCCTCCGGCGAGCCCAGGAAGTCGTAAGCATCCTTGGCCGCGTTGCAGACGACCAGCGCCTGCGGGTCGGCGAGCCCGATGTCCTCGACGGCCATGCGCACCAGCCGGCGCCCGAGAAACAGCGGATCCTCGCCGGCATCCAGCATCCGGCAGAGATAGTAGAGTGCTGCATCCGGATCGGAACCGCGGATGGACTTGTGCAGGGCGGAGATCAGGTTGTAGTGGCCGTCCTGGGCCTTGTCGTAGACCGGGGCGCGGCGCTGGACGATGCGGAACAGGTCTTCCTGCGCGAAGACCTCGCCGGGCCGCGCCGCCCGCCAGACCTCCTCCGCCAGCGTCAGCACCGCGCGGCCGTCGCCATCGGCCATGCGCAGGAGTGCGGCGCGGGCGCCGTCGTCGAGCGGCAGCGGCTTGTCCTCGGTCGCCTCCGCCCGCTTGAGGAGCTCGCCCAGGCTGTCCTCATCATGTGGCTTGAAGGTCAGCACCCGGGCGCGCGACAGGAGTGCGGCGTTGAGTTCGAAGGACGGGTTCTCGGTGGTGGCGCCGACAAGCACGATCGTGCCGTCCTCCATCACCGGCAGGAAGCTGTCCTGCTGGGCGCGGTTGAAGCGGTGGATCTCGTCGACGAAGAGCAAGGTCTGGCGTCCGCCCATGCGGCGCTGGCGGGCGGCGTCGAAGACCTTCTTCAGGTCGGCCACGCCGGAGAAGATCGCCGAGATCTGCTCGAAAGCCAGTTCCGCCTCGCCGGAGAGAAGCCGGGCGACGGTGGTCTTGCCGGTTCCGGGCGGCCCCCAGAAGATCATCGAGCCCAGCGAGCCGGACGCGATCATCCGCGTGAGAACGCCGTCCTCGCCGGTCAGGTGCTCCTGTCCCGCCACCTCCTGAAGCGACTGCGGCCGCAGGCGATCGGCCAGCGGCCGTTTCGCCGCCATGCCTGCCGGTTCGGAGGTGGCGAAGAGGTCGCTCATCGGAAGAACTGCCGAATGCGCTGGCCGTCGCGCTCGATCTCGACGCGCCAGACGGAGGGGTCGTCGCCCACCAGTTCCTCCAGCACCTCGGTGGAGGCGACGTTGGTGCCGTTCAGTTCGACGATGACGTCGCGCGGCTTGAGCCCGATGCGGGCCGCGGGCGAGCCGCGGTTGACATCGGTGACGACGACGCCCTCGGTGCCGGCCGGCATGCGCAGTTCGTCGGCGACGCGCGGCGAGAGATTGGCGACGACGGCGCCCGAGAAGGGGTTGCGCCCCTCGATCAGCCGTTCGTCGCGCGGGGTCGTCTCAGGCGGGCGGTCAAGCGCGATCGTCAGCTCCTCCTGCTTGCCGCCGTCGCTGACGCTGAGCTTCGCCGTGCCGCCGATGCCAACCGTCGCCAGCCGGTAGCCGAGCGCGTCGGGATGTTCCACCTCGATGCCGTTGACGGCGGTGACCACGTCGCCGGGCTTCAGGCCCGCCCGTTCCGCCGGGCTGCCGGGCAGCACCTTGGACACGAGCGCGCCACGGGCCTTGGTCAGGCCGAGCGCCTCGGCGACGTCCGAGGTCACCGCATCGAAGGTCGCGCCGACGAAGGGCCGGTCGAAATTGGTGCTGCCGCCGACCGCGCTTGCGATGAACACCTTCACCAGATTGGCTGGGATGGCGAAGCCGACGCCGTTGGAACCGCCGCCGCGCGAGAAGATGGCCGTGTTGATGCCGATCAGTTCGCCCTTCATGTTGATCAGCCCGCCACCAGAATTGCCGGGATTGATCGAGGCGTCGGTCTGGATGAAGAAGCCGAAGTCGCCGGCCCTGACCTGGTTTCGCGCCAGCGCCGAGACGATGCCGCTCGTCACCGTCTGGCCGACGCCGAAGGGATTGCCGATCGCCAGCACGAGGTCGCCGACCTCGACGGCGTCGCTATCGCCGAGCGGAAGCATGTCGAACGTCTCCTTCGCATCGATCTTCAGCACCGCGAGATCGACGCGGTCATCCTTCAGCAGCACCTTGCAGGGATACTCGCGGCCATCGGCAAGCGCGACCTTGATGTCGTCGGCGCCCTGGATGACGTGATTGTTCGTCACCACGATTCCGTCCTTGCCGACGATGACGCCGGAACCGAGCGAGGACTGCTTCTGGGTCCGGTTCGGCATGCGCTGGCCGAAGAATTCCTCGAAGAACGGATCGTTGAACACGGAGCGCTGTTCGACCATCCGCTCGGCATAGACGTTGACGGTCGCGTTCGCGGTCTTCTTGACCAGCGGCGCGAAGGACAGCTGCATCTCCGTCTGCGAGCCGGGAACAGCCTTTTCCTGGGCGACCGCCGGGGCGGAGACCGTGAGCAGGAGCAGGGTTGCGGTAGCGAGGCCGTGGCCGAATTTCATTTCAGATTCTCCCTTACGATGCCGCCACGTTCAGATAAGATCTGGCACGAAAAAAGGCAAACGCGCCAAGGCGATCTGCGCCCGGGAACCGCGCCGCCCCGCGCACGAAATCGTGCGCGACGCGCCTCTATCGAAATGGCTGAAACTTTGCTGTCATGCCTGCCGTAAAGTCCTGCGAGAGGCCCCTTGTTCCGCAGAGGAAAACGATATGACTGCTTACCGTCCCCCCAGGATCGCGACAACGGAGATCACCCCGGAACCGATCTTCCTCAACAGGCGCAATTTCATCGGCGCCACGGCGGGAGGGCTGCTGGCGGCCAGCGCGTCCGGTTCGCATGCGGCAGAGCTGAAGGCCGCTGCCTCCGCCTTCGGAACCGATGAGGCGACGACGCCCGAGAAGGACGTCACCAACTACAACAATTTCTACGAGTTCGGCATGGGCAAGGGCGATCCGGCCGCCAACAGCGCAGACTTCAAGCCGAACCCCTGGACGATCAAGGTCGGTGGCATGGTCGCCAAACCGCGAGAGTTCGGCCTGGACGATTTGCTGGCGATGCCGCTGGAGGAGCGGACCTACCGCATGCGCTGCGTCGAGGCCTGGTCGATGGTCATCCCCTGGATCGGCTTTCCGCTGGCGGGCCTGCTCGACAAGGTCGAGCCGCTCGGGAGCGCCAAATATGTGGCGTTCGAGACGGTCGTGCGGCCGGAACAGATGTCGGGCCAGTCCGGCTATTTCCAGCCGCTGCCCTGGCCCTATGTCGAGGGGCTCAGGCTCGACGAGGCGCGCCATCCGCTGACGATCCTGTCGGTCGGCCTCTACGGCAAGACGCTTCCGAACCAGAACGGCGCCCCCATCCGCCTCGTCGTGCCGTGGAAATACGGCTTCAAGGGCATCAAGTCGATCGTAAAGATCACACTGACCGACAAGCAGCCGCCGACCACCTGGAACCTCTCCGCCCCGAGCGAGTACGGCTTCTACGCCAATGTGAACCCGGCCGTCGACCACCCGCGCTGGAGCCAGGCGACAGAGAACCGGATCGGCGAAGGCGGCTTCTTCGGCGGCAGTCGGCGCGACACGCTGGCCTTCAACGGCTATGGAGAGGAGGTCGCAGGCCTCTATGCCGGCATGGACCTCGCGGCAAACTACTGACCATGGCTTCGATCCCCGCCCTGCCCCGCAAATATCACGGCGCCTCGGTCTGGACACTCTATGCGCTCGGCTTCATCCCGGCCGTCTTCGGCTTCTATCTCGGCGCGACCGGGCAACTGCCGGGGAACGCCATCAAGGAGTTCGAGCACCTGCTCGGCATCTGGGCCCTGCGCTTCCTGATCGCCACGCTCTGCATCACCCCGATCCGCGACCTGTTCGGCATCAACTGGATCCGCTACCGCCGGGCGCTCGGGCTTCTGGCGTTCTGGTACGTGGTCATGCATTTCTCGACCTACATGATCCTCGACAAATACCTGGATTTCCCGCAGATCGTCGCCGACATCGCCAAGCGCCCGTTCATCACAATCGGCATGGCGGGTTTCGTCATGCTGATCCCGCTGGCGCTGACGTCGAACAACTGGTCGATCCGCAGGCTCGGGCCACGGTGGAACAGGCTGCACAGACTGGTCTACGTCATCGCGGCTGCCGGTGCGCTGCATTTCGCGATGTCGGTGAAGGTCGTGGGGCCGGAGCAGATGATCTATATCGCGATGGTTGCAATTCTGCTCTTATACCGGATGATACGTCCGAAGCTCCAGAGAAGGCAACGTCGTGCTTCGCCAAGGTTTGTGCCGGCCCAATCACCCTCGGAAGGGCACGTCTCGTAGGGGACTGACGATAGTATTTCTCCTCGGGCTCGGGATCGCACCATTCACAATCGAACCCGTGCAAGCGTGCGCGGAGATAGCCTGGTTCAATCCTTACGACGAACTCGCTAACGCGGAAGTCGTCGTCCGGGCAATCGTAGTGGCGCAGAGAGAGCACCGCCATCACCGTTGGATGGGCGAGAGATTCGTTCCAGATGAGATGATCTTCGACCTTCAGGTGATTGAGACATTTTGGGGCTTTCCAGCGCTACCTCACTGGACGGCCAGAATGCTCATGCTGACAACGCATCCATCCGACCTCAGGGGAAAGGAGGTCATCGTCTATCTCAAGAAGGGCGTTGACCAGAGTGGCCAACAGTATCCCGAAGTGGTTCAGCGATCGTGTGCAGCTAGCATTTTGACCACACACGCCGACACCGTGGCTCAGGTCAAGGAAGCAATCGGACGTTGGGACAGGGAACATCAGCAGAAACAAAGATATCGGCTTGCGCCCTTGCCGCCGATGCCGCTGTGGCCACTACCGTGATCACCGAGACGCCCCGTTACCGCCTGTCGGCCAGTCGGCGTCAGCTCAATAAGACAGACTTCCCATACGCGAAAAAGGCCGGGCGCTTTCGCACCCGGCCTTTTCATTTCATTCCGTTGCCTGAAATCAGGCGGCTTCGGCAGCAGCCTCGGCTTCGACGCGGGCCTTGTCGGCTGCGCCCTTGGCGGAGACGTCGCGGTCGACGAACTCGATGACGGCGAGTGCAGCGTTGTCGCCCGTACGGTAGCCGGCCTTCATGATGCGAAGGTAGCCGCCGTTGCGGGTGGCGTAACGGGTCGCAATCGCGTCGAACAGCTTCGAGACGGCGGCGGCGTCGCGGATCTGCGAGATCGCCTGACGGCGGGCATGCAGGTCGCCGCGCTTGCCGAGGGTAACGAGCTTTTCGACGATCGGACGGATTTCCTTCGCCTTCGGAAGGGTGGTCACGATCTGCTCATGGGTGATGAGCGAGGCAGCCATGTTTGCGAACATCGCCTTGCGGTGGCTGGCGGTACGGTTCAGCTTGCGGCCGGCTTTCTGGTGGCGCATTGCTATTCTCCTTTGATGCAGGTCTCCCGATATCGCATCGGTCCTGCCGTTTCCTGGCACATACAGGCGACTTGCCTGCTGTCTGACGGGGAAAGGCAGCGAAAAAACCTGCCTTCTATTTTACTTCAATCGGCGCGACATGCGAGCGGCTGGCCACCCGCATGCCGTTTTCGTGCCGCTCAATACTGGTCTTCGTAGCGCTTGGCCAGATCTTCGATGTTCTCGGGCGGCCATGCCGGCACTTCCATGCCGAGGTGCAGGCCCATGGAAGCGAGAACTTCCTTGATCTCGTTCAGCGACTTGCGGCCGAAGTTCGGCGTGCGCAGCATCTCTGCTTCGGTCTTCTGGATCAGGTCGCCGATGTAGACGATGTTGTCGTTCTTCAGGCAGTTCGCCGAGCGGACCGAAAGCTCCAGCTCGTCGACCTTCTTCAGAAGTGCCGGGTTGAACGCCAATTCGGTGACCGATTCCTCTTCGGCTTCCTTCTGCGGCTCGTCGAAGTTGACGAACACGGCCAGCTGGTCCTGGAGGATACGGGCCGCAAACGCGATCGCATCTTCGCCGGTGACGGAGCCATCGGTCTCGATGGACATCGTCAGCTTGTCATAGTCGAGGACCTGGCCCTCACGGGTGTTCTCGACCTTGTAGGAGACCTTCTTGACCGGCGAGTAGAGGCTGTCGACCGGGATGAGACCGATCGGAGCGTCTTCCGCGCGGTTGCGCTCGGCCGGAACGTAGCCCTTGCCGTTGTTGACGGTGAACTCCATGCGGATCTCGGCGCCCTCGTCGAGGGTGCAGATCACGTGGTTCGGGTTGAGGATCTCGATATCGCCAACCGTCTGGATGTCACCGGCCGTTACAACGCCCGGGCCCTGCTTGCGCACGACCATGCGCTTGCTGTCGTCGCCATCCATCTTGATGGCGATTTCCTTGATGTTGAGCACGATGTCGGTCACGTCCTCGCGGACGCCCGGGATCGACGAGAATTCGTGCAGCACGCCGTCGATCTGCACTGCGGTGACGGCAGCACCGCGCAGCGACGACAGAAGTACGCGGCGAAGCGCGTTGCCGAGGGTGAGACCGAAGCCGCGCTCGAGCGGTTCTGCCACGAGCGAGGCCTTGGTGCGGCCCGACGAGGAGAACTCCACCTTGTTCGGCTTGATCAGTTCCTGCCAGTTTTTCTGGATCATGTCTTTTGCCTTCCGTTCGCCACCACCATCCAATCGTGGCGGCCGAGCCTTGAAGAGCCGGCGGCGCGAGGGACGCGCCGGCCGGCATCACGAATGCGAATGATCAGACGCGGCGCTTCTTGCGCGGACGGCAGCCATTGTGCGGGATCGGCGTGACGTCGCGGATCGAGGTGATCATGAAGCCGGCGGCCTGCAGCGCGCGGAGTGCCGATTCACGGCCCGAACCCGGACCGCAGACTTCGACCTCGAGCGACTTCATGCCGTGCTCCTGGGCCTTCTTGGCGCAGTCTTCGGCGGCGATCTGGGCGGCAAACGGGGTCGACTTGCGCGAACCCTTGAAGCCCTTGGCACCGGCCGACGACCAGGCAATGGCGTTGCCCTGTGCGTCGGTGATGGTGATCATTGTGTTGTTGAACGAAGAATTGACGTGAGCAACACCGGAGGTGATGTTCTTGCGTTCGCGACGGCGGACGCGTGCGGCTTCCTTGGCCATGGGTATTCCTTTCGTTGATCTCGACACCGCCGTAGTTCCAGCGGCTCCACCGGGTTAGGAGCATTTCCGCTCCTGCCCTGAATTGTCATGTGCACGTCGCCATGATCGGCTAGCGTGCGGCGATATCGTCACTGCCGTAGTGCCAGCAGCTCCACCGACCGGGACAACCTCAAAAGACGGTCGCCGCAAATTGCGGCCGAGGCCCCGCTCGAAACTCAAAAGAGGCCGGCGCAAACGCCAGCCTCCCCATTCCCCATTTCGGGAAATTACTTCTTCTTGCCGGCGATGGCCTTTGCCGGGCCCTTGCGGGTGCGGGCATTGGTGTGCGTGCGCTGACCGCGGACCGGCAGGCCGCGACGGTGACGCAGGCCGCGGTAGCAGCCGAGGTCCATCAGGCGCTTGATGTTCATCGAGGTCTCGCGACGCAGGTCGCCTTCGACCTGGTAGTCGCGGTCGATCGCTTCGCGGATCGCCAGAACCTCGGCGTCGGTCAGCTGATGGACGCGACGGTCGGCGGGGATGCCGACCTTCTCGGTGATTTCCTGTGCAAACTTCGGACCGATCCCGTGAATGTAGGTCAGCGCGATGACAACGCGCTTTGCAGTCGGGATGTTGACGCCAGCGATACGAGCCACGCCTGTTCTCCTTGCTTCCAGTTGCCATCCGGCAAGTGGTTTTTTCTTCGTCATGCGACCGCGAGGCCGCGCGTTCAATTTCGAGCTTCGGGACACGTCAAAAACGACTGCCCCCGGATCTCGTTCTTTCGAGAAATCCGCGCCGATCGCTAGCTTGTCGCGAGTTGGCGCTCTCTTAAGAGGAATCGGCCGGGAAAGTCAACCCCGACCGGCCGAATTGGCAGATCGATGGCCTAAGCCAGGATCCTGCCGATCTCTGCGGTCACCGCCTGGACGTCCGCCATGCCGTCGACCGTCTTCAGCTTGCCGGTGGAGGCGTAGTATTCCGACAGCGGCGCGGTCTTCTCGCGATACTCCGCCAGACGACGTTCCAGAACTTCCGGCTTGTCGTCCTGCCGGACGGTTCCGCCCGCCGCGATGGTTTCCGCGACGCGGCTCTCCATCCGCTTGAGAAGTGCCTTCTCGTCCACCTTCAGTTCGATGACGGCGTCGAGGCCGAGGCCCTTGCCGGCCAGGATCTCGTCGAGCGCTTGAGCCTGCGGGACTGTGCGCGGGTAACCGTCGAGGATGAAGCCTTTCGAGCAGTCAGCCGAATCGATCCGGTCGGAAACGATTTCATTGACGATCGCATCGGAGACGAGCTGACCGGCATCCATCACCGCCTTCGCCCGCTTTCCGACCTCCGTCTGCGCAGCAACGGCGGCGCGCAGCATGTCACCGGTGGAAAGCTGGGGAATGCCGTGCTTCTCCGTCAGGAGCTTCGCCTGCGTGCCCTTGCCGGCACCCGGCGGCCCCAAAAATATCAGTCTCATCGTCCCCTCTTTCCTCCACGCAGCTTCGACTTCTTGATCAGCCCTTCATATTGCTGGGCAATCAGGTGACCCTGAATCTGTGCTACAGTATCAAGGGTGACGCTGACAACAATCAAAAGCGACGTACCACCAAGGTAGAAGGGCACGCCGGTCTGCGCGATCAGGATTTCCGGAAGGATGCACACAAAGACCAGGTAGATGGCGCCGAGCACCGTGATGCGGGTCAGCACGTAATCGATATATTCCGCGGTCCGCTCGCCCGGGCGGATGCCCGGGATGAAGCCGCCGTGCTTCTTCAGATTGTCGGCCGTGTCCTTCGGATTGAAGACGATGGCCGTGTAGAAGAAGGCGAAGAAGGCGATCATGGCGGCGTAGAGCACCATGTAGAGCGGCTGGCCGTGACCGAGGGCGGCGACGATCGTGGTCGCCCAGCCCGGCAGTTCGGCGGTATTGCTGAAGCCCGCCAGCGTCGCCGGCAAGAGCAGCAGCGAGGAGGCGAAGATCGCCGGGATGACGCCCGCGGTGTTGAGCTTCAGCGGCAGGTGCGAGGTGTCGCCCTGGAACATGCGGTTGCCGACCTGTCGCTTCGGATACTGGATCAGCAGCCGGCGCTGGGCGCGCTCGACGAAGACGATCAGGGCGATGACGGCAACGGCCATGACGACGACCGCGGCAATGACGCCGAAGGAGAGCGCGCCGGTGCGGCCGAGTTCGAGCGTGCCGGCCATGGCGGGCGGCAGATGGGCGACGATGCCGGCGAAGATGATCAGCGAGATACCGTTGCCGATGCCGCGCGAGGTGATCTGTTCGCCGAGCCACATCAGGAACATCGTGCCGCCGAGCAGCGAGATCACGGTGGAAATACGGAAGAACCAGCCCGGATCGAGCACGAGCCCCTCCCCGCCCTCGAGACCGACGGCAATGCCGTAGGCCTGCAGCGTGCCGAGAAGCACGGTGCCGTAGCGGGTATACTGATTGATGATCTTGCGGCCCTGCTCCCCTTCCTTCTTCAACTGCTCCAGCGAGGGAACGACCGAGGTCATCAGCTGGACGATGATCGAGGCGGAGATATAGGGCATGATGCCGAGCGCGAAGATCGCCATGCGCTCCACCGCACCGCCCGAAAACATGTTGAACAGGCCGAGGATGCCGCCGGACTGCCCCTGGAAGGCGCGGGCGAAGGCATCGGCATTCAGGCCGGGCAGCGGAATGTAGGTACCGAGGCGATAGACCAGCAGCGCGCCCAGTGTGAACCAGAGCCGCTTCTTGAGGTCCTCTGCCTTGGCAAAGGTGGAAAAGTTGAGATTGGAGGCGAGTTGTTCCGCTGCCGATGCCATGCGTTTCTCCGCGTCACCATGTCCGGGAGACGGCCTGGCAGGCCCGGCCCGGACAACGGCTGAACCGTTGCAGCGCGCGCTGTCCGGAAGGAATTCCCGGCCTGATGCGACACGCTCGAATTTCTGTCGCCAAGCCTCGCGATGACGCGAAGCAGGCGGCACGGAGGGTAAACCGGGCGGAGCGCGGATTGTCAAGCAATCCCGACCCTCCCCCTGGCCGATACTCCCTGGAAACAGGCGGAGCCATCCCGCCCGATCCTGCCAAATGCCTGAGATCGCCCTCGATATCAGGAATTGGGCAGTTCAACCGTCATCGCTGCGGCGACGTCTTGTCCCCTGGCTCCCGGCTGGAAGCTGCGGCGCGAGGCCCTGATATGGGAACGCGAACGCCCGGAGTGAAGCACCCCGGGCGTTCAAATAATCGGCCGATTATTCAGCGGCAGCCGAGAGCAGCTTGATGCTGCCGCCAGCCTTCTCGATCTTCTCGATCGCGGCCTTGGAGGCGCCGGCGACTTCGATCGTCAGCTTTGCCTTCAGTTCGCCGTCGGAGAGGATGCGGACGCCGTCCTTGGCGCGACGGATGACGCCGGCAGCCTTCAGGGCATCGGCATCGACGGTCGCCTTCGGGTCGAGCTTCTTGGCATCGATCGCAGTCTGGAGGCGCGCCAGCGATACCGTGACGAACTCGGATGCGAAGATGTTGTTGAAGCCGCGCTTCGGCAGGCGACGATAGATCGGCATCTGGCCGCCTTCGAAGCCGTTGATGGCGACGCCCGAACGGGCCTTCTGACCCTTGACGCCGCGGCCGCCGGTCTTGCCGGAGCCCGAACCGATACCGCGACCGACGCGCTTGCGGCTCTGGGTTGCGCCTTCGTTGTCCTTGATTTCGTTCAGTTTCATGAGCTTATCTCCCTCACTTCTCGTCGACGACGCGAACGAGGTGCTGGACGGCACGGATCATGCCACGCACAGACGACGTGTCTTCCAGCGTGCGAACCCGGTGCATCTTGTTGAGACCGAGGCCGATCAGCGTCTGGCGCTGAATGGCCGGGCGGCGGATCGGCGAGCCGATCTGTTCGACGGTAACCGTCTTTGCAGCTTCTTTCTTAGCCATGGGTCAAGCTCCCTTATTCTTCGGAAGCAACGCCGGCGGAAGCACGGCGGGCCTGCAGCGTTGCGTACTTGATGCCGCGCTGTGCCGCGATGTCCTTCGGGTGCATCTGGCTCTTGAGCGCGTCGAAGGTCGCACGGATCATGTTGTAGGGGTTCGACGAACCGGTCGACTTGGCGACGACGTCCTGCATGCCGAGCGTCTCGAAGACGGCGCGCATCGGACCACCTGCGATGATGCCGGTACCGGCCTTGGCCGAACGCAGCAGCACCTTGCCGGCGCCGTGGCGGCCGTGCACGTCGTGGTGCAGCGTGCGGCCCGAACGCAGCGGTACGAAAATCAGTTCGCGCTTGGCAGCTTCGGTCGCCTTGCGGATCGCTTCCGGAACTTCACGAGCCTTGCCGTGGCCGAAGCCGACGCGGCCCTTCTGGTCGCCGACGACGACGAGCGCTGCGAAACCGAAACGACGGCCGCCCTTGACGACCTTCGCGACGCGATTGATCGCGACGAGCTTGTCGACAAACTCGCTGTCGCGCTCTTCGCGGTTCTGGCGGTCTTCGCGACCGCGTCTTTCCTGTGCCATTGTCCTTTTCCTTTTTCTTTTCCGGGTGCAATCGGCAGATTGACAAAGTCGCCTCCCCTCGTTCGGGCAGGCGACCGGTACCCACTGATCGTCACATGGCGGGCACGAGGCCCGCCAGGATCGATCAGAAGCTCAGGCCACCTTCACGGGCAGCTTCGGCCAGAGCCTTGATGCGACCGTGATAGATGAAGGCGCCGCGGTCGAAGACCACTTCCTTGACGCCGGCCTTGGTGGCGCGCTCGGCGATGAGCTTGCCGACGGCAGCAGCGGCTGCCGTGTCGGCGCCCGTCTTCAGAGACGAGCGCAGATCGGTGTCGAGCGTGGAGGCGGACGCAAGCGTCTTGCCGGCCACGTCGTCGATGACCTGTACGTAGATGTTCTTCGACGAGCGATGAACCGACAGGCGCGGACGGCCGTTGGCGACCGCCTTGATTTGACGGCGCACGCGGTTGGCGCGACGTGCAAGTTGTTCTTTCCTGCTAGCCATTTCGCGTGTTCCTTACTTCTTCTTGCCTTCTTTGCGGACAATCCGCTCTTCGGCATACTTGACGCCCTTGCCCTTGTAGGGCTCGGGGCCACGGTATTCGCGGATCTCCGCGGCAACCTGGCCGACCTGCTGCTTGCTGATGCCGGACACGATGATTTCGGTCGGCTTCGGAACAGCGATCGTGATGCCTTCCGGGGCTTCGTAGACAACGTCGTGGCTGAAGCCGAGTGCCAGTTGCAGGTTCTTGCCCTGCAGGGACGCGCGGTAGCCGACGCCGTTGATCTCGAGCTTGCGCTCGTAGCCGTCCTTGACGCCCTTGAAGATGCCTTCGATCATCGTGCGGGACATGCCCCACTTCGACCGTGCATCCTTGGAATCGTTGACCGGCTGCACAACAACCGAGTTGTCTTCTAACTTCACCGTCACTTCGTCATTGGCGACGAAGAACAGCTCGCCCTTGGGGCCCTTTGCGGTGACCTTCTGACCATCGACGGTCGCAGTTACACCAGCGGGAACCGGAACGGGCCTTTTACCGATACGAGACATTTTTTCTACCTGTCTGTTCGCTATGGAAATTCCTTGCCCGTCTTAGAAGACGGAGCAAAGAACCTCGCCACCAACGTTCTGTTCGCGTGCCTGGTGATCGGCCATCACGCCCTTCGGGGTCGAAAGGATGGTGATGCCGAGACCGTTCGCGACCTGCGGAATGGACTTGACCGAGACATAAACCCGGCGGCCCGGCTTGGAGACGCGATCGATCTTGCGGATCACGGACGCGCCTTCGTAGTACTTGAGTTCGATGCTCAGCTCAGCCTTGCCGTTGTCGAATTCGACTTCGGAATAGCCGCGGATGTAGCCTTCGGCCTGCAGGACATCGAGAACGCGGGCGCGCAGCTTCGAAGCCGGCGTGGAAACGCTCGACTTGCGGCGTGCGGCGCCGTTGCGGATACGGGTGAGCATATCGCCCAGCGGATCAGTCATTGCCATGTACCCGTCTCCTTACCAGCTCGACTTGACGACGCCCGGCACCTTGCCGAGGTTGCCCAGTTCGCGCAGTGCGATACGCGACATCTTGAGTTTGCGATAGAATGCACGCGGGCGGCCCGTCACTTCGCAGCGGTTGCGGATGCGGGTCTTAGAGCCGTTGCGCGGCAGGGAGGCAAGCTTCAGGGTAGCCTTGAACCGATCTTCGATCGGAAGAGCCTGGTTCTGGATGATCGCCTTCAGAGCTGCACGCTTTGCAGCCTGGTTGGCAACCAGTTTGCGGCGGCGCTTGTTCTTTTCGACTGCGCTCGTTTTCGCCATAACAGTTATCCTTCTTTACGCTTGTCGTTACGGATTACTGGCGGAACGGGAAGTTGAACTCTTTCAGAAGAGCCCGGGCTTCGTCGTCGTTGGTAGCCGTCGTGCAAACGATGATGTCCATGCCCCACATCTGATCAACCTTGTCGTAGTTGATTTCAGGGAACACAATGTGCTCCTTGATACCCATGGCGAAGTTGCCACGGCCATCGAAGGACTTCGGGTTCAGACCACGGAAGTCGCGTACGCGGGGCAGCGCGATGTTCACGAGGCGATCCAGAAATTCGTACATGCGGGCGCCGCGAAGGGTGACCTTTGCGCCGATCGGCATGCCTTCGCGGAGCTTGAAGCCCGCGATGGAGTTGCGGGCACGGGTGATGACCGGCTTCTGACCGGCGATCGCGGCCAGGTCGGCTGCGGCAACCGTGGGCTTCTTGGAGTCGCCCGTCGATTCACCGACGCCCATGTTGATGACGATCTTCTCCAGGCGCGGGATCTGCATCTCGTTGGCGAACGAGAACTGTTCCTGCAGCGCCTTGCGGATCCGCTCGACATATTCCTTCTTGAGCCGCGGCTCGTACTTAGCTTCAGCCATCGATCGAAACTCCCGAACGCTTAGCCACACGGACCTTCTTGTCGCCGTCGATCTTGAAACCGACGCGGGTCGGCTTGCCGTCCTTGGGGTCGGCGATCGCGATGTTGGACAGGTGGATCGGGGCTTCCTTGCTGATGATGCCGGCTTCCTGCGACTGGGTCTGGCGCTGGTGGCGCTTGACCACGTTGACGCCACGCACGATCGCGCGATCTTCCTTCGGCATGACCTGAACGACCTCGCCGGTGCGGCCCTTGTCCTTACCGGTGAGTACGACGACCTTGTCGCCCTTGCGAATCTTCTGCATTGCCATCGCTCCTTAGAGTACTTCCGGAGCCAGCGAGATGATCTTCATGTGGTTCTTGGCGCGCAGCTCGCGCGGAACCGGTCCGAAGATACGGGTGCCGATGGGCTCTTTCTTGTTGTCGATCAGGACGGCGGCGTTGTTGTCAAAACGAATGACGCTACCGTCGGCGCGGCGGATGTCCTTGGCGGTGCGAACGACCACCGCCTTCATCACGTCGCCCTTCTTGACGCGGCCGCGCGGGATCGCTTCCTTGATCGAGACGACGATGATGTCGCCGACCGAAGCGTACTTGCGCTTGGAGCCGCCCAGCACCTTGATGCACATGACACGACGTGCGCCGGAATTATCCGCGACGTCGAGGTTAGTCTGCATCTGAATCATGTCAGGTCGCCTTCTTGTTGTAACCGGACCGGTTGGGCACGGATGCCCCCTGTTCCAGCTTATGAGAATCTATGTTTTTCGCGCGGGATGGGTCTTGCCAAGGTGGTTTCCTCGAGGAAATCGCCAGCGATTCCCGGGACCTTCCCTGCGCTCAAAGCAAAAGAACGCCCGATTCCGAGCGTCCTTGCGCTGCTTCATACAGGTTTTCGCGCAAAGGGCAACCCCTTGCGCGAAAAGTGATGAATTAAGCCTGGGCGGAAACGACCGTCCAGCGCTTGTCCTTCGAGATCGGTGCGCATTCCTCGATGGAAACCACATCACCAACCTTGTACTGGTTGCTCTCGTCATGCGCCTTGTACTTCTTCGAACGGCGGACCGTCTTCTGAAGCAGCGGATGCGCGAACCGGCGCTCTACCCGGACAACAACGGTCTTCTCGTTCTTGTCGGAAACGACGACGCCCTGCAGAATGCGTTTCGGCATATTATTCTTCCTTAGGCCTTGGCTTCTGCCGCCTTCTGGCGGGCAATGGTTTTCACGCGGGCGATGTCCTTGCGGACCTCGTTGATGCGCGAGGACTTCTCGAGCTGGCCGGTCGCCTTCTGGAAGCGCAGGTTGAACTGCTCTTTCTTCAGCTTTGCGAGCTCGTCATTAAGCTGGTCGGCGCTCAGTGCGCGAACGTCTGCGGCTTTCATGGCTCAATCCTTACTCTGCAATGCGCTGTACGAAGCGCGTCTTGACCGAGAGCTTGGCCGAACCCAGGCGAAGAGCTTCGCGAGCGATCTCTTCGCTGACGCCGTCGATCTCGAACATCATACGGCCGGGCTTGACCTTGCAGGCCCAGTATTCGACCGAACCTTTGCCCTTACCCATGCGGACTTCGGTCGGCTTGGCGGTGACCGGAACGTCCGGGAACACGCGGATCCAGACACGGCCGGCACGCTTCATGTAACGGGTGATCGCGCGGCGGGCCGCCTCGATCTCGCGTGCGTTGACGCGGTTGGGTTCCTGAGCCTTCAAGCCGAACTCGCCGAAGGCGAGGTCCGAGCCGCCCTTGGCGACGCCCTTGATGCGGCCCTTGAACTGCTTGCGGTACTTAGTACGCTTTGGCTGCAACATTTTTCTATTCTCCGATCTGCTCGCCTAAAGCGAATTAAGCGTTTTCACGGCGGCGGCGTTCGCCCTGGCTTGCGCCCTGGGCATCGCCTTCGGTCGCGCGGCGCTCGGAGGCCATCGGATCGTGCTCAAGGATTTCGCCCTTGAAGATCCAGACCTTGATGCCGCAGATGCCGAAAGCGGTTTCCGCTTCTGCCGTACCATAGTCGATGTCCGCACGCAGCGTGTGCAGCGGAACGCGGCCTTCGCGGTACCATTCGGTACGTGCGATTTCCGCGCCACCCAGACGGCCGGCGCAGGTGATCTTGATGCCTTCGGCGCCAAGACGCATGGCCGACTGAACAGCGCGCTTCATCGCACGGCGGAAAGCCACGCGGCGCTCGAGCTGCTGGGCGATCGACTGGGCAACCAGCGTCGCGTCGGTTTCGGGCTTGCGCACTTCGACGATATTGAGGTGCGTTTCCGAATTGGTCATCTCGGAAAGCTTCTTGCGGAGCTTCTCGATGTCCGCACCCTTCTTGCCGATGATCAGACCCGGGCGAGCCGAGTGGATCGTGACGCGGCACTTCTTGTGCGGGCGCTCGATGACGACCTTCGAAATACCGGCCTGCTTCAGTTCGTCCATCAGATACTTGCGGATCTTCAGGTCTTCGTGAAGGAGCTGGCCGTATTCGGCGTTGTCGGCGAACCAGCGGCTATCCCAGGTACGGTTAATGCCGAGGCGGAAGCCGATCGGATTGATTTTCTGACCCATTATGCGGCCTCCCCTTTGGCTTCGACTTCACGGACGACGATCGTCAGGTGCGAGAAGGGCTTCTCGACGCGCGATGCACGGCCGCGACCGCGGGCGTGGAAGCGCTTCATGACGATCGACTTTCCGACGAAAGCCTCAGCGACGACGAGCGAGTCGACGTCGAGATCGTGGTTGTTTTCAGCGTTCGCGATGGCCGATTCCAGCGTCTTCTTGACGGTGCCGGCGATGCGCTTGCGAGAGAACTCGAGTTCGGCCAGAGCGCGGTCGACCTTCTTGCCGCGGATCATCGCGGCAACCAGGTTGAGCTTCTGGGGGCTGACGCGGATCGTCCGCGCAACTGCTTGCGCCTCGTTATCCTTCAGCCGACGTTCGGCTTTTGCCTTGCCCATCGTTACTTCCTCTTCGCCTTCTTGTCCGCACCGTGACCGTAATAGGTCCGGGTCGGAGAGAATTCACCGAACTTGTGGCCGACCATGTCTTCGTTGACGCTGACCGGGACGTGCTTGCTGCCGTTGTAGACACCGAAGGTGAGACCGACGAACTGCGGCAGGATCGTGGAGCGACGGCTCCAGATCTTGATCACTTCATTGCGGCCGCCCTCGCGCACCTTCTCAGCCTTCTTGAGAAGATAGCCGTCAACAAACGGGCCTTTCCATACTGAACGAGCCATTTCTGACTAACCTCTCTTACTTCTTCTTCAGGTGGCGCGAGCGCATGATGAACTTGTCGGTCGACTTGTTCGAACGGGTGCGCTTGCCCTTGGTCGGCTTGCCCCACGGGGATACCGGGTGACGACCACCGGACGTGCGGCCTTCACCACCGCCGTGCGGGTGGTCGACCGGGTTCATGACGACACCGCGGTTATGCGGGGTCTTGCCGCGCCAACGCGTACGACCGGCCTTGCCGTCGTTGATGTTGCCGTGATCCGGGTTCGACACCGCGCCGATCGAAGCAAGGCAGGAGCCGTGCACGAGGCGCTGTTCGCCGGAGTTGAGGCGAAGGATCGCCATGCCCTGGTCGCGACCGACGAGCTGTACGAAGGTGCCTGCCGAACGGGCGATCTGACCGCCCTTGCCCGGCTTCATCTCGACGTTGTGAACGATCGAGCCGACCGGGATGTACTGCAGGGGCATCGTGTTGCCCGGCTTGACGTCGACGGCCTTGTCCGAAGCGATGACCTTGTCGCCGGCAGCGAGGCGCTGCGGAGCGAGGATGTAGGCCTGTTCGCCATCGGCGTAGCTGACGAGCGCGATGAACGCCGTGCGGTTCGGGTCGTATTCCAGACGCTCGACCGTGCCTTCGACGTCGAACTTGCGACGCTTGAAGTCGATCAGGCGGTAGGTGCGCTTGTGACCGCCGCCGATGAAGCGGGCGGTGATGCGACCGTGGTTGTTACGGCCACCGCTCTTGGAGAGACCTTCGGTCAGAGCCTTGACCGGCTTGCCCTTGTACAGGCCCGAACGGTCGACAATGACGAGCTGACGCTGGCTCGGAGTGGTCGGATTGAAACTTTTCAATGCCATTTTCTTTTGTCCTCTTTAGCCGACTGCTCGATCAGAGCCCGGTGGAGACGTCGATGGACTGACCGTCAGCAAGCGTGACGATCGCCTTCTTGACATCTCCCTGCCGGCCGGAGAAGCCGCGGAAACGCTTTACCTTGCCCTTGCGGACGAGCGTGTTCACAGCCGTGACCTTGACACCGAAGAGCGCTTCGACGGCAGCCTTGATCTCAGGCTTGGAAGCGGTCTTGGCGACGTTGAATACGACCTGGTTCTGTTCGGAGACCAGCGTCGACTTTTCGGTGATCGAAGGAGATACGATCACATCGTAGTGGCGAAGATCCGTCATTTGAACCGCTCCTCGAGGGCTTCGACTGCAGCCTTGGAAAGCACGAGCTTGCCGCGGCGCAGGATGTCGTACACGTTGATGCCCTGGATCGGCAGAACGTCCACGTTCGGGATGTTCTGGGCTGCGAGCTTGAAGTTGCTGTCGAGCTCTGCGCCGCCGATGATGAGGGCGTTGGTCAGGCCGAGGCTGGCGAACGAGCCGGCCAGTGCCTTGGTCTTGGCTTCCTTGGCGACGAGGTCATCGACGATGATGACGTTCTCAGCCTTCAGCTTTGCCGAAAGGGCGTGACGCAGGCCGAGCGCGCGGACCTTCTTGGGAAGGTCGTGCTCGTGGCTGCGGACGACCGGGCCGTGGGCCTTGCCGCCGCCGCGGAACTGCGGAGCGCGTGCCGAATGGTGACGGGCGCGGCCCGTACCCTTCTGCTTGTACATCTTGGCGCCGGTGCGGGAAACTTCCGCGCGGCCCTTGGTCTTGTGCGTGCCCTGCTGCTTCTTGGCGAGCTGCCAGCGAACGACGCGGGCGATGATGTCCTCGCGCGGCTCGAGGCCGAAGATCGCGTCGGAGAGGGAAACCTTGCCGGCGTCCTTCCCGTCGAGGGTCGTGACTTTGAGATCCATAACCAGGCTCCCTTACTTAGCTGCGGCGCGGACAGCGGCCGGACGCGGAGCGTCGGCCGGGATGCCGGACTTGATGGCGTCGCGGACGACGATCCAGGCACCCTTGGAACCCGGGACGGCACCCTTGACCAGGATCAGACCACGGTCCTCGTCGGTCGAGACGACTTCGAGGTTCTGGGTGGTGACGCGCGTCTGGCCCATGTGACCAGCCATGCGCTTGCCCTTCCAGACGCGGCCCGGATCCTGGTTGGAGCCGGTCGAACCATGCGAACGGTGCGAGACGGAGACGCCGTGCGTGGCGCGCAGACCGCCGAAGTTGTGGCGCTTGATCGCGCCGGCGAAGCCCTTACCGATCGTCGTGCCGGTCACGTCGACCAGCTGGCCGGCGATGAAGTGGCTGGCGGAGAGCTCCGCACCGACCTCGATGAGGTTGTCGGCGGAAACGCGAAACTCGACGAGCTTGGCCTTCGGCTCGACGCTGGCTGCGGAAAACTGGCCGCGGAGCGCCTTCGACGTGTTCTTGACCTTGGAGCGGCCGGCACCGAGCTGGACTGCGGTGTAGCCGTTCTTGTCTTCCGTGCGATGGGCAACGACCTGGCAGCCGTCCAATCGCAAAACTGTTACAGGGACATGCTCTCCTGCGTCGTTGTAGACGCGAGTCATTCCCACCTTCTGTGCAATCACACCTGAACGCATGGTTCATTCCTCTTAAAAGTCCTGTGGGGGCGAGGCCCCTACACGCCTTTTGTTTAAGGATTCCACGGAGGCCATCCGACCTTCGGGTTTCCCGTTCCTAGAAGCCGTTGGCGTTACCGCCACGTACCTTCCTTGTTATTCGGCTTGCGCCGGACTTGCTCAAAGCCTGATCAGAGCTTGATCTCAACGTCGACGCCGGCGGCGAGGTCGAGCTTCATCAGGGCGTCGACCGTCTGAGGGGTCGGGTCGACGATGTCGAGAAGGCGCTTGTGGGTGCGCATCTCGAACTGTTCGCGGCTCTTCTTGTCGATGTGAGGCGACCGGTTGACCGTGAATTTCTCAATACGTGTCGGGAGCGGCACGGGACCGCGGACACTGGCACCGGTACGCTTGGCCGTCGACACGATTTCACGCGTGGAGGCATCGAGGATCCGGTGATCAAACGCCTTGAGGCGAATGCGGATGTTCTGGCCGTTCATACGACTTGTCCTTGTTCTTGTTTATCGCGGGAACCCCTTGGGGAACACGCATTGAACTTCGATAAATGTCCGGCCAGTCCGCTAGTTTTTCAAAGATCGGAGGGACAAGGTTTCCCCTGCCCCTTCCTATTTGAGCGGCCGTGGCCGGCCTTGTCCTTTGGCGATCGCACCATGACGAAGCAGGTGCAAATCACGCGTGCGCGCCATTTGCACTATTTTGCTCTCGTCGGCAAGCGGTGCGGCCGACTAAATCTATCGTGGCGGCTATGCCCGGGCCGCATAGCACTGCGGCCCAGGAATTCCGCCGTTGCCCGCCGACTGCCCGACGGACACTGCGTCGAGATTACTCGACGATCGAGGCGACGATGCCGGCGCCGACGGTGCGGCCGCCTTCGCGGATCGCGAAGCGCAGCTTTTCTTCCATCGCGATCGGAACGATCAGCTCGACATCAACCGTGACGTTGTCGCCCGGCATCACCATTTCCGTGCCTTCCGGAAGCGTGACGATGCCCGTCACGTCGGTGGTGCGGAAGTAGAACTGCGGACGGTAGTTGGTGAAGAACGGCGTGTGACGGCCGCCTTCTTCCTTCGTCAGGATGTAGGCTTCGGCCTTGAACTTCTTGTGCGGCTTGACCGAACCCGGCTTGCACAGGATCTGGCCACGCTCGACGCCGTTGCGGTCGACGCCGCGCAGCAGCGCGCCGATGTTGTCGCCGGCCTGGCCCTGGTCGAGCAGCTTGCGGAACATCTCGACGCCCGTGCAGGTCGTCTTCGTCGTCGGACGGATGCCGACGATCTCGATTTCCTCGCCGACCTTGACGATGCCGCGCTCGACGCGACCCGTGACAACGGTACCGCGGCCCGAGATCGAGAACACGTCTTCGATCGGCATCAGGAACGGCTGGTCGATCGGACGCTCAGGCGTCGGGATGTAGGCGTCAACCGCTGCCATCAGCTCGCGGATCGCGTCTTCGCCGATCTTCTTGTCCGAATCTTCCAGAGCGGCCAGAGCCGAACCCTTGACGATCGGAATGTCGTCGCCCGGGAAGTCGTAGGACGACAGCAGTTCGCGAACTTCCAGCTCGACGAGTTCGAGCAGCTCGGCGTCGTCGACCTGGTCAACCTTGTTCAGGAACACCACGATCGCGGGAACGCCGACCTGACGGGCCAGCAGGATGTGCTCGCGGGTCTGCGGCATCGGACCGTCGGCGGCCGAGCAGACGAGGATCGCGCCGTCCATCTGGGCAGCGCCGGTGATCATGTTCTTGACGTAGTCGGCGTGGCCGGGGCAGTCGACGTGCGCATAGTGACGGTTCGGCGTCTCGTATTCGACGTGCGCCGTCGAAATGGTGATGCCGCGCGCCTTTTCTTCCGGAGCCGCGTCGATCTGGTCGTACGCCTTGAACTCGCCGAAGTACTTCGTGATCGCCGCCGTCAGCGACGTCTTGCCATGGTCAACGTGGCCGATCGTGCCGATGTTTACGTGAGGCTTGTTGCGCTCAAACTTACCTTTTGCCATTTCCGGCTCTCCATTTTCTGTCCCCTAGACGGGGAATGGTTCAATTCGTTTCGGTTGGCGTATCCCGGTCACTTCTGACCGGAATACTTTGCCTGGATTTCCTGCGCCACGTTCGACGGAACCGGTGCGTAGTGATCGAACGTCATCGTGTACTGCGCGCGGCCCTGCGACATGGAGCGCAGGTTGTCGACGTACTTGAACATGTTCGCCAGCGGCACGTTCGCCGAGATCACGACGGCTACGCCGCGCGATTCCTGGCCCTGGATCTGGCCACGGCGGGAGTTCAGGTCACCGATCACGTCACCGACATAGTCTTCCGGCGTCACGACCTCGACCTTCATCATCGGCTCGAGAAGCTGGGCACCAGCCTTCTTGGCCGCTTCACGGAAGCAGGCACGCGATGCGATTTCGAACGCCAGGACCGACGAGTCGACGTCGTGGAACGCGCCGTCGATGAGGGTCGCCTTGACGCCCAGCATCGGGAAGCCAGCGAGCGGACCGGAGGACAGAACGCTCTCGATGCCCTTCTGGACACCGGGGATGTATTCCTTCGGAACGGCGCCGCCGACGATCTTGGACTCGAACTTGAAGTCTTCGCCTTCCGGGTTCGGTTCGAAGATGATCTTGACGCGCGCGAACTGGCCGGTACCACCGGTCTGCTTCTTGTGCGTGTAGTCTTCTTCGCAGAGCCTCGTGATCGTCTCGCGGTAGGCCACCTGCGGAGCACCGACGTTGGCCTCGACCTTGAACTCGCGACGCATGCGGTCGACGAGGATGTCGAGGTGAAGCTCGCCCATGCCGGCGATGATGGTCTGGCCGGATTCCTCGTCGGTCTTGACGCGGAAGGACGGATCCTCGGCTGCCAGGCGGTTGAGCGCGAGGCCCATCTTTTCCTGGTCGCCCTTGGACTTCGGCTCGATCGCGATCTGGATGACCGGCTCGGGGAATTCCATGCGCTCGAGGATGACCGGCTTCAGCGGATCGCAGAGCGTGTCGCCCGTGGTCGTTTCCTTCAGGCCCGCCAGCGCAACGATGTCGCCTGCGAAGGCTTCCTCGATGTCCTCACGCGAGTTGGAGTGCATCTGCAGCATGCGGCCGACGCGCTCGCGCTTTTCCTTGACCGTGTTCATGACCGACGTGCCCTTCTCGAGCTTGCCGGAATAGATACGGGCAAAGGTGAGCGAACCGACGAAGGGGTCGTTCATGATCTTGAAGGCCAGCATCGAAAGCGGCTCTTCGTCAGACGCATGACGCTCGATCTCGGATTCGGTCTTGACGTCGATGCCCTTGATGGCCGGGATGTCGACCGGCGACGGCAGGTAGTCGACGACGGCGTCGAGCAGCGGCTGTACGCCCTTGTTCTTGAACGCGGTACCGCAGAACATCGGGTGGAACTTCACGTCGATCGTGCCGCGGCGAACGAGTTCGCGGATCTTGTCGTTGTCCGGGTAGTTGCCTTCGAGGTAGGCTTCCATCGCGGCCTCGTCGATCTCGACGACAGTCTCGATCAGCTTCTCGCGATATTCCTCGGCCTGGGCCTTCATGTCTTCCGGAATCTCGACGACGTCCCACTGGGCGCCGAGCGATTCGTCGCGCCAGACGAGTGCATTCATCTCGACCAGGTCGATGACGCCCTTGAACTCGCTCTCAGCGCCGATCGGCAGCTGCATGACGACTGCGGTCGCACCGAGGCGCGACTTGATCATGGACACCGAGCGGTAGAAGTCCGCGCCGGTCTTGTCCATCTTGTTGCAGAAGATCATCCGCGGAACGTTGTACTTCTCCGCCTGGCGCCAGACGGTTTCCGTCTGCGGCTCGACGCCGGCGTTGGCGTCGAGCAGCGCGATGGCGCCGTCGAGAACGCGCAGCGAACGCTCAACTTCGATGGTGAAGTCGACGTGGCCGGGGGTGTCGATGATGTTGAAGCGGCGCATCTTGCCGTCACGGCCCTTCCAGAAGGTCGTGGTGGCAGCGGACGTGATGGTGATGCCGCGTTCCTGCTCCTGCTCCATCCAGTCCATCGTGGCGGCGCCGTCGTGGACTTCGCCGATCTTGTGGGACTTGCCGGTGTAGTAGAGGATACGCTCGGTCGTCGTCGTCTTGCCGGCGTCGATGTGCGCCATGATACCGAAGTTACGGTAGTCTTCGATCTTGTATTCGCGTGCCATAATGGACTGCCTTTTCGAGATTACCAGCGGTAGTGCGAGAACGCACGGTTGGCGTCAGCCATCTTGTGCGTGTCTTCGCGCTTCTTGACGGCACTGCCACGGTTGTTTGCGGCATCCATGAGTTCGCCCGAGAGGCGCTCGACCATGGTGGTTTCGTTCCGCTTGCGTGCCGCTGCGATGAGCCAACGGATAGCGAGAGCCTGACGGCGCTCCGGACGAACGTCGACCGGGACCTGGTAGGTTGCACCACCGACGCGGCGCGAACGAACTTCAACGTGCGGCGCAACGTTGTCGAGGGCCGAATGGAACACGCCGAGCGGGTCCTGCTTGGACTTGCCCTGAACGCTGTCGAATGCGCCGTAAACGATGGTTTCGGCGACGGACTTCTTGCCGTCGAGCATGATGGCGTTCATGAACTTCGTGACCACGAGATCGCCGAACTTCGGGTCCGGGTTGATCTCGCGCTTCTCTGCTTTATGACGTCGGGACATACGTTTCGTCTCTCAACTAAATTGGGTTCCAGCGAAATGGCGCCGGTGACTGGTTACTTCGGACGCTTCGCGCCGTACTTGGAGCGGCGCTGCTTGCGGTTCTTGACACCCTGGGTATCGAGAACGCCGCGGATGATGTGGTAGCGCACACCCGGAAGGTCCTTCACGCGGCCGCCGCGGATCATGACCACGGAGTGCTCCTGAAGGTTGTGACCTTCACCCGGGATGTAACCAATGACTTCGAAGCCGTTGGTCAGGCGGATCTTGGCGACCTTACGCAGAGCCGAGTTCGGCTTCTTCGGCGTGGTCGTGTACACGCGGGTGCATACGCCGCGCTTCTGCGGGTTCTCCTGGAGAGCAGGAACCTTATTGCGCTTTACCTGTGCCTGACGCGGCTTACGGATCAGCTGGTTTACGGTAGGCATTCAACCATCCCTTGATCTTGTCTCGTTACCCTTGCGGGCGGATTTTGCCGTTGCCGGCGGCTGCCACACGCTTCTTTTCATGCGCAAAACAGGACCGATCCGCCTTTTGCGAATGGCCCTCGAAGGCAGAGGACGCAGCCAGGCCGCGTCATGCGTGCAGCATTCATGTCTTCAACGTGCGTTGAAGCCTTGTTTGAGGCGAACTTCAGAACGAGTCGTACTGAACCAGCCAGCCTCACATAGGCTCCGATGGGCGTGGCTCTACTGGCTTACGCCCTGCACGTCAAGGGGACTGGCGAAATATTCTTGCTTCGCCCTTCATGAACGCCCTGAATTTCGAGGCGTTCGCGCGCTGGCGTGCAAACAAAACCGGAGCCGGAACGGCCGGCACTCCGAAATGCTTCTGCCCGACGATTCTTAAGGAATCGCAAAGGAAGAATCAATGCCGTCGTTGCCGCCCACGCGCCTCGCCCGCAGCCGCCTCGCCTCCCCTCGCCCGCGCTTTCCATTTCGGCCCGATCGGCGTAAGGACGTTGCCAGATCGCGAACCTGAAGGAAGCGCCATGTCCATCTCTCCCGACAACGACAACAACAATGAAGACGCCATGGTCTTCATCATCATCGGCAAGGCCTATGAGCGCGACGGCGACGACGAAGGCATCGACATCCACGTCATGCTGCGGGCGCCCGACGACGACAGCGCCGTGCGCGAGGCCCTGAACGCGCTGGCGGAGGAAGGCTTTCTGGAGGCGGATCTCGACCAGATCGGCACGCTGACCGATGCGCCGATCGACGAGCCGCACGCCTCCGCCTATCAGGGCGCGCTCGAAGGCGAGGTCGCGATCATCCGCTTCGCCTGACCGGGACCGGCGGCTCTCGGCGCATAAGAGCCGCCCGACGGTTCGGGCGGTTCCATTTCGGCGACGGCAGGCCGCCTCAGTCGCGGATTTCGGCGGTCGGCTTCGGGGTCGACCGCGTCTCCGCCGGCAGGATCGGATAGACGACGTCCGGCACGGTTCCCGTCAGCGCATGCAAGAAGGCGACGATCAGGTCGGCATCCTCGCTCGCCAGTTCCTCGCCGAGCTGCGTTTCCCCCATCAGCGTTACCGCCTCCTTCAGATCCCACACCTTGCCGGAATGGAAATAGGGCGCAGTGTGCTCGACGTTGCGCAGGGGAGCTGCGCGGAAGACATAGGTGTCGTCCACCGTGTTGGTCACGGCGAAGCGCCCCCTGTCGCCTTCCGGCAGGACGTCGGCGCCGGGACGTTCGACGAGGCCGAAGGGATAGTACCCCTCCCCGCCGACATTGATGCCGCCGTGGCAGGAGGCACATCCCTTGTCGATGAAGAGCTGCAGCCCCTGCTTCGCCTCGGCGCTCATCGCCTCGTCGTCGCCGTTCAGATAGGCGTCGAAGGGTGCGGGCGTGATCAGCGTCGCCTCGAAGGCCTCGATCGCCTTGGCGAAGTTGTCGAAGGTGACGGGGTCGCTCTCGCCCGGGAACGCAGCCTTGAACCACGCGACATATTGCGGCATCGAGTTCAGCGTCGCGACCACCTGCAGCGGCGTGTTCGCCATTTCGACGCCGGCCTGCACCGGCCCCTTGGCCTGCGCCTTCAGGTCCTCGGCGCGGCCGTCCCAGAACTGGGCAACGTTGAACACCGAGTTCAGCACCGTCGGCGCATTGCGCGGCCCCTTCTGCCAGCCGTGGCCGATCGAGGTCTCGAGGTTGTCGTCACCGCCGGTGCCGAGATTGTGGCATGAATTGCAGGAGAACACGCCCGACGCCGACATGCGCGGATCGAAGAACAGCGCCTTGCCGAGCGCGATCTTTTCCGGCGTGATGCGGTTGTCCCTCACCGCCGGGACGGTCGAGGGGAGCGGGCGGAAGATCTCCAGCGCCGTCTGGCGCAGATCGGCGGGTGCAGGGTCGGACGCGACGGCCGCATTGGCCGACAGGACGCACAGCGCAACGGAACAACTCAACAACAGCTTTTTCATCAATTGCCTCCTTTCGCTGTCGCGCACCCGTGGGAGCCGGGCCGCTCGCAGCTTCAAATTCCAAGGCCCGGCCCGCTCTGCTGCGGGCTGCCTCGAACTACGGAGGAATTAGAACCGTTAAAAGGTTCCGTGCCGTTGAGCAGGGTCAACGCACGCTCTGGCAAAACGCAAGAAACGCCCGGATTGCTCCGGGCGTTTCGCATTGGTCAGGTAGGCCGGTGCGACAGATCGCCCCGGCAGCAGCAGGCTTATTCGCCGGCCGGCACGGTCTCGCCTTCGGCCAGGTCCGCGAGCATAGGCGTGGCAACGCCGGCACCCGTCGACTTGCGGCGCTCGTCGAGGATCATCTCGTCGCGGGCCGTCGCAATGCGGCGGATCTGCGTCATCGTTCCGCCCGTACCTGCCGGGATGAGGCGGCCCACGATGACGTTTTCCTTCAGGCCCTGCAGGCCGTCGGTCTTGCCGGCGATCGCAGCTTCCGTCAGCACCTTCGTCGTCTCCTGGAACGAGGCGGCGGAGATGAAGGACGGCGTCTGCAGCGACGCCTTGGTGATGCCGAGCAGGACCGGCTCGCCAAAGGCCGGCTTCTTGCCTTCCTCGATCAGGCGGTCGTTGACGTCTTCCAGTTCGATCCGGTCGACATTGTCGCCGACGATGTAGGTCGAGTCACCCGCATCGGTGATCTCAACCTTCTGCAGCATCTGGCGAACGATCACCTCGATGTGCTTGTCGTTGATCACCACGCCCTGCAACCGGTAGACCTCCTGGATCTCGTTGACGAGGTAGGAAGCGAGTGCCTCCACGCCCTTGATCGCCAGGATGTCGTGCGGCGCCGGGTTGCCGTCGAGGATGTAGTCGCCCTTCTCGATGTAGTCGCCGTCCTGAAGATGGAAGGGCTTGCCCTTCGGGATCAGGTACTCGACCGGCTCGACACCATCTTCCGCCGGCTCGATCGTGATGCGGCGCTTGTTCTTGTAGTCGCGGCCGAAGCGGACCGTGCCATCGATCTCCGCGATGATGGCGTGGTCTTTCGGACGACGAGCCTCGAACAGTTCGGCAACGCGCGGCAGACCGCCGGTGATGTCCTTGGTCTTGGCGCTTTCCAGCGGCGAGCGGGCAAGAACGTCACCCTGGGAGACCTTCTGGCCCGGCTCGACGGAGAGGATCGCGTCGACCGAGAGCATGAAGCGGGCTTCGCCACCGCGGGACAGCTTGGCGACGGCGCCGTTCTTGTCCTTGATGACGATCGCCGGCTTCAGGTCGGAGCCGCGCGGGGTCGAACGCCAGTCGACGATCTGGCGCTTGGTGATGCCGGTGACTTCGTCGGTCTCTTCCTTCACGGAGATGCCGTTGACGATGTCCTCGAATTCGACGACGCCATCGATTTCCGTCATCATCGGGCGGGTGTAGGGGTCCCACTCGGCCAGACGCTGGCCGCGCTTCACCTTGTCGCCGTCGTCGACGAAGATCTTCGAACCGTAGGCAACGCGCTGCGAGGAGCGCTCGACGCCGCGTTCGTCCAGGATCTGCACCGCCATGTTGCGGCCCATGGCAATCAGGTTGCCATCAGAGTTGCGCAGCATGTTGCGATTCTTGATCTGGATCGTGCCTTCGTAGGACGCTTCCAGGAACGACTGGTCGACCACGTTCGCCGTGCCACCGAGGTGGAACGTACGCATGGTGAGCTGGGTGCCCGGCTCGCCGATCGACTGCGCGGCGATGACGCCGACAGCCTCGCCCATGTTGACCGGCGTACCACGCGCCAGGTCGCGGCCGTAGCAGACCGAGCAGACGCCCGTCTGGACTTCGCAGGTCAGTGCCGAACGAATGCGGATCGACTGGATACCGGCCTTCTCGATCTCGATCACATCCGGCTCGAGGATCATCTTGCCGGCATCGACCAGCCGCTCGCCCGTGACCGGGTGATCGACGTTGTCGAGCGCCGTACGGCCGAGGATGCGCGCGCCGAGCGAGGCCACGACCTGGCCGGCATCGACGATCGCCGTCATCGTGAGACCGTTCGAGGTTCCGCAATCGACGAGATTGACGATGCAGTCCTGCGCGACGTCGACGAGACGACGGGTCAGGTAGCCCGAGTTCGCGGTCTTCAGGGCGGTATCTGCCAGACCCTTGCGGGCGCCGTGGGTCGAGTTGAAGTACTCGTTCACGGTCAGGCCTTCCTTGAAGTTCGAGATGATCGGCGTCTCGATGATCTCGCCCGAGGGCTTGGCCATCAGGCCGCGCATGCCGCCCAGCTGGCGCATCTGGTTCGGAGAACCGCGGGCGCCCGAGTGCGACATCATGTAGATCGAGTTCATCGGCTTCTGGCGACCGGTCGCCTCGTCGAACTCGACGGCCTTGATGCGGGCCATCATCTCTTCGGCGACCTTCTCGGTGGCCTTGCCCCAAGCGTCAACGACCTTGTTGTACTTCTCGCCCTGGGTGATCAGGCCGTCGTTGTACTGCTGCTCGTATTCCTTCACCAGCGCTTCGGTATCGCCGACGATCTTCGCCTTGGTGTCCGGGATCACCATGTCGTCCTTGCCGAACGAGATGCCGGCGCGGCAGGCGTGCGCAAAGCCGAGCTGCATGATCCGGTCGCAGAAGATCACCGTGTCCTTCTGGCCGCAGTGACGGTAGACCGTGTCGATCATCTTGGAGATGTTCTTCTTGGTCATTTCCTGGTTGCAGGTCTCGAAGGGAACGTTGACGTTCTTCGGCAGCAGTTCGCCGATCAGGAGGCGACCGGGGGTCGTCTCGTAGATCTTGGAAACCGGCTTGCCGTCGGCATCGACGGTCTTGAAGCGACCCTTGATCTTGGCGTGCAGGGTCACCGCCTTGGTCTCGAGCGCGTGCTGCAGTTCGCCGAGATCGGAGAAGGCCATGCCTTCGCCCGGCTCGTTCTGGTTCATGATCGACAGGTAGTACAGGCCGAGAACCATGTCCTGCGAGGGAACGATGATCGGCGCGCCGTTGGCCGGGTGCAGGATGTTGTTGGTCGACATCATCAGCACGCGGGCTTCGAGCTGGGCTTCCAGCGACAGCGGCACGTGAACGGCCATCTGGTCACCGTCGAAGTCGGCGTTGAAGGCCGTGCAGACGAGCGGGTGCAACTGGATCGCCTTGCCTTCGACCAGGATCGGTTCGAAGGCCTGGATGCCCAGGCGGTGCAGCGTCGGTGCGCGGTTCAGGAGAACCGGATGCTCGCGGATGACCTCGTCGAGGATATCCCAGACCTCAGGCTTTTCCTTCTCGACCAGCTTCTTGGCCTGCTTGACGGTGGACGAGAAGCCCTTGGCGTCAAGACGGGCGTAGATGAACGGCTTGAACAGCTCGAGCGCCATCTTCTTCGGCAGGCCGCACTGGTGCAGCTTCAGTTCCGGACCGGTCACGATGACCGAACGGCCGGAATAGTCGACGCGCTTGCCGAGCAGGTTCTGGCGGAAGCGGCCCTGCTTGCCCTTGAGCATGTCGGACAGCGACTTCAGCGGACGCTTGTTGGCGCCGGTGATGACGCGGCCACGACGGCCGTTGTCGAACAGCGCGTCCACAGATTCCTGCAGCATGCGCTTTTCGTTGCGGATGATGATGCCCGGAGCGCGCAGTTCGATCAGGCGCTTCAGACGGTTGTTACGGTTGATGACGCGGCGGTACAGATCGTTCAGGTCGGACGTCGCGAAACGGCCGCCATCGAGCGGAACCAGCGGGCGCAGGTCCGGCGGGATGACCGGGACGACCTTCATGATCATCCACTCCGGACGGTTGCCGGATTCCATGAAGTTCTCGACGATCTTCAGGCGCTTCATCAGCTTCTTCTGCTTGAGATCCGACGTGGTGTCGGCAAGCTCGGAACGCAGGTCGCCAGCGATCTTCTCGAGGTTCATCGAGGCGAGCATCTCGTAGATCGCCTCGGCGCCGATCATGGCGGTGAACTGGTCTTCGCCATATTCATCGACCGCGATCATGTACTCCTCTTCGGAGAGGAGCTGGTTTTCCTTCAGCGCCGTCAGGCCCGGCTCGGTGACGATGTAGTTCTCGAAATAGAGAACGCGCTCGACATCCTTCAGCGTCATGTCGAGCAGGGTCGAGATGCGCGAGGGCAGCGACTTCAGGAACCAGATGTGGGCAACGGGGGCTGCGAGCTCGATATGGCCCATGCGCTCGCGGCGAACGCGCGACAGGGTGACTTCCACACCGCACTTTTCGCAGATGATGCCCTTGTACTTCATGCGCTTGTACTTGCCGCACAGGCACTCGTAGTCCTTGATCGGCCCGAAGATGCGCGCGCAGAAGAGACCGTCGCGTTCCGGCTTGAACGTACGGTAGTTGATCGTCTCCGGCTTCTTGATCTCGCCATAAGACCAGGAAAGAATCTTCTCCGGCGACGCAATCGAGATCCGGATGGAATCGAAGGTCTGTGCAGGCACCTGCGGATTGAAAAGATTCATGACCTCTTGGTTCATGCCTGTCTCCTTTGTGGGCCTAAGCCCTCAGCTTAGCGGGCGAATGCGGCGGTAATACCCGGGCGCCGCAATGGCCGCTTGAAACGGAATGCCGCCCCGCTACGAGGCGACGAAGCACCTCCCCGCCATTCTAAAGCGGAGAGGCAACGGTGCGCGCCGGACGGGCGCGCACCTTTCAGACCTTATTCGGCTGCGTCGGGAAGCTGTGCTTCGGCGGTCGCGTCGACCTTCGAATTCTCCAGCTCGACCGACAGGCCCAGCGAACGCATTTCCTTGACGAGAACGTTGAAGCTCTCCGGAATGCCCGCCTCGAAGGTGTCGTCGCCGCGGACGATCGCCTCGTACACCTTGGTACGGCCGGCCACGTCGTCCGACTTCACCGTCAGCATCTCCTGCAGGGTGTAGGCGGCGCCGTAGGCTTCGAGCGCCCAGACCTCCATTTCCCCGAAGCGCTGACCGCCGAACTGCGCCTTGCCGCCCAGCGGCTGCTGGGTGACGAGCGAGTACGGACCGATCGAACGGGCGTGGATCTTGTCGTCCACGAGGTGGTTCAGCTTCAGCATGTAGATGTAGCCGACGGTCACCTGGCGGTCGAACTGGTCGCCGGTACGGCCGTCGAAGAGCGTCGACTGGCCGGTGACCTTGAGGCCGGCCTGTTCGAGCATCTCGTTGACGTCCTTCTCGACGGCGCCGTCGAAGACGGGGGTCGCGATCGACACGCCGCGGCGGGTCTGTTCGGCCAGCCGCACGATGGAATCGTCATCGTACTGCTTGATCGGCTCGCCCTTCGGGCCGGAACCGATGACGCTGTCGATCGTGTCGCGCAGCGGTTGGATGTCGGCGCCTGCCTTGTAGGCGTCCAGCATCTCGCCGATCTGCCTGCCCATGCCGGCGCAGGCCCAGCCGAGGTGCGTCTCCAGGATCTGGCCGACGTTCATACGCGAAGGCACGCCCAGCGGGTTCAGCACGATGTCGACATGCGTGCCGTCCTCGAGGAACGGCATGTCCTCGACAGGAACGATGCGCGAGACGACGCCCTTGTTGCCGTGACGGCCGGCCATCTTGTCGCCCGGCTGGATCTTGCGCTTCACGGCGACAAAGACCTTGACCATCTTCATGACGCCCGGAGGCATCTCGTCACCGCGCTGGACCTTCTCGACCTTGTCCATGAAGCGCTGCTCAAGGCGCGACTTGGATTCGTCGTACTGGCCGCGAAGCGCCTCGATCTCGCCCTGCGCCTTCTCGTCCTCGACGGCGAACATCCACCACTGCGAGCGGGGATATTCCGAGATGACGGCGTTGGAAAGCTCGGTGCCCTTCTTGAAGCCCTTGGGGCCGGCGACGGCCACGTGGCCACGCAGCATGTCGATCAGGCGGCCGTAGACGTTGCGGTCCAGGATCGCCTGCTCGTCGTCGCGGTCCTTGGCCAGACGCTCGATCTCCTCGCGCTCGATCGCCATCGCGCGCTCGTCCTTCTCAACGCCGTGGCGGTTGAAGACGCGAACTTCGACGACGGTACCGAAGGTGCCCGGCGGCATGCGCATGGAGGTGTCGCGGACGTCGGAGGCCTTCTCGCCGAAGATGGCGCGCAGAAGCTTTTCTTCCGGCGTCATCGGGCTTTCGCCCTTCGGCGTGATCTTGCCAACGAGGATGTCGCCCGGCTGGACTTCCGCACCGATGTAGACGATGCCGGCTTCGTCCAGGTTCTTCAGCGCTTCTTCCGAGACGTTCGGAATGTCGCGCGTGATTTCTTCCGGACCGAGCTTGGTGTCACGCGCCATCACTTCGAATTCCTCGATGTGGATGGAGGTGAACACGTCGTCGCGCACGATCCGCTCGGAGAGCAGGATCGAGTCCTCGTAGTTGTAGCCGTTCCAGGGCATGAACGCGACGAGCGCGTTGCGGCCGAGCGCCAGATCACCCAGGTCCGTGGACGGACCGTCGGCGATGATGTCGCCCTTGTTCAGAACGTCGCCGACGGTGACCAGCGGACGCTGGTTGACGCAGGTGTTCTGGTTCGAACGCTGGAACTTCTGCAGCCGGTAGATATCGACCCCGGACTTGCCCGGATCGAGATCTTCGGTGGCGCGGATAACGATACGGGTCGCGTCGACCTGGTCGACGACGCCGCCGCGGCGGGCCGCGATCGCAGCACCGCTATCACGCGCAACCACCGGCTCCATGCCGGTGCCGACGAACGGCGCTTCCGCCCGCAGGAGCGGAACGGCCTGACGCTGCATGTTCGAACCCATCAGCGCGCGGTTCGCATCGTCGTTCTCGAGGAACGGGATGAGTGCGGCCGCGACCGAGACGAGCTGCTTCGGCGAAACGTCCATCAGGTCGATCTGATCGCGCGGGGCGAGCATGACTTCGCCGGAGTGACGGCAAACGACGAATTCTTCCTCGAATTCGCCTTCGGCGTTCAGCACCGAGTTCGCCTGGGCGACGTGGTACTTGGCCTCTTCCATCGCCGACAGGTAGACGACGTCGGTCGTCACCTTGCCGTCCACGATCTTGCGGTACGGGCTTTCGATGAAGCCGTACTTGTTGACGCGGGCGAAGGTGGCGAGCGAGTTGATCAGACCGATGTTCGGGCCTTCCGGCGTCTCGATCGGGCAGATACGGCCATAGTGGGTAGGGTGAACGTCGCGGACTTCGAAGCCTGCACGCTCGCGGGTCAGACCACCCGGGCCAAGAGCCGAAAGACGGCGCTTGTGGGTGATTTCCGAAAGCGGGTTCACCTGGTCCATGAACTGCGACAGCTGCGAGGAGCCGAAGAATTCACGCACGGCAGCAGCGGCCGGCTTGGCGTTGATCAGGTCCTGCGGCATGACGGTGTCGATCTCGATCGACGACATGCGCTCCTTGATGGCGCGCTCCATGCGCAGCAGGCCGAGGCGATACTGGTTTTCCATCAGCTCGCCGACCGAACGGACGCGGCGGTTGCCGAGGTTGTCGATATCGTCGATCTCGCCCTTGCCGTCACGCAGTTCGACCAGCATCTTGACGACCGCCAGGATGTCCTCCTTGCGCAGCACGCGCACGGTGTCCGGGCAGTCGAGGTCAAGACGCATGTTCATCTTGACGCGGCCGACGGCGGAGAGGTCGTAGCGCTCGGCGTCGAAGAACAGCGACTGGAACATCGCCTCGCCCGATTCCATCGTCGGCGGCTCGCCCGGACGCATGACGCGGTAGATGTCGAACAGCGCGTCCTGACGGTTCTCGTTCTTGTCGGCGGAAAGCGTGTTGCGGATGTAGGCGCCGACATTGATGTGGTCGATGTCGAGAACCGGGATCTCGTCGAAGCCAGCCGACAGGATGACCGGCAGGGTCTTCTCGTCGATCTCGTCGCCGGCTTCGAGGTAGATCTCGCCGGTCGAGACGTTGACGACGTCTTCCGCCAGGTAGTTGCCGTAGAGGTCGTCGTCGGTCGCCTTGAGCGCCTTCAGGCCCTTTTCGGTCAGCTGCTTGAGGACACGCGGGGTCAGCTTCTTGCCGGCCTCGACCACGACCTCGCCGCTGTCGGCGTCGATCATGTCGGAGACGGCCTTCTGGCCCTTCAGCGCATCGGGATGGAACGGCACGCGCCAGCCTTCGCCGTCGCGCTGGTAGAGCGACTTCGTGTAGAAGGTGTCGAGGATTTCCTCGCCGTCCATGCCGAGCGCCATCAGCAGCGACGTCACCGGAATCTTGCGGCGGCGGTCGATGCGGGCATGCACGATGTCCTTGGCGTCGAACTCGATGTCGAGCCAGGAGCCGCGATAGGGGATGACGCGGGCAGCGAACAGCAGCTTGCCGGAGGAATGGCTCTTGCCCTTGTCATGGTCGAAGAAGACGCCCGGCGAACGGTGCATCTGGGAGACGATGACGCGCTCGGTGCCGTTGACGATGAAGGTGCCGTTGTCGGTCATGAGCGGCATGTCGCCCATGTAGACGTTCTGTTCCTTGATGTCCTTGATCGACTTCGCGCCGGTATCCTCGTCGATATCGAACACGATCAGGCGCAGCGTCACCTTGAGCGGCGCCGCATAGGTCAGGTCGCGCTGGCGGCACTCCTCGACGTCGAACTTCGGCTGCTCGAACTCATAGGAAACGAACTCCAGCATGGAGGCGCCGGAGAAATCGGTGATCGGGAAAACCGACTTGAAAACGGCCTGCAGCCCCTCATCCGGGCGGCCGCCCTGGGGCTCGTCGACCATCAAAAACTGGTCGTAGGACGCCTTCTGAACCTCGATGAGGTTCGGCATCTCTGCGACTTCGGGAATTTTACCAAAAAACTTGCGTACGCGCCTGCGACCGTTAAACGAAAGGGTCTGAGCCATCGTCGCTCCTTCAAACTAGTGCATCCGGGCCTGCAACGGACGGGGTTCGCTGGCCAGTCGATCCCGTCGAACATGGGTAGTCTCAATCTCGTCCCGTCTCCCGAGCCCGCCGGCCGGATTGCCTGAAAGCGGTTCGGTTCGGGACCATCCTCTTGAGAACCCATTACCCAAGAGCCGTTTCGACGGCTCTTGGGTAATCAGTTCAGAAGAAATGACCGGGAGAGGGAGAACCCTCCCCCGGCACATTCCGATATTACTTGACGTCGACCTTGGCGCCGGCGTCCTCAAGCTTCTTCTTGAGGTCAGCGGCTTCAGCCTTGGAAACGCCTTCCTTGACAGCCTTCGGAGCGCCTTCGACGAGGTCCTTGGCTTCCTTGAGGCCGAGGCCGGTGATGGCGCGGACTTCCTTGATGACGTTGATCTTGTTCGCGCCGGCATCAGCGAGGATGACGTCGAACTCGGTCTTTTCTTCTTCAGCAGCAGCAGCAACAGCGCCACCGCCAGCAGCAGCAACAGCTACCGGAGCTGCAGCCGAAACGCCCCACTTCTCTTCGAGAAGCTTGGAAAGCTCAGCGGCTTCCAGGACGGTCAGCGAGGAGAGGTCTTCAACGATCTTTGCGAGATCAGCCATTTTGATAGTTCCTTTTGTTCGGTTCGAACCGGGTTGTTTGATTTACAGCGAAAAACCGCCTCAAGCGGCTTCGTCCTTCTTGGCGTAGGCTGCGAACACGCGAGCAAGCTGGCTTGCCGGTGCTGCGACGACCGTTGCGACGCGGGTAGCCGGGGCATTCAGCAGGCCCAGCAGCTTTGCGCGCAGCTCGTCCAGCGAAGGCAGGGTCGCAAGCGACTTGACTGCTTCGGCGTCGAGCGTGGTCGCACCCATGGCACCACCGAGAACAACGAGCTTGTCGTTGGTCTTGGCGAAGTCCATGGCAACCTTCGGAGCGATCATCGGATCATTTGCGTATGCAATGAGCGTCTGACCCTGGAAGAGATCTGTCATCCCTTCCGACTCCGTACCCTGAAGGGCGATCTTGGCCAGGCGGTTCTTCGCGACTTTGACGGTTCCGCCGGCAGCACGCATCTTCGTACGAAGATCGTTCATCTGCGCAACGGTGATACCGGCATAGCGGGCCACGACAACCGAACCGGAAGCCTTGAAGACTTCGTTCAGCTCCGTGACGAATTCGCGTTTTTCCGCTCTTTCCACTGCCTATCTCCAGTTGACGGGGCTACGGACGTCCGCAGTCCCCATCGGGTTTGCCTTTGCCGCCAGGGATCGTCATTCGAAGATCCCGAGCGACGCTCGAGGATCCTGTCCCCTCGCGCTCGGCCTTTCGGCCGGGGCACAAGGCAAGGTAGGTTCGAACCGAATTCTTCCGCGCATCGCTGCGGGGTGAAATCCAGGTCTTACCCGTCTCATGCAGGCAAAGTGATTAAGGGATAACCACCTGCAATCTCGGACAGGAGTTCCGGGTTGCCCCGGAAATTCCCGGCCAGACATGACCGGGAATTCTTGGTCGGGCCCGGCGCGAAGCCGGACCGAAAAATCAGGCGCCCAAATTAGGCGACGGTCGCCGGGTCGATCTTGACGCCCGGGCCCATCGTCGAAGAGATCGCCACGCGCTTGACGTAGTTGCCCTTGGCGCCGGTCGGCTTCGCCTTGATGACGGCGTCGGCGAAGGCCTTGATGTTCTCTTCGAGCGCCTTGGCGTCGAAGGAAGCCTTGCCGATGCCGGCATGAACGATACCAGCCTTCTCGACGCGGAACTCGACGGCGCCGCCCTTGGAAGCCTTGACGGCACCGGCGACGTCCATGGTGACGGTTCCGACCTTCGGGTTCGGCATCATGCCGCGCGGGCCGAGGACCTTACCAAGACGACCGACGAGCGGCATCATGTCCGGGGTGGCAATGCAGCGATCGAAATCGATCTTGCCGCCCTGGACGATCTCGACCAGGTCTTCGGCGCCGACGACGTCTGCGCCGGCAGCCTTGGCTTCGTCGGCCTTGGCGCCGCGGGCGAAGACGGCGACGCGAACGTCACGGCCCGTGCCGTTCGGCAGGTTGACCACGCCGCGGACCATCTGGTCTGCGTGGCGCGGGTCGACGCCGAGGTTCATGGCGACTTCGACCGTCTCGTCGAACTTGGCGACAGCCCGCTCCTTGACCATGCCGATGGCGAGGTCGAGAGCATAGAGCTTGGTGGGATCAACGCCTTCGTTGATCTTCTTGGTACGCTTGCCAGCCATCGTCTTAACCTACCACTTCCAGGCCCATGGAACGGGCCGAGCCCGCAACCATCGCCATTGCGCCTTCAACGTCGGCGGCATTCAGGTCCTTCATCTTGGCTTCCGCGATCTTGCGGACCTGCGCCTCGGTGATCGAGCCTGCCTTGGCCTTGCCGGGGGTCTTGGAACCCGACTTCAGGCCAGCTTCCTTCTTGAGGAAGTAGCTGACCGGCGGCTGCTTCATGATGAAGGTGAAGGACTTGTCCTGGTAGTAGGTGATGACGACCGGGATCGGCATACCCTTTTCCATTTCCTGCGTGGCGGCATTGAACGCCTTGCAGAATTCCATAATGTTAATGCCACGCTGACCGAGCGCAGGTCCGATCGGCGGGGACGGGTTCGCCGATCCTGCCGGAACCTGCAGCTTGAGCTGGCCTGCAACTTTCTTAGCCATTTCTCTCTGCCTCTACTTTGGTGAGACCGATTTCCCGGTCATCCTTGCCAGCGTCCCCGAAAGAACCCTGGCGGCTGCGGTTGCGTGGTACGGTCGTCGGCGCCCGGCTTTGGTAGACGCCTGCCCTTCCACGCGATTTGCGGGTCACCCCGCGGCCGGCACCGTCAGGCGCCGGAATTCGACGGGCGCCGCGGAACGATGTCCTGCGGCGCCGATGATCAGATTTTCTCGACCTGAGCGTATTCCAGTTCGACCGGGGTGGCGCGACCGAAGATCGACACTTCCACCTTGAGGCGCGAACGCTCTTCGTCGACGTCCTGAACCGTTCCGTTGAACGAGGCGAACGGACCGTCCGAAACCCGGACCTGCTCGCCGATCTCGAAGGAAATCGAGGGCTTCGGCCGATCGACGCCGTCCTGAACCTGGCCGAGGATGCGCTCGGCCTCGTGATCGGGGATCGGCACCGGCTTGTTGTCGGAGCCAAGGAAGCCCGTGACCTTCGGGGTGTTCTTGATCAGGTGATAGGCCTCGTCCGTCAGGTTCGCACGAACCAGGACGTAGCCGGGGAAGAACTTGCGCTCGGCATCGACCTTGCGGCCGCGACGCACTTCCACCACCTTCTCGGTCGGCACCAGGATCTTCTCGAACAGATGCTCAAGCCCCTTCTGGCGAGCCTTCTCCTCGATCGATTCGGCAACCTTCTTCTCGAAATTCGAATAGGCGTGAACGATATACCAACGCGAAGCCATGCTGATCTCCACCCGATTACGCGCCGACGTTCAGGATCAGGCCGATCAGCCATCCCATGAGCTGATCCGCCGCAAAGAAGAAAATCGCAGCGAGGAATACCATGACGAAAACCATGACGGTCGAGATCGTCGTCTCGCGCCGCGACGGCCAAGTCACTTTGGACGCTTCAGAGCGGACTTGCTGCAGAAACGCTATCGGGTTCGTCTTGGATGCCATTGAATGCTCACGCCATTACGGCGCGTAAAGCCGAATGATCAGCCCCACGCACCGCGTGTCTGTTTGACCCTACATAAAGCGCGATTCTTCTTTTCACAAGAGGCAAACGCGCTTTTCATGAAATTGGACCGGAAACCGATCCATTGCCACCCGGCCGCCGCCGCAAGAGCCTGCGCAGGCTGGCGAATGGCAGGGGCAGAGGGGCTCGAACCCCCGACCTGCGGTTTTGGAGACCGCCGCTCTACCAACTGAGCTATACCCCTTTATCTCCGCTGCGGCGCCTGCAAATGCGGCAATCGCGTCGGGACAGCGGCTTATTATTCAACTTGCCCGGCGATGACAAGCGCCTTTCAGAGAAAAGCGAAATTTCTGCGTGGAAAGCCCGCACGCGGGCCCGCGACAAATCAAGCCTCGGCCCACCCACTCTACAACCCTCACCGCTTCCAGGGGCCAAGAACAAAAGAGAAGAAGGCCCCGCGGTCACCCACGAGGCCTCCCCATTCTCATCTTTCAGGCGACGATTCGCCCCGTCGATTACACGACGATCGAGGCGACGATGCCGGCGCCGCGGACAAATCGCGCTTGCGCGCCATTTGCCCCACTTTTCCGCCGTCGGCAGCTTTCGCCCTCGTCGCCCCGCCGAGATTACTCGACGATCGAGGCGACGATGCCGGCGCCGACGGTGCGGCCGCCTTCGCGGATCGCGAAGCGCAGCTTTTCTTCCATCGCGATCGGAACGATCAGCTCGACATCAACCGTGACGTTGTCGCCCGGCATCACCATTTCCGTGCCTTCCGGAAGCGTGACGATGCCCGTCACGTCGGTGGTGCGGAAGTAGAACTGCGGACGGTAGTTGGTGAAGAACGGCGTGTGACGGCCGCCTTCTTCCTTCGTCAGGATGTAGGCTTCGGCCTTGAACTTCTTGTGCGGCTTGACCGAACCCGGCTTGCACAGGATCTGGCCACGCTCGACGCCGTTGCGGTCGACGCCGCGCAGCAGCGCGCCGATGTTGTCGCCGGCCTGGCCCTGGTCGAGCAGCTTGCGGAACATCTCGACGCCCGTGCAGGTCGTCTTCGTCGTCGGACGGATGCCGACGATCTCGATTTCCTCGCCGACCTTGACGATGCCGCGCTCGACGCGACCCGTGACAACGGTACCGCGGCCCGAGATCGAGAACACGTCTTCGATCGGCATCAGGAACGGCTGGTCGATCGGACGCTCAGGCGTCGGGATGTAGGCGTCAACCGCTGCCATCAGCTCGCGGATCGCGTCTTCGCCGATCTTCTTGTCCGAATCTTCCAGAGCGGCCAGAGCCGAACCCTTGACGATCGGAATGTCGTCGCCCGGGAAGTCGTAGGACGACAGCAGTTCGCGAACTTCCAGCTCGACGAGTTCGAGCAGCTCGGCGTCGTCGACCTGGTCAACCTTGTTCAGGAACACCACGATCGCGGGAACGCCGACCTGACGGGCCAGCAGGATGTGCTCGCGGGTCTGCGGCATCGGACCGTCGGCGGCCGAGCAGACGAGGATCGCGCCGTCCATCTGGGCAGCGCCGGTGATCATGTTCTTGACGTAGTCGGCGTGGCCGGGGCAGTCGACGTGCGCATAGTGACGGTTCGGCGTCTCGTATTCGACGTGCGCCGTCGAAATGGTGATGCCGCGCGCCTTTTCTTCCGGAGCCGCGTCGATCTGGTCGTACGCCTTGAACTCGCCGAAGTACTTCGTGATCGCCGCCGTCAGCGACGTCTTGCCATGGTCAACGTGGCCGATCGTGCCGATGTTTACGTGAGGCTTGTTGCGCTCAAACTTACCTTTTGCCATGTCTATTCTTCCTGTGAACGAACTTTGGGCTTAACCGGCCCTTCCCGGTTTGGCAGCCGTTTAAGGCTTTCGCAAGGAATGCGCAAGCGCTAAATCCATCGGCAACCGGCGGCCGCCGACCGCCGCAGCCGGGTGCCTCCAGGCGTTCATCCAGCCCGCTCGCCGAGCACCGCTTTGCGCCGCATTTCCGCATAAAACGCGCTCATTTGCCGCCGCTTGTTCATCCTGGCTCTCAGAAACGGGTCCGCGGCCACCCGGCCCTGCCGTTCCGGACCGCACCGGCTCGCTTCAGGGCTAAATCGCCGGTTGCGGCCAGCGGGCTCCCATGGGAGACTTCCGCCCATGGATTCTGCAGATACGAGATCTCGCGTGATTCCGTCTTCACCGGCCGGGTCCGGCGGGGACGAGCGTCAGGCGACAGGAACGGTTCGTTCGGCCGCGCCTTCGACCCGCCACCTCCGTCCCGGGCTCATGGCGCAGGCGCTCGACCATCTCTTCCTGCCTTTGGTCGCCGCCTGGTTCGCCTTTCCGCAACGTTTCGACCGGGCCGTCGCGCAACTGGCGCAGCGCGGCGGGCGGGCGGTATCGCCGCGGCAGGCGGCAGCACATTTCGGCGGCAGCCTGTTTCTGCAGATCGATCCGCGGATCCTGACCCACCGGCTCGACGAGAAATATGTCGATGCCGACGGATGGCACTGGATCGGCGAGAGCTTCCTCGACGCCGGGGACTGGCAGGAGCGGCTGTCGCCGCTGCAGCGTTCGCCGGCGCATCGCGAGATCGTCGAGATCTGCCGGACACGGGACAATTTCCGCGACGGCAAACGCTACCGGACCTACCTGCGCCAGATCGCCGAGGGCCAGCCGCCACGGCGCAATGGCCGGCCGATCGACACCGTGGGCAAGCTCGACGCCTATTTCCGCTACTATGCCGACCTGATCGACAACATCGATCGCACCGGCATCCTGCCGCGTAACCGCTTCCAGCGCGCGGCGAGCAGCGGCCAGCAGCCGCGTCGGGCGCGCTCGTTCTGGCTGGACTTTGTGGAGCGCGACATCGGTGTGGCGATCGACAAGGACGGGGGGCTCGTCCGCCACACCTCGGGCAAGCACCGCCTGGCCGCCGCCATCGGGCTGGGTCTCAAGAAGGTCCCGGTGGAGATCCGCATGGTGCATTTCGGCTGGCTCCAGGCGGAAATGCAGACGCGGCAACTGCCGGCGGCGAAAGCGCTGGCCGCTGCCCTGCGCGAAAGGGGCTCGGCCTGAGAAGAACGCGACGACGCCAAGGCGGATGCGTCTCACCAGGGGGCGCATCTGGAAAGACGTGCAGCGTGCTGACGAGATCGTGATACGCGGTATAGCTATGCGATTGAAAAGACTGGAGCGGGTAGCGGGAATCGAACCCGCGTATTCAGCTTGGAAGGCTGCTGCTCTACCATTGAGCTATACCCGCGGCGTTCGATCCGTACCAACAGAATGGTGGAGGGAGTTGGATTTGAACCAACGTAGGCTGAGCCAACGGATTTACAGTCCGTCCCCTTTAACCACTCGGGCATCCCTCCATTTTTCTGTCGGGATCAAGCGACCAAGCATTCAGATCGAAGCGGTTTTCCTGCCGGAGCAAGGCGCCCCTTCGATCTGCGCCGGGTATATGACCGGCCCGTTTCTTCCTGTCAACACGACCCTTTGGAAAAAGTTGGGAAAAATACGACGGCTCCGGCGCGACTGCCGCGATCATTGGATTTGCGGATTTCGCGCCGGGGGCTATAAGGCGGCATGAGCAAGGACGATGCAGGCGGCAAGAACGCCAAGGACACCCATTACGCCAAGCTGCGCCGGGCGCACCGCGACCAGCGGCGCGAGCGCGGCGAGATTCCGACGCCCAAGACCGACCGCCGCCACAGGCAGGCGGAGGACTGGAAGGCGCCGTCGCTTGCCCCCGACCAGGTGCTGCTCTACGGGCTGCATACGGTGCGCGCGGCCCTCGACAATCCCGAGCGACAGGTCATCAGGCTGTCGGTCACCAAAAACGCCGCGCAGCGACTGGAACTGCCCGATCCGGCCACCCTGCCCTACCCGGTCGAGGCCGTGCTGCCGTCCGACATCGACAGGCTGCTCGGGCCGGATGCGATCCACCAGGGCGTGATGCTGGAGACGCGACCGTTGCCGGTGCGCAGGCTCGGGGCCCTGAAGGAGAGCCCGCTGATCCTGGTGCTGGATCAGGTCACGGACCCGCACAATGTCGGGGCGATCCTGCGCACTGCGGTCGCCTTCGGCGCCGGCGCCGTGATCACCACCATGCGGCATTCGCCGACCGAATCGGGCGTGCTGGCGAAATCCGCCTCCGGCGCGCTCGAGCTCATCCCCTATATCCAGATCACCAACCTCGCCGAGGCGCTCGAGGAACTGCATACGCACGGCTTCTATTCGGTCGGGCTCGATTCGGAGGGCCCGGAGCCCTTCGAGGCGACGCTGGCGGGCGAGAAGGTGGCGCTGGTGCTGGGATCGGAGGGCAAGGGCCTGCGGCAGAAGACCCGGGCGACCTGCAAGGCACTCGCCCGCCTCGACATGCCCGGCGCGATCAAGTCCCTGAACGTCTCCAACGCGGCGGCCATCGCGCTCTATGCCGCGCGCCAGTACCTGGCCCGGTAGAAACGAGCGCGGCACAAGCGGAACAATCTCCGGAAAGGTCCCGCGAACCGAAGCGACTGAGGCAGCGACAGAGGCCCTGCCGTCATTGCACGTCGTAAGGCGTCGAGGGGATCGGACCGATCCTTGCCGCCACCGGGCAGCCGTCCTGCACCTTCTGCCAGCTGGTGACGTTCAGCACCATCTCGCATCGGGCGAGATACTTGCGCCCGTCGACGCTGAGACAGACGACTGCGCCGAGCGCGTGCTTGGATCCGTCGCGATTGCGGCAGGTGCAACGGGCATCGGGCGGCCCGGCCGCGGCCCATGCCGGCAGGGTCAGGACAGCCGCACCGAGCAGCATGCAAGACAAGAGGCGCATCGGCGATCTCCCCTGTTCCCTGGCCTGCTTCCTGGCATGTCGGTGGAGTCTAGACCGATATTTCCGGCTGTCGAGCACCGATCGCGATGCCGGCCGGATTCGATTCGGCAGCCAGCGCGATCGGGCTCTGGCGGGTGGGCCGACAACCGAAAGCCCGCCGGGGAGAGATCCCGACGGGCTTTCGGTTGTTCAGGGACGGCGGCTCAGCTTGCGAGCTGCAGCTTGCCGAGACCGGTGATGTTGCGCTCGGCCTCGGAGATCGCCGATGCCTTGGAGACGTCGCCGAGGTTCAGGCCCTCGGCGCGGACGAACTCGACGTCGGTGATGCCGAGGAAGCCGAAGACGGCAGTCAGGTAGCTCTCCTGGTGGTCCATGATCGCTGCCGGGCCGGAGCTGTAGTGGCCGCCGCGCGTGGAGACGACGATCACCTTCTTGCCCTTGGCGAGGCCCTCGGCACCGTTTTCACCGTAGCGGAAGGTCTTGCCGGCGACCGCGATGCGGTCGATCCAGGCCTTCAGCTGGCTCGGCAGCGAGAAATTGTACATCGGCGCGCCAACGATGACGGTATCGGCGGCCAGGAACTCCTCGAGCACGGCAGCACTGGTGGCGACGTCATCGGCAATCTTGGCGTCGAGTTCTTCCGGCTTGGCATTGGCAGCCATCAGGTGGGCGCCGGTCAGGTGCGGAAGTGCGTCGGCGACGAGGTCGCGGTAGGTGATCGTGGCATCGGGCTGGTCGGCCCTGACCTGGGCCGCGATCGCTGCGGTCAGGCGGCGGGAGACGGAGTGGTCGCCGAGGATGCCGGAGTCGATGTGGAGGACGTTCATGGTGTGGTACCTCTGAAATGCGTTTCGTTGGAAACTATATGTCCTGAAAACAATCGAAGGATTAGCCGGCCAATTTTCAATTGACTGTTTCCTGAGGGAAACAATAAGAGGAGATCGAAGGCGCCCTGGAGTTCCGCCATGCAAGACCTCAACGATCTCGCCCTGTTCGCCGCGGTGGTGAAGAACAAGGGTTTCACCGCCGCCGCCACCGCGCTCGGCGTGCCGAAATCGAAGATCTCCAAGCGCGTCGCGCAGCTGGAGGACCGGCTCGGCGTGCGCCTGCTGGAACGCTCCACCCGCAAGCTCAGGGTCACCGACATCGGCCAGACCTTCTACGAGCGCTGCGAGACGATCCTTGCCGGCGTCGACGAGGCGGAGACGATCGTCGCCGCCGCCAAGTCGGAACCGGCGGGACCGATCCGCCTGTCGATGCCGCCGGGCTTCGCCCCGATGATGGCCCACATCCTGCCGACCTTCCTGAAGCGCTATCCGCAAGTCCGGCTCGCCGTGGTGATGACCAACCGGCCGGTCGACCTGATCGAGGAGCGGATCGACGTCGCCCTCAGGGTGCGGGAGAGCTATGACGGCGACCAGTCAGTCGTCGTCCGCAAGTTCACCAGCACGCGCCAGTTCCTGGCGGCGAGCCCTTCCTTCGTTGCCGCGCACGGGCCGATCGTGCTGGAAAACCTCCCGAAACTGCCGACGCTCGCCATACAGGAGCATACCGGCCGTGCCGTCTGGTCGCTCATGAACTCGGCCGGCGAGGTCTGCGACATCGCCCACATCCCCACCCTCTCCTCCGTGGAATTCGGCATGCTGGAGCGTGCCGCGATCGAGGGGGTGGGCATCGGTCTTCTGCCCGACAACATCGTCGAACGCGGTTTTCGGGCGGGCTTGCTCGTGCCCGTATTGCCCGAGTGGAGTTCGCCCGAACAGAGCATGCACGCCGCCTTCACCTCGCGCCACGGCATGCTGCCCGCCGTCCGCGCGCTCATCGACTACCTCGCCGAGGTCCTGCCCCGCACCGTCGAGCTCTGCAAGGCAGCAATCCCGCAATCGCCGTCCACGACCGATTGGAGCATCTGAGGGCCGCTTTTTCGCTTTACAGCCCGCCGGAATGTGCTAACTCCGTCGCAGAGCGCCCTTATAGCTCAGTTGGTAGAGCACCTGATTTGTAATCAGGGGGTCCCGGGTTCGAGTCCTGGTGGGGGCACCAAAAACTTCCAAGCAAATTCAAATTGATAGCAATACTGCGGAGACGATTTTTGCCGGACTCCATGTCGCAGTATGTTGCGCTCCAATCCCCTGAGATTCCCGGAAGTCCCCTGAGCCCTCGGCAAATCCACGCGACATGGAATGCAACATGAAAAGAGCTAGAAAGCTGTTGGCGGCCGACTGCGACCTTGAAACGATTGCGGGGAGCTTGAGGGATGCCGTCGAGTTTGTGCGATCTGTGTTCGCCAACATGGCGGGCTACAGCAAGGATTGCCAGGTACGAATCGCCTTGGATAGCAATCCGCGCTGTCCAGACTATCTGATCGAAATGCTATTCCATGATGAGGAAGGCGGGCACGCGATCGTTCACGCGCAGGCAATCGCCGTATTCTCCGGGAAGAACCACGTAGGAGCACTTGCCGACGACGCTAACATTCGCCGAACATGGTCCTCCTCAGCTATGACATACAGCAACGTGCAGCAGCTTCTTGGCCGCCTTCGTGGTGTTCTCCCCGCTTGACACCCGCGTGCACCGTGTCACGGTGCGGGCTTAGGCATGGGGGATCATATGCGCATACTTATCGCAACTGCAGCTGCGACGCTCATCGCATTCAACCCGGCGATGGCCGAGTTCTTGGCGGATTTGGACACTTTTGAGGTCATCAAGGCGAATGGAAGCTTCACCGTCAATGACCTCGCAGTCGGTGAAGTAGGAGTCCTGCAGTCCGCCACTCTGTGCAACGATGGTGGCCGCATTTTTCTCGATACCACCACCACACTTGAATCAAAGACCTCGGAATATGGCGTTAATATGCGTGTTCGACGCCTCCCAGAAAGTAAAATCGAGCTGATCTTTCAGCCCGGCGCTAAAGCGAGCATTTCGCCAGACAAAGCTGCAGCCGAGTTACTCGTCAGGGCCACTCGCATGAAATGCAGTGAGATGATTGCGCCGGAAGGACGTCGTATAGTCGTTGACACGATCAATGGCGCCACCTCCACCTCTGAATTGATGGAACGCTCCAAGAATCCCTAGACGAGCTGAATGGTGCGGAAATTCCGCACCAACAAGCGGCTCCCCCTCGCACGCGTGCGCTAAGCCGCGCGCCGAACCTTCCGGCCCGATATCAGTCCTTCCAGACTGGCTGTATTATGCCGTCAAGGACTTCGATTGCGCGGCCGATGGGCCGATGTCTCTCCATTCCGCACGACCAACCCGAGGTCCTAAAGTACTCCCCAGTCCCCGCAGCGGCATCGAGATCTCTCATTGTCCACTTAATCTCGAAGCATTTCGCCCTAATCTCATCGAGCGCCGCGACTCCAGTCAACTTATAGGGACGTTTTCGTCGGCGGAAGCCACGGCGGCATGCGGCGCGGGATATCTGACTCCAACTCCGGCCGGGAATAGCGCTGAGGATCTCCTCGTGAGTTGCTGCGGGGTACAGTTTTCGAAGCGTAGCGATTTCCTCTGAAGTCCATGCCCTTTTGCGTTTGGTCAATCCCAAACTTCCGCATTGGTGGCGTATAGCGTCACGTGTTCGATGAGGCAGTCGCCGACGCAGCGCATCGTAGTCTCCTCGAAATTGTACGAGGAGTGCTCGCTCCTCGTCCGTCCAGAGCGGATTTCCGGAGGGTGAGACGCCCGACCTTCGTATCGAGAGCCGCATCCGTTGCGAAGTCGTTGCTCCGCGAGAGTATTCAGACAGGGGCATTTTCCGCCTCCGAGTAGTCAGGCCATCTGACTTGAGCACGGCCGCCCAGGGCGACAATCGCTCGGCCAAGCGCCCGATGATTGATCTTTCTACCGAACCAGCGAGCGTGCTGGAAATAGGTGCCTGTGCGAGCGGCTTTGTCGAGGTCAACCATGCTCCATCTGATCTCAAAGCACCTTGCCCGCACGGCATCCAACGGAGGTATTCCAGTGTCCGTGTATCGCCGGGCACGTCGCCTCAAGCCGCGATAGCGCGCCACCTGATCAATACTGGCCCACGTGCAATGGGGAAATGCTGCGCATATCTCAGCCCGGGGAGCTGACCCAAAGAGCCTTCGCAGCTTTGAGATCTCCGCAGCCGTCCACACGTGAATGGATTTTCGTAGGCCCATCTTTGCACATTGGCCACGTATTGCCGCAAGGGTACGATGCGGCAGACGTTTTTGCATTTCCGCGTAATTGCCCTTCAATGAGACGAGTACCGCGCACTCCTCATCTGTCCAGGGACTGCCTCCCTTCGCGTTCACGCCTTCCCTCCGGCTCTTCCGTCTGGCATCCCCTCGCCTCAGCGAGAAGGAGAGCGCGATTCTGCTGATAGGGCGAATCAAAGGTTGCGCTATCCCAGCAATCCACAGACAGCGCGGCACATAGCCGCCGTCGCGAGAACGGAACGATTGCGTGGTGAAAGTAGGCAACAAAGACGCAAGGCGCGTCAGCCCTTCGAATGTGGCTCTCGTCCCATGGCAGCGCAGAGACGGCGATACGACGCACCGCCCATGCCCGGGATGCGAAGGATCTCCCCATCCGACATGTCGACCATGTCGCCCACACGTTCGAAGCCTCGTTGATTGAGCTCCGCCACGAGCCCGGACCTGAGGCGTATGTCTGAAAGTTTCGCGTCGAGATTCGCCATGGCGGGAATGGACCACAAGGGTATTAGGCCATCTACCGCCCCCTAGTTGCAGAAGCGCCGGCAGAGAGAGCCTCCGCCTAGGAGCCGCTTGACTCCTCACCACGCCATGGCAGGTTGCAGGCAGCGGTTAGTGGAACAGCTAAAACTTGCAGCGATTGTCCGCAATCCCGACCGGAGGGACAGCAACATGAATGACGAGAACCGCGCCAGCCAAATCGATGTCGCTGTCGGTGCAAATCTGCGCCGAATCCGCAGCCTTCGACAGATGAGCCAGGAAGCGCTGGGGGAGCAGCTCGGCATAACGTTTCAGCAGATCCAGAAATATGAAAAAGGGAAGAACCGAATATCGGCGAGCAAGCTGGTTCTAATGGCCGAGGCGCTTGAGTGCGACCTGTCTTCCCTCTTTGCAGGCGTAGCCGATGTGGGGCGCAATGACCCAATCCCATTGTTGAGCATGCGCGCAGTTAAAGTGGCTGCACTGTATGATCGCCTTTCTGACGAACCCGTTCGAGATGCGCTCTTTAAGCTGGCCTTGACCCTGGCTGGCGACGCGGAGACGGAGGGACGTTCAACGTCAAGCCCATTTACCTGATGTTCAGATCCCGAGCGCAACGTCGTTGTAGGCGCGACATGTCACTGCGTACGCGCTGATTTTTCTCTGGCCCGCTTCGGCGGGCTTCTTTTTGACCGGGTGTCCCTCCCATGAACGGGCGGGCTAAATTTAGCACTTTGCACGAAAAACGTTTGGACGGTACCGTTCATCGGCAGCCCTACGGCGCTCTCCTCCCTGGCTTTGATCGAGCCCGATTGCCCCGCACCGGCGGGGCTTTTTTTGCTCCCACACCGTGCACGAGTATGGGCCGCCGTTGGTGCTGTTTCGGCACGGTGATATCCCGACATGGAGCGAGCCGGTCGCCCTGCGGAACTTTTCCCCGCTTGCCGAGTTTCGGCCTGTGGGGCTACCGCGAGCCCCAGGTGCGCATTTAGCGCCGTACGGGCACGAGCCCGGAAAGCCAGCGGAGGTTTAAGCACGGGCCTCCGCTGGTTAACCTGCGGCAGCGTGCTGCGGGAATGCGCAAGGCCTTCTAGTGGGCATGCCGCCTGAAGCAGGCAATCAGCATCGACCGAACAACCACGGGATTATGCTCACCTCCTGCATAGAGCCGAATCAGCGTCCGCCCAAGCGAACGAGCTCGCTCACTTTCGAGCGGGAAGCAGCAATCCTCTCTGCACTCCTCGAAGATACGCTCAAGGGTGTTCAGCTCATCGGGGCCAACCATTTCCGAGAGTTCACCGCCGGGGAATACCGGATAGCCTGCAGCGTCATGATACATCACTGCCATCTCGCTTCCTCTTCGTGTTTCGGTCAAACGAAGTCCAGGGAGAGATGTTCCGGAACCAACGTCGATTCCGGAACTCTCCGTGGTTCTCAGCGTTGATGCGCTGCCAACACGGAGGAACTCAGATGTCCAAATGGAAGACGCCGGTGGAATTGACACTCGAAGGCGCCGGTCACCAAACGGTGCACGGCCCGTATGCCGCCGCCATGCTCCTCATGATCTCATGGCCCACACAAAACGGCGTGGAGCGCGAGCGCGCCGAGCGGTTGTGCCTGGAGGCAGTGGAGCAGAAAACTAAAGCCGCAATGGCGCGCGAGGCTTTTCTCGCAGCTATTGAAGAGGCCGGCCTTACGATCGATAACCCGGGCACGAATCCACTGGCAGCTTAGCACAGGACGCCCGGTGGACGGGCATGTCACGACAGGGCAATGTCCCGGCTGATCAGCCGATTGTATCCATCATCCTCAGCAATGCTTCTGGATCGTGGTAGCCAGCGCGATCGAGCCGAAGGGTCCGCTGGGCTAAGCGTCCCGTCTTCTCGCTGTCGCGTTCTTCCTGTCGGACTAGCGTGACTATCGCTCGTAGCAATGCGACTTCATCGGGGAGGTAAATCCCGTCCGAACTGGAGGGGTGTTCTGCCTCGGAAACCTTGTACCGGTGCTTTGCTGCCGCCATGGCACAAACTGCCAGATCGTCTTCACCCACGATTCCGAGAGCGCAAAGCCGGGCGAGATAGTCGTCCAGCCACGCCCGGTCAGGTTCGGTAGGGCGAAACCAGTTCTGGGAAGCGATACCATCTGCAATGCGTTGAAGGGGTGCAGTCTTGCCGCTTTCGACGACGAGACAATCATGCGGGAAACTGGAGTTCATAAGAGCTCCTCCCATTGGGGCGGAAGAAGCCAACTCCCAGCCGACGGGGCCCTTGGCCATACCCGTCGATACCCAATTATGCGCCGATCACGCACTATTGCCAAATAATAGTTTTCGAGAGGTCCGGAAGGCCGGCCGGCTGGCCGGCCCGTTATTGCATGTCGAGCAATGCGCGGGGCCAGTTGCAGTTCCCGCAGCATCGGCAGGGTGGCCTACCCCGGCGCCGCATGGCAGATGATTGACGCCGGTCTCACCGGCGAGGCCAAAGCGGGATTCCACAAGCCATTTTTGACCTTGCCGATGTCCCTAAATCACTAAAGCTTGAGAAGGTTCCGTGCATCGACACCCTCGGCGGCTATCCAAACGAAATTGCAGGTCTGCGAGGCCGTAAAGCCGGCGGGGCTGATATGGAGCATGATCCGTCGGGGCTATCGAAGCTACGACAATCGGCTCTTCGAAACATCGAAGCGGTGGCAGACCTGAAGGATTTCATCGAGGAGAGCGCGCTCAGGAGGCGCCAGCATCTCGAAACGGCCGTCCGGAGTCGCTAGTTTCCTGGCATCTCCCATGATCGGAACAACGTGAAAGTCGTCGCTGCGGAACGGGGAGTTACCCGCGACACGGAATTCATAGCCTGGGAAGTGGTCCGAAAGGTATGCTGAGAAGCGGTCCTGGGCGCCGACGAACTCGTCCACTCGCCTCGTCGGCGGCGCTATCACGAACTGGCTCACTGCTTTCCGCGACATTCACTTCTCCCCTGCTCAGGTTTGAAGAGCCTGTTTTTGGGAGAAAGTCGATTCGCCGTCGATATGAGCGCGGCCGCTGGGCGTGCCAATGCGCAGGCTTGACGAGCCTTTTTCAGTTTGGTGAAATATTCTCGTTCTGATGGACCCGAACTTGAACTACCGGCGGCAATTCCGCCGGTTCTTTTTTGGCTAAGACGGGGATAGCTGATGACCCGCGATCCGTGGTGGCT
>NZ_JAOXHF010000009.1:0-9344 GCF_025780115.1 Rhizobium sp. TRM96647
TGGCTCCTGGCCGTCTCGTAGTCCACGGCCTTGGCCAGCTGCAGCTGGTTGCCGACGACCTTGAAGATGCCGCCGGGATTGGACGACAGGCTGTAGGAGACCGCACCGCCTTCCGGGTCCTTTGCCGACAGCGTGCCGACGACCGTGCCGACCTTGGCGTTCTCCACAACCGACGACTTGGAAAGCGCAAGCGCAGCCGGCGCCTCGTTCACGTCCTGCACGCCGATGGTGAAGGCCTTCTCGAAGCTGTTGCCGGCCTCGTCGGTGACCTTGAGGCGGATCGCGTGGTTCTTCGCGCTTTCGTAGTCGAGGCTCTTGCCGACGACCAGCTTGTTGCCCGAAATCTTGAACGCGCCATCGGCGTCGTTCACCAGGCTGTAGGTGAACGCGGTGCTGTCGGTATCGGTGGCCGAAAGCGTGGCCACCGTCGCGCCGACGGCCGCACTCTCCTTCACCGACGAAGCCGACAGCGCGATGTTGGTCGGCGCGTCGCCGGTCCCCGTCTCCTCGCCGGTCTCCAGGTCGACGAGCTTGCCGTTGAAGCGGGCGTACTCGACGTCGTTCACCACCGTCGTCGCACCGCTGGCGGTGTTCTTGATCGAGACCGTGCCGTTGTTGTTCTCACTGATCGTATAGCCGGTCCGCGAGCCGGTGAAGACGACCGTGTCCGAGCCGGCGCCGCCGTCGAACAGGTCGTTGCCGCCCTTGCTCTCGATCGTGTCGTCGAAGCGCGTGCCGACATAGATGTCGTTGCCGGTCGAGCCGATGAAGTGCTGGGCGTATTCGTCCAGTTGGTTGGCGTAGAGGTCGAGACGCGACTGCGGCGCGGTCTCGCCGTACATGTGGGCGACGGAGAAGTTGTGGACCGCGCCGTTCAGCTCGATCTCGGCCTCCTCGGCGGGATTGCCGGGGGTGGGGTTCTCGAAGGTCAGGCCGGTGATCCTCAGAAGCGCGTTGCCGCCGGTGAAGTAGCCGTTGCCGTCGAAGTTGCCCGAACCGCGGGTGCCGTATTCGATCGTGTTGATCTCGCCGGCCACGGTGTGGGTGGCGAACTTGTAGCCGAGGTCGCCATGGGCAAGGATGTACTTCGACGCTGCGCCTTCGCCATAGGACAGGAACATTTCCTCGCCGTCGAACTGACCGACCACATTGTCGAAGGTCGGCATGCCGCCGGCGCCCGATACCTCCAGGAAGCCGCCGCGCAGGAAGGTCTCGAGGTCCATCCCGCCGGAGCCGGAGGCGTCGATGGTGATCGTGCCCTGCGGCGGTTCCGTCACGAGCTCCGTCGTCTGGTCGGCGAACTGCGCCTTCTCGATGTTCTTCACCGTGTCGACGCCGTCGTTGGAGCCGCTGCGGTTGTCGGTGATGGTCCAGCTTCCGTTGGCGTTCTGGGCGATCGTGTAGTTCGCCATGTTGCCGCTGAAGACCGCGGTGTCGATGCCCGCACCGCCGTCGATCGTGTCGTCGCCCGCGCCGCCGGTGAGCTTGTCGTTGCCGCCGCCGCCCTTGATCGTGTCGTTGTAGGCCGAACCGGTGAAGGTGTCGTTGCCCTTGGAGCCGATGAAATTCTGGGCGTAGTTCGACAGCGCCGAATAGATATTGGCCGCGTTACCGGTCTGCACGGCGCTGTAGAGCGCGTAGAGCAGGTTGATCTGGGCCACGTGGCCGGTGCCGGGTGCGGCATCGAGGTCGAGGCCGGTGATCTTCAACTGCTCGGCCAGCCCCTTGATGAGGCCGGCATCGCCGGTGCCCGGCGTGCCGGTCGTGCCGCCGGCCCATTGGCCGAAGGTCAGGCTGTCCAGCGAACCGGAGATGCCGTGCCCGTAGGACATGCCATGGCCGAGCATGTCGTAGGCGAGATCGGTACCGCCGAGGACGACACGGTCGGCCGCGTCGACGCCGCCTTCCTTGTACTTGAAGGCGATCTGCTCGACATCCCTGTACTGGTTGGTGGATTCACCGCCGTAGAAGGTGAAGGCGCCGTTGGTCAGGCCGGCGAAGTACTGGCTGATGAAAGTCGCGAAATCGATGCCGCCCGTCGATCCGGACGCATCGATCGTCAGCGTACCTTCCGGCGCGTCATAGGCGTCGGCATGCTGGATCGTGAAGGTCTTGGAGATGACGTTGCCGGCATCGTCGGTGGCGGCGACCGTCACCTCGTAGCTCCTCTGCGAGGCCGTCTCGTAGTCGCCGAGCGGCTTGGCGAGCTTCAGCACGTTGCCCTCGATGATGAACAGGCCGTCGGCGTCGTCCGTCAGCGAATAGGTCAGCACGCCGCCTTCCGGGTCCGTCGCCGAGAGGTTGCCGACGATGGTGCCGGCTGCCGAGTTCTCGGCGACCGCGATGTTTTCCACGCTCGGAATGATATGGGAGGTGAGCTTCAGCCCGGTCGGGTCCATGTTGGGTGCATCGATCAAGCCGTCGAGGAACTGCAGCTTCTCGATGCCCTTGAGCGTATCGACGCCATCCGTCACCTCGCCGGTGCGGTTGTCGGTGATCGTCACGGTGCCGTTGCTGTTCTTGACGATCGTGTAGTCGTCATGGTTGCCGCTGTAGATCGCGGTATCGGTGCCCGCGCCGCCGTCGATCGTGTCGTTGCCGCCACCGCCGGCGAGCACGTCGTTGCCGGCATTGCCGCTGATGGTGTCGGCGAAGACCGTGCCGGCATAGGTGTCGTTGCCGGAGGAGCCGATGAAGTTCTGCGCATAGGCGGAAAGCAGCGCCTTGACGTGCTCGATCTCGGCCGGCGTGCTGGAATTCGGGCCGTGCATGAAGGTGGCAGCGACAACGTTGGCCTCGCCGTAGAGGCGGTTCATCAGGCTCGAATCGTTGGAGAGGTCGAGGCCGGTGATCGAGACCTCGGTGCCGGTGCCGTTGCCGAAGGCGAGGCCTTTAACGGTACCGCCGACGACATGGACGTCTTCGCCGGTGTTTTCGGCGCTGTTGGTGTCGGCCCAGTAGTAGGCGAGATCCGAGCCGGTCAGCCAGACCTTGCTGCCGTCGGAGAACGTGTAGGTGTATTCGGATGAGACGTTCGGGGCGAAGGTGACGCCATCGGGCAGGCTGTCGGTCACCTTGGAATAGACGCTGTCGAGATAGGTGTTCCAGTTGAAGCCGCCGTTTGCGCCGGCAAGTGCCGTATTGGCGTCGATCGTGATGGTGCCGCGTGCGGTGTCGCCGGCTTCCGCCGCGTCTACCACATGCACCTCGAAGGTCTTCTCGTGCACGACGCCGCCGGCGTCCGTTGCCTCGATGGTGACCGAATGCAGGGCGTCGGCCTCGTAGTCCAGGGCGCCGTTGACCGTCAGGTAGTAGCGGGTGATGCCATCGACGACGCGCTCGGTCAGCGAGAACAGCCCGCCGGCGTCGTCAGTCAGGACCGCGCTCGTAGGCACGAAGCTGAGGTCGTTCAGGAGTTCCTTGACGTAGCCGACCTCGGTGCCCACCTCGACGTTCTCGACCACACTCATGTAGGTCTTGCCCGTGGGCGCCGAACTGACCGAGAAGGGATCGTCGGTCGACTGAATGGCGATGATCTGGCGGACGGGGCCGCTGCCGTTGTCGACGTCGAGGACGAGGTCGTAGACGCCGTCGACGCCGTTCGGGCCCTCGAAGTCGAGCGGCGAACGGACGACGACGCTGATCGAGCCGTCGGCGTTGGTCTTCAGCATGAACATGCTGTTGTCGCCCTCGCCGGAGGGCAGCGTGTAGGTCAGCTCGTTGCCGTCGGCGTCGGTGGCCGCCAGGGTGGCGAACGCGAAGCCGGAGCGCGCCGATTCCGATACCGTGGTGTTGGAGAGGTAGTCGAGTTCACCGGTCTCGGTGACGGAGACGTCAATGGTAGCCTGTCCGGTGGATTGCGAAGGGCCCCCGTCGACACTGTATTCGATTCGGAAAGCGATCTGGAACTGGTCCACGTCGCCGAAATCGATATCCTGGCGCGCCAAAAACTTCAGACCGATTGTCGAGGTGAAATCCTCGGAGAGAATAAATTCATATTCGAGATCACCCGCAAATGCCGCCACGTCACCGAGGTAGGTGACATCCATCGGATAATACTCGGCGAGCGCCTGATCCGGCGTGAACATCACGGTCGCAAGGACATCACCCGACGTGACCTGTTGCTTGAAGATGGTGTCATCGATCTCGATGGTGAAGCCTTCGAACGTGTACTGCATGTCCTGATCCCCAAAATACGCACCCTGGTCCGTTTCAATGGGCGCGCAGCCAAACCTGGCCGTTGCGAAAAGACGGACGGACGCGGCCCCGGCCGCGTCCGTCCCTGTGCGATTAGACGAAGATGAAGTCGCTGGCGCTCGGCGTTCCGCTCAGCGTGCCGACCGCCACCGCGAATTCGGCGACGCCGTCATTGCCGACAACGTCGGCGAAGAACTTCCCGGCGCTGCTGTCGTACCAGAGGCTGTCGGCCGCGGCGCCCGAGGCGGAATAGCCGCCGCCGAGGTTAAGGGCGCTGACGTTGAGCCTGTCCTCACCGGCCACGAATTCGGTGACGGTGTCGAAGGCGCTGACGCTGCTGTGGCCGACATTCGCAAACACGAACGTATCCGCGCCCGCACCGCCCGTGAGCGTATCGGCACCCGCACCGCCGGTGATCGTGTCGTCACCCGCGCCGCCGTCCAGCGTGTCCGCCCCGCCGTTGCCGTTCAGCGTGTCGGCATTGATGCTGCCGGTGATCGAATCCGCGCCGGCGCCGCCGTTGAAGGTGATGCTGTTGGAGGCGTTGTTGAACAGATAGTCCTCGAACGCCGCCTCGTTGCCCTGCAGCAGGCCGAAGAAGGTCGTGTTCAGCGCGTTGCCGGCGCCCGAGCCGGAAAGGCCGAGGCCGGTGATGGTGAGGGCCGACGACGCCAGGCTCAGGTCGGTGCCGGAGAAGGATGCCGAGGGAGAGGCGACCGAAGTGCCGCCGTTCAGGAGGTCGGTGCCGATGCTCAGGCTGTCGAGCGTGCCGCTGAGGGTGCCGGTCGCATAGGTGAAATCGCCTTGCGCCACGAGCGCGTTGTTCGTCCCGCTCGGCGGCTGGATCCCGTATTCGACATAGTCGTTGGTCGCAGGCGTTCCGCCGTTGGGCACGAACACGCCGGCATTGCCGGTTCCGGTGATCGGATTGGGGCTAAACCCCCCGTTGAAATTGTCGAGAATGGAATTGACGTTGACGCCGCTCGCAGAGTCCACGGTGATCGTAATATTAGCCATGTCGATAATCCCTTTCAGAGGCGCACGGAAGGCACGCCCTGGCGTTGAAGGAGTTAGCTTGATGACCAGTCATAATGTGACTGTTGCCGGTGCCGCCCTGCACGAGGGACAATCTGACGACAGAAGGCGAAGGGCCTCACATGTTTGATTTCACGCAACAATTTATGCCCCGTATCAGCGACGGCAAAGCTCCGCCGCCCGACCCGCCAAGGCGCGTCGGTCAGTTGTCCAGCGATGAAAAAATTCTGATTGCCGGCTCGCCCCTTCGGCGGTCCCGCATCCATGCCCTGTGGCGCTCCGCGACAGCGGTTCGCACCCCGTCGGCCGTCGGGCTGCAGTCCTGAGACCGGCAACCGGGCGAGCCGAAGCAACCATTAGTTATCATGAATTTTAGAGTCAAGTATCAAAATGGAGCTATGTATGAATTTCTGGCGGCCGATGGGGAGGTTTGGCGCGACCCGAGCGCGAACGGCAAATTTTCCGTGATCGCGAGCCTTAGGGTTTGCCGATCTTTACAACCGGTGATAAGCGAAAAACCCGGAAAATCAGAATCGGCGGCTCACCGCCACCTTTCGCCGCCATTTCACCCGCCCTTTCACAGGCCTTCATCCGGAGTATCCAGGTGTCCAAGCTGAGCATATTTGCAGCCGGTTCGATCGTGGCAGCCCTGCTCGAAGCGACCGTCGCCCAGGCCGCGGATGCCGGAGCCCCGTCCGCCGCCCGGTCCTGGACCGGCTGTTATGTCGGTGCCAATGCCGGCTACACCCGCGCCGACGTGGACGCGACCGACGCGCCCTTCCGTGACGGCCCCTTCGGCGGCAGCGGCATTTCCTGGAACAGCGCCGGCGCGCCCTACGAGACGATCGGCATGGACGACGGCGGCCTCTCCGGCGGCCTCGAGGCGGGCTGCGACTACCAGTTCGATCTCGGCGGAACGGCCTTCGTGCTCGGCGGTGTCGCCGATTTCTCGCTGATGAACCTCGGCGACACCGGCACCTCGGCGATCAGCGCCGACACCCATACCGGCTTCGACGTCGACTGGGCCGCGAGCGCCCGCCTGCGCGCCGGCATCGCCGCCTCCGACCTGCTCTTCTACGTCACCGGCGGCTATGCGCTCGCCGATGTCGACGTGCGCGCCTACGACCGCACCGGCGCGACCCGGATGGACGTGAAGGGCGGCGGCACGGAAGGCGGCTGGGTCGCCGGCGGCGGCGTCGAATGGCGCTTCAAGCCGGATTGGTCGGTTGGCCTCGAATACCTGCACTACGACTTCGGCACGGTGACCGCGACGGGACCTGCGACCTTTCCGGCCGACGCCAATCCGCGCTTCGACAACGACGTCAGCTTCGACGCGATCCGCATCGGGCTGAAGTGGCGGATGTGATCGCCGGATAGAACGCATTGGGCAGGGTGACCGCGGTTCCGGCCGGCGGCCGCCTTGCGGGGGCGCCTGAAGGCGCGTGAGGGGACTGGCAGCATGGCACAGACGACGATCGATTTTTCTTCCGACATTCGCGACGGAACGGCGGGCGGAGCGTCCGGCGACAATTCCCTCCAGATCGGTGATTTCATCTTCACCATCAACGCCCAGGGAAACTGGACGGCTGATTTCAGCGGCGGCAGATTCAATTTCCAGGAAGATGCCGCCTTTGGCGACGCGTTGTTCGATATTACCATTACCAGCGCCTCCGGTGCGCTGATCGACTTCTACGACTACCAGATCAGCATCGATGCCAATCCCGCCTATGAAGGCATCTGGCCGGCCGGTGTCGCAATCGATGGAACGCGCTGGGCGGACGACAATCTGCATGGTAATGGCATCGGGCCATACTACTACAGATCCATGTTCATGGATCCCTCGACAATTCCCGCGATCAGCCGGGGCACCTCGCTGTCGATTGCTGACACGATTATCCCCGAGACCGAGATATCCGGCCGGGTCACGATGTGGCTCGACAACATCACGTTCGACTATGCAATGCCCGCTCCCCGGGTCTCCAGTGTCACCGCCTCATCGCCAGACGACTATTACAAAGTCGGCGATGTTATCACCATCACGGTTTCCTTCGACCAGACCGTCGACGTCACCGGCACGCCGCAGTTACTGCTGGAGACCGGCTTCACGGATCGCGTTGTCAACTATGTGTCCGGCAGCGGCACAGATACGCTGACGTTCGCCTATACCGTTCAGACAGGCGATACATCGGCCGACCTCGACTATGTCTCGACCACCGCTCTCACCTTGAACGGCGGCACGGTCAGCAATGCCGACGGCACACATGCCATCCTCACCCTGCCGTCACCGGGAACGGCCGGTTCCCTCGGCGCCAACAAGGCTATCGGCGTCGACGGCCTCGTGCCGACGGCGGTGATCACGATGGCGGACACAATATTTACTGCTGGGGAAAGCACGACCGTCACCGTCACCTTCAGCGAGGCGGTAACCGGCTTCACGCTGAGCGACATGTCGGCCCTGATCGGGAGCCTCAGCAATCTCTCGACGACTAACAACATAGTCTACACGATGACCTTTACGCCCGCGCCGGACTTGGAGGGTTCGGGCTATATATATCTCCTGCCGGGCTCGGTTGCCGACATCGCCGGCAATACGAATGTGGCGGCAGACTCCCTGCCCTACTACATCGACACCCGGCCGCCGACAGTGGCGAGCGTGACCACCCCGGCCAACGGCATCTATAGGGCCGGCCAGAACCTCGATTTCACCGTCAACCTCTCCGAGGCCGTTGTCGTCGACACCTCGGGCGGCACGCCGCGGCTCGCCGTGACCATCGGCACGGACACGGTCTATGCGTCCTATCTCTCCGGCAGCGGCACCTCGGCGCTGGTGTTCAGGCTGACGCTGACCGAAGGCCTGCGGGACGCAGACGGCATCGCTCTTGTCGGCCCGCTCGAGCCGAACGGCGGGACACTGCGGGACCCGACCGGCAACGACGTCGTGCCGACGTTGAATTCCGTCGGCGCCACCAACGGCGTTCTGGTCGACGCCGTCCGTCCCACGGCCGACATCACCATCTCCGATGCCGTGCTGGCGCCGCTCCAGACCACCACCGTCACGATCACCTTCAGCGAGGCCGTCACCGGCCTGGAGTCCAGCGACTTCTCCGTTCCCAACGGTATGCTGTCGGGGCCAGTAACCTCCGATGGCGGCATCACCTGGATGGCGGTGCTCATAGCCAATCTCGGGGTCACGGACCTCACCAACGTCATCACGCTCGACATGACCGGCATCACCGACGTCGCCGGCAATGCCGGCTCCGGCACGACGGTCTCGGCCAACTACGCCATCGACGCCGGCCCGCCCCCGAATGTCCCCCCGACGCTCACCGGCGACCTCGAGGCGACAGTGGCGGAGGGCGGCAGCTACACGATCACCACCGCCGACCTCAACTTCTCCGACCCGGACGACGGCCCCTCGGATGTCCGCTTCACCGTCTCCGCCGCGGCGAACGGCACGGTCCATGTCGACGGCAAGGCCGCGACCAGCTTCACCGGCGCCGAGCTCGCCGCCGGCAAGGTCACCTTCGTCCACTCCGGCTCGGAATCGACCAAGGCCTCCTTCAAGGTCTCCGTCGAAGACGGCAACGAGGACGGCTCGACGCCGGTCGCAAGCACCTTCAACCTTACCGTCACCTCGGTCAACGACGCGCCGACGCTCACCGGCGACCTCAAGGCGACGGTGAAGGAAGGCGGCAGCTACACGATCACCACCGCCGACCTCAATTTCTCCGATCCCGACGACAGCGCCGCCGGCGTCCGCTTCACCGTCTCCGCCGCCTCGAACGGCAAGATCCAGGTGAACGGCAAGGCCGCGACCAGCTTCACCGGCGCCGAGCTCGCCGCCGGCAAGGTCAGCTTCGTCCATTCCGGTGCCGAATCGGCCAAGGCGTCCTTCAAGGTCTCCGTCGAGGACGGCAACGAGGACGGCTCGACCCCGGTCGCCGGCACCTTCAGCTTCGCCGTCACCCGGGTCAACGACGCGCCGACGCTCACCGGCGATCTCAAGGCCACGGTGAAGGAGGGCGGCAGCTACAGGATCACCACCGCCGACCTCAATTTCTCCGATCCCGACGACAGCGCCGCCGGCGTCCGCTTCACCGTCTCCGCCGCCT